>CAZEGK010000025.1:10037-30637 GCA_964512205.1 uncultured bacterium | reverse complement strand
AATGCCAAAGTTTTGTGCTTGTGTACTCACAATAATATTTGCAATGCTACCTATTATAAACATATTTCCCGCAAGAGTACTTGAAATGGCAAGGAGGGTTCCATCAAAATGATTTTCCGCAAAGGGAAGGAGCAGCATCACAGCAGGCACATTAGAAACAATATTCGATAGCAGCGCTGATACAGTATAGAGAGATTCGGGCGAAGAGAGGTGGATGTGATACTGTTGGAGCTGCTCTATAAACAGCTGGGTCATGCCTGTTTTATTAAATTCATTATTTACTATAAAGAGCCCTATAAAGAGCACGAGCAGTTGCCAATCGATAAAGCTCAACATCATATGAGTTGCCATGCGACGACTTAAGAGCAAAAATCCAGCAACGGCTAAAGAAATATGATCTCGTGGTACGTTAAAAAAAAGAAAGACCACTACTACGAACAAAATCGCAACTACTGCCTTGGTGCATTGCCACCTATTTACTGCAGGAGCTGCAAAATCAACGTCATGAGTATCTAATAGCCACTTTCCTTTTGTCTGCACTTTGATGACATACCAAGTAATAAATAGCCCCAAAAGACATGGAACAAAAGCACACAAGGAATATGTTGCAAACGGAATATGAAGCGCTTGTCCAATAAGCATGTTTTGAGGATTTCCGATCAAAGTCATTGCAGATCCTATATTTGACCCACATGCAAGGCCAAGCAAAAATGGTAAAGGATTCATTTTCTTTTTTAACGTAATTTTTATCAGTAAAGGTGTTAGCGCAAGACATACAATGTCATTTATTAAAACAGCCGATAGAACACCTGACAAAATAGTTATACCTAATAAAAAATGATCCGGACGCACTCTCCAAGACCCTATTCTATCTGCCACAAGCGTGTAGAACCCACTATAATAAAACTGTGCAGAGATAATCATGAAGCTGAACAACATGGCAATAGCAGAAAGGTCAATATCAGCAACCGCCTGCTGCAGAGATACGTTTTTCAGTTCAATACATGCTATAGCACCAAGGAGCGCAATACCCGTGCGGTCGATCAAAAGCCCCGGTAGATTACCGAGCACCATTCCCAGATAGACAAGACAAAAAATTACAACTACTGTCAGTTCCAAGAGATCCCCATTCGCAAATATGCCAAAGATAAGCTGTAGCAAACTTTTAGGAAAGAATCAAGGATAGATGTTTTGACACCCAACGCTTTCGCTAGATTAACC
The DNA here is from genome assembly GCA_964512205.1 of uncultured bacterium. GTDB lineage: Bacteria > Chlamydiota > Chlamydiia > Chlamydiales > FEN-1388 > SZAS-7. The sequence continues at coordinate 29,416 of CAZEGK010000025.1, read as the reverse complement.
TCGTAAATTAACTTGTTTTTGTTAATTCCTTTACATTTGGATACTGGCACTCATCGATTGCGGATTTTGAAAGGCGAAAGCGCCATGGCAAAAGCGCATCTTCCTCAGCGTAGTCTACACCTACTCGAGGAGAGGCAATAATATCGCCTTTAGTAACGACTACACCTCTATCTTCTATCCAAATATAGGGTCCGACTACTGATAATCCATTATGTTTGATGGAAAGTCCTAGAGCCTTGGCAAGTGAGCCTGGCCCACAAGCGAGCGTTTTATCTTGGCTCTTTTTACCTCTTCGCACGAGCATCGTTTCTATTCCATCTGTCGGCAAAATGGCGCGAAGTAGTACAGCGTGGGGGACATCCTCTTTGTTTGTCACAATATTTACTAAGCTATGAATTCCATAACAGAGGTAGATGTAACATATGCCGCCCTTTTGATACATCACTTCATTTCGCTTAGTTCGCCTCATGCCAAAGGCATGTGATGCTTTATCATCTGGTCCTTTATATGCCTCGGTTTCAATGATCATTCCACCTGTTACTTTGCCTCCAATAGAGGTAAAGAGGTATTTGCCAAGTAGCTTTTTGCTAATAGCAACAACATCATCATCAAGGTAAAAGCTATGTGCAAGTTTTTTCTTCATAGATACTCACCAAAAGAATAAATGATAGAGCTTCTTTACTTCAAAACTTCTCTTGCGAGAAATGGCGCATTTTAGCATAACTAAGATTTACAAAATTGGAGAGAGCTATGAATATTTGGAAACATAATGTATTAGCCCTACTTGGAAGCCTTGCCTGCATACACCCTACTGCAGAAGGGATTTCAAGTTTTTCAAAGATAAGTGATTTTCCCGATAGCAGTAGTTCCTCATCAAAATCAAAGAAATCGTCAAAGTGTAAGCGCGGTCCCAAAGGAAGTACAGGAAAACGCGGTAAAAAAGGTCCTCGAGGAAAAAGAGGAAAGCATGGCCACACAGGAAAACCTGGGCCTACAGGAACACCTGGCCCATCAAGCATAGGCCCAACAGGCGCGACTGGCCCAACAGGCCCTGCCGGAGCAATAGGTCCCTCTGGCGGTCCAACGGGAGCAACAGGCCCAACAGGAGCAACGGGCCCAGCAGGAGCTACAGGCGCGGCAGCACCTCGCAATTACGGTTCATTCTATGTCCAAGGCGTACAAACGCTTCCAAGCGCACAAGATCCCATACTCTTTACGCAAGGAACCCAAGGTGGCAGCGGCTTTATCTACCACCCGCTCATGGGACAAATAATCTTTAGCAATGCAGGAAACTACATGGTTACCTGGGGTGCATCATTTCAGGAATCAGACGCAGTCTTTGCGCTCACGCTCAATGGCGCGGTTCTCCCGACAACATCGCTTGCATCAGGATCTGCGCTCCAGATGACAAGTGGATCGGCTATCATTCAAGTACAAGTCGGAGATACGCTCACTGTTGTCAGCAATTCAAGTGGCTCGATAACAGTAAGCCCTAACGCACCAACAAATACAAACGTTGGCGCCTACCTTGTTATTCAACAACTTCCCTAAATAGCACTAAAGATGCGGTCAAGGATACTCTCCTTGACCGCTTTTTTTTTATTCTTTCAAAGAAATCAACCGCTCAGTATAACCCAAAATTTATACTGGTGGCCTATGACTGCTTTGCCGATATTGATTAAAGGAATCGTTCTGATTTCGCTGCTTTTTCTTGCAGCGGCCTACATGACACTTTGTGAGCGGGTTTTGATGGCGAGAGTCCAGCTAAGACTTGGCCCGAATCGCGTCGGACCATTTGGCCTTTTGCAGCCAATAGCCGATGGCATAAAGCTTTTAACAAAAGAGCGCTTTCAACCAGCTGGCGTAGAAAAATTTACCTACTGGCTAGCACCTGCAATCTCTGTCTTCATTGCACTCAGCGTATTTATGCTCATACCTTTTGGAGATAGTGAGCTTTTAAAAATTGCAGATGTAAATGTTGGCATCGTATTTTTACTTGCCCTTAGCTCTCTTGCTGTATATGGCGTGGTACTTGCTGGATGGTCATCTGACAATCGCTACTCACTTCTTGGCGGACTTCGCGGCACAGCTCAAATGATAAGCTACGAAATCCCGATGGGACTTTCGCTTCTCACAGTTGTCCTTACTGCCGGAACACTAAACCTTACAGAAATCGTCCATGCACAAAAAGAGTGCTGGTTTGTTCTAACAAATCCTATCGGCTTTATCATCTACCTCATAACAGGCTTTGCAGAAACAAATCGCGCTCCCTTCGATCTTCCAGAAGCAGAGCAAGAGCTTACAGGAGGCTACCATACCGAATATGGCGGCATGAAGTTCGCACTCTTCTTCCTTGCTGAATATATCAATATATTCGCCATCTCCTGCATAGCTACAACGCTCTTTCTTGGAGGCTGGTATGGTCCCTTTGATCTTCCTGTAGTCTGGTTTTTGTGCAAAGCCTTGCTTCTCGTCCTCTTTTTTATGCTGGTTAGAGCAACTCTTCCACGCTTTCGCTATGATCAGCTAATGAGCTTTGGCTGGAAAGTGCTTATCCCGGTAGCTACCATAAACCTCCTTATAACTGCATACTTTAGGTTGGTATAGATGTTTAAAAAGCTAAAAAAATACACCCTTCAAGTAGTTGCGATGCTCAGAGGGCTTCTTATTGTTGCAAAATATGGCTTTAAAAAGCCTGCAACGATCCGCTACCCTGAAGAAAAAAGAACGCTCCCCCTCGCCTCGCGTGGAAGGCACTACCTTACAAAATGGCCAGATGGCAAAGAGCGCTGTGTTGGATGCGAACTTTGTGCCATCGTCTGCCCAGCCCAGGCGATCTATGTAAAGCCTGCAGAAAACAACCCAGAAAACCCACACTCTCATGGCGAGCGCTATGCAAAAGATTTTCAGATTAATATGACGCGCTGTATCTATTGCGGTCTTTGCGAAGAGGCCTGTCCAACTGGTGCCATCATCTTAAGTAGTGAATATGAGCTTTCTGGATTCACAAGGCAAGATCTGATTTTTACAAAAGAAAAACTTACCGAAAAATATCCCGGCGAATCGGGAAGAGACCCAAAGAGAGAACTCTAGCATGCTTACAGATTGGATACTTGGTTTTATCATCATCACATCATCACTTGGCATACTACTTGCAAAAAAGCCTGTACACTCGTGCCTCTCCTTTCTCCTTACGCTGCTTTCCCTCGCTGCCCTCTTTTTACGGCTGGAGGCTCCCTTTATAGCAGTGATGCAGGTGCTTGTATATGCTGGTGCTATATTAGTTATCTTTATGTTTGTCATCGTGCTCTTTCAAGATGCCTACCTTGCGATAGAAGAGTATAAGGCAAAGGTACACCCGTTATGGCTTGGATTTGCTGGGGCATCATTTTTGACGACACTATCTATTATAGGCATAGAGCTTACCAAAACGCCTCTTCCAGCATCTACAGATGTAGTGGATTTTGGCTCTGTTCAGGCGATCGGTAGATCGCTTTATATAGATTTTTTCTTTCCGTTTGAAGCAGTAGGGCTACTCTTTTTGGTGGCAATTGTCGGTGCATTATACATTGGGAAAAAGGTGCGTTAGATGTACATTTGGATAAGTTTAGCAATGTTTTTACTTGGTGTATGCGGGCTTTTGGCCAAGCGAAACGCCCTTATCATGTTTTTATCTATAGAGCTGATGCTGAACTCTTCAAATTTGCTCTTCGTTTCATTTTCTCATGATTTGCAAGACACAAAGGGGCTTGTATGGGTCTTTTTTGTGCTCGTACTTGCTGCTGCAGAAGCCGCTGTTGGCCTTGCGATACTCATAAACCTCTTCCGCTCAAAACAGGTAGTAGACGTGGATCAATATAACTCCTTAAAGGGCTAGCGCTATGGAAAACCTTCTTTGGACAGCACTCTTTATTCCCTTGGTAAGCTTTCTTGTGCAGCTCTTTTTGCCCCTTCCAAGAAAAGTAGTTGCACTCGTTGGTCCTTTTGCCATTTTGGCCTCTTTTTGCTGCTTTGTAGCACTCTATTTTGCAAATATCTCATTTGAAACGACGCTCTTTACCTGGATATCGCTTCCCTACCTCTATGCAAACTTTGCCCTGCACTATGATGCCCTCTCGATGCTGATGACACTCATCATCACAGGCGTTGGCTTTTTGATTCATGCCTATTCAGTAGGCTATATGGATCACGAAAGAGATCTCAGGCGATACTTTGCTGTGATGAACTTTTTTATCTTTAGCATGCTTCTCTTAGTGCTTGCCCAGAACCTTCTCCTCCTTTTTGTTGGCTGGGAGGGTGTAGGACTTGCATCCTATTTATTGATTGGCTTTTGGTATGAAAAGCGATCTGCAGAGGAAGCTGCAAAAAAAGCCTTTGTCGTAAACCGTATCGGTGACCTTGGCCTTCTTCTTGGCATTTTTTTGACCTTTGCCCTCTTTGGAACAAGCGATATAGCTGTCGTTACAAAGAGTGCAAATAGCGGCCCTATACTCATACTTCTTTGTCTGCTCTATTTTTGGGGAGCATCAGGAAAATCTGCACAAATCCCCCTTCACACATGGCTTCCTGATGCCATGGAGGGTCCAACACCAGTCTCTGCCCTCATCCACGCAGCTACCATGGTAACAGCCGGAGTGTATCTTGTAGTACGGATGTCGCCTCTCTTTACCCTCGCACCATTTGCACGTGATGTTATTGCCCTCATAGGAGGCATCACTGCCATCTATAGCGCGCTTTCTGCAACAAGCCAGCGCGATATAAAGAGAGTGCTTGCCTATTCAACACTCAGCCAGCTTGGCCTGATGTTTCTAGCATGTGGATTTGGCGCCTATACTGCGGCAATGTTTCACCTTACTATGCATGCGTTTGTTAAGGCGCTTCTCTTTCTTTCTGCCGGCAACGTCATCCATATGCTCCGCGGCGTACAAGAGCTCTCTGAAATGGGCGGCCTTAGCAAATACCTCAAAAAGACAAATATCTGCTTTTTTGTTGGGGTCTTATCGCTTGGCGGCATACCACCGCTTGCCATCTTCTTTAGTAAGGACTTAATTTTAGAGGATATCTCATCTTCTACCCCCTACTATATCCTTGGCCTCATAGTATCGCTTTTAACTGCATACTACCTTATGCGCGCATACACCATGGCTTTTTGGGGAACGGCTAAAAATAGCGCTGAAGAAGCTCCCAGCATAATGCTCCTACCTGTAGCCATCCTTTGCATCCTCTCGATAGTTGGCGGTATGTGGCTTGCAAACAGCTTTGGCTTTCATGCAGGATCTCTAGTGTGGATCTCTATCGCCGTAGCAGTAGCAGGAATACTTCTCGGTATGATAAATCGAAAGACGCTGGAATTTTTCTACAAAGCCTTTTACATCGATCAACTCTATGAAACGCTTTTCGTTTTGCCGCTCAAAAAGCTCTCATCAGCTATTGCATCAATTATAGAGCCCAAAGTCTTTGACGGCGTAATTGACTATAGTGGAGATGCTAGCTATAAAGCTGCTGCACTTTTGCAAAAAATCCAAACAGGCCGCATACGCTCCTACATTGCGTGGATTATCGTAGGAACTTCTTTTGTCATCTGCTACTTAGTTTATGAGGGCTTTATCTAATGCTACTACTTTTTCTTCTACCCCTATTTTTTGCACTCTTTGCAAGATCGCAAAAGCTAAGCTTTGTCCTAAGCCTTGCTCCACTTGCTTTGCTGCTCCTTGGCAAGACTGAAAGCGTGCAGATAGATTGGTTTTTGCAAGGAACTATACAGTTTCACCTTTCACTAGATACGCTATCCCTTATCTTCGTCTATCTAGTCGCAATCATCACTCCCCTTTGCATCCTTGTACAGGAAAGGCAATATGGCCTCACGCTTCTTGTAGAGGGCCTTCTTATCGGTCTTTTTTCATCGCAAGATCTGATGTTTTTTACCTTTTTCTTTGAAGCGATACTTATTCCCTTCTTCTTTATGCTTCAAAGGCCATTTAAATTTATTATCTATATGATTGCAGGCTCATCGCTTATGATAGCTGCGGCACTTTCTCTCTACTTTGCAGCAAATAGCTTTGACCTTACCTATCTTAAAGCGCATGCTGAAAGTGCGCCCCATGCATCCCTTATAGCGTGTATCTTTTTACTTGCCTTTGCAGTAAAGACGCCGCTTTTTCCCTTCCACGGCTGGCTTGCAGATAGCTATACACTAGCTCCAACTAGTGCTACGATACTTCTCTCAAGCCTTTTATCCAAGGCGGGAATATATGGGATTATTCGCATATCAATTGGCCTATTCCCAACACTCATGGCGCTTTGGAATCCAACGCTCATTGTATTTGCTATTGTCGGTGTGCTTTGGGGCGCTTTTGCAGCTTGGGGGCAAAATGACTATAAGAGACTTATTGCCTATTCAAGCTTATCGCACGTAAATTTTATTTTAGTTGGCCTTTTTGCCGGAACGCTCATCGCACTTCAGGGTGCAGTTCTTGCCGTCATCAATCACTCTCTTACAATTGCAGGACTCTTTATCGTTTCCGGCTGGCTTGAACAAAGAATTCATACAACATCCTTATATGAAAACTCAGGACTTACGAAAACTACTCCAAAGCTTAGCTGGATTTCGCTCTTTTTTATCTTATCGAGTATTGCGCTTCCAGGCCTCAATAACTTTATAAGCGAAATTATGGTACTCTACGGCCTCTTTCAGATAAGTTTTTGGCAAACCCTTATTGTGGGAACAACTGTGATACTCTCTGTGCTCTATATGCTCAAATGGTTTCATAGCATCTACTTTAATGCACCAACTGAAGCTGTCTATAGTGACATTAAAGCAAAAGAACTTCTTATCATTTCACCCCTTATCTTCCTCATTCTTTTACTCGGAATATACCCTACCTTTGTTCTAACGCTGATCGGGAGCATACAATGAACATACAAGATCTTTTTGCACTCGCACCTCTTCTTATCCTCTTTGCAGCAGCACTCGTTTTGCTGCTTGTAGAAAATAAAAAGAGCGTTTCTATCATAACAATAGGCTCACTCGCTCTTGCGATCGCTTTTGCAGCTGTAGCTCCAGCTTCCACAAATAGCCATATTACGCCGTGGCTTACCTTTGATGGACTCTCTCGCTTTTTTACACTGCTTTTTTTGGCTACTAGTCTTGCGACGGAGCTCATAGCAGAGTCCTACTTTGATAAAAAGGCAGAGTTTTCCTTTTTCCTTCTTGCCTCTTGCTTTGGGCTTATCTTGATTGCAATGGCACAAGATTTTTTGACGCTGTTTATTGGACTAGAGACGCTCTCTATAAGCCTCTATGTCCTCTGTAGCTACATTAAAACATCCCCCTTTTCAGCTGAAGCATCATTTAAGTATTTTCTTTTGGGATCAGTCTCTACAGCTATTTTGCTCTTTGGCATCGCCCTGATTTATGGGGGAGCAAAAACGACAGCCCTCCTTATGCCAGCTGATCCAAATGCACTTTTTGGTGCGGGCATTGCTCTTGTTACTATTTCTCTACTCTTTAAAGCGGCGATCTTTCCTTTTCATATATGGACGCCAGATGTCTATCAAGGAGCACCAACCCCTGTAACACTCTTTATGGCTGCAGCAACAAAGGCTGCAAGCTTTGCAGCTTTTATTCGCATCTTTTTACTTGGATATTCTGCCATAGACCCTATCTGGCACACACTTATCAGCTATATGGCAATACCGACGCTGCTCTTTGCAAATTTTGTCGCTATGAAGCAAAAAGAGCTGAGACGCTTTTTTGCCTATTCCGGAATATCTCATGCAGGCTTTTTACTTATTGGCCTTGCTGCAGGTGATATAGGGAGCATTCTTTTTTACCTAGTTGTCTATGTCCTTGCAACTGTTGGCTGCTTTGCAAGCCTCAGCTTTGTTGACAGAAAGGTAGATGGTGTGACTATAGATGATCTTAAGGGATTATTTAGAGCATCACCCGTTATCGGTATCGCCTTTACCTTTTGCCTCGTTACTCTTGCAGGAATCCCACCATCTATCGGCTTTTTTGCAAAATTTTATCTCCTTAAAGGCGCCTTTATGCAAGGCTACATAGCAGCAGTAGTTACGGGTCTTCTCACGACAATACTTGCTGCCTACTACTACCTAAAAATCGCAGCTGCCATCTTCTCAGAGCAAAAAGAGGCTGATGAGGTGCAAAGAAATGGCTCCCTCATTGCCACAAGCCTTGCATTTGCCGCACTCGTCGTACTTACCTTCTACCCAGAACCCCTCCTCACCATTTTGGGGCCGGGCCTGCGTAACTCTGCGTAAACTTCAAGCATATTCTTTAAAAACATGGTGCATTGATAATGGCTACTTTTACTATTCATGAGGCAAGCCTTGATGAAGTTCCCTATATGCTCTCTCTTGCCTCTAAAGAGGGGTGGGCACCCGGCCTTCATGATAGCAAAGCCTTTTATGCACAAGATCCTCACGGCTTCTTTATTGGCTCGCTGGATAACAAGCCAATCGGCTGCATCTCTAATGTCTGCTACGATGAGCATTTTGCTTTTTTAGGTTTTTACATTGTTGAAGAGCAGTATCGAAGACAAGGCTATGGACTAAAACTCTGGCAGCATGCAATAGCTTATGCAAAAGATCGATCTATTGGCTTAGATGGTGTCCTACAAGAACAGGCAAACTATAAAAAGTCAGGATTTACCCTCCACTACAGAAATATACGCTACAGTATTCAAAAAAAGGGCATGCGATCATCAGATGTGCGCTCACTGCATTCTGTTCCCTTTGAAGTTGTCTGCACGTATGACGCTCGTGTCTTTGGAATAAAGAGGTCTCAGTTTTTACATGAGTGGATGAATATGCCAAATGCTGAAGGGGTAGCAGTTCAACAAAATTCCGAACTAAAAGGCTACGGAATAATCCGATCATGTAGAGATGTCTATAAAATTGGACCCCTTTTTGCACAAGATCTCACTACGGCAACAAAGATACTAGAGAGCCTACTCTCTTTTGCAAAAGATAAACCAGTCTATCTCGATGTTGCAGAATGTAATCAATCAGCTATCTTGCTCGCAGAACGCTATAAAGGAAAAAAAGTCTTTGAAACAGCAAGAATGTACACAAAAGAACCTCCTCCCCAGCTTTTAGACAATATCTACGGCATCACCTCTTTCGAGCTAGGCTAAACTTTCGGGGCCCCGATTTCCGGCCCCGATTTTCTTACGCAGGCCCGGCCCCGATTTTCTTGACTATTATCATTATGTGTGATATTATTTATTTTAACTTTTAGAGAGGTAATAATAGATGACAGGATTAATTAAGCCCTATAAATGGGAAATTCCAGCAGCGTGGAAAGCATTATCACTACTGAATATACGAAATTAGTTGCATAATACTTATATGGCTTGCATTACTCCACCACATCTCTCTTCGAGCCAGTTTGAACTGCTCAAATCAAGAGAGTGTGATACTACAGCTACAAAAAAGGCAAAGCGCTTTATCAGAAGCCAAGATTGCCGCGTAACTCCTTTGTCAACTCGCGATACAAATATCGACACTATTGCCCGTGGACAAACAAAGCGATCCCTTGCATTTTTTACCCCATCAAAAGGAACAAATGCCATCTATCGCTGGAAGGTCGAGGGAGATAAGCGGCTCATTGGCAAGGCAGCTTTTGTGAGAAAGCGGCTAAATGGCTATTTTTCAGCCTTACGTAAGGGCGAAACAAAACTCGCAAAGCTTGTACTTACCTCCTTAAAGAAAAGTTGCAAGCAATCAGGAATCTCCTTTGGCATCATTCATAACAATGTGCCAGAAGAGCTACTTGGAAAGGTTGAAAACCTTGTCATCAAAATACAAAAGCTTGCACACACCGATACGCTGCTCAATCAACGAGCCGGTGGCGGCGGTGCATCCAAAAGAAAACCTCTTACAGAAAAAGATAGAGCCCTCATCACAAAAGTAATCAGCAAAATCTCACTAGAGAAGCTAAAAAAGCCAGAGCCCCTTACAAAACCCTCCTTTAGCACAAAATTCAGGCGCGGCGTCGTCTATAACATTATCAATACCAAAACAAATAGACACTATGTAGGAAAAACAGAGCGCCTCTTCTCATCACGACTTTCAGAGCATATGTCCGCAGTAAAGACTACAAAACGCGCAAAAGAACTTCATAGAGATATCAGGAGATCGCCGCAAGATTTTTATGTTCGCATACTCTATCAAGCACCGCCATCTAAGCCTCATATCCTAGAAGCGATCGAATCGGCTTACATACAGGCTCTAAGCGCATATGAAAGTGGATATAACAAAACAACTGGCGCAATACGTCTCTGAAGAATAGATCATATTAGCCCAAAATGGCATACTACTCATACAAAATAAAGGGAACCTATGATTGCAGAGCGTACTGAAATCTCCTGTAACTTCAACATCCATCCGAGTTGGCTAAATTGCTACTATCATGGCAGTTGTGGAAAGCCTCTTGCAAGTAGGACATTGCACCCTATAAGCGCAAAATCATATGAAACATCTGTTAGTAATACAGATCGCCTCTACTGGGAACAGCTCGACTATCAAGTAAAAGAATTTAGCCCAAAAAGAGAGACTGCTTTATCCTACCTTGCTAAAAACCTTAGCACAGAGGAACAGGCCCTACTCTCCAATCGACTCAGAAGCTTACTTAAGGAGAGAGCAGCCGAAGATGTTCTCGCGGCTACTAAACGAACATGGGAACGAGCAGGTCTATTTCAAGAAGAAATCTCGCGCCCTCTTTCGCTACTTTTGCTACAACGAGAAAGGCAGCTAGCTGAACTTCGTTCAAAAACATTTATTTTGGGAGAGCTCCCTTCAGGTAGCTTTTCGGTATCCACGGAGCTTTCTATAGGTTTAGAAGCACTGCCAGTTGCAAAAAAAATTGCAGCACTTCTCGTGAAAATAGACCCTCAAAGGACTGTTTTCATAGCAAATGATAATCAAGGCCAGCCGACTATGCAAATTAATCGAATATACACTAAAGAAGAGTATCTTCCCTCATGCCAAAAAGACCTCGAAGACATCTCTAGAGACATCTGCCTAGATCTTTTACTTCGCGTACTTGCAAAGGACTATACTCGCAACTACTGGCTCCCTGATAGCCAGTAGTCTCTTAAGATAAAAGAGCGTCACTTCGCACAAATTGTTACTTAACGCGAGCTGCTAGATGAAGATGATGAGGATGAACAGGACTCTATCTTCTTACACTTTGTCTTAATTTTTACATCTTTAGGGTAGGAAATTCCCCTATCATTTTGTGAGACGATGTAATAGGTATATTCCTTCTTTAACGGTACTCTATCTCTAAATACAAGCTCCTGATCTGCTAAAACCGTACCAATCGGCACACTTAGGCTATTGCGGTAGATGATATAGCTTAGCGGTGCAGCACCAGTTGCTGGAGGCTCCCATGTTATGCTATTAAGGACCTCACTATTTCTGCAGCAGCTACCTGTAATTTGCTTTGCATGCACATGCGCTGGAGGAAGCAGAGGCTCTCTTGGCGCTACTATAAAATCAAGTTGTACAAATGTAGGATCACCTTCTGGCAAATATGAAATTGTATAGCTGCTCGGTATAACACCTGTAAAAGAAACGGAATCAAAGGAATCAATGACTCCATCTGATGTAAGAAGAACATAAGAGCCTTGAGTTGCATGTGGGTCTATGTCTATTTCCAAGACGCCGGCAAGAGATGCAGATCTTGTCACTGCTACAAGTGACGGAGTGCTCGTGGAATCGATTGCTATATGTACAAGGCTTCCTAGCGTGCCATTTATAGAATCAGCAGATGTAAGGCGAAGACTGCCAAGAGTAAGCACCTCCCCCGTATCTGGTGAAATGATTCCTGAATTTACAAAGACATCGCCAGTCAAAGTGCCGCTTCCACTAAGAGTTCCTCTTTGCAGGCTCGTACTTATATTTCTGCAAACAGAAACAGCTGCCTGATCGATAAGGCCATTTACTTTAAAATTGGCATTATTGACCTTAATAGTTCCCTGGTAGTTTGTCGATCCATTGTAAATAACTGTGCCATTACCTTGAACAAGGACTCTCGTGCCTGTTCCCCCAAAACTTGCGTCATCGACAAAAGAGACCTGATCACCAAGCGTTAATAGATCATGTACATCATCTGCCACAAGAGAAAGCGAAGAGCCGCTACGAAGGAATATACACGTTCCAAGTGCTGAACCATCAAAGCCGTCTGATCCTCCTAAGCCACCAACTCCATGTGTTCCTGCTTGTGTTATATTATTGAAGGCGTTGAAGATAGTAGGAAGAGCCGAGAATGCTCGCAGGCTAAAATTGAGTCCGCTATCTACAAATATGCAAGCTCCAAGGCCGCTGCCGCCTCCACCACCGCCGCCGCCAAATTCAGCTCCATAGGCATTTGATCCGTTTCCACCTGTCCCACCACCAAGAAGTCCTATATCTGAGCCTCCAAGTGATGAAGAACCATTTGATGGTCCGCCGCCGCCTCCGCCTCCGCCTCCAAGAGAGTTTCCGCCATTTGCAGGAGTCATTCCTGATTGATCGACCCCGCCACCACCGCCGCCCCCTCCAACGCCGCCAGATCCACCTTGAACAGTATATGCAGTGCTAGATCCGCCAGTTCCGGCACCTCCTCCGCCGCCTCCGGCATACCCGCCGCTACCTGCTTCACCATCGACTTCGTTTGAAGTGTCGATCCGTACGATTGCGCCGCCTCCGCCGCCTCCGCCATCTCCTCCAATACCTCCAGAGGGCACAGCGCTACCTCCGGGAGGAATGAATCCTTGTGCGATAAAGCCATCAGAGCCATCGCTTCCTCCTCCTCCGCCACCAGAGACGGCAAATTCTGAAATAGATCCACCACCTCCGCCTCCTCCTGCGTTTATACCTCCGTTAAGACCTCCGCCGCCAGAGCCGCCAATAGCTGAAAGCCCGTAGCCATTTCCATTTTGTCCCACATCTTGATCGGTGCCGCCATTTCCGAGATTAGAGAGAGTACCAAGAGTTGCACGCGATCCAAATCCACCTCCTCCTCCTCCGCCTCCACCAAAAAAGCTATCCGCATCAATCGAAATGGTAACCGCTCCACCATCTCCTCCAAAGCCTCCTCCACCTGCGCCGCCGGTAGATCCTGTAGTGAGAATAGATCCGCCATTGCCGCTAAATCCGCCTCCTCCGCCGCCCCCTTCATTGCCGGTAGCTACAAGGGCAAAGTAGTTTCCTCCATTACCTCCAATTGCCGAGCAGTTTGTCATCGATACATTACAGAGCGTAACAGATGGAGAAGAGCCAGTTAAAAATGTTTGAGGAACATAAATGGCGCCTCCTGCCCCCATACCGCCACCACCACCAGAAATACCATCTCCGCCATCGCCCCCCTTTGCAGAGAGATTTTGAAATATCATATTTTGAATTGTGACATTACCATTCGCAATAAAAAAGCCGCTATACGTACCCATATTGCCGTCAATTGTGACTGTAGGAGTAGATCCCGCGTTGCCAATTGTGATATTCACAGGATAGGAAGAATTATTTATAACCGGTAAGATACCATTGAGCTCAATCGTCATAGGGAAGTCAAAAACGATCGCATAGTCATCTATCATGGTGCTTAAATTTTCATTCATAGCATTTATGCAGTAGCGGAGGTCTCCTGCATCTCCAGTGCCGCCAGGATTATTATCAGTGCTTAGTGTCACATGGAGTGTCGTGAGCGCAAATAAGGAGTGTGTCGTAAAGAGAAAAATCAAATATTTGAACATAGAAAAACCTTTACCTTTTACTTTGTTATAAAATTTGGAAGATCGGCAAGTTCCACTTTTTGAAACCTATGGTTTTGCTTCATTGCAAATGCAACTGCTGAATAACGTATCTTTCCTTTTGGTATAACGATGTGCGGAGTTGGGTAGATGGAAAGCTCTGTGAGAAGTACTCCTGGAATAAGGAGTATGGAGTCTCTTGAATGGCGAGGCGTTATAAAATCATCAACGGAAAATGAATCTTTGTAGGGAGAAAGCAGGATTGATTCGTTATCTGTACTATCTAGAAAGAGTGAAAACAACGTGCCGTCATAGTGGGGCCTCGTTGCCGAATATTCTGGAAGGTATTTGATTACCTTAAAAAGGATAGATGGAGCAGTTTCAATCCCTAGTTCTTGTGCCTTTTCATTAAGGAGTGCTCTAGAGCGCTCTTGTATCAGAAAACAGGCGTCTAGAAATTCAGTAATTTCGGCACTCTCTTGACACTCTGGAAAACATGCGCAGAAATAGTTATGGAAATGCGTTGAATAGTAGAAGGAAATTTGACTTGCTCCCTTTCGCTTTTCATCATCATATAAACCGAAAAAATCATACGTATTTAGATTTTGCTCCTTTGAACGAATGAACCGCTCTTTTGCACTGTAGAGTTTTTGTCTCCAAATGGGAGTATCTTGAAGATATGCAAGAAACCTATCGAAAGAGGCGTAGAGCGCATTGTAGAGCTCAACGTCTTGCTTTTCTCCGAAAATTTCAACATAGCCCTTTTGCTTGAATTGTTCCACAAGAGGCAGTGCATAAAGGTGAGCAAAGAAAAGAGTCGATAACAAAAAAAACTTTCGAAAAATCATAACTTCATCGTAAAAGGTATACATGAAATTTGTCAAATGGGTCTTTTTCTGCAGTATCCATTGCTCCTCCCTCTTTCCTGTTTATCTCCTACCTAGTCTGTGACTGTAAATCTCTACACCTTAAACACAACAAAGGGAATCTTTATTGAAGATTCTGAAGATGTAGAAGTGTTAAACTTTCATGTTGAAGCAGATGAGAGCTTAGTTGGTACGCCGCCTACAAATAATAGGATCGCTCCTCTTACAATCGTAAACAATGCAGTTAGAGCCGGCATCTGGATCCAAAACTCTTCAGGCGTATCCGTAGATGGATGTCATTTTCAGTCACCCGACCTTGAACTTTGTGAGAGCGTTGGCTTTCATGGAGAGGGAGATTCAGAAAATATCAGCCTGACAAATTCTACATTTTCAAAATGGTATAGCTCTATTATCAACGTACTGAAAGTAAATAATCTTCTTATTGATGGCTGCGATATCAAAGCTGCTACAGATTAAAGCTTTTATGGCTACAGATTGGCGATTGCCTTGAAGGAAATAGTGCAAATGGCATTATCATTCAAAACACGAATATCAGAAAATATCCTACAGAGCAGGTTAACCTTGAAGGTACTTTCAAGGTGGATAGTAATCAACCTCGTTCATCGCGTATCATTATCGGGAAATTTTATACCCTCTGCTCTAAGTGCAGAAACAATTTCTGGTCGCAAGTCATGAAGAGATTTGACTTTTTCCATTACCTCATCACGAATAGCATCATGACGTCTCTGAAATTCCTCCTCGAAAACCATAGTAGTGCCGTTCTGTTTATGCATCTTAAGAAATACTTCTACAATATCGGCAGGAAAGCTACCAAGTATTACATCACAAAACCGCATTAAGAAATACTCTTTAATGACAACAAGGCGCGCAGCAGAAACTTTAGTCCATACTCGTAGTTTTAGATCAGGCTTGAAGGATGTATCTGCTTTTTTTTCTAATGCTTTCATAGTACCTGCAAATACAGACATAAGACACTCTTTAGGAAGTGTGTCTTGCCCGGCAATACGTTCTGCTAACTCGAGCTTTGCTGTTACATCTTCAATTTGATAATTATATACGTGCATAGATAACCATTTAATAACTTAAATATATTATCAATATTTCAGTTTATTTACAAGAAAATCTCCTATTTATTCTTTTTAATTTGCTTAAATCAATAAAAGATTTGGTAAATGGATCCTTGCCATCTAATTCGAAGCATCGTTTAAAGGAATTATAGTCATAGACATTGTCGCCATACATGATTAGCTCGCTTGACGGCTCTTGAGTTAGGCAGCAGATAGTTTCTGTACTTGCTACCTCTTCAAGAGTCTCGTAATCAGGAAAGGCCTTGCGCTTTTGTTGCAAGATCCACGGAGTCCAGGTTTCAAGAAAGGCATCAAGTTTTTCTTCCGTACACTCTTTCAAAATGGTGTTTCCTATTTCGTCTAGTACTTTGTCTGATATTTGCGCACATGCATGAAAATACATATTACGTGTGAATATAGGAAGACCCAGTTTTTCTGCGAGACCGATTCGAAAGCGTAGGTATACTTCAACTTCATCTACCCACATAAGTGTTTCTAGGTGTTTTTTTGCAGCTTCATCTACCATCTGGAGAAGCAATAAAGGTCGGGCTTTTTCGCGAAGTAAGTCTTTTGAGACATTGAGCTTTTCAAGCATATAGGTGCAGATCATAAGGTCGACGTCATCCAAAGCTGCGATAATGCGATCGTCACAGCTTGCAATGCCATGATAGAGAATATCACATGCCCGCTCCTTAATTTCAGCATTTTCGGCCATCTGTTCAAATGCGTCTAGTACGCGATGGGCAAGGGACTTTCGAGTGTTGCTATTTTGGTATTCTTTTGTTTCTACAAGCCTTCCTAAAAATGTCAAGATACTTGGAAGATATACATCGCTCAAAACAAGTTCTGGAACCTTTTTGCACTCAGCAACTTCTGCCCAAAAGGCAAGGGCCATTTCAATCATTCGGAACTTTTGCTGCTGAGGTCTTGGGGGCATTGAAGTAAAAAACTGCATGCCATCGGATCCAATTCCTTCCAATCTAACGATAATTGCTTGGGAAAGGCCGGTACATTGTACATCCACGATGCGAGTCTCTCCATCCAACCGTGGACCCAATGTGGTAATATATGAAGGTAATGAGGTTATTCGACAACAGTAGCTAATATCAATATCTCTACCAACTTGCAAAACTTCTGGTAACGAGGAAATTGCAGATTCTGCAAGTTCTAGGTCTTCTAGAACATACAGATGAGAGGGCAATTCGGTAACGCTACTCATTTCAAGATTGAAGCTGCCTTCCACAAGCAGATATTGAGGGAGTCTGGTCAGTCTTTGTGTATTTTCGAGATAAAGATTGCCCTTTACGTGAAGCGGACCTGGAAGTGATTCTATATCCGATTCATCTAATGACACCTTTCCAAGCACTCGAATAACACCTGGGAGAAATTGATGTTTCTCTTGAATTAATTTTTCAAAATCATCTGCAAAATATGTTTGGGATACCCAGTCTTCAGAAGGGGTAATAGCACTGTAGAAAGAAGGAGTAAAAATTTCCGGATTAACATCGGGACATTCAAAACAGACTTCCTCTGTACTTGCTGTTTTTAGCCTCTCCAGAGTACTAAAAGGAAGACCACTTCCATGTAAATTGCACCATCGCTCTTGGCCGTCATCACGTTTTCCTAAACGTTCAAACCATGATGGCAGAGAGGTCAAGTTGATGCAATTATCTATACATATATCCCCCCCAACACGAAGATCCTCAGGTAATGAGCTTAGACGGATACAGTAACTAAGACTCAAAAATCTACTAACCCTCAAACCTTTAGGCAATGATTGCAAGCGATAACACCACGAAAGTTCCAAAAATCCTTCCACATATAAATCCTCTGGCAATCTCTCTACATCCGTCCGACTTAAATCAACATGACCTCTAACCCTAACTCCCGAGGGAAATTGATACTTTTGCAAAACTAGATGTTTAAATTCTTCAGGTGTGTAGACATTCTCAGAGTAGAAACGCCCAGATGGATGTCCTGTCGGCGAAATTATCATGTTAGCAGACTCGTTTTAATAAACGTTCCATACAGAAGCCTGCATCCACTTCATGCCACTTCTATGCCGGTTGCCGCTTAAGGTTGCCCTTAAGTTTATCCTAACTCCGCCTAAAAAGCTTTAGTTTTGACAACGTCTATGTCATTTCGACTGCGCACTCAAGCCTGTCCCCATTTCTTTAGGTGAGCAAAGAAAAGAGTACAATAGCAAAAAAAACTTTCGAAAAATCATAACTTCATCGTAAAAGGTATACATGAAATTTGTCAAATGGGTCTTTTTCTGCAGTATCCATTGCTCCTCCCTCTTTCCTGTCGATATCTCCTACCTAGTCTGTGACTGTAAATATAGTAAAGAACATGGGATAAAGATATGTGAACTGCAGCATGGCTCACTTTCGGCTCTGCAAGGAGATATTGCTATTCATGGCGGCGATGGCAAAATTTCTCCGATGATTGCAGATTTTTTTGATCAGTTCGCCGTAAAAAAATGTGCAACTGGGTCCATATATCCTCCTGTAAAGAGGTCGCTCGCTGAAAGAGGATGGAATGTTGAGCAAAGATTGTCTGAACTTTTACATGATGCAGCCTTCTTAGAAGTAGCAGAGCTTGCTCCAGTAGATCCTTCATCGATTGCCTCTTACAAAGCAATGGTCTACGCAGATTTTGATATCGCAAGAAATTGTGCAAGCTACACGAAAGCCTTTCCTGGCATCTTGTTTCTTAATGAAGCGATACTTCCCTACTGGCGAGATAAATATAAGATGAATGTACTCTTTGACACATGTGAAGAGCTAAAAACATATAAAGCTGAATGGCGCCTCTACCCTAAAAAATATGATACTGAACTATCTCGCGCGATTAAAGATGAAATGCCTGCAGAACTTTATGTGATAAAGCCGAGAAGCGAGGTATTAGCCAATGGCGTTATTGTCGTTGCAAGCGATGATCTCGACAATGTCCTTCAAATGATCACAAAGCCCAAAAAAAATCTAAAAACCCACCCCGACAAAAAATATTCCTACTGGTGGAATAACGACGATGAGAGCTTCCTCATAGAGAAATACTACTCATCAGACTTTCTCACATCCCCAGAATCCGGCTATCACTACGATGCCACGATACGGATAGCATTCATCCTAAAATATGATAAGGAAATGATAAGCTATCATAGCCTTGGAGGCTTTTGGAAACTTCCCTTAAAAGCACTAGAAGAAGAAGGAACACTCAATGAAAAGAGAATATCGTGCTGTAAACTCCCCTTCTACAGCTCAATAGATCCTGAACTATTCAAAGAAGTAGATACAAAACTTGAAAAAGCCATGCTCCTTCTCTATAAAAGTATCTTGCTTGACTTTTCGAAAGATCTGACATAGAGTTTTTATATGCTTAGGAATTTACTGCCGCTCATAACTCTCATAACATCCCTTTCTGCAGCTGACTATGCAATAACAGTCGATGGTACAAACCAGGAAATTTCAGAAAACAGGTATGACATCTCCTTTTTTAAAAAGATCCTCTCTTCACCTTACCATTATACGAGCAGCAGAGGCATGAACGTTCAACTAACGTGGGAAAGCCATGAAACAATCACTAATCAAGCGATTGATGAAGCACGAAAAATGATGGTTCATGCATTGCTCTTAGGGTATCGCTCCTGCAATTCATATGAGGAGCAA
>CAZEGK010000025.1:0-9937 GCA_964512205.1 uncultured bacterium | reverse complement strand
GATGGTTCATGCATTGCTCTTAGGGTATCGCTCCTGCAATTCATATGAGGAGCAAAATTTCTTGGCTCAGTGATCTTCAGGTTTAGATAGTGATTCTGTGGTGCCAAAGAGCGATTCGATTTTTGCCCTACGATATGCAAAAATAGTTTCAATATCCTTTTGCACCTTTGATTGTAGCAATCTTCCGAATAGGCCAAGTGGCAGCTTGTAATGGATGATATCTATCATCTCTACACCAGTACGTACCCGAATAAACCTATGCTCATGATGCCAAAATGTGTATGGACCAAAGCGCTGCTCATCAATAAAATATTCCTGGTGTACCATATGCGTAATTTCTGTTACCCACGTTATAGGAATATGTAAAAATGGCCGGATGGTGTAGGTTATAATTTGTCCGGGATACATTACTTTAGGATCATTTGTACAGGTAAAATGCAAATAATCTGGGGTAAGTATTGCTAGGTTCTGGGGACAAGAGAAAAAGTCCCAGCAAGCTTCAAGAGAGAGCGGAATTTTTTGTGTATAACGAAGGCTGTACATAGTCGCTACTCTAGAGAAACAATAGGGAAAAAACAACTAAAAGATGACTCATATGATCAAAAAAATCGCAATCTTACTGCTCGTTTGTGTAGGAGGTGGATGGCTTACAGGATTACTTACACAAACGAGCGTAAAAGAATGGTATCCAACCCTTATAAAATCCCCTCTTACTCCGAAAGATTTTGTCTTTCCACTAGTATGGACGATACTTTATGTATGTATGGCGATATCAGCTGCACTTGTTTGGGAGAGCAAAAGCCCAAATAAAAGAAAGGCGCTAGCGCTTTTTTTCCTACAGCTTCTGTTAAATTTTAGTTGGTCATGGCTCTTTTTTTACCTAAAACGTCCAGATCTTGCATTGATCGATATTGTCATTCTTTGGGCGGCTGTTGTCTATACAGGTTACACATTTTGGCAAGCGAGTAAACCTGCCGCTCTTTTACTTCTTCCCTACATGTTCTGGATAAGCTTTGCCCTCTATTTAAATGGATATATTTATAGATATAATTAATCCTCAAATAATATGCTTTAAAATATGTAACAATCTCATTTCAATGCACTTACACATTCTTTCTATCATGCTTTGTGTTAAATCAAACTATTTCTTATAATTAAAATAAGAAGTAATAGAGGAGAAACTCGATGTCTTTATCACCCTCAAAACAATCACCAAAACTTGAAGATCCAAAAGGTTCATTTCTCAACAGAGCACTTACCTTTTTTGCTGAACAAAAAGCTGCCTTTGCCAAAAAAATCGATACCGTGATGGATGCAATTATTGAGTATCCAACTAGTGATGAAAAAAAAGAGGATCTCCTGCAGTATGATTCTGCAGAATATGCTGCCGGAAAAGCTATACTTGCCAATGACCTTCGTCAAGCAGTAGAAAAGCTCTCGCAAGCAGAAGAAAAGCTTCTATCTCGAATTGAAGACACAGTAGGCTATGCTATAAGCAAACAAGAGGAAGTAGAAGCTTTAACCAAAAAAGTTCATGATCTTGAAACTGAGATCGAGCAGCTAAAAGCACAGCTCGCTTCACAAAAATCACTTTAGTAATGCGCGGATCATGAGATCTCCTAGCCATTCTTCATAGGCATCAGATGTCCATCCTCGCTCAATAACGAGCAGACGATAGAGATCCCTTCCGGTAAAAGCCCAAATAATATCCCTTGTATTTGCAAGGTTTAGATGTGGAGCTAGCCACTTATTATCAAAAAGCGCCTTTACACTCTCTTCCTGCCTCGCATAGCGTCTTTTCTCACGCTCGAGCTCGAGCTCCTTAAATTCTGGCGTAAGGAGTGATGCGCCTCTGATGAGGTTCATCCCCTTTCTTTCTGCATCGTATAGCTCTCGTGCAATCTTTGCGGCAATTTTTAACCGCTTTTCAGGCGTCTCTCCCTTCATGTGTTGGTCCACGAGGGATAAAAATTGCTCTTTGGGAAGCGATTCATCCATGATTACACGAAGTATTCCCCGCTTTGACTGAAATATGAGATAGATCGTCGGCGCAGACACCTTTGCCTCTTTTGCAATCTGATCGATCGTCACAAGCTCAAATCCATCACTTTCAAAAAGCTTCCTAGCAGCATCTAGAATTCGCTTTCTCGTTTGCTCCGCTTTTGCTTTTCGCATTACAGAATTGTAGGGCCTCTTTGGTGTTTCTGTCATAATTTGTACGGGGTTTGTTTGCCTCTACACTTTACCGAAACCAGGTATATTTGAGCAAAAAAATAGCAAAAACGGGAGTATATGAAAGATAAAACCCACGCAAATCATGCCCTCGAGTACCAGTTTTATTATATCTCGTTGAAGTAGCCCTTCTGATTTAGCGCTTTATCAAGTTCTACGAGCGCCTCTTCGATTGTGATATCACTAGGAAGGCTTAGCTGCTGGACGCAGGTATGTGCCTGGATAGAGATCCCGGAGACCTCAATCCTAATGGGGTCTTGTCCAAGCCCTGGAGCACCTGTTACTACACTGAGTAATTTTAAAAGCTTGGCTCTGTCGTTATCAAGATTTCTAATCCAGGCCTCAATTTGAGGGCGGTTGCTATCAGTAATACCAGTTCCCCAACTGATTTGATTTAATAGCTGAGAAGCTGTCGTTTTTCCCTGGATAGCAATTTCTAAATCATCTGCCGTCTGGATTGCCTCCGGCAGGATAAGTCCAAGTTTTATGGCCATGCAAGGCATGATAAGGTAAGCCATATCCTCTTCGAGCACATCAAGAGTATCTGGATCAGAAAGCGTTTTTTCCATCTGTGCAATCGCAGAGATATCATCTTCATAATAAGACTTCATCTTTTTATAGAGAGGAAAGTAAAGGGGAATATTTTCTTTACAAAAATCATAATGCAAAACTACCTCATCTAGATTCATAACTCCAATAAAAAGTCCTGGATCAAAGAGGGCGCCAATTACTAGTTGCTGCTCAAGACAATAGCCAAGTAGCTTGCCAATGTTGTGGTAGACATGGTTAGCATTGAGTTTGTTTAAACGAAAACGACCATCAGAGAGCTTTTCAAAGCCAAGTTTTGTAGATACTCCAATAAGAAGTTCGGAGAAAAATTCTTTAGCAACACCGGGTCCTCTCGTATCTGAATCAATAAATCCAATAGAGAGCGGACTTCTATTGCCTTGATCTAAAAATTCGATGAGATTTGCCAAAACCTCTACAGGATTGTCTGAAAAGTCATCACGAGATACAACAAATTCTGCTGGCGTTTGAACATCTAATTGTCCTAGTATTACCATAAGCCTCAAGAGTATATTATTACTAGAAACAGGCTCATTTAACGATCCCGTAACGAGTGCTAAAGCATCACCTCGAATATCATCATCCACATTGTAAAGGCTTTGAATGATAGCAGGAATGAAGTTCCCATCTTGGCAAAAAGCGATGAGCACACTCATAGTGGGCAGGTCTTCCTGATCAATATAGTTTGCTAAGATCTCTAAAAGAGAAAGCACTTGTTCTGCAGGCTGCTGCTCTTCAGTAAGCAGAAACTGCTTTGCAATCTGAATAATCTCAAGATGATTCTCACCTATTACTATATCACGCACCATTTGCCACTGATTGCTTGGAATGCGTCTTAAAAGGGTATAGAGATCAGGTAAATAGCCTGGAATACTTTCTGTAGAAACATTTTCAACAAGTGCATGTACGTGATGTGCATCCTCATCTGTAAGACAGAGCTTTGCAAGCTCAAGCGAGCTAAGGCTTGCACCAAGGCGAGCATCCGTATCGATCTTTGAAACGATATTGACATACGCTTTTCTTTGAGCTGCATGAGGAAGGTGCTGCAGCATTGCCAGAAGACGATTTTGAACATCGTCATTTGCTTGTAATACACAATTTCCGCTTACTTGCGAGCTAATAGGAGTCATGTTTTACCTGCTATTCAATTGAGTCAAAATAATTTTCACGATTTAAAGCCATATCTAATTCGATAAGTGCTTCTTCTATAGAAGTATCACTTGACAAGCTGAGCTGCTGTACACAGGTATGAGCCTGTATTGAGATCCCTGAAATTTCAATCTTAATAGGCAATGGACCAAGGCCAGGAGCCCCTGTTACCACAGTCAAAAATTTTCGAAGCTTATTGGAATCTTTGTCAAGCTTTGCAATCCACTCTCTAATAATTGGTTCATTATCTGCTGTAACGCCCACGCCAAATTCGAGCCGCTCAAGGATATCCTTTGCTGTAACAGTACCTTGAATGCATTTTTCAAGCTCAAGAGCTGTCATGTTTACTGTCATACCCTTCCATACGGCAATACATGGAGCAATCGCCTTGGGCATCGCCTCTAAAAGCACCTCAACAGTCTCATCTTCATGAAGAGAGGCTTTGATTAAACTCAATGCATGCTTATCATCTTCATAATAGTCCCTCATCAAACAATAAAGCGGAAAAAAGAGATCGAATGTTTCCCTATTTATCTCGCAAAGATGAGTTTCAGATAGGGCTGCAAGACAGGCAAAAAGACCGGGATCTAGCTGCATACCAATGACAAGGTCGTGCCTCATGCAGTACATAAATAACTTCCCAAGGTTTAGATATACCTCTTCTTCTTCTGGAGTAAGCTTTGCTGCTTGCAGCCTCATGCGACCATCCGAAAGGCAGGCAAAGCCCATTCTTCTTCCTAGCTCTTCTACAAGCCTTTTGACAAACTCTTTAGCTATGCCAATGCCTCGTATTTTGCTTCCTATGAAGACAATTGATTCTGGCCCATGATCTCCAGTCTCAAGAAATTTGATAAAATTACTTAAGAGCATGTGTGGGCATTCTCCAAGATCATCAGGGTTAAGAGCAAATTCGATAGATAGATCAGCTCTTTGACGATCGCGAGCAAGCTCTTCTTGCAAAACAATCTCCTTTTTCTGAAGAAGTATCATATGGACAATACTGCTATCAGTAGTGCTAATAAATTCACCCCTTGTCCTATCGATAACAACTTTTCGATGGCGAGAATCGAGTCTAATTACTTCTTGGAGTATAAGAGCTGCATGCGATCCTTCATCGCAAAGGTTGAGGAGAGGACCTGCAAGCATAAGCAGTCGAGGGTCTTGGTTAAACCCTTTTACCACATCGATTACTGCTAAAAACTGATCAGAAGTAATTGTCCTTGTAAACATAAGAAGGGAGGATATTTGCGGCAATATGAGAAGGGGCTGCTCACTAAGCGCCCTTTGAAAATGAACCCAGTTCTCAGGTGAAAATCGTGTAAGAAGCGGTGCCACCATAGGAAGAAAAAAGCCATTTCCGTGTGGAATCGTTCTAAGAAAAAAGGAAAGCCTATCGATATCTTCCCAGCCTCTACATGTCTTTGCAATTGAAACAACTAACTCGCTTGCTGACTGACATCCAAAATTATGAAAAAGAATAAGCGCCGCATTTCTTTGAGATGCACTCTCCAAATAGGTGTTTAAAGCCACTACTTTTGCGACAATACTCCTGCGTAGATCCTTTGGCAAAGCGTAATAGGCAAGCTCTAAATAGACCTTATCCATAGAAGATTCAAGACCACCTACAAGAGATCTCTGATTTTGATAATCACGAATAATCTGAAGGCTTGCTATCGCGCTCTGAATAAGTCCATTTTTTTCAGCTGAATCAGCAAGTGGAAGTATTCTAATACATTTTGCTGCAAGTTGATACTGCTCATCAATTAGAGCTTGATCAGGAGATGGAAAAGCTACCTTAAGAGCCTTATACTGGTCGGGAGTCAGCTTGCAAACTTCCTCTATCTCTTTTGGAAGCCTTACATTACTATTATTTTGAAGTATCGACCAGATGCGATCAAAAGCAACACTCATTATCATACCTTACAAAAATTTGACCGAAGGAGTATACTACAAACAGAACCAAAATGTAAGGAGGAAGTATGGCAAAAGGATTAGAGCGCAAAAAAGAAGTAAAGAAAAAGCCAGCCGCCACGCTAAAAGAAAAGCGAGCAGCTAAAAAAGAGAAGAAAGCAAAATAGTAAATACTTCACTATAATCGAAAATTCTGTTATAGTGAAGTCTATTATGTGGTCAAAAACTAAAAGAATTCTTGAGTCCCTGGGCGAGTATGTGCAGATGGTTGTGTTCATGCTTTGGGGAGCTTTTCGTCATCCGCCAAAATGGTCGTTGATTAGAAATCAACTTTTTGAAATTGGTGTAATGTCCCTTCCTGTCATTGCAATTACCGGCCTTTCAACCGGCATGGTGCTTGCAGCTCAAGCCTACTTTCAGCTTTCTGACAAGGGTCTCACAGGCACGACTGGCATTATGGTGGCAAAGTCGATGATTGTTGAACTTGGCCCGATTCTTACAGCTTTTATGATTACAGGTAGAGTTGGTGCGGCAATCACAGCTGAGCTTGGCTCTATGAAGGTAACGGAGCAGATAGATGCCATGAAGTCTATGGCTGTTGACCCGCTTCGCTATTTAGTTGCTCCCCGCTTTATTTCAATGACGCTAATGGTTCCTGTACTTACCATTTTTAGCTGCGCTATGGGTATCCTTGGCGGCTATTTAGTTGCCGTACAGCTCTACGGCATGGCACCGCATGCCTTTTTTGACCCTATGCCTATCTATATCACCAACTTCGACCTCATATCAGGATTTTTAAAATCATTTGTATTTGGTCTTCTAATCGTTACAATCTCCTGCTTTCGCGGCATGAACACCCATGGAGGAGCCGCAGGAGTTGGCAAAAGCACAACAAATAGCGTCGTTATTTGCTACTCAGCAATACTTCTTGCAAACTTTATGTTGACTCTTGGCCTTAATGCCTGCTACTGGATCTTTTTTTCTAATGGTATGCCATGATCAGCGTTCAAGATGTCTGGAAAAGTTATAAAGGAATTGCTGTCTTAAAGGGCCTCTCCCTAGAGGTGCCTGCGGGAAAAACTTTGATTATTGTAGGCCGCTCAGGAGTTGGTAAAAGCGTATTGCTTCGCCAAATTACAGGACTTGAAAAGCCAGATTCCGGCAAAATCTTGATAGATGGCAAAGAAATCTCCAAGACTTCCCTCAAAGACTTTGGAATGCTCTTTCAAAGCTCTGCGCTCTTTGATTCGCTTACTGTTGGCGATAATGTAGCCTTTTATCTTACAGAACATGACACGCTCCCAAAAAGCCATCTCGACGATCTCGTTGCAGAATCATTAAAAAAGGTAGGCCTTGAGGGAATGCAGAAAAAAATGCCATCAGAGCTCTCCGGCGGCCAAAAAAGACGTGCCGCCCTTGCTCGCCTTCTTATCTTCCGCCCTAAAATTATGCTCTGTGATGAGCCGACAACAGGTCTTGATCCTATTACTGCAATGCAGATCAATGAGCTCATTGCATCAACGCACAAGGAACTTTCGGCGACTACGATTATTGTTACACATGATCTGCAGTCAGCACTTACTCTTGGCGACTATTTTGCCCTTCACCATGAGGGAAAAATCGCTTCTGTCGATACAAAGGAGGGCTTTTTGCAAAGCCAAAATCCGCTCATCCGCGAGTTTTTGCAAAATGCCATTATAAATCCGGAATATATCGACCTTGTAAAAAAATCACCTATTAGTCTTTTAAAGGAAGTATTAAACCATGCCTGAAACTTCAAAAAATATTGCTATAGGACTCATACTTACCCTTGCCCTAGGACTGATGCTTTGGGTGCTACTCTTTTTACACCCCTCCTTTGGAGATGGACAGTTTCGCCTCCATGTACGATTTAGCGATATCGAAAAGGTAAATGTAGGAACACGTATAACATATGCAGGACGTCCTGTCGGGGAAGTCGTTAAAATCACCCAGGTTCCAGAAGAGGAAAGGCATAGCGCAAATGACCCGGATGATATCTTTATCTACGACCTTACCCTTGCTATAGACTCTCGTATACCCCTCTATGACTCAGATGAGATAACCATAGGCACCTCAGGCCTTATGGGAGAGCGCTTTATTTCCATAGTGCCAAAACGACCAAAGAATCATGTAGCGCACCCTATTACCTATAATGAGGTAGTTTACTCCACAAATGCTCCTGGAATGGATGATGCTTTTGAAACTGTATGCCGCGTGGCTGAGCAGGCAGAAGAGACTATGGCGACACTTGCATCCCTAGTCAAAGAAAATAGAGCCGATGTTGACGCGACACTCAAAGCTTTGAAAGGGGCAACATGCGAGCTTCACACACTCCTTGCCAAGGCAAATGAGCAGGATCTCGTTGGCAAGCTTACAAAGACCATTCAAGATACACAAGCTATTGTCGCACGAGTATCGGCTGGAGAGGGCTCTCTTGGAAGACTACTTGTCTCCGATGACTTTTACTGCAAAACTGCCGGCATCATGAACAAAATGGACCTTCTGATGAACGATGTAAACCACTACGGCGTTCTCTATCACCTCGATAAAGGCTGGCAAAGGGATAGACGTAGGCGCGTCGAAGAGATTGCATCGCTTCAAAGCCCAGAGCAGTTTCGCACATTCTTAAATGATGAGATGTTTAAGATCACAAGCGGCCTCTCACGCCTTGGAATGGCTCTAGATAAAGCGCAAAAAGATGCCTCATCAGAGACTCCCCTTGTGGCAAATCGCGAATTTGGCCGCACCTTCAACGATGTTTTAGCCCAGATTCAGGATCTTCAGTCGACGCTAAAGACCTATAGCATCGAAATCGCAGATCGTCAAACAAAAGAGGCTGAGATCGCCGAGCAGAACAAATAGCTTCTGCTCTTGGACAAGAATAAGAGTAAGACTAAGAATAAGATTGATGCACCCTTCTGAATTATTATTTTTTATTTGATTTATCAGGTGGTGTGTGCTAGAGTCAGGAGTAGGAACATGAGGTATACCTATGGCAACTATACAAGAAAAAGAGTTTAAAATTACCTACGATGGGTCACTATTTTGGCTGATTTTTTGGCTCATTTTCTTTTTTCCTCTTGCTTTCGTGCTACTTCTTACAGCTATTTCCTTTAAAATAAACCAAAAAAGCTACCATGTCCACTATAATGGCTCGCGCTTTTGGCTTGGCTTTTGGGTCATCTGCTTCTTCCCTGTGGCGTTTGTGCTTCTCTTTGTCAATGGCATGTCCATTACGACCATAGAAGAATAAATATTTTACTATAATATTATGAGCTGCTATGGTGAGGAAAGTATGGAAAATGAACTTCCTCCTCAAATAGAAAAGGGAACTTTTTTAATCGCAAGCCCAGATATTGAAAATGGGATCTTTTTCCGCGGCGTTATACTCATATGCGAGCATAATGCGAGCGGCTCCTTTGGCATTTTGATCAATAAGCCTCTAGATCTCGAGCTTCCTGAAGAAATCCTCAATATAAACAATATCGCAAATCCTCACGTCCAAATACGAGCTGGTGGCCCCGTCCAGACTAATCAGATGATGATCCTTCACACGCACGCGGAAAGTGCCCAGCAGACGCTCAATATTTGCGATGGTGTCTACCTAGGGGGAGATTTGCAATTTCTTCAAGAAATGACAGCAGATGAAGCAGGCCCAAGAATTCATCTATGCTTTGGGTATGCTGGCTGGACAGCAGGCCAGCTTGAGAGAGAGTTTCTCGATGGCAGCTGGTATATCCACCCTGCTACTAATAAACATATATTCCACACCCCAGCCGAAAAACTCTGGCGCCAGCTCCTTAGGGAAATGGGGGGAAAGTATGCCACCCTATCGATGCTCCCCGAAGACCTTTCCGTAAACTAACCTACTCCTACTCTTATTCTTATTCTTAATCTTATTCTTAATCTTATTCTTATTCTAATAGCTATTCCATCAATCAATTATCATTTTATAAACACTAAAAACATTTATCAATAATGGATTGAGAATAAGAATAAGAATAAGAATAAGATTAAGAGTAAGATTGGGAGTGAGAGGGACAAAAGAAAAAGGACA
>CAZEGK010000024.1:17469-33608 GCA_964512205.1 uncultured bacterium | reverse complement strand
AATTTAATACAAAAATTGCTTCAATTAAAGTATTTTTGGGAATAAAGGTCAAGCAAAAAAACACGACCTAGACGACCAAAACGACATAAGGGACATAAATGACGTCCCTTATGTCGTTTTGGTCGTTTAGGTCCTTTTGGTCCTTTATTTAGCCAAAATTACCAAATCATGTATAGTCTCGCTTTATGATAATCCATGTCAGATTAACCCCAAAATCCCACAAAAACGTCGTAGAAGGCTTCCATGATGGTATCTTGCATGTCCGCGTCCGTGCCGTTCCTGAGAAAGGAAAGGCAAATGCAGCATTGATTGAAGTTCTCGCAAAGCATTTTTCTGTTGCAAAATCTCAGGTAGAAATAGTATCAGGATTCGAAAGCAGAAATAAACGAATTCGACTTGTAGGCCTAGAGGATAACAAAATATGAAGTGTGCTATTTTTCTACTCTTCCTTGTTTCATACTCCACAATATACTCTGAAGAGGAAAGTGTCCCTAAAAAAGAGATCACGTACGAAGTAAAGGAAATCGCAAAAACCGAGCATACCCTTAAAATGGGCACATCCTCTATCACCTACGAGGCCATTTGCGGAATGCTTCCCATCAATAGCGGTGAAGGCAAAGAAGAGGCAAGCCTCTACTTTACTGCCTACATAAAGAAAGAACCTAAAGAAGCTGCATCAAAAAGACCTCTCTTCTTTTGCTTTAACGGCGGTCCTGGTTCATCATCTGTTTGGCTTCATATGGGACTTCTTGGCCCTAAAAAAGTCCGCGTAAATGACGCAGCCTTTACAAAACCCCCTGCAACTTATGAAGATAATCCTTACACCTTTATCGACATGGCAGATCTTGTCTTTATAGATCCCGTTTCTACAGGATTTAGCAAATCAATGCCAGGAGTCGATGCAAAGCAGTTTCATAGCGTAGAAGGCGATGTAGCCTGTTTTTCTGAATTTATAAGGCTTTTTCTTACACAGTACCATCGCTGGCAATCTCCAAAATACCTCGTGGGCGAAAGCTATGGCACAATCCGCGCTGTAAATCTTGCAAATCACCTTCATGATGCACTATTCATCGATGTAAATGGTATTGTCCTCGTATCAATGTGCCTCGATTTTCAAGGCTATGACTTTGGAAATGGCAATGACCTTCCTTATATATTAAGCCTTCCAACATACGCCGCCTGTGCCTGGTACCACAAAAAATTACATGCCGATCTTCAGAGCAAATCAATACATGAACTACTTGCCGAAGTTGAGAAATTTGCTCTCCATGAATATGCCACAGCATTACTACTTGGAAACCTTCTCGATAGTGAAAAGCAGCAAAGGGTCATTGATCGCCTTGCCTCCTATACGGGTCTTCCAAAGGAGCTTATTAGAGCATCCCACATGCGTGTTATGAGCAATAACTTCTATCACGAACTATTAAAAAAAGAATCAAAGGTAATTGGCAGATTTGATGGCAGATATGCCGCATTTGATAATACTTATCTCGAAGATCCGATGTTTGTGCCGGATCCAAGCTTTGAGTCAATCACTGCCCCTTTTACCTCGAGCTTTAATCAGTATCTTTATCAAGAGCTACGGGTAAAAAAGGATGATCCCTACTATATTCTGAATGGAAGCGCTGTCTTTCCGTGGAATTTTAGCCTAGACCGCTCTCCGGCAGGAAGAGGCTATCTCTATACCTCAGGCAAGCTTCGCTCAGCATTAGAGCTCAATCCAAGCATGAATGTATTTGTCTTAAGCGGCGTCTACGACCTTGCAACCCCCTACTTTGCTGCAAACTACAGCCTAAATCATCTCAACCTGAATCCATCTTTACAAAACAATATTCAAGTAAAGACCTATGAGGCAGGCCATATGATGTATCTAAATCCAAAAGCTCATAGCCAAATCAAATCTGATCTGGTGCACTTTCTGAAAAGGACATAAACGATCTTGGTCGGACCATAGTTCACATTATTTTTCGATAAATAGATGAGCCTTTTTTATCTCTCTTTTCTCCCACTCTCCGTGACTCTGTGGTGAATCAATTCACACACCGTCCACTACAGGAGCTTCTCCCATCACTTCCTCAGCTGCTTTTGCGGCAGCTTTTGCTTCGAAATCTTGGATCAATTGATTAATTGCCTCGAGAAGCTCTTTAGCACTTGAACGCTTTGCAGGATCTTCATGAATCATCTGCAAGATGATCTGTTCGAAGCGGTCTTTTGAGGATGTCCCTGTTGGAAGGTTTGCCTCTCTATAGAGCTGGAGGTCATAAATGAACTTTGCTTCTTTAACGATATCGGGCTGTGTCGGATTTTTTAGATTTTCTTTATCTATCCAGGGGCCGCTTTTTTCAAAGTGGAGTCTATGGAGGATGCAGCCAAGTGCAAAGACATCTGTTGCAAAGTAGTCTTTACCAGAAAGCCTATCTTGTACGATGCCTTCCGGTGCAAGATATCGGCTATTAAACTGCACTTTGCAGCCATGGGCCGTATCTATGTGGCGCACCCTTCCAAAATCTGCGATGACAGCCTCTACTTCATTTTTTGCTCTTTTTTCAAAGAGGACATTTCGTGCAGTAAGGTCGCGATGGACAAGACCTTCTGCATGCATTGCACTAAGTCCCTCTAAAAGATGCTGTGTAATTATGAGCTTTTCTTTAAACGTAAACTTTTTAGATCCCGAAAAGGCACTCGATAATGTACCCCCTTCATAAAGCTTGCACATCATTTTATAAACAGGCTCGCCCTCTTTTGTCTGGCGCTCTCCTGAAGCATAAAGCTTTACAATCCCCTTTTTACCCTGCATCTTGCGAAGTGCTTTTACTTCATCCTTCATTGCATATGATGAGGTGCAGTGGGCAACAAGCTTTGGTTCTTCAACATCGTAGAGGATAGATTTTGTTACTATTTTTTTTACTCCGCGACCGATTTCATCTACACCGTGGCTTTTGAGGTGGATAAAGAGATGACCTGACTGCTCATCATATTCAAGCGTACGGGCAAGGCCTGTCGCTCTTCTGCTAATGTAGTTGTTCTTCAAGGAATCGCGCGTGGAATGCAGTTCAGTTTCAATAAAAAGCGCGATTCTAAAGAGATCGCTTTTTTCGATTCCTGTACTACCAAGAAGCTCGCGAATATTGTGCGCAGCAACGGTTGCCCTCAAGAGAGGCTCTGCATCAATCTCTTCAGCCAGTGCAATAATTTTACCAAGTGTTATATCATCATCTATCGCCTGTTTTGCAATATGACCCACTGCCCGCCAATTTTGCAAAAGAGCGTAATGTTTGATCGTATCAAGCCATATTTCTTTTGCCTCTTGTCTGCCAACTCGTTGAATACTTTCCGATTCTTCAGGAGTGGGGGCAATTTGAAAAGAACTTAATAAAACTATACCTGAAAATGTAAATGGCAAAACTACAAGCCTTGACATAGGAGACCTCATCTAGTAAATCGGCATTGTAGCGATTTAGCCATTTGTGCGATATAGGGAAAAATATGAGAATTGACGCCCGAATAGGCCTATCATCGCAAGACCTTGCCTCCCCTCTTGCTGCCTACATGGTGCCTGTTGCAACGGCATTTCATGAAGAGCTGTCGATTGAAGAGGTGCTTACCATTTTGCGAAGAAGGTCTATTGAACACCTCATTCGCTACTTTTATGCAGTAGATGATGCATATAGAATAACGGGTATTGTCTCTACGCGAGATCTCCTGCTTTCTGATCCCGCAACAAAGCTTGCAGATATTGTGGATGAGACGATCTATACTGCTCATGAAACAGACACCTTAGAGCATGGGTTAAAAATACTCGAGCAACATGGCATACAGGCTCTTCCAATAGTAGATGATGCAAAACATCTTAAAGGAATTTTTGAGCTCATTCCTGAACAGGAATTTACAAGTAAAGATGTCTTTCAACTTATCGGACTAACCCTGCACCTTGGCAAACTCGATACCACGAGTCAAGAATATCGGTATCGCATGCCTTGGCTGCTTTGCAATATCATTGCCGGGCTTCTTTGTGCGATTATCGGCGCCTACTATTCCCCTATACTTTCCAAATATGTTGTACTCGCTACCTTTATTCCCCTTGTGCTAAGTCTTGGAGAGTCGGTCGCTATGCAGTCGATGACGATAAGCATGCACTATTTGCATTTTGGAAAATTTCAGCTAGGACGGCTTATTAAGCGAATTGTTCTTGAATGGAAGACTACCATTTTACTTGGCATCACCTCTGCCTTTATAGTGGGCTCTCTCTTTTGGCTCTGGACAGATGTTTTTCATACTATGCTTGCAGTAAGTATTAGTATATTTTTTGCGATGGTATTTTCTTCAACGGTTGGCTCTCTCTTTCCAGTACTCCTTCATACACTCTCGCTTGATCCCAAAGTAGCATCAGGTCCTGTAGTATTGATGCTTACAGATATTCTTACAACAGCTACCTACCTTGCCTTCTCCAATTGGTTACTGACAACATTTGTCTAACCCTGTAGACTCTCTGACCCAT
Source organism: uncultured bacterium (assembly GCA_964512205.1). Taxonomy (GTDB): domain Bacteria; phylum Chlamydiota; class Chlamydiia; order Chlamydiales; family FEN-1388; genus SZAS-7. The sequence goes on along the minus strand of CAZEGK010000024.1, from coordinate 29,110 downwards.
AAGTCTTTACAAATGGAGAATATATGACAGATAGAATGTTAGTACAAAATTTTAACAAAGCAAAATGGGACGTTAACTTCCTTGCAGAAAATGGCACGATTGGCTCAAAAACTTCCTGGTGTTCAAGACTTGTTCGCACACTCAGCAACGTGCCAGTTATTGGCGGACTCTTTCCTAAAAATGATCCTGTAGTAGGCCTTTCAACTCTTTTGCAAAGCATGCGAACGCTCATCGCAAATGGCGCTACCCCGGATGATGAGGACCTTGTAAAAGCAGCAGCAAAAGCATCTGATCTTGGCCAGTATGTACTAGGAATACGAAAAAGCGAAGATCCAAAGCTTTCATCCATGGTCGAAAAGATCCAAGAACTTGTAAAAGTATCTCCCCCAGAACCTCCTAAAGGGCCTGAAGTTGCAAAAGATGTAGAAGCTATTCAGCCGCAAACTGCTCAAGATGCGCCAAACGATGACAACAGCGTCAGTCCTGAAGTAGAGGCCGCATTCGTCGCTGCAGCAGATGCAGCAGAGAAAGAAGCTGCAGCAAGGAAAGCAGCGCAAGAACAAGAAGCAGCAAAGAGCAGTTCAGAGCAAAACGAACAACCAGAAGTAGTTCAAGTTTTGGCCCCTGCAACACCCTCATCTTCCTCTCTCTCAGAGCCTCAAACACCTCCAGCTGAAAAAGAGGTCGAAGAGCCTAAAGCCCCTCAAAAGAAAAAGAGACGCAATACTAGAGCAAAAAAACAGCAAACAGAAAAGCAGAGCAACGCTTCAGCTCAAAAGCAGGCAAACAACGGAAAACGAAGCGGCCGTAGATAACGGTTAGCCTTTTAGTTTTTTCTTGGCAATAAAGCGAATGACCTGCCACTCACCAAGTTGGCAGGCATTTGCAATAGCTTCATAGCCCTCGATCGCATGGGCAAGTTCTTCTTCTGTAAAGTGTTTAAGGTGCTCTTTTTTTAGAAATTGATCCTTGAGGCAATCTATGATTCGCATATTCCAGTGCTGGCTATCGCTTGTATCATCGCGAATTGAGGTAATGTCAAAGCCCGCCCCTTCTAAAAGTGTAATATAACTAGAGATACTTTCTGGGTAGCAAACAAGCTTTTCAAGCTCCATGAGCTTTTTGACATGTTCTCCCCATTTCTTATCTTCTGCACTTAAGCAGTCTGAAATGACTAAAAGCCCATCATCTTTCAATATGCGCAGACACTCTTTAAAAACCCCTTCCTTATGTTCTACATGGGTTAAAACACCCTTGCTAAAGACAATATCAAAGCTTCGTTCTTGAAATGGCCATTTGGTGTTGCTTGTACTCTTTACAAACGAGACCTTTTCCTTGAGTGGATCTGGAATGCGTTTTGTCGCTTGTTCCACCATCCAGCCATTTACATCGAGTCCAGTTACGCTCGCGCCAAATTTTTCTGCCACATAAATGGCAACGCCGCCAAGGCCAGAGCCGATATCTAGCGCCTTTTTACCCTGTATAGGCACACCTTCAAAGAGAAAATCAATAGCCTCCTTGCCTCCTTCAGACATCATGCCATCCCCGTAGGCAGCCTCTAGCTGCTCGCAGTATTTTGGCGTATAGATATCTTCCATCGATTCAAATGCTGCCATATTATTCATCTCCTGTTTGTAAACTAAAGGGACTGCAGAGCCCAATCTGACAAGTTCCTGGGCATTCATTCGGTGTTGGCGATCCATTCCTACAGGTATCTTGCAAGAAGAGATCTATTAGAATTCCGTCAACTAACCTGGCTATTCCAATATGAAGGCCATCTAAATCTCCGGAGATCCTCCCATGACTCATAAATGCCCCAAAGTTAAAGCAGTGGATATTTCGTAGGTAGGAGGCTGTTCCGGGTACCTTTTCCATAAATTCAAAATGAGGCCCAAGATAGGCAAAGCGGCCAAATTTTGGCTTAACATCTGCCATGCGATCTTTCCAGAGCTCTATTTTATCCGAAATTTCAGAAAGCTCTGCAACATTTGTTCCATCTACAGCATAGCCTGTTGCAAGTATGATGTAGTCATATGTCCTCATGCCGCGACTACATTCTATCTGCACATACCTTCCTGCAGGATATACCTTTGAAATGGTGCAAGAATCAAGCAGTGAAAAATTTGAAAACGGCTTAAGGCGCTCTACAGACTCTTGAGGAGGAGGTATTCCCTCTTCAAGCACCTTTTCGGTAAAATCGCGCCGTTCTAGATCGCTTAGATAGTAAAATCCTCGCATAAAACCAGGGTAGGCAAATTGGCTTGCATGATTTACCGTAGGCAGAAGATCTCGGCGCATTAGCATATCGACATTTTTTGCACCATGCTCAAGGGCATAGGCTGCAGCATCAAATCCAGAAGCTCCAACGCCAACAACAGCAATTCGCTTACCCGCAAAAAACTCTGGGTCTAGCCGCTCTGATGTATGGGCGTAGTATTCTTTTGGAAGGCTTTTGAACAGTTCAGGAACTTCTGCTCCTCCAAAGCCCATTCTTCCTGTAGCAAGTACTACTTTTCGGCATTTAACAACCTTTTGATCGTCAAATAAGAGCGTAAGAGAGTCATCATTATTTGGAGTAATCGATTGTAGTTTTGCTTTATTTGTAACATGAACCCCAATGCGTGCTCGAAGCCACAAAAGATATCTTCCCCAAGCCTCTGTAGGAATTTTATTCAGATCTTCCCAGCTTTTTTTGCCAAAATGCTCCTCACACCAGGCACGAAAGGTAAGATGGGGAAGTTGAGCAGGACCTCGCAAAAACTTACTTGATCTAAGGGTCTGCATCCGTGCCGTTGTTAGCCATGGGCCCTCCTCCCCCTCATCTGCTGCATCAAAAATCCGCACATTAGAAATCCCTTCAAGCTGAAGCGCATGTGCGATAGAAAGACCCGCTTGTCCCGCCCCTATGATTGCAACATCTATCATCTCGCTATCCTCTTCTACTCGCCATGACGTGGCAGGCAGATTAAAGAGGTCAAGCTCCCTTTGGATTTTTTTATCAATCACACGAGCAGATAAAAGTGTGGATACGAGAGTTAGAAAAAGCAAAAAGATGCGCATAGTAGCCTTTGTAGGTTAAGGCGATCCTTATCGCAAAAACTTACTTGAGCGTCAAGAAAAAATACCTAGAACCAAATGGGTATTCTTGTATAGATACAAAAGAAAAACAGTGGAGCGGCCCCATGGATTTACAAGGAAAAGTCGCTATCGTCACGGGAGGAAATAGTGGAATAGGGGCAAGCATTGTTCTTGAACTTGCAAAAAGAGGCGCAAATATTGTTATCGATTATGTAGCTAACAAAGCTGCAACAGAAGCACTTGAAAGAAAAGTAGCCGCTCTTGGCGATTCGGTAATAGGCATCGATGCTGATGTTAGTAAAGTAGCTGACATACAAACTCTTATCGATCATACAGTCAAAACATTCGGACATCTTGATATTTTTATAAATAATGCTGGAATAGAGACGAGAACTTCAATTCTTGATACAACAGAAGATGCATATGAAAAGGTCCTTGCTGTAAATCTCAAAAGTGCATTCTTTGGCACTCAGATTGCTGCAAAGCAAATGATATTACAGGGAAAAGGCGGTCGTATTATTAATATAAGTTCTATTCATGAAGAATGGCCTATGCCAAATAATACCCCCTATTGCCTATCTAAGGGTGGAATGAGAATGCTTACAAAGACTGCAGCCCTCGAACTTGCAAAACATAATATCCTTGTAGCCGCAGTAGCACCAGGCGCGGTGGAAACTCCTATAAATTTCAAGACGATGAATGATGAAACACTCTTAAAAAAATTAAATGATACAATTCCTCTTGGCCGTATGGCAAAGCCTGAAGAAATCGCAAATGCCGTCTGCTTTTTAGCATCAGATCTTGCAAGTTATATAACCTCTACCACCCTCTATATCGATGGTGGACTTATGAACCAAAGTCCAGGTCTTTAACTTACTATTCAAAACACTCTGACTCTACAAGTCTTGGAACTTCATCATCGTCTAACATATAGTAGTTTATTGTGCCAAACTTGCATTCTACCTGTGAGAAATAGGGAGCGGGTAGTGTGTCCTGATTTTTATCGTAGAAATAGATTGAAATATGCAGATTATCTGCTGTTACTGGATAGCAGCAGAGATAAGGTCGTATCGCCCTACTATTGTTATAGGCAATAAGGTACTTATCTACGACCTTTGTGATGACGCGTCTTACATCATCAATTTCTCTATAGGGATAGATGATTGTTTTATATTTTTCTGTTATAGAGAGCGTGGGACAAGGCATTTCTCTAGAGGAGGTAATAAAAAACCCATCAGCTTGCAGCTCTTCATGTATTTTATCGTTAATTTCTAAGGCAATTGAAGTCTCTATTTTTACCTCTTCAGGGCTTAAACAGTAGCGCTCCGGTCCCTGACATGATATATAAAGAAGCGCAGATAAAAGGATGAATTTTTTCATAGAAATTCCTTTAATTGTACAGTTTTCTCTATAGGTATCGGCTCTTTCTCTGTCAATTTATTTGATAAATAACTTGATATTTTCAGCTCGTTCCCGTATACTGTGTATCTTATGAAAAATTTTAAAACCTATCAATTTGTTCTCCTATTTACTCCTTTTGTTTTTAGTTTCGCACTTGGCTTAGATATCTATATTCCGATTATTCCAAATATGGTTGAGCTATTTTCCACCTCTAAGGAAATGATACAGCTAACCCTTAGCCTCTTTTTGTTTATTACAGGGGCAGGCCAGCTTGTTATCGGCCCCTTAGCAGATCAGTATGGGAGACGAAACACCCTCTTTGCCTCAGCACTCTTATTTGGTCTTGGAGGGCTTGGATGCGCGCTCTCAAGAGATATTTCCTATCTTATAGCCGCACGAGTTGTTGCCGCCTTTGGTGCCTGCGGAATGCTTGTCACCTCATTTGCCATTGTACGAGACCTCTTTTGTAATGAAAAAAGCGCAAAGATGTATAACTTTTTAAATGGAGCAACAGGAGTCTCTCCAACATTTGCACCTATTCTTGGAGGCTACCTCTTTCTCTACTTTGGCTGGACTTCTATCTTCTTTGTGCTTGCAGCCTTAGGCGCTCTTGCCTGGCTGCTTACCTACTTTTTTGTTGATGAGACGCACCCAGAGCCACTCAGAGTGAAAGTAGACCGCGAAATAGGAAAGCGCTATTTGAGCATCTTTACCAACCGCAAATTTATAAAACATGCCCTTATCGGAGGATTTGCTGAGAGCGTCTTTTTCTGCTTTTTTTCCATCTCCCCCTTTATCATCATCAATATTCACGGAATAGAAACGCATGCATTCGGCTACTACTTTGCCGTCTTTGGCCTCGTAATTGCCCTTGGAGGTTTTGCAAGTGGATTTATTGTAGAAAAAGCAGGCATCAGAAAAACGCAAGGGCTTGGTGCATCACTTGTTGCTCTTGGAGGAGCCTCTATGCTCCTTCTTCCTGAATCGCTCTTTAGCTTCTTACTCCCCATGGCAATAGCGTGCATAGGAGCTATGTTTTTGCTGGGAGCTTCTGCGGCAGCTGCCTTAGAGCCTTTTGGACATATCGCAGGGACAGCATCTGCTGCCTTTGGCTGTGTAGATTTTGGAATAGCTGCCCTTTCAGGCTCACTTTTGATGCTCGTTCCTATCACCTCAAGTATGCCTTACGCTATCGCTTTACTGCTCTTTGCAGGGATAATTACTTTGCTTTTCTTTGCTGCTTCGCAGAAGAAGGAAAGCGTTCATGAAGTAGGCTAAGGCCGCGCTCGAGCTTTACTACAAAAGCATCACCTGCCTTCATAGCTTCTCTGATAAGATCTTTAGCCTCTTCATCAGAGAGCTTACTCTCTTGGATATGTTCATAGACTAAAGGAAGTAAAAAGCGAGCCTCTTGTGGATTACTAACCATGGCTTACCTCCTCTAACATCCGCCTTGTTGCATTTTGCATATTTTTTGAAAGCTTCATCTCTTCTAGATGGCGTAAATAGTCATAGGCCCGTTTTTTATCTTGAAGCGTGTAAGCTAAAAAGCCTGCATAGTAGTAGGGCTCAATGAGTGTAGGATCGAGAAGTATTGCATAATCAAATGCAAGGTAGGCAAGCTCTATCTCTTCGGTCTTTGCTCTTGCAACACCAAGGGATATCCAGATGTGCGGACGATCCGGAGCTATAAGGGAAAGGACAAAAAGCACAGCTTCTGCATCCTCATAGCGTCCTGTAGCCATAAGCTCCTGTTGAGCATAGTCATAAAACTGTATAAGTTTTTCGTCAGAAACAGAAAGCTGAGCAAACTCTTTTGGCTTTTCAAGCATTTCAAAGCTATGATTTTTCATAGATTAAACACTCCTACTGATCGTAATCTGATTCTTTCTATGCGAGCTTCATCTAGTGTCTGCCTTTCTCCTCCCTTAATCGCTTTTGCTTTTCCAATATATTCTTTTAATTTTGCATGTTCCTGCGCTGGATGCCACATTGAGATTTTCTTTTCTGTAAGCTTAGCAGAGCGTGGCAATGTCATGCTTGTAATATTTTTTAAAACTGTTTGATACAGTAACTGTTGAGGAGGGTACTTATAGATCTTAGAAAATGTTGTATGAACAATTCCCTTTTCAAGCAGCGCCCTTGCATGTAGCTGGGTTTCACGAACAATTTCTTTGCCAGCAATTGGATCAACTACAGCACCTACCACAGTCCCTATAAACCCTACAGCAGCAGATAATGCGCCAAAAGCACCAAGAGCCGCTTCCACACCAGCACTTTTAGTGATAGCGCGCCCTTTTTCATGGCCTGCAGCAGTCATTATTCCGCCTGCAATCGCAATAAAGGGACTCGCAATAATTCTCCCGATACCTATGGGAACATTAACAAAAAGGTTAATGCTCGATGTACCAACTCTTCTTGCAGCACCTACGAGAATCTCTGGGCGTGTTTTTATTTTGAGGTCAAAATCACCTGTCCTGCAAAGCGCCCTATCTAATGCGACAAGATCATAGGCGATACCTTTCTGATAGATTTTCTCGTGAGGATCGTCCTCTCCCGACACATGCATCTTTACGAGCATCTTCATCCCATCGAGAAGATGGGGATACTTTGTCTCTATAACTTCTCGTAGGTGAACAAGGTCAATTCCGAGCTCATCTGAGAGGCTTTCTAAAAGCATACGATCTTCTAAGGGATTAGTGTGGGTAGATGGTTTAATGCCTCGTTCAAATGCTCGTGCAGTCTTGCCAGCATCAATGCGCTGCTGAGGAGATAGATCCTGAATCTTAGTCATTGCCTTAGCAAGGTCTTTGCTAATAACAGGATTAGGGGCTGCAAGGTAGCTTTTTACCTTTCCAATTGCACGCTCTAATGCTGCTTCGTGGGTTAAGCCTTTAAAGGGTCCCTTGCCTACAACTCTTCCTACAAGATTGCCCGCAATTGAGCGGTTAATATAGTCAGCTGCTTGCTCTATTGTTATTTCTTTGTTCGAGCCTATAGATGTCATAAGGTATGCCCTCCAAATTTTATAATAATAAAATTATTATTATAAGTCACGAAATTAAAGCTCTTTACTAAGCTGTAAAATGCCTGTAAGAGGTATCACAAGCAATTCCGGCCGGGCATTTAGCTCATAGGAGAGCTCATAGAGTGCTTTATTAAGAGTAAAAACCCTTAATAAATAGTCTCTATCCCTCTCATCCTCAGGAAGTAGCGCATCTTCAGCATGAGCATAGTAGCTTTGCAAAAATGCCTGCGAGACCTTTTGATACCAAAGCTCAGCCCACACCTCAAGCTTTCCTCGAGCCTCTTGCGAAATTGATGGGGAAAGTAAAAGCGTTTTATAGGCAGCGTAATGAAAGGAGCGAAGCATCCCAGCAACATCGCGAAGGCATGATCGCTTTCTTCTTCTGTAGGTAAAGGACTGCAAAGGCTCTCCCTCAAAATCGATAATGACTATATCTTTTCCTGTATAGAGGAGCTGGCCTAGGTGATAGTCGCCATGAATGCGAATTTTCATCATGGTATAGGGCTTTTGTATAAGCGCATGTAAGTAGTTGATGATCAAATCTTCCTTCTTTAAGACTTCAAAAGCAAGCTCCCTCACCTCATTCGGAATGGTATTTACCCTATTTTTAAGATCGCTAAAAGAAAGCCGTATACCTCCACGTATACTTTGATAGAGAGAGCGCTGGTAAAGATAGGTAAAGGGCTCTGGCTTAAAATCTAGATCATGCTTATCCGAAGAAAGCGCATGATGCATCTCTGCAGATCTTTTGCCGATCTTTGCGGCAATTTCTATCGAAATCGCCCCTACAGGATCCTCACCCTCTTTTAAAGTAGGGACGTTTTCGTAATACTTTGTGAGCAGATCACAGCTATAGTCCCAGAGCGATCCTTCATTGGGGACAAATTCTTGAAGCAGTCCGATTGTTGAAACCGCCTTATCATCAAACTTCCAGTCAATATGGCCAAGATAGGCAGGAACCGACGGAAAGCTTGCCTTTTCCGTTAAAAAGCGCTCAATTTCCACATCCGGAAGTGTGCCATCCTCGAGACGGCGATAGATTTTAAGAAAATATTTTTGCCCATAGATAATTGAGGAGTTACTTTGGTCAGCATGTAAGACTCTTGGAGCATCTCCTGCCTCTTTGTCGATTTTATTTCGCATGTGCGGAATAAGCATTGAGCCATTTGAAGAGCTTTTGCGTTGATTGAGCATAAAAGCATAGAGCGCACGCTGAAAATGCACATCATGAATACTATCGTACAAACAGCCCTTCTTTGAGTCATGCGTTATAAAGGCTATCACATCTTGCTTCTCGGCAGATTCAGAATAGGATATCGGGACAAAGTAGAGCTCCGTCTCCTTCTTTTCGAGATAAAAAACCTCGACCATACAAAGCATAGCCGTGGAAAGAGGCATAAGAGATCGAATTTTTGTGTGCTGGATAGTAAGTGATTTCTGGATAAACCAGCGCGCCTTTTTCAAAAACTTAGGCATTGCATCTCGTTCTAGCACTCTCTTATGTATTCCTGTAAATGCACCCTGCCATTTGCTTGTCGCTAACGTAGGTAGGACCTGTTCTCTCTTTTCCTCTATTTTCTTACTTGGTTTTAAAATAAGCCAGTAATAGCCATAGGGGCCGAGTGTCAGGACGTAGGGCTCTTCTTTAATTGGCTGAAAGGGATTTTCATGAAAGAGCTCGAAGGGCCGATATCCTGCAAATTTTGAAAGGTCAAGATTTACGCTTTGCGAAAATCGAGAAAGATTTGCAACTACGAGGATAATTTCCCCCTCATAGCTACGTATAAAAGTGAGCACTCTGTGGTTGTCGCTTGCAATAAACTCTAAGCTTCCACTTCCAAATGAAAGGTGATGCTTTCTCACAACGAGTATCCTTCGCATCCACCAGAGAAAAGAGGCAGGATTTTGCTCTTGGTTTTCAACGTTGACAAGCTCGTAGTGATAGGATGGGTCTATAATAACAGGAAGATAAAGCCTTTGAGGATTTGCCTTGGAAAATCCTGCATTTCTATCAGGGTTCCACTGCATAGGTGTACGCACGCCGTTTCTATCGCCAAGGTAGTAGTTATCCCCCATTCCGATCTCATCGCCATAATAGATGACGGGAGTTCCAGGAAGAGAAAAAAGGAGTATATGCATAAGTTCAATTTTAGATCTGTCATTATCAAGCAAGGGCGCTAAGCGACGCCTTATGCCAAGGTTAATCCGCGCTTTGGGATCTTTTGCATAAATGCGATACATGTAGTCACGCTCTTCGTCAGATACCATCTCAAGGGTAAGCTCATCGTGGTTTCGCAAAAACATAATCCACTGCGAACTCGCATCAAGTTCTGGAGTTTGCTCTAAGATATCTACGATAGGAAAGCGATCTTCAAGCTGTATTGCCATAAAGAGTCGAGGCATGACAGGAAAATGAAACGCCATATGGCACTCATCTGCCTTGCCAAAATAGGCCCTTGCATCATCTGGCCACTGATTTGCCTCTGCGATGAGAACGCGGTCTTTATAGTTTTTATCTACGTACTTTCTCAGCTCTTTAATAAAGGCATGTGTCTCTGGAAGATTTTCGCAGTTTGTCCCCTCTTTTTCAAAAAGATAGGGAACAGCATCGAGGCGAAGCCCATCAACTCCCATCTCAAGCCAAAAGTTTAAAGTTTTAAAGACCTCTTTTTGTACGAGGCGGTTTTCAAAGTTCAAATCAGGCTGGTGTGAATAGAAGCGGTGAAAGTAGTAGCTTTCTGCTACTGGATCCCATGCCCAGTTAGATGTCTCAAAGTCCTTAAAGATAATCCGAGCCTCTTTATAGCGATCGGGAGTATCGCTCCAGACATAAAAGTTTCGCCACTCGGAATCCTTTGGGGCATTACGTGCCCGTTGAAACCAAAAATGCTGATCAGATGTATGGTTGATGACAAGCTCGATGATAACGCGGATGCCTCTTCTATGTGCTTCAGTGAGGAAGGTGCGAAAATCTTTAAGCGTTCCATACTCGCTATGGACATCGTGATAATTTGCTATGTCATAGCCATCATCTTTTAATGGGGATGGGAAGAAGGGAAGAAGCCAAATGGCCGTTGCGCCAAGCGATTCGATGTAGTCAAGCTTGCTTGTGAGGCCTGCAAAATCGCCCACACCATCGCCTGAGCTGTCAAAAAAGCCCTTAACATGAAGTTGATAGATAACGGCATTTTTAAACCAGAGTGGATTTTGCTCTTCCATACTCCTCACATAAAGTATTCAAAACCTTTTTCTCTCCGTATAGGGGTTTGAACTTGGTATATCCGGCACGGCATCTCCTGAGGATCGATAGTTACAAGGAGATCGTCGCCTTCGTGGATGATATGGCGATCTTGTATCAGCTCATGCATCTGATAGGATGCATCTTGGTTGATTCCCAGCTCTAAAAGGGGGATTTTTACTGTGCAAGATGCCGTCTCAAATGGATTCATATTGATGATGATAAGCAAGCTCTTTGACGCAAATTTTGCAAAATAGAGAAGTGATGGGGCGCCCGTTTCATACACCTGTATATTTGCTGTTTTTTGAAGTGCCGGATTTGTCCTTCGTATACGATTGAGCTTTGTCATAAAGGCTCGTATGGGAAGCGTATCTTTTTTTTCCCAGTACTTTACTTCATATTTTTCGCCATCTCTATACTCTTCAGACTCACCAAGCGGTTTATTGAGCAGCCTTTCAAATGGCGGACCATAAACGCCATAATTTGAGGAAAGTGTCGCCGCAAGTGCAAGCCGGATCATAAAGGCTGCTTTTGAATCATACTGAAGATCAAGAGGGAGGATATCTGGAGTATTTGTCCATAGATTTGGCCGAAAGTATTCTGCCACCTGTTTATCTGTAACGCTTTGGATAAACCGCGTCATTTCCCTCTTTGTATAGCGCCAGGTAAAGTAGGTATAGGACTGTGAAAACCCGATTTTTGCAAGATGGTGCATTACTTTTGGCCTTGTAAATGCTTCTGAGAGAAATATGACCTCAGGATGCACCTTTTTGATCTCACTTATCACCCACTGCCAAAAGCCAAATGCCTTTGTATGTGGGTTATCGACGCGAAATAAAAAAACCCCCTTCTCAATCCAAAATAAAAAGATGGATAAAAGCTCATTCCAGAGCTCC
>CAZEGK010000024.1:14832-17369 GCA_964512205.1 uncultured bacterium | reverse complement strand
AACCCCCTTCTCAATCCAAAATAAAAAGATGGATAAAAGCTCATTCCAGAGCTCCACTACCCCTTCAGATTCAAAGTTAAAGGGAACAATATCTTCATATTTTTTGGGGGGATTTTCAGCATGTTGTATTGTGCCATCCGCGCGCCAGATAAACCACTCTGGATGCTCTTTAAGATAGGGATGATCGGGAGAGCATTGAAGGGCAATGTCAAGTGCTATGAAGATACCTCTTGCCTTTGCTTCATTCACCAAAAGCGTAAAATCCTCCATAGTCCCAAGGAGCGGATGAATGGCTTTGTGGCCTCCCTCATCTGATCCTATTGCCCAGGGACTGCCGGGATCCTCATTTTCAGCATGGAGGCTATTATTTTTGCCCTTTCTAAAGGACCTACCGATTGGATGAATTGGAGGCAGGTAGAGAACATCAAAGCCCATATGAGCAATCTCATCGAGAAGCCCTATCACATCTTTAAAGGTGCCATGACAATTTTTTTTGGCAGAGCAGGAGCGTGGAAACAGCTCATACCAAGCGCTAAATCCAGCAATCCTTGGCTCTACAATGCAGCTATATTCAGGATGCTCTGTTATCCACTTTTTATTTACCCATCCTTTGACTGTATAGTGGTAGATTCCGAGGAGGTCGCACGTAAAAGCGGCCCTGTAGCGATCATTGCCAATCGGCTCCATCACCACCTCATTCCAGCCCACGTCTCCATCTTTTTTATATAAAAGCTCGCAACTTACAGGATCATGCCCATCGCAAAAGGCATCAACCTCTACGACAACACTGTCCCCGATGATTCGCTTGATAGCAAACCTACCCCCATCTACTTGAGGGCAAAGATCGGAAAGTATAACCCTATTTCTTGCCTCATGAAGATCCATTTCCTCGTAATATCATATACAAATTTATTTTAAAAGCGAGAAAAGGAACATTGAATGCCCTATTTCACGATGCAAACCGCTTTGTTCGTACGTGGCAGTAGGGCTCCTTGCCTGTCTTTGTATAGTAGTTTTGGTGGTAGGCTTCTGCAGGATAAAATGGACCTGCCGGCAAAAGGGTCGTCTTTACCCGCATCCCGCCTTTTTCAAGCTCCTGAATAAGGCGCTCTCCGATTCGCTTTTGGGTATCTGTCAGGTAAAAAATCGCTGACCGATACTGCTCACCAATATCTGGCCCCTGCCTCATCTCCTGTGTAGGATCATGGATCTCAAAGAAAAACTTAGTAAGTGTCTCGTAACTTGTTTTGGCTGGATCAAAGATAACCTCCACAGCTTCTGCATGACCGCTTTTGCCTGAGCAGACCTCCTCATAGGTTGGATTTGCGAGAGATCCACCAATATAGCCAGATGTCACCTTGACAACACCGGGAAAGCTTTTCATCAGATGTTCGACACCCCAAAAGCAGCCTCCGGCATAAAGCGCCCTTTGGAGCCCCTCGCTTGTTTCGAGCGGCAAAAATCGAAGCGAGAGGGAATTTACGCAGTGACGCTCATTTTTTTTGGTTAAATGCTCACCCACAAAGACGTGGCCAAGATGCGCGCCGCATGTTTTACAAACAATTTCAACACGCCTGCCATCTGCATCTGGATGCCTCTCAACTTTTCCCGCAAGTTCATCATCAAAACTTGGCCATCCGCATCCTGCATCAAATTTGCTCTCTGACATGTAAAGTGGACTATCGCATCGTCTACATACATAAACCCCCGAGCGCATCTCCCCTTCATATTCTCCGCTTCCAGGTCTTTCGGTCCCTTTATGAACGATAACATGCTGCTCTTCTGGAGTAAGATTGTTGTATCTCTTCATGCGAACTTCTCCTCAAAAAAGTTTTTCATTGAAAGCCAGGATCGCTTATCTGAGAGCCTATTGTAGATAAGCCCCTCTTTTGCATCGTGAGCCTCTGGGTTTGTAAATGCATGTGATGTATTGCTATAGATATGCATCTGCCAGTCAATTTTTTCACGTGAGAGCTCTTCTTGAATGCTATATATATCTTCTTTTGTCACAAGCGGATCGTTATAGCCATGGAGCATTAGGAGAGATCCCTTAATAGTCTTACTGATTGGAACAGTCTTTGCATTGTCATTACCGAGAACAGCATGAAAAGATACTGCAGCCTGTAGCTCTACACCGCTTCTAAATAGCTCTATCATAGCAAGCCCTCCAAAGCAAAAGCCAATACCTCCTATTTTTTGCTGGTCGACCATTTGGAGCTCTTTTGCCATGTTGTATCCTGCTTTTACCCGATCTTGCAAGTAGGCCCTATCCATAAAAAGCGGATTCATCAGTGCCTTTGCCTCATCAACTGAGTGTGCCTCTCTTCCATACATATCAAGGGCAACTCCCACATACCCAAGAGATGCGAGATTTTCGGCCTTTTTCTTTGCAAATACATCTTTTCCCATCCAGGCGTGCGCTACAAGTACAAGAGGTCTCTTTTCGGTTTTATTTTGGTAAAAAACATCTGCCTCTAGGGCCTGGCCATTATGGCTGTAGGGGATCCTCTCGTGTATCATACACCCTCATTAAAAAA
>CAZEGK010000024.1:3893-14732 GCA_964512205.1 uncultured bacterium | reverse complement strand
TGGCCATTATGGCTGTAGGGGATCCTCTCGTGTATCATACACCCTCATTAAAAAATAAGTTGTTATCTACTGCGCTATCTGTTATACTAATAGCTTATGTTACCAATATCAGCACCACATTCTTCAAATTCACCCCCTTTTATAGAAAGAGAAAAGGCACTCTCTCTCATTAAAGAGGTAGCAAAAAAGGCCTTAAGAGCTATGCAAATTGGCGCTCTTATCACGCTAAAGGCAATTGCCTTGCCTATAGAGGTAACTATACTTGCTGTAGCCGTTACTTTAGCTGCAGTAAGCATTCTTTTTGCACTTCCCTACCACCAGCACGTGGCAGCAAGCGTCGATAACCTGTGGGAAATCATCAAAATTACCTATCGTGCAGGCTTTTATCCTGCCGCCGAGTCACTTCAATATGCAGATAACTTATCTGGAAGTCCGCAATTTGCGCTTGTATCGCATGGATCCACAAACTCACAGCCAATACTTTACGCTCCAGGCTATTTAGACTCGCCCTTTTCACTTAGAGATGATGCGAGAGAGCTTGCCAAACGAACAGGCTGTCGGGTCTACATAGTCCAGTATAGATCCCCTTTTCAATCAATTGAAGAGCATGCAAAAGATGTTGCAAGAGTCTATGATAGAATTATGTATGATACGGGAGTAAATCCAATTTTGCTCGGCCACTCGATGGGAGGCCTCACAACTGGTCGTTTTATTCAAAATTCAACTGCAGCGATCAAATTGTGGATCACACTCGGATCGCCCCTTAAAGGAACGAGCCTTGCCCATCTTGGTTTTGGAGCATGTGCAAGGGATATGCAGCCAGGCTCTGCCTTTATGCAGAAATTTAATGAACCAAGCAGGTTAAATCAAACCCCTTCACTTCACATCTATAGCCATACCGATAGCGTCGTCCCGCCGCACTCTGCACAAGGTGAACATAGCTCCTACAAATGTTTAGGCCACTATAGCCACATCGGGCTTCGCTCTAAAGAGGACGTTTTTTCTCAAATAGAGCAGGCTGTACGGGTTATCTGTAGCTAACTGTAATCTCCTCATTTTTTTTCGGTCCTTTGATCTTCCAAAAAAGCAGCATCTTTTCCCCTTCTAGGAGCATTCTGCCCTGATAGCAGTCTTTTGCACAAAGAAAGGGATCAAGAGAGATTAGGCTGTTTTTTTTATCTCGCACAAAGTGAAAGAGAAATACCGGGTGATCAATACCATGGCGAAGGTGCTCAAGACTGATCCTCTCCTCATCAAAGGTCCAGCGAAAGGTATTGGTAAAGCTGATTTCATTGTGCCATTTGCCCTTTTCAGAAAAGAGCAAAACACCCTCTCTTGGTTGCGTGATCGTAACGCTTCCCTCCCCCTGGTCCTTTCCGGATGTTATCGTAAAGGCTTTTACTGTAGAGAGCTTGCTCCAGAAAGGCCCTACATCTTGAGCCTTCAACAAATAGCGCTTTTTCTCCTCATGGGAAAGAAGTGAATATCCCTTCTTCACAAGTGCTTTTAGCTCTGTAAGAAGTGGATATGTAGCATTAAATTGATAGACCCGTGTCTTTCCCTCATAAAAACTTGTAATCAGTTCACACCTCTCTAGCTTTTCGAGGGCTTTTTGAATTGGAGTAAGAGAGGTGCCAAACTGCTTATGAAGTTTTGTTCCATAGCACCTCCCGTGGATCAAAAGAAAAAAAAGTACATCTTCAACATTTTTGTTACCAAAGAGGTTTGCAATCATGAAAAATCAACCTATTTTCTAGTTTATATCACCTATTTATAGCATTTCATCGATTTTCTTTACTTGAAATTGATTAAAAATCACTGCCATCATCTCCATTTTTAACAAGGAGAGCTACCATGCAACCTACAAAAAGAGACCGCGAAGAATTTGAACAAAACGAGCCAAAACAAATCCTTATATTTGAAGATGAGGGCTGTGCCCAGGAAAGCATAAAGGCGATATCACAAGAGCTCACCTCTCTTTTTTCCTGCACGGTAGAAGCAAAAAATGCCGATTATCTCAAAAAAGCTGCCTGGGAAGAGCACACCTTTGCCATTGTAATGGGAGGAGGAGAATGCACTCGCTGGGAAGAAAAATTAGGGGCAGAGGGTATAGAGCGCATTAGGCGATTTGTCACAAGAGGTGGAAGATACCTTGGCATTTGTGCAGGCGCCTACTTTGCGGCAAGAGAGAGCATCTTTTGCCTCTCAGGACAAATGGCGATTAAAAAAACAAGATCACTTGCCTTCTTTGACGGCACTGCCTGCGGGCCAATAGCCGCCTGTAACAACCACCTCTCACCGGAGTCTGCCCTTGCAGTAAAGATCAACCTACTTTCCCAAAGAAAGGGAAGATGCTACTACCAAGGAGGCTGCTCGTTTAACATAACAGAAGATAGCGAGACAACACGCGTCCTTGCATCCTACGAAAAACCCTACGGAGGAAGCTGCATTATTCGCTGCACAGTAGGAGCTGGAAAGGCAATACTTTGCGGGCTTCATCCCGAATTTCTCTGGAAGCCAGAGTATGCCAGCTTCTTAAAAGATCTTGCCCCAAAACTTGTAAAACATGAGCCCTTTCGCAAAATAGTCTGGCAATCGATGGTAAGCGAGTTGTTCTAAATTCTAAAAATTTGTACTGTACGGATTTAGGCGTAAGGAATATGGAATGCGACTTTGGCTACTCATTGCCCTTTGTTTTGGAGCAGTAAAGATGGACGCAAATGAGGCCCGCGTAGAGCAGATTCTTTCCCAGATGACTCTGAAGGAAAAAATCGACTACATCGGCGGCCATAACTCTTTTTATATCCGAGCAATCCCGCGCCTTCACCTTCCGGAAATCAAAATGTCGGATGGCACGGTAGGCGTGCGAAGCTACGGGCCATCTACATCATATCCCGCAGGGATAAACGTTGCCTGCTCCTTCAATCAAGAACTTACCAATAGACTTGGTAAGATGATGGCAATAGATGCGAGAGCTCGAGGCGTCCATATACTGCTTGCCCCAGGTGTAAATATACACCGCTTTCCTCTCTGCGGAAGGAATTTTGAATACTTTGGCGAAGATCCCTACCTTACCTCTCGCATAGCAGTAGAATTTATCAAGGGAGCGCAGAGCCAAAATGTCGCGTGCTGCATCAAACATTTTCTCGCAAACAATCAGGAGTGGAATCGCCACCAAGTAAGCTCAGATATTGATGAGCAGACGATGCATGAGATCTACCTTCCGGCCTTTGAAGCTGCAGTTAAGGATGCAAAAGTTGCCTGTATCATGGCCTCCTACAATAAAGTAAATGGCTGTCAGATGTCGCAAAATAAGGCCCTATTGAACGACCTCCTCAAAGAGAGGTGGGGTTTTGAAGGCATTGTCATATCAGACTGGACATCTACCTATGACGGCATAGAGGCTGCAAATAGCGGCCTGGACCTTGAGATGCCCTATGCTGCCTATATGAATAGAGAAACCCTCTTTCATGCGCTGCAGCAAGATAAAGTCTCCATGAAGACAATCGATGACAAAGTGCGCCGCATCTTAAAGATGCTTTCTTCATTTGGCTTTTTAGATACACTGCAAACAAACTATAGAGACTCCCTTTTTAACCACGAAGGCCACCAGGTCTCTCGAAAGATGGCAGAAGAGTCGTTAGTATTGCTAAAGAATGAGGCAATACTTCCCATAAACAAAGAAAAATGTAGATCTATTGCCATCATCGGCCCACTGGCACTCACCCCCATACCCTATGGAAGCGGAAGCTCTGAGACAGACTCCTACTTAAAGCAAAGCTTTGTAGGCGCCATAAGCGATTCCTTAGATCAGGAGATAGCCATACATTATGCAAGCGGCATACCCACATACAACACACCCTACATAGCAACCTCTCAAGATGGAAAAGAGGCCGGCTTTTCTGCTGAATACTTTGACAATACAAGCTTTTCCGGAGAGCCCACACTAAAGCGTCTAGATGCGAACATCAACTTTCAATGGAAAGAGCGAAGCTATCGACAAGGAGGACCAAGAAATCACTACTCTGTTCGCTGGACAGGCTATTTCACTCCCGATGAAACAAAAGAATATACCTTTTACCTCTCCTGTGCAGGACATCATAAACTTATACTCAATGATATCGTCATAATCGATGAACAAAGAGAAAATTTTTCCAATAAAACACTGACGCTTACAGAGCAAAAACCCTATAAAATCTCCATTGAATATGTTGTAGGCCATGGGCCGCAAGCAATACAGTTTGGGATAGGACATGGACCAAATCGGGCAATAGAACTTGCCAAGGAAGCCGCCTCATCAAGTGAAGTTGCCATAGTATGTGCAGGCTTTGGAAATCAATTTGAGGGAGAAGATTGGGATAGAAGCTTTACACTCCCCCTTGCTCAAGATGCGCTTATACATGCAGTCTCAGAAGTAAACCCAAATACGATCGTCATACTATGCTCCGGCGGAAACATCGATATGTCCCGCTGGATTGACGATATTAAGGGACTTATCTTTGCCGGATATCCCGGGCAAGAGGGCGGAAAAGCACTTGCAGATATTCTTTTTGGAAAAATTTCCCCCTCAGGAAAGCTAGCAGTCACGTTTGAAAAAAAGCTAGAGGATAACGCCTGCTTTAGTTCCTACTACGATAGGGATAATACCAAACGGGTCCCCTACAGCGAGGGGCTCTTTTTAGGCTATCGCCACCACGATAAAAATAAGATAGCGCCAAGATTTTGCTTTGGCCACGGGCTCTCCTACTCCACATTTTCCTACTCAAACCTCTCTTTAAAAGAGCTTCAAGACGCACAAGTTGAAGTGTCATTTGACCTAAAAAATAGTGGTAAAATGGCAGCAAAGGAGACGGCGCAGCTCTATTTGCATGCAGTAGATAAAGAAGATCGTCCCGTAAAAGAGCTTAAAGGATTTACAAAGGTGCTACTCGATCCGGGCGAGACAAAACGATGCACCCTCATATTACCTAAAAAAGCCTTCTGCTCCTACGATAGTGAAGATAAAGCGTGGAAGCCTATCCCTGGAAACTTTGAAATTCTTATTGGCAGCTCCTCAAAAGAGATCCATCTGAGAGGCTCGCTATGTCAAAAGTAGGAGATAAGGAACTCGAACAGATTACCTCGAGACTTAGCGTACGATCTGCCCCTGAGATTGCTGCAGAGCTTGCCAAAAAACCTGCAGACATTCAAAAACGCATATTTGTGCAGCTCTCTCCAAAAATTGCCATAGAGACATTTGATTATCTTCCGCTTAAGATACAAACAGACCTTTTGAGCAGGATGACAACTAAGCAGGTCGCACAGCTGCTTGAAGAGATGCCGCCAGATGATAGAACAAGCCTTCTTCAAGAGCTCCCAAGAAAAACTGTAGATGAATACATAAAGCTCCTACCCGACCTTGACCGCAAACTTACCCTTACGCTCCTTGGCTACCCTGAAGACTGCGTAGGCCACTTTATGACGACAGATTATATTGCTGTCAAAATGAACTGGAGCATAGAAAAGGTGCTCGAGCATATCAGAAAATATGGCCACGACAGCGAAACGATTAACGTAATCTTTGTTATAGACGATCAAGGAAGGCTCATTCGAGATGTAAACATTAAAGACTTTCTCTTTGTGCCTAAAACCTCTACCGTCTCCCAAGTGGCTCATGACGGCTTTGTAGCAATCAATGCAAATGAAAAAGCAGAGCAAGCGATCAACGTATTTAAAGAGTATGACCGCGTAGCGCTTCCTGTAATCGACGATCAAAAAAAGCTCATTGGCATAGTAACGATCGATGATATCTTGCGACTTGCTGCCGAGGAATCAACAGAAGATATGCAAAAAGTGGCAGGCCTTGAAGCACTTGAAGAGCCCTACATGCAAACCCCATTTTTAGAGCTTATGAAAAAGCGCTCTACGTGGCTTGTCGTGCTTTTTATTGGAGAGCTCTTCACAGCAACTGCTATGGGTTTTTTTGAACAAGAGATTGCGCAAGCTGTCGTTCTCGCACTCTTTTTACCGCTCATTATATCAAGTGGCGGAAATGCAGGATCGCAATCCTCAACACTGATCATCCGCGCAATGGCCCTTGGCGAAGTGAAGCTTTCCGACTGGTGGCGCGTTATGCATAGGGAGCTCTATTCAGGCCTTTTCCTCGGCTGCGTGCTAGGGATTATCGGCTTTATCAGAGTAGCTGCATGGAATATGGCACTAGATACGTATGGAGAGCACTGGCTGCTTATTGCAATTACAATTTTTTTATCGATTATCGGCGTTGTGCTCTGGGGCTCTGTTACTGGCTCTATGCTGCCAATCCTTCTCAAAAAATTGGGCGCTGACCCAGCAACATCATCAGCCCCTCTCGTTGCAACCCTTGTAGACGTTACTGGTATTACTATCTACTTTGGCATCGCGATGTGCATCCTTAAGGGCACTTTACTTCATTAAGCATCCGCTTAATTTTTTTTGCCGTTTGTCCACGTAGAGAGGATTTTGATCGCTTTGATTGCGGCAGGATCAACTTTTGTAGGATCTTTGTCTAGGAGAACAAAGTCTGCCAATTTGCCCTCTTTTATGCTGCCAAGCTCATGATCTCTAAAGCATTGCCATGCAGGATAGATCGTCACGGCTCTGAGGGCCTCTTCTACCGATATTGCTTCATGCGGGCTTATGATCTTACCAGATGCAGTCATCCTCGTTACGGCTGTCTGCACAAAAAGAAGTGGATTTAGACTACCTAAGACATCGTCATTAAAGCTAAATTTGAGGCCTAATTTTTCTGCTGTCTTTGCAGCATCTAAGTACTTTGTCCGGCCATAGCCAAGAATATCGTTTTGAAACACATCTCCCCAGATGTAGACATGCTCTTCAGAAAAGGAGGGCGTTGCCTTGCAAAGCACCATTTTCTCAAGAAGTGTAGGGGTAGATACTGTACAGTGTTCGATGCGAAAACGAGGATCATTTGACGGGGCAAGCTCTAGTGCCTTTTGAATGCCATTTAAACTATTTTCAATTGCCTTATCGCCATTTGCATGGATAGCAACCTGAAGCCCGAGGCTATGAGCCTTGCAGATAAAATCTGTGAGCGTCGCTTGTGGAAAATTGAGCTTTCCTTCTGAAGTTCTATCAAGATAGGGCTTTGTAAGGGCCCCGGTATATCCCTGAAGAGAGCCATCTGCCCATATTTTCATTCCCAGTACTTTCCAGCGCTCTGTATTTTGCTTTTGCAACTCTTTGATCTTGTCCATCATGCTAAAGACGACATACCCTTGAAGACGCACGGGACATACCGGATCCTCTGCTATCCTGCGCATGAGATCGATATGCTCATCAGGCGATGGCATAGGAAAGCCAAGTCCCATGTCTGTGACTGTCGTGTAGCCATTTTTTGCATAAAGACGGGTAACTACTTGGCCAAGCTCATAAAAGTTAATATGTTTAAAGATCGGAAACGCACTAATGAGTGCTGTGATTGCAGGGACTTCATCTGCAACTCCTGTAAGCTTTCCGCTCGCATCACGCTCGTATGCACCGCCTAGAGGATTTTTTACATCTTCTTTGATGCCGGCAAGCTCGAATGTGCGAGAATTGCAGTAGGCAATATGCCATGACTTGTTAATGACCATCACAGGATAGCTCGTCGTTACTTCATCAAGAAGCAAAAATCCAAGATCATCGTGCTCATCCATAAGGGATGGATCATATCCAAGCGCAAGGACGGGACCCTTTTTTGCAGCCTCTTTCAGGGTCTTTAGTACAGCCGCTGTTGTTTTATGCGTCTCTGGAGAAACATCAAGATTTGTGCGGATAAGTGCTTCCATAAAAACGTGAGTGTGGGCGGCAATAAAGCCAGGAAGTAGCACATTTCCTTGAAGATCGATAGATACAGTCTTTTCTGATTTATATTTGAGGGCATCTTCTTTTTTGCCGCAAAAGAAGATTTTGCCATCTTTTACCGCAACCGCCTCAACGTAGGGCCTTTCTTTATCGACTGTGTAGATAGTTCCATTAAAAAAGAGGCTATCACAAGTCTCAGCAGAAAGGCATCCCAAGCCCAAAAGGCTTGGGAGTGCCAAGAGAAATTTACACAATTGGAGTTTCGTCAATTCTATGCTCTTGCTTTTGATGCTTTTTTTCATGCTTTTTAGCTCTACGCTCTTTAAGAGTCATAGTTGCTTTTTTCTTATCATCCCGACGGTGTTTCATCTCTTTACTCATAAACCACCTTTAGTTTAAGTTATAATAGGAGTTAATAACTCCTTATTTAATAAATAACTAATTAAACTAATTAATGTCAATTATACCGAAATATTTTTAAGTGATACATTATCAACATTAAGCAACAAAATCCCGCCAGATTCCGGCTCTTGACTTGTAAGTGCTTCAATATCAGAAATTTCTACAGTATCAATCGGCGCGGAACTATCACTCATCCTATTAATAAAGAGGCCAATGCTATTTTCCCCCTCATGCTGGACATTGAAGGAGCAGTTTCTGATATGGATATCGCGACTGCCTGCAACGTAGCTCGCTATTAGGGCGCCTAGGGCAAAAGAGCTATTTGTCCCTACTAAAAAGCTCCCTTTAGAGTTTTCACAAACTGAATCCTCAAGGAAAAATTCAACTACATCGAGCCCAGTGATTCCGCTAAAGTAGTTATTAATGCAGGAACATTCATAAATACTCACGTTCGAGGAATTAAAGACAATAATCCCTCCCATGCCATTGATTCCTGCGAAGGGAAGGTTTGGCCTTCCATTATTTTCTGCTGTAACCTCAGATATAGTTACGCCGTAAACCTGTTCGGATGAGAGACTCTCCCCTGCCATATCAATAAGATTCTTCCCTATCTTTGCCTGTATCGATTTTGTCCCCACTCCCTTCTTTGCTGCTTGGACAGCAGGAGGGTTTACAAAAATACCTGCCTGAGAAAAATTAGAAACAACACCATTTGTGATATGGACATCAGAGACATCTGAAGCTACGACAATACCTACGACAAAAGGCTGGTTTTTTGTACTTTGCGTAAGGCGCTTTTCATTTAGGTCTAAGGTGACATTAGATGCCTTAATGGTAATTGCTGGATTTGCATTTGCAGGATCATACTCTATATCGTAGGCAAAGCACCACTCTCCCTCCTTATCAATCACAAATCCATCACCTGTCACATCCGATGGGTAGATGACATAGCGGCAGGAAAGGGTGTGTTTTTCCTCTTCAGAAACAGATGTCATATAGTAAAAATCAGTTGACTCTGAAGATGCAAAAAGGGTTTGAGAAACAGCAAGGGCTAGATATAAATAGCGCATAGTTTTATCCTTTTAGTGTCCAAAATATCCGGATACTATGACAAGACACCTATTTTTCCTACTCATTTTTTTTACAAACCTCCACGCAGAAGACCTTCCCTGGCTTTCTACAAAAGAAAGTAAGATAGTGGATGAAAAAGGAAGTGAGGTGATACTTCGCGGCATAAACCTTGGAAACTGGCTCGTAGAGGAGATGTGGATGTGTCCAATTATCGCAGGGCCTCCGGAGGATTCAGAATACAAAGAAATAAAAGATCATGTATCTCTTTGGAGCACGTTTGAAGATCGCTTTGGCAAAGAAAAAATGGAGGAGATCAGGACACACTACAGAAAATGCTGGATTCAAGATTCAGATTTTGCCCACATTAAAAAGCTTGGCTTTAATGCTGTGCGTCTTCCCTTCCTCTTCGACCTCTACCATGAACCTAAAGGCCTCTTTTACTGGCTTGACTATGCAATAGACCTTGCCAAAAAGCATGGCCTCTATGTGGTTTTAGACATGCATGGGGTGCCTGGAAGACAAAGTAAAAGCATGCATACCGGTGAAAGCGATAAATCAGAATTTTTTTCCCGCCGAGAACATGTGGAAAAAGCGTGTGAAATCTGGAAGGAGATCGCAAAAAAGTATAAAGACACCCCTCATGTAGCTGGCTTTGACCTTGTGAACGAGCCTATGGATACGCCTAGCAGAAAAGAGCTCTACAAGATGTATGACAAGCTCTATAAAGCCATTCGTTCTGAAAACATGCGCCACATCCTCTTTTTTCAAGATGGCTATAAGGGCATAGACCATATGCCGCACCCTAAAGACAATAAATGGTCAAATGTAGCCATGAGTACCCATCACTATATCTTCCAAGATAACACTGCAGATGAGCATATAGCAAAACTTACAGAGCATATTAAAAAGGCCGAAGATAAACAAAAAAGCATCAAAGTCCCCTACTTTCTTGGCGAATTCAACGTAGCTCCAAAAGGCTCTTTTGAGGCGCTAAAGCGAGTTCTTACCCATCTTCATGAAAAAAATATCTCCTATAGCTTTTGGAGTTATAAAATAGGGAGAAGGGGCCACAAAAAATCGCTCTGGGCGCTCCTTTATGCACCGGGTAACCAAAAAAACATTGACCCTTTTAGGGATACGTATAAAGATATCATTAAAAAGATAGATAAACTAAAAAGCCATAACTACATTCAAAACGATGAACTTGCACACCTCTTCAAAAAATAGTCCGGATGCACTAAAGCGCGGTTTTCTTCCGATACATGATCCATTAGAGGAGCTTGGAGAAGACTTTAGGGAATGGGAAGCCGCTGCAAAATCACTTCCAAAACTACTTGTGGCATCAAAATTTCAAGCGACACTTGAGAAGCTTCCCCCTTTTCCCGTTGAAAAGCTCCATTCTGAAGAAGAGCTGAATCGCGCGATGCAGCTCCTCTCCTATTTTGGTCATGCCTATGTGTGGGGACAAAAGACAGCTCCATCATCGATTCCTGCCATCCTTGCAAAGCCGTGGTATGAAGTGGCAAAAAAACTTGACCGTCC
>CAZEGK010000024.1:0-3793 GCA_964512205.1 uncultured bacterium | reverse complement strand
ATACCTACACTCGATGGCCTGCTAGGCATTACCCACACAAAAGATGAGCTCTACCACTATTTGCAAGAGATGAGAGCCTATATGCCTAAAGAGCATCGGGATTTTCTTACCTATGTAGAAACACATTCAAAGACTCGTTCCTATGTGATAGAGCACCCTGAGCTGAAGGAGATTTATAATGCATGTGTATCGCTTATAAACCGCTTTCGCGAAACACACCTCCTTTACGCAGCCACCTACATCCAAAAGCAGCATCAAGCAAGCTCAGAAAACCCTACAGCCATCGGTACAGGAGGAACCCCCTTTATGTCCTATTTAAAAAAACATAAAGACGAAACCTCATCCTTTCTACTTGGGTAAATGCTAAGTGTGATGCTTTGCAGCGGATGTTTGCTCGTAAAACTGGCGAACAAGCTTTTGCTCCTGCTTGTTATCCTCTCTTTTTTCAAGCAATGTTTTATTTGCAGCTCTTGGAGCTACCGGAAGACCCATAAAGCGAACTGTTTCGCTATTTTTACTGTATACTGATTGTTTACCTGTATAGGCTGTTGGTTTGATTGTGATAGGCATACGTACAAGCTCGCCTGTAGACTCATCAAAAAGCTCTACACTTCCTGCAGTATATCCCTCTTTCTGAAAGTCTCTTCCCTCAAAGCTTATCTCTTGATTTGCCCATGGATAGGTGTTGTTATAGAAGGAATCGGCTGTCCGCATTTTGCCAGGCTTGCCATTTTCATCCAGAGTAAGAATGAGGTTGAAAGTATGCTCTTCAACCTTTACCTGCTCTTTTGACGGATTAAGAACCATCCTATCACCATTCCACATAGGCTTGCCATCTTTCATCCGTACGGGAAGATGCACTTCGACATCAATAAATTTCATAGGAGTTTGTAAAACTTTATCCATCTCATCTTGGATGGCAAAAATTTCACGTATCACCTTCTCTCTTGGCATCCCGCTGCTTTGATAAATCTGCATAATTTGACGCTGAAATTGATTGCAGCGCTCTTCTTTCCAGATCTCATACATAATCTGCAAAGACTGCGTATGGGCTCTACAGTCACCAATACCTCGGTCAAAATGTTCAG
The DNA here is from genome assembly GCA_964512205.1 of uncultured bacterium. GTDB lineage: Bacteria > Chlamydiota > Chlamydiia > Chlamydiales > FEN-1388 > SZAS-7. Next base: position 2,705 of record CAZEGK010000024.1, on the reverse strand, counting down.
CAACGTTTGTACGAGAATCGGGAAGATACTTTCTAAATGCCTTATCACCTGCTCCTGAAACCGCCATATAACCGTGGACGGTAGCGTCAAAGAGGTCATGTTTTTCGTCATAACGCTCTAAATCTTGTGTATTGTACTGCGCTCGTATAATTTTAGACGCTACTGTAAAGAAGGTCTCCACATCCTTTGCATCCATCAAATACTCTATGCCATCTGGTAACTCTTCTGGAGCAAGCAGTGTATTGAGCGGTGTCCGTAAAAGCTCACCAAAATAGCCCCTATCGTAGCGATTGATATTGGATTCAGGAAGCTGTCCTCCAAACTTCCAGTTACCTGAGCGCCAGTTGCTAAACTCTCCGGCATAGCTTTTAAATAGCGTCATCTGCTTTGATTCATCGCCAATTCGCCCTTCAAGCACCTTTTCGGCATCTTTTTTACTTTGCTCAAGAACGGCATTTCGGGTCTTTGGATTTTCTATCGCCTCTTTATGCAGTTCAACTTTTGCTTTAAAAGCCTTTATAGTCGCTTCACTCTCATGACCCTTTAAAAACATCTCCATATAGGTCATATCGCGTATGCAGCGATCTGCATTTTGAGGCGTAGTTATCTTTGATAAGAGGAGCAATTCAATGTCTTTTAGCTCTTCCTGCGGTTTTTCAAGTAAAAGAGAAGACTCATAAAGTGCTCGTAAGATGGAAAAGTTATCTGACTGAATACCGCCATCTCGCTGGCAACAAAACTCTACTATTTGGGCAACATCTTGTGCCTCTTCCAAATTCCACTGCTCTAAGTGAGCAAGCATAAGGCTATGGCCATATCGTGGATCTAATGAGCGCTCGAATGCGCGTTGGAGATTAGAGATAGAGCTTGCCAGATAGGTGATATAGGTCTCTTGGACATCTTCTTTTCTTATGGCGCCATTTTCTGTATGGGCCTTATAGGTAGTGACCATTTTTTCATAATCTTGCCGCACTTCTTCTGAGCAGTTTCCATTATCGTAGAGCTCCATCATTTCAAGCATCACCCTTGCATGCATCTTAACTGTTCTATCTGCAAGACCTTTGATTGCAAAAGTCTCGGCAATAGCGCCAAAACGACTTTCCAATTCATTGCCCAGCTCTTCAAGAACGTGAGGATTAAAATAGGCAGACTTTATGAGGGCATGGGCAAAAATTTCGAGATTCAGTGGAGAGTCTTTAAATTTTGCATTTTTACATGCATACATCACCTCTACCATCTGGTTATAGCCTTGGTTATTCCAGAGGGCAAAAAAGATCTCTTTTAATTCGTGAGAATTAAAGCGGTCGATTCCAGATATTCCCTTTTTTCCGCCCTTAGTTGATTGATAGAGAAGCTCTTCTAGTAGCCTGCATTTTTCCTCAGGCGTTGTTTGCGACGCTGTAATCTCTTGGATTGCTTTTCTTGTGGCATCATCTCTTTTGCGAATTTGTGCATGCTTTTTAGCATATACACTCATCTTCTTTTCATCTTGAGGCACTATTTCAATCGCTTCAGTATCTGCATGCTTGCCATTTTCTTGTGATACGCTAAGGGCGCGCTGGAGATACTTTTTGGCATTATCTTTAGATGCAAGCTGAAGCATACTCGCTTCTATTTTTCTCGCTTCTGCTTTTGATAAGGGGCTATGAGAGCCTTTGATTGCGGATCCGGATTTTGAAACAAGCTCATCTCGTATCCCTTCAAGATAGCTTCGATTGGCCTCTTCACTTTTGAGCTGCTCTTGAACTTCTGATTGAGCAAAAGTTGTACCATGCTGGCTTTGCACAACATCTTTAAAGATGCCGTTTGCAGGAAGGTTTCCCAAAACTGGCCGCACCTTTTCTGCTGTTATTTGAAGATTAGCCGGAAAGAGCTGATCCGGCTTGAGCACTGCCTGTGCAACGTCTGTAACCTTCGACTGCTTTGCTGCAAGCCCTACATGACTTGCCGCAACCATATCAAATAAGAGTGATTTAGGAGCAGATCGAAACCCTGGAACCATATAATTACCTCTAACTCTATGCTATAGAAGCAAGAATTATAAGTAAATTATTTATTATATAGCCAATTTAGAAGCCGTATGAGAGCCTAAACTGAAGATAGTCATCTCTTATGCGGCTAAACTGGCCTGCATCGCAATAGCCATTATGGTATTCCACAGAAAAGCGTATTTTTTTGCCCATTCCGTTGAGTTTTCCCCATTCATAGCCTAGGGCAAAGGTAGCATCTATCTTCCAGTCATTATCTTGCCAGTTCTCAAAGTGCATAGCGAGGAAGGGTGTGCCATACAGCTGCTTCCACTCGTGCCTGCCGACACGAACTTCCATGCCATACTGAACATAAAGAGGCTTTAGATGCATCTCGGAATCGCTATGGCCGATAACGCCAGGCCCGCCATACACTCTAATCTGGTTTGTAATGTTGTATGCGGTAAAAAAGTCTATTGCTTCGTAGCTTTTGTTAAGGCGTTTAGCATGATCTTTTCGTTTTAGATACTCATCTCCAAGGTGTGAGGAGATATGATAGAGCCTAAGGCGATAGGCCCAGTCATCGTAGGCATAGCTTAAAGGAACCGCTACATAATAGTCTGCATTGATAAGCGGGCTTGAATAATCTGTCTGATTAAATATAGCAAAGACGCAGCCCTCTACCTCTAGCTGCAGATCGCCCTTTGTATTCCAGATATTGACGTTAGACCATCTGTA
>CAZEGK010000023.1:15829-33800 GCA_964512205.1 uncultured bacterium | reverse complement strand
TAAATACTGGTATAAATGACTTTTTTGTGAGAAGACCCCTTATGGATGAGGTGTCTAGCTATATTAAATCTCTGCCGAAATATCCGGCATTAAAACACCTATTTTAGCTATGAAATACCTATTTTCTCTTCTACTAGTTGCCCTCTCACTAGCCCAGCTTGATGCAAAGCCAAAAAAGCTCTCCTATCTTGAGTGGAGCAAAAAACAGGTAGATCTTGTGATCTTTTCCTACGATAGGCCTTTGCAGCTTTATGCCTTTCTGGAATCTGTAGAAGCCTACCTCACAAATCCCCATAAGATTCATGTTATCTACCGCTGCACAGATGATCGCTTTGATACAGGCTACGACAAGGTATTTAAACGCTTTCGCTATGTCACGCCCCACAAGCAGGGAAAAAACCCGCAAAAAGATTTCAAGAAACTTGTCGTAAAATCTGTCTTTTCGAAAGAATCAAAATCCCCCTACATCATGTTTGCAGTAGATGACATCATCCTTACAGATAAGGTAGACCTTACAGAATGTACAGAGGCATTAAAAAAATATAAGGGATGGTTCTTCTCTCTTCGCCTTGGAAAAAACATCACGAAGAACACCCTTGCCCTTACTCAGTCGCTAGAGCCTGTCCACACAGGCGTCCCAAATGGCAAAGACCTCAAAAATGGCGTCTACACATGGAAGTTCACAGACCCTTCTGCACAAGGCAGCTGGAACTATCCTAACTCAACAGATGTCACAATCTATCGCAAAAAAGATGTGAAGCGCTTTTTCAAAAAGGCAAAGTATACAAATCCTAACACAATGGAAAGTGAATGGCACTGGAACTGGCAGCCAAAAAATAAAAAAGGCCTCTGCTTTCAATCGTCAAAAGCAGTAAACCTTCCTCTTAACGTAGTAAACCCCTACTGGCAAAGCGCCAACATCAATATTTCCACCTGGCAGCTTTTGGAAAAATTTGAAAATGGCAACAAAATCGACATAGGCAAATTCTACAAGATCGACAACTACGCCCCTCACATGCCCTATGAGCCAACCTACATTCCAATCGACCAGGCCCCATCAAATGGAGGCGCCGCGATTATGCCAAACAAACCTGAAAACCCAACAAGCGCCTGGATCCAAGAACAACTCAACAACCTGGGAGGGTGAGTTTTTTCTTTTTTTTCTTTTTTTACCACAGAGACACGGAGGCACTGAGCACACGGAGAAGAAGGAGAACAGAGAGAAAAAAGATAAAAACTAAATTTCTGTTTTATTCTCCCCTTTTCTCTGTGTCTCTGTGGTGAAGAACAACTCAACAACCTGAGATGGTAAGTTTTTTCTTTTTTTCACCACAGAGACACGGAGGCACTGAGTACACGGAGAAGACGGAGAGACAGAGAGAGAGAGAGAAAAAGAAATAAAAACTAAATTTCTATTTTATTCTCCCCTTTTCTCTGTATCTCTGTGCCTCTGTGGTGAAGAACAACTCAACAACCTGGGAGGGTGATTTTTTCTGTTTTTTCTCTTTGCTCTCATTCTTCTCTGTGTGCTCAGTGCCTCCGTGCCTCTGTGGTGAAAAAAAACCAAACACCCCCCAACCACACACCCTACTCAAGATTGAGCGAACTTAGCTGTTTCTCAAGAAGTTCAAGCATCAGTTTATCATCTGGATTTTGCTGGCCAAAGGTTGGGTCTAGCTCTTTTAGCGCCTGAAGGCGTTTTGCTGCTTCTCCTTTTCTTCCGGCTTGAAAGAGGTCGAAAAGAGCATCAGTTGTCTGATCTGATGAGCGCCTTTTGTCCCTTTTTTCTAAAAGACGAACTACGGCGGCTTTTTTGTCCAAAGACTTCTGCTCATACTTTGTAGAGAGTGTGCGAAGCGCTTTGAGTGCACCTAATGGCTTATTTTCTTTGATAGCAAGTACAAAGCACCTTTTTGCATCATTCTTAAGATCTGAAAGAAGCCCAGGGATCGGTCCAAGACAGCCATTTTCCATAAGCGTGTCAACAGCTACGATGGTAGCTCGTCTTTTTTCTCTTGCATCAACTTCTTCTAAAATTGTAAGGCATCGTGCTTTTACCATTGGCTCAAGCGAGCTCACGACATAGCTTCCTTGCGCTTCTAGGTATTGTTCACGCAGCTCTTTAGACTCTAAGATGCGAGCAATTTTTGAGAAAATTGCTCCCTTTTCCGATTTTGCCCAAAATGGGAGCTGCTCGATTTTTGCTGTAAGAAAAAGGATATTTTCAGGATTTAGTCTTTCAGCCTCAGTAAGAAATTCATTGGCATGCTCAATCTCATTTTGGTCTCTTAGAGAAAAAAAGGCGTGAAGACAAAGCAAAAAGAGTGTGGAAGTTTGACTTCTATCATGGAGCTTTTTAGCTATTGCCTTATATACTTTATGTGTCTGAGCAAGAGATAGTGCACATTCTAAATGATAAAGTCCAAGACTGCTTACCTCCATACATATGCTATTATGGACGATATTGCCGCTCTTCATAAGCTTGCCTTTTGCCTCTTGTGCTTGTATGAGATGAAATGCTGAATCGCCTTCCTCAGAGCTCTCGAGAGGAATTTCGCTACTTGTAAACAGTTGATCGTAAAACCTTCTCCAACCAAGTGGCGGCGGCGTATTGATGTAGGCGATATAGAGCCGCTTTATCACTTGTTGAATCTCGGTAGCCTCATGATCCGTATGAAGCTCAAGAAGCAAATCTTTTGCAGCTAAATACTCTTGCTCTTCTAGAGCATCTTTAAGGCGCGGCTCATGATCCTTCAGGGCATCTATAAACGCTTGATTTGATTTTGCCAAAAAAAAGGAAGCAATGCTTTCATTATCAGTATGCGTAAGAGTGCGAGTAAAGGCCATCCAGAGTTTATAAATGTTCATTACATAATTTTGAAGCTGCGTAATTACATACTCTTCTTTTGCGCGCAAAAAGGCTTTTTCAGCCCGTTCATACTGCCCCAAGCGACAAGCTTCTAATAGCTCTGCAAGTAGAGGATCTTTTGTTTTAGTGACATAACGCCGTACTGACTCTATTTCCTTCTGAAACTCAGCACTTTGAACAAAGACCTCCATATCATGTCGTTCTCTATCAAGTGTAGTAGGCGTAAATACTGGATCTGCAAGTGCTTTTTTTGTTTTGTAGTATTCGTAACATGTCATGTCAGCAAGTTCCTGATAGAGTCCTTTCCTCTCGGCAGGATCTGATCGTCCGGCAAGTTTTGCCCAAAGAAGCACAAGACCATTTGCCTTATTTGAAAATCGGCTTGCAAAAAGAGGATTTCGCTCCTGAAAGTAGTGGTAGGCATGAAGTGCAGCGATTTGCAACTGTATCTCGCTTGCCCGGCTCTTTGAAAGCGCAGCAAGGATTTTTTTATAAACCCCCTCTGCAAGATCGTCTGAATAGGCACTTGCAGCTTTAAGAGCTCTTTCTAAATTAGTAGGCGTTGGTTCAAGATTAGTAAAAAGCTGGTAAGCAAGCTCGGGCTTTTTTACTAAAAGGGCGACTTCTGCATACAGCGCTTGTAGCTCTTCCGTTCTTGGCCCGTTTCTAAAGGCTTTTTGCATGTAGTAATAGGCAAGTACAAAAGCTCCTTTTTCTAGCCATATTTTTGCCTGCTTTACCTCTTCTCCCTCAAGCATTGCAAGCCTTTCTATAAGCCTATTTGTGGAAGGCAGGCTAAATGTACAACCAGAGGAGGATATTTCAGGGATATAGCCATTTGCAAGCAGCCACATAATGCGCTTTTTTGCAAAAAACATACATTCATCAGGAATCGTATTTTGAGGCAGTTCAAGTGCAAAGATTCGCTTCCCTTCCTCTTCTAAAGAAATAACTTCTACCGTACGCTTTCTAAAGAGAAATTGTGAAGTTGGAGTATAGGCACAAGCTACATAATCGGGATGGTCAATTTCAAACCATGACCATTCAGCGCTAATCTTTTGGGGGGCATGCTTTATTTCTTGCTCAACTGCCTTTTGCAAACGCGGGGTTGTCACATCAGACTTTAGCTCTAACAAAAGCAGATGAATCACTCGCCTCTCCTGTGCCGTAAAAGCACCTAGATTTGTAGCTAAAAGCTCAAGGGCCTCTTTTGCATTCGCATATCTTTTTTTTGCATTCTCATACTTTCCGTCTGAATCCTCCTTTATTCCCTGCTGGTATTCTTGCTTTGCAAGCTCAAAATAGACCTTTGCGGCCTCATCTTTTCTCGCCTGTTTCTCAAGCACTTTTGCAAGACAAGCTCCTATAGTATACCTCTTTTCCTGTCCCTCAGCTATTTGACTAAGGAAGTATCTTGCCACATACTCTGCCTTTAGCCACTTCTCTTTTCCTTCATACCACCAAAGGAGTCCTTCAAGGGTTTGCATATCTGCTTTCTTCGCCAAAAATTTTCTTTTTTGGGCACTTCCCTCTTGATTTCTAACCGTATTTTTTTTGCCTTGTGAAGATCTACCAAAGCCAAGTCGTGGAGACTTTGGTGTTGATGGAGGCGCTAGGGGAATACTCTCTCCCACCTTCCACGTTTGGCTTGACTCAAGGCAAGACCTTGCTGCAGCATCCTCTATTTTCTTTTGAGCGCTAAGAATCGAAACTGCACCATTACCTATTCCTCTATTTAACATCGTTGCGCTTTTAAGATATTTTGCAGCAACATCTGATGACTTATCATGGCAAGCAAGATACGCAGTTGCACGTAGATGAAGGGCCCACTCCTGAGAACACTTTATATCCTCTAGATTTGCTTGAACCTCCTTATCTTCAGGATCTACTCGAAGTGCTTTTTCTAAATAGGTGACAGAGTCTTTACCCGATTTATTCCAGGAAAGCTCTAAAAAATACTTAGACGCTTGCCTGTCTCCTCTAAAAGCTAAAAAATCACCATACAGACCCTTAATGCCAAAGCTCTCTGGAACAAGCGAAGTCGCTGCAATAAGACACTCCTGTACACAAGGAAAATCATTATTTCTGAGTGCCTGCCTGCCCTCCTCAAGAAGAAGAACCACAAGATCTAGTTTGTCTCTACATCCTTTTTTATCGGATTCATAGAGTTGGTGCCATTCTTGGAATTCCTCGCCAGTAATTTCTCCATAACGATCCCTCTGCTCACAGCACTTTAAAAATCTGTTTATCACTCGATTGAGCCTGACGAACTCACTTAAGAGCACCTGTATCTCTAAACTTTGCTCAGATCTTGTCTGCTGAACAAGGGCTATTGAGCCTCCCCTATCTTCGAGGAGCTGTGGAACGTAGCCATTATTTAGAAGCCACTTTACCGTTTTTTCTCGGTAAAGTGCCGCATCTATTGGCATATCCTTTGGAAGTGGTGGAAGTTTTAAAGGAAGATCAGCAATGAAAGTCTTTCCTTCCAGCGTGTAGCGAGTAATGCTACCCTTTTTTTTACCGAGTGCAAAAAGAGAACCTACAGTAAAAAAGAAGCTATCTACTCCAGGCCCGCCAACAACTTTAAACATGCCTATTACCCTCTATTTTTCGAGCACAATCAGGCCGGGAGGCGCTCCTTGTTTGAGTTTCCAGCCCGGATGGCAGATTGGCAAATTACTATGTATAACTATATATTTATGAGCATTTGTTCGTTCATTAATGAGTGCAGGACTATTAAGAAAAAGAAGATCGCAAAGCGGTATTTCTTTTTGTATCGAAAATTCTATATCATTATCGCGAGCAAGCTTCTGAGCAAGTAAAAGCTGTTCTGCGCTTGGTTTTTTATCAAAGATCCCGGTGTAGGATCTCGCACCTTTGTCTCCATAACAGAGCCCCTGCATAAGAGCCCATGTCCAGACCATATCGCTTCCACCTACTTCGCAGCATGAGGAGCACTCTCGTGCAAGCCCATGCAGGTAGGGCAAATAGTCATTTATCTCTGAGGGATATGCAGCATGGTACTGATAAACGGTATCTAATGCAATAGTGAGCGGATAGGTAGACTCGTGAGGACGAGCTGCATGAAGAAATGGATAAAATGTATGGGCAAGATCCTCTGCAATATAGAGCTCATCTTCATAAGAATCTTTAAGTGTTCTTGTCAGGTAGTGACTTTTTGCTCTGTAGTGGAAAACATGCTCCGGCAATGCATGTTTTTGCGCTTCCCACTCTTCCCGTTTTGTAAAGGTTATAAATGGCACAGCAATAATGGGGAGTTTATGCTCATAGAAGAGCGCACCGATCAGCACATCATCCGGTATTTCGTTTATTCGCTGATAGAGCTTTTCTTTTTCTTTGATAATAAGATGAGCAAGATCCTTAGAAATGATAAAGCCGGCACCCCAGCCAAAGGGTATCTTCGAATACTCACTAGGTACTTCGTAGCTTGGCAATAGCGGCCTTGCTGCATAGCATTTTTCACTCGGCAGCTGCTCCAAAAACTTCATAAGCTTTGGGATGTTATATACCGAAGAGAGGTTAGTCCGCAGGACAAAGTCATAAGAATCAAGCTCCTTCTCCATTGCCTCGAGAGAAAGAATCGTCTTCTTCAAGATCCCCGGTTTATAGTTATCTACTGTTTTAGTGTAGAGGACATTGCCTGATTTTTTATAGGGCTCATCAAGAAGTGGATCACCTTTAATAAAATAGGCGTCAACACTCTCTGGATAGAGATTCATGTAGGATTTCCAAATATCTTGCAGCTCTAAGAACGCCGGGTGGTTATCTGATGCAATAATCAGTATAAGCAGCTTCTTTTTTGCTACCTCCGCCTGCACCATGCCCGAAAACGCAATCAAAGCAACGAGAAATATCCAAAATCTCTTCATGCCTACCTCAATTTCTTGCCAGTGTACACCAAATTTGATTTATTTCTATTGAAATCCTCACATTGGAGGAACAATAATTATTAGGTAATAACACTGACGATAGGCACCCTGCGGCCTATGCTAAAGGCCTTTTCTGAGACGCGAAGTGCAGGTGGAAGCTGCCGTCTTTTGTACTCATTTGCATGGATTTTGGCAATTACTTGCGCTGTAAGCGTCTCGCTATAGCCATGCATATTGGCAATTTCTTTTGCAGACTTTTGCTGGACGACATATGCATCGACTATAGTATCGAGTATCGCATATTCTGGCAGTGAATCTGTATCTTTTTGGTCATACCGAAGCTCTGCAGAGGGCGCCCGTTCTAAAACACGCTTAGGGATAATTTCTCTCTCCCTATTTATATAATGAGCAACTTCAAAAACTTGCCGCTTAAGCAGATCACCTAGCACGCCAAGTGCACCTACAGAATCTCCATATAGCGTTGTATAGCCCATGGCAATTTCGCTTTTGTTGCCTGTGTTTAGGACGAAAGATCCTCTCTTATTTGAGAGGGCCATAAGAAGTGTTGCTCGAATGCGAGGCTGCAAATTTTCTTCCACAATGGTGAATGCATTTGAATCACACGTAATCTTTAGCGTCTCTAAAAAGGCTCTAAATGCAGGCTCTATCGAAAACTCCTCGAGTTCAACACCTATATTTTTTGCGATACTGTAGGCATCTTCTCTACTCATATCACTTGTAAATCTGGACGGAAGAAAAAAGCACGTGACATTGCTAGTTCCTAAAGCGGAGGCCGCAATAGAGGCAACAACAGCAGAATCAATACCACCTGAAAGTCCAAGACATGCTTTATCTATATTAAGCTTTTGAAAATAATCCCTCACACCCATTACTAAGGCTTTATAAAGTTCCTCACCTGGTTCAAAATGAAAAAATGGGACTCTATGAAGCTTTTCGGTATCAAAAATGAAGGCATCTGATTCAAAGCTTTTTGCCTTGGCAAGAAGCTCACCATCTCTTCCTACTACAAAGCTCGATCCATCAAAAAGCAGACCATCTTGACCTCCAACCTGATTTGCAAGCACGACAGGACATCCAAGCCTTTTTGCAACCTTTTGTGCCACCTCGTATCTCGTCTTTATCTTCCCGCACGCGTAGGGCGATGCAGAGATGTTGATGAGAAGATCCACATGTTTTCCTGAAAAGTGCTCTAAAGGATCATCCTTATAGCGGTTGTTTAACAAGTTCTCATAAGAAAACCAGATATCTTCGCAGATGGTAATGGCAATTTTTTTACCGCCGATTTCCCATATGCGCTCTGACTTTGCAGGCTCAAAATAGCGCCACTCATCAAAGACATCATATGTAGGCAATAGACACTTATCCTGAAACCCAACTATCTCTCTATTTTCTATCACGCAGCATGAGTTGCAAAGGGGCTTTCCTGTTTGTCTGCTCTCTCGTACACATCCTACAATCACAGCAATGCCCTCTGTTTGCTCCACAAGAGCACTGAGCGCCTCTTCCTCTCTCGTAATAAAGCTCTTTTCTAAGAGTAAATCTTCGGGACTATATCCAGAAAGTGCAAGTTCAGGGACTATCACAAGCTGGCATCCATTCGCTTTTGCCTTTTCTATCTCTTGAATAATCAGATGTGCATTATGTGCAAAATCTCCGATGATAGGATTAAGCTGTGCGATATAAAGCTTCATAGGATAATCCGGTCTCCCCACTCTTTTTTCTTTGCTTCTTTGTAGCGCTCTTTTGCTTTTTTAGATAGAAGCTCATGGCTTAGCTCACCATCATGCGTACAGAGTTTGAGATGCATATGGCCTGAGCGCTTTTGTGGAGGCATTAAAATCCTGTCATATTGACAATCTCTTGCATAGCTTTTGCTCGCTATAAAGTAGCAGAATTTTTCATCCTCATAACCAAGAGATCCTCCCTTTATATGGCGATGGAGCCTTGACCTAGGAAGACGCACAGAAAAGTGACACCAGTCACCCTCTAGAAGAGGACATGGCTTATTGTGTGGACATGGGGCTAAAATAGTATAGCCCTTATCGATAAAATACTGCCGAGCTCTCATAAGCGTTTTATAGCCATGCGGGGTTCCCGTATCGAGCAAAACGGCCATTTTTCCTACTGTTTGCTCTAGAGCATCTAGCATTGGATCTAGCTCTTGAACTTCTGAGAGCATATAGGAACTTGTCACAAGATCAAACGTCTCACCTTTTGGGACAGCACTGAGCCAGCGCTTTTCGGAAACATCTGATAGAAATTTTTTTGCAAAAGCAATGAATTGCTCATCAATTTCTACCATTGCAACGTTTTGAATCGATCCAAAAGCAAGAACTGCTGTGCCAGGCCCAGAGCCCACATCAAGCATAGTTTCCGGTTGAAAATCGGGCACTATTTCCCGAAGGCGCATAAAAACTTCACCGCATGCAGCAAAGGTGGCAGGCATTCTGCTTACAAGATAGGCAAGATGCTCTTCATAAGAGATCAGTTTTTTATTACTTTCCGTCCGATATCGATTTGAGAGCCTACTATAGTGCTCCTGCAAAGAGAGATCTTGAACGAGTTCTTCTATTTGTAAAAAGATGTTTTCCATGAAAAAGGCGGTTGACTTTGAACAGGTTGCGAGCGATAATTTCTCTTTTTTAAACCACCTTAACTATACAGAATTTTATGACAAAAGGCCAGCTCCAAATACACAGTCAAAACATTTTGCCAATCATCAAAAAATGGCTCTACTCAGAAAAAGATATCTTTGTCCGTGAACTTGTCTCTAATGCCTGTGATGCTATCGTCAAGCGCTCTATTGTAGATACCGTCGAAAATCCACGCATTTCTATACAAATAGATAAAGAAGCAAAAACCCTTACCATATCTGATAATGGCATCGGCCTTACTGCTGAAGAAGCAGAAAAATATTTAGCGCAGATTGCCTTTTCCGGTGCTGAAGAGTTTGTACAAGCCTATCAAACAAACGATGCCTTCATCGGCCACTTTGGCCTCGGCTTTTACTCTGCCTACATGGTTGCAGATAAAGTAGAAGTGAGAAGCCTCTCCTACAAGGCAGGGTCTGAAAGCATTCTCTGGAGCTGCGATGGCTCTTCAGAATATGAAATTACCCCAAGCAATCGCTCTGAAGTTGGCACAGACGTTATCTTGCATATCGGAAAAGACCACGAGGAATTTTTAGATGAAGCACATCTTCTTGCTACTGTAAAGCGCTTTTGCCTCTTTTTACCATATGAGATTTCAGTTGGAGAAGAGGTCATCAATAGCAAAGAACCGCTCTGGCTAAAAGCACCTACAGCCTGCACAGAAAAGGATTATATAGACTTCTATCAAGAGCTCTATCCTTTTGAAGAGGAGCCTCTTTTCTGGATACATCTTAATGTCGACTATCCGTTCCATGTAAAGGGCATACTCTATTTCCCACGCGTGCATAAGGACTTTGACTTCACAAAAAATCACATAAAACTCTTTTGCAATCGAGTCTTTGTCTCAAATGACTGCAAAGATATACTGCCGGAATATCTCACCATCTTGAAAGGCGTTATCGATAGCCCAGATATCCCCCTCAACGTATCAAGAAGCCACCTGCAAGTAGATAAAACGGTACGCTCGCTTAGCGCACACATTGCAAAAAAAGTGGTAGATGCACTCGCCACTCTCTACAAAACAGATCAAGAACGCTTCTATAAGGTTTGGGACGACTGCGAATTTATCGTAAAGCTTGGCTTTTTAAACGATGAAAAATTTGCGCAAAAAGCAAAAGAAATTCTCGTCTGGAAAACAACAAAGAACACATGGGTGCAGCCAGATACAAGCTCTACCTACTACTACGTGACTGAAGAGCAGCTCTCCAGCCCGCTTGTCGAACTCTACGAGCAAAAAAACATCGATATCTTAATTGCTAAAATGCCAATCGACGCTGCCTGCATGTCGCAGCTTGAGCGCGGAAATAGCGTTCGCTTTAAAAGAATCGATGCAAGCATTGCAGAAACTCTCATAGACAGCTCAAAAGAAAAAACAGTCCTCGACGAGGAAGGTAAAACTGAAAGCGCTCGAGTTGCAGACTTTACGAGAAAGAGCCTCGATGGCCAAAATGTGGAAGTGGAGGCTAAAAGCCTTGGCCATGACACCTTTGGCATTGTTGTCATCGGCGAAGAGGAAAGACGCCTGAGGGACTATCTTGCCCGCATCTCTAAAGAGCCGATGCCCTCTGCCCCAATAAAGAAAACATTTATAGTAAATACCAATAGCAAGCTCGTTACAAGCATCTATAAAATGAAAGACCACGCACCAGATCTTGCAAAAATGATGATGCAAGAGGTGTATGATCTCGCACTTTTAGGGCAAAAAGAGCTTGGCGCTGATGAAATGAAGCAATTTCTGAGACGAAGCACAGAGCTTTTAGAAAAAGTAGCAGACTTTGCTGTAACCCAAAAATAATAATATAATGCATATAGTACTTATACTCTTTCTTCTTTGTATCTACCAACTAGATGCGCTCCATCTTACGTGGCAAAATGATCCCACAACGACGATGACGGTCCAGTGGATTACAGAGCCTAGTAAAACAAGCAATACTTTAGAGGTAAAAAAGCAAACTGAAGAGAGTTATAAAAAAATTGAAGGCTCACATAAGAGCCTTCCCAATGACACTCCCTACATTATTCATACAGTAGAGTGCCAAAATCTTGAACCGGATACGATCTATAGCTTTCGTCTTCCGCAAGACGAAGCAGTGCACCTTTTTCGCACAATGCCAAGGGATCTTACAAACCCCATTCGTTTTGCAGTAGGCGGTGATGCCTACCATGACGATGTAGCGGCCTTTGATGAGATGGCAACGCTTGTTGCTTCAAAAAACCCTCGCTTTGTGCTGCTTGGCGGAGATATTGCCTATAGCGTAAAAGATAAAAAGCATAGAAAAGATGAATGGAGCCGCTGGTCTAGCTTTTTAGAACACTGGTCAAAACATATGAAGGGGCCAGATGGCTGCATAATTCCGCTCATCCCTGTTATTGGAAACCATGAGGTCGTAGGCTATTACAATCAAACACCTCAAGAGGCAAAGTTCTTTTATGCGCTTTTTGCCTGCCCGGGAGATCAAGGCTACAAGGTGCTTCATTTTAATAAGTATATGTCAATATGCCTGCTCGACTCAAACCACACCCATCCAATTGCCGGCGCACAGACAGCATGGCTACAAGAGGCATTGCGCCAAAGCTACTCGCGAACCCATCGCTTTGCCATATACCATGTACCTGCCTATCCATCGGTTCGCTATTTTGGCATGAAAGAAAGTGCCTCCATTCGCCGCAACTGGGTTCCGCTTTTTGAGCGCTACAGCCTCCACGCTGCCTTTGAAAATCATGAGCACGCCTATAAGCGCACTCATCCACTTATCGATGCTCTCGAACATCCGGACGGCGTCGTCTACTTTGGCGATGGCTCATGGGGCATAAAGCCTAGAATCCCAAAAAGAGCCTTTCGGACAACCTATCTTGCGAAAACAGCTTCCTGCAGGCAGTTTCTCCTTGTCGAACTCAGCAATGAGACAAGAAATTATCAAGCTATTGCAATCAATGGCGAGGTGATAGACAGCTTCTCCCAAAAAGTAGCACCTCCGGATAAGTTTTAACTATTTTTCTTAGTCTTATTCTTGTTCTCGTCTTTTTTATAAGATTAAGAATAAGATTAAGATTAAGACTAAGAATAAGAATAAGAAAAACAGGTCGATCCATTGGATACGACCTTCTAGTGCTCCTCTAGCTCAGGTCTTCTTTTTTTTCAGCTCTGGTTTGGGGTTATTGTATTCCCTTTTGCATTATTTTGTTGTTCCTTGTATAAAAAAGGTTTAACAAGGATGTCATATGAACATACGAAATGGCCTGCTTTTGGCACTCTTACACACCTCTCTTTTTGCTGCGAGCCCCTACACAGGCGGATCGAGCGTTTCTCTCCCCTATACAAATAGCGATGGCTCCCCTCGAGTTAAGATGGGCTTTGATCAAGAGAGTAGACATACAGATTTTATCATGGATACAGGATCTGTTGGCATTGTGGCATCATCTGATCTTTTTACTCCGGCAAGGGGAGCAAGAAATCTCGGTAATGGACGACAGTTTTATTCAAGTAGCGGCATTATTGAGGTTGGCACATGGTGGACTGCGACGCAGCAGTTTTATGACGAAAATGACAACCTCGTAGCAACTGCCGAAGTACCTGTCCTCAGAGTTACCTCTATAGAATGTGCAAAAGATGCAAGAGATTGCAAGCCAAACAGGGATCCTAAAGGGATTTCTGTGATGGGAATCGGCTTTGCAAGGGAAAGTAAAAGTCAGCCTCGGGGCACTCCAGCATATAATGCCTTTTTAAATCTTAAAACAATCGTAAAAGATGGCCATGCAGAAAAACTCCCAGAAGACTGGTGCAATGGCTATGTAGTAGCACCGGATCATGTGGCACTTGGCCTTACAGCCGAAAATACAAAAGATGCCGGCTTTGTAAAGCTTGAACCATGGCCGGAGCACTCTACAAAAACAGTTCGGGAATGGCATGCTGCACCGATGACACTCGCTATTAACAGTGTAGCTGGCGATGGCAATATCTTGATGGATACAGGAGTTGGCGATGGCTTTGTATCGCTTCCTGCAAATGCAGATATCGGATCTGAAGTACAGTGTCCCAATTCAAAACGTGTTGAATGCGTGGCAAATGGCAATCTCTTTGAGATTTACCTTCCAGATCAGGAAAACGCTGTTGCCTATTATAGATTCACTGTAGGCGAGCCAAATAATGAGATGCAGCCAGATGCTACACATGTTGTTGAAGATGCTGATGTCTTCTTTAATACATCTCGCCATTTTCTCGATGGAATAACGCTCATCTATGACAATACAAATGGCTATGTAGGCTATATTTGGAATGGTGATAGCCCAGACACAATCGGTTTTGTAAGCCCTGCCAATATCCCCTCTTCCGTTCGCCTAAGCGCATCTCACACACATCTAGAGCCAAATGAAAGCGTCACCTTCACTGCAACAGCAAAAGGCCGAGGCCCGGCAAATATTCCAACAGGCAGCATAACCTTTTTAGTCGACGAAACCCCAAATTATGTTCCTGTAAATGCTAATGGCGAAGCTTCCTTCACCACATCCTTTAAAAGAAAGGGCCATCACAGCGTGCAAGCCCTTTACTCTGGTGATGATGTCTACATCAGATCTTCATCACACACGATCACTATAAAGGTTGAGGACTGACTACATCCCGAGCCGAAGGCGCCTGGGGACTTTTTTGATTCTTATTCTTACTCTTATTCTTAATCTTATTCTTATTCTTGCTCTTATTCTTGTTCTCTTTTTTTGAAGCGAGAATAAAAAAAGACAAAGAATAAGAATAAGAATAAGATTAAGAGTAAGAATAAGAGTAAGACAACTTGAGCATGTTATTTATAGGTTACGATGCGGCCCCAGGTGCTTTTTGTTCCCCAGATACCAGAGCGAAGGCACTCAAGCTGCACAATCTGGCTGTGATCGACAAAGAGGTTTACCTCTGGGCCATAATTTTTGATGTACCAGGAAAAAACATCAGGCTCTGCCGCTTCAAACATCACCTTTTCAAGACCAAGGGCGTCTATGATTTTAGCGACTGCATCTGTTCTCCATGTTTTTACGCATTCTGTGATGCCTTCAGACTCTATCATAATCATATAGGCTCCTGCATCGATAAAGGTCTTTGCCTGCTTTATCGCCCATTCTACAGCGCGGACTCCTTCAGCTTCGAGCTCTTCGGCTTTGCTTGCACCGCCAGAGCCAAACTGTATGCCCACTTCAGGCTTTGCCTTAAGGCCTGATTTTTGCACACGCTCGATGATTCTCAGCCAATCATCAGTAGGTATTGTGATAAAGCCGCTTGATACTTCGATAATATCAAAACCTACCCTTTTACATGTGTCGATATAGGTGTTAACGGCATCTTTTCCTTGCGTAAGCACATATTCGATAAAGCCTCCTGTTGAGACGAGCACATTATGTTTATGTGCTAGGTCAATAAGCGCACGAAGCTCTTTTTCAGGAAGCAAGCTAAAGGAGCCTCCTGCAAACTTAAGGCTATCAATATAGGGCTCCATGGTGGAAAGCACATCTTCTAAATAGTTTTTGCCCATCACGGAGTAGTAGGGGCCGCGAATTTCGGTAACACCTCGATCTCGAGGCTTTTTTGCAAGGTCGTTTTTTCGGACAAAGTCAAATGGATAGATACTTTTACTCATAGCTACTCCGTAATAAATCTGTTAATGCTTCAATCGGGAGTTCATCGAGTCTCGATACCGTATCGACAATATCATCTCTCCCGCCTGCAAGGGTTTTAAATTTTTTCACCACATGCTCCCAGCTCATAGGACGGGTAAAAAAGCCCTCATAGTCTTGTTTTTCAATTACAAGATGAGAGCCATCTTTTTGCCGGACAGCAATATGTACAGCCATTTCATCCGGAAAGCGATCTGAAAATTCTTTTTTGGGCTGAACATGGATTTTTTGCAAAAGCTCTTGGACGTCTTGGCGCATGATACGCTCTGGAAGATACTGCTCTGGTGTAACCTTGCGATCTAAAATAGCTACTGCAAGCATATAGGGCAGGCTGTGATCTGCCTCTTCCTTTGTCCTGATGGTTTTTTTAGCGCCCTCTTCTCCGCCGCCGATGATGTGATAGGCAACATCAAAGATCTCTACGTCAATTTGCTCTATCAGATCTCGGTTGAGATCAAGTTCCAAAATAGCTTCGATAGCAGATTGCGAGTGAATCTCTGCGTTATATTTTTTAATTATTGTCTTTCTGACAAGCTCAAGATTTTCCTTCTCCCAGTTAATATGAAAAGGGCCAGATACTGCATCCTTAAACCCTTTATTACCCTCAAAAACCTCCAAAGGCCCTGTCACACCGCGCATAGCTAAAAAGGCTGCATGTGTCGCAGAAAAAGCTGTGTGGGGAAAGGCAAGTCCCTTCCAGTGCGAGAGTGCTCCCGTCCTTGTCACCCGTAGTGCCATATTGGACACTCCGGCAATGGCAATGGCACTTGCGATTTTTGGAGCATCAAGCTTTAATGCTTTTGCAACGCCTGCAGCTGCCGCAAAGGCTCCTTGTGTTGTATGGTCAAATCCCTTTTTTCTTACCGGAGCCTCTTCCGACAATCGGCACTGCACCTGGTAGGAAACTGCAAGGGCTAAAAGAAAATCACGGCCACTGCCCTTGGCATACTCTGTTGCCGCTAAGATAGGCGCTATAGTATCGCTTGGATGACATGTCTCATGCCTTGCGAGGAAGCTATCATTAAAATCAAGGTAGCGAATAAGCGCGCCGTTATAAAAGGCCGCTCGATCTGGAGCGCATTTTTTATCGCCTATGATGCTGCACACTTCATTTCCGCCAAAATCCTCAATATGGATGCGCAGCATCTCCATAACAGGGCTAGAAATAGCCCCAATCGCACAGCCAAGTGAATCAAGAAGGCGGATTTTGAGGGCACAGATAGCCTCTTCGGAAAGATCTTCATATCGCGTATCTGCAATGAATGCTGCAAGGCGCTCTACTTCCGTCGGCATGCACACTCCCCTTTTTTTGCATAATCGATATTTTATGCAAAAAAGGCAACTAGCTTGTTTTCTTTTGAAGAAAGGATTTCAGCCATGATGGGACGAAGAAGCGCTGTACTATGGACAAACTTTGTTGGATTTTGTTCATTCAGCGTAAAGAGAAGCCTTACAAGATCGCCATAAAAGTCTTGGCTTTCATGTTCCATATGACGTTTGAGCTCATCCATCTCTGTATAGGCTATGAATGCAGCAACTTCCCGTATGAGTTCGTCAAAATAGCCTTTTGATTCAGGATCCTTATCGTAGAAATAGAGTCTCTCAGCCTGAAAACCTGCATAGCCATATAGGCGCATGATATCTAGGCAATCCGCATCGTGAATAATTGCCTGTACATTTGTCGAAAAGACTCCATCTATTGGATCTTTTTCACTCACAGCTTGCTTATACCGAAAAATAAATGGCGCTGAAAGTCCTGCTTCTTCAAGCTGAATGGCTACAAGCTCTGCACTCTCCTCATCCCAATGATCTATGCCTTCACCCTCTCTTGCAGCATCATGAAGGGCTGCTGTGAGGGCAAGCTCTACCGGGGCATCTTCGACATAAAGCTCAATCCTATTGTAGAGGATGCGTAAAAGCTGCGACCAGAGGGCAACGCGTGCTGCATGCATCGTCCCGTGAATACTCCTTGCGGTCACTTCCTTTTTAGCAAGTTTTTTTACATGCTCAGCATGGCGTACATTTCTTCCATCAAAAAATCTGATACCAGACGTTTTTATTCTATAGCTTGAATTTGCCGGCATTGGCTCTTTGTAGAGAGGAAGTGCGAGCTGCTGAATAACTTTTGAAACAACAACTTGACTTGCCTTTTCAGTAAAAAGGCCCTTATGCTTATTTGCTAAGTCCTTAGCTTGAGTACGGATATGGAGCTGATGCAGCGAATAGAGCTTTTCACGACCTCCCAACCACCCATCAGGAAGATCGGGGCAACCCAAAATATCCGCTACCACTTTTTGCATAAAGTCTAGCTGGCAATGTGAGTGAAGCCGGACAAAAGTGTATCCAGAATCTAGAAGCGTTTTTTTAAGCTTTGGCTTTTCTTCAGCTTTAGCGTATTTTGGATAAGAAAGCAGGCCAAAATGCATATTTCTGAGGGAAATTGCTTTTTGAAGCCCTCTCCAGCGCTGAAAGCCATCATCACATACCGCATGAGGCTCTAAATCGAGCTGCACAATCTGCCGGTTAAGCGCAAAGCAATATTTGCCATATGCTTCTTCCCTTTGTGTTGAGACAAAGGCTCCACGATGCCAAGAGAGCTTTCTTACTTCGATTTCACCTGACTCAAGAATTGGAATGACGCGCGCTCCTGTAGTAGCATGATACCACTGAGGAATAAATATCTCCCCCTCTTCACACTCCTTTTGCCTCTCAAAAAAGGCGTGCACCTTTGAGAGCCTATAGAGAGATGTGATCGGCTCTGCAGGAAATTTATGCACCCGCACTAGATCTAAAAGCTTTTCTGAGTTATTCCAATCATCTATTTCACAAGCGAGCACGTCTGTAACATGCGCCCTCAAATCATTTCTTGTTTCGAGAGAAAG
>CAZEGK010000023.1:0-15729 GCA_964512205.1 uncultured bacterium | reverse complement strand
GAGATATATGTATTGGCTAGCTCAAAGAGAGGCGCAAGAATGCGTCCTTTATCTCTTGAAACACCAAAAAAGAACTTACTTGTAAACATCCCATCTACCGCACCCCGTAATCTATCAAAAAAACTATAGACAAAACCCTCATTGCTCTTATTTTTTTCTAGTAGTTCCGAAACCGTCCCTACCACCCACTTCATGAGATCCTCATCAGAATCTCTGCAGTAACGAGATATCCGCTCTACACAATCAGCTATTTTGGCAAGATCATCCATTCCCTGTAACCCGGCGTCAAGTGGAACTAGAGTTCTAGCTGCAGGAGAAGGCAAAGATTCAAGCTGTATATATGTATGCTTAGGAACGCTAGCTGGTGGCTTTTCTTGTTGAACCACACTATTCAAAAAAAGATCTAAAATACTTAGATCAGTAAAATTTTTTATTGATAATTCATCATTATACTTTTTACTGTAATTGTAAAAAGCAGATGCTTCGTCAATGATAGTATAGTCACTTAAATCATTATATAAATTCATGATTTAAGCAATATAGCATAACTAACAATAAATTTCAATTAATCAATAATTAGAAAAACGCACAGAGAGCTCCCTCCCTCAACCATTCTCAGTGAGCTCAGTGTCTCTGTGGTTACTTATGACAAGTCTAGCTTGCAGTTGTCTCTTCAGGAGCGGCGCTACCTGGTTTTACATCAGTGATAGCAGCTTTAAGGAATTCGATTTCTGTTCCAGCAGAACGGATGACAACTGTTTGTTCCTTAATTCTGCTTATGGTACCAACGATACCCATGCAGACGACTTGGTCGCCCTTTTTCATAGCGCCTTGCTGCTGCTCAAGCGCTTTTCTGCGCTTTTGTTCTGGACGCCAGAGGATAAAGTAAAAGAATGCGATTGCGATAGCTACCATTACAAGTGTTTGTGTCATGCCTTGATCGGCAGCGGGTGCTTGTGCATCAGCTGCAGCAAGCGGTAGCATGGATGTCAAAGAAAGGGCTGTAATGCAAAGAGCTTTTTTACTCATATCTATTTTTCCTTACGTTATTTGGGAAGACTATCTCACATTTTCTGATAAAAGGATAGCAATGTTTTCAACATGGATTGTCTGGGCAAACTGATCAATGGGTTGAAGAGATACAAGTTTGTAGCCAGCTTTTGTAAGCTGCTCTATATCGATTTTTTGCGTCTTAGGATTGCAGGAGACATAGCAGATTGTTTTTGGTTTTAGTGCTACAATCACATTGCACGCCTTAATTCCTAGGCCATTTCTTGGAGGATCAACAATGACAGCATCAGCTTTGGGAAGCTGAGGATCTTCCAGCACTTTTTGCACATCGCCTCGTATCATTCGATAATTTGTAAGCTGAAGTCTTTTTGCATTTTCTGTCGCATCATAGGCTGCATCTGGCGATAGCTCAATAGATATCACCTCTTTAACCATACTACTTGCAACCATTCCAAAGATGCCGATGCCTGCATAAAGATCGTAGAGCACCATATCAGATGTAAGATTTGCAAGCTTTAGGGCCTTTTCATATATAAGTGAAGCGCTCTCGGTATTTGGCTGAAAAAATGAGCTTGGGCTTAGATAAAATTCAAAAGCCTTGTCGTTTATAGTGAGCATTTCCCTAAAGGTATCTTTTCCGTAAAGACGCATCTCAAAAAACTCAGTCTCTCTTCCTTTATGCACCTGCTGGATGCGTAAAATGGATGAGTGCTCGCCTGCTGTTTTTTTGCATATTTCAACAAACTGATCAAGCTGCGACCTTTTCAAGGCATATTCTGGATTGCCAGATACACATAAGATTATGACGCGATCACCTGTGCTTGCTTCTCGCATGGTGAGGGTGCGTAGATGGCCTTTATTTTTTGGTCCATAAAAGGCTAAAAGATCATTTTCCTTCCACCAGCCAAGTATCTCCTGAAGCGTCTCTGCCATCCAGGGATTGACAAGGTGGCATTCTTCAACGTTAAAGACCCGTCCTTTCGAGCATCTCATCATAAGACCCAAAAATTTTTGGCCCTTAAGGTCCTCAGAGAAGCTAAATTCCATTTTATTGCGATAGGCCCACTCTTTTTTGGCGCCTATGATGGGGTAAAGGTGCGCATCATGGGATGAAAAGAGCATCTTTATCATCTGCTCTTTCATCTCAAGCTGCTTTTCATACGATACATGCTGCCATGTGCAGCCGCCGCAGGATGAAAAGTGCTTGCAGCGAGGAGCTACGCGAAAGGGAGAGGGCTTGAGAACATCTCGCACTTCAGCGACAAGTCCGGAGGTCTTTTTACTTTTACATTTATAGAGATCTGAAACAACCCGTTCAGAGGGCAATGAGCAGGGAACAGTGACGGTTTTTTCAAAACCATCAGGACGAAGCCATTTGGCACTTCCCCAACCGTTACTATCTAACTCATCTATGTGGAGGTCGATTTGATGCATATAAAAAAAGGGGAAAAGATTTTTTCCCCTTTACGATAACATAGAAACTATTTTCTTACAGGAAGTTTCGCTGTAGGACGCTTCATCATCATTGGCTTTTTTGCAGCAGGCTTCGCGGCTTTAGCTTGTGGCTTTTTAGCAGCAGGCTTTGCAGCTTTTGACTTTGCTGGAGCTTTCTTTTGAGATTGCTTTTTCATTCCGCCGCTCTTTTCAGAAGCAATTGATTCTTTACGGAAAGTCTTTGCAATTTTCTCAAGTCTGATTGTGCTTGTACGAACTCTTTGTGAAGCAGCTTTGTTGCCGCCAACAGCTTTTTCAAGATCTACTGAAATGCCAGCGAGAAGTTCGCGCATACGCTTTACTGTATCGTTTAGTGCCATATAATATTCCTCCGTGGTGAATTTATGGACATTTACTGAACTTAACAAACTCAAGAGTTTCTTTTTTATAGGCGCGTATTTCTTTTTTAAAGCCGAAGCTTTCGCGCAGCAAAAAACCCAACTCTTGAGTTTGTTTGAGTATACTTACCTAACCTGTGCTATATTCTGCAACACTTTTCTGATATTTCGCAATTTTTTTTCGATTTTTTTTGCATTCGATGCTTTACAAAAGGCACCTATTAGGTTATCTTTATGCACTCACAAGGTAGTTTATGGGCGTATTTTTGATTTTTTTTCTCGTGCTGCAAAATAGCATTATGTACGCATACGATTCGTCAACGGGCAAAAAAATCGCGCGAAAAATTGAGCTAGAACTTGCCAAAAACCCCATCGAAGCATGCACACTTTTGGAGCAGCTTACAGAAGATCCCTCCTTTAGACGGCTCCAAAACGATGAACGGATGCATATCTATAAAATGCAGATCGCAGCATATAGACGCCTCAAGCAGTTTCAAAAGCAAGAAGCACTGATACAAAAACTCCTTAAAGAAGACTCCTTTAGCACTGACTGGATAAGCCTTAAAGTGCTTTTAGGCCATTCCTATCTTGACCAAGACAAAATCTTGCAGGCGCTGAAAGTTTCAAAAGAGCTCCTTCGCACACCTACAAGAAGGCTATCAAACCAAGATGCCATCGAAGTTTCGGAATTTCATATTGCCATAGAAAGACACCGCGAACAAAAGCTCTACCTTGCAAAACAGGCCTTTAGCAAAAAAAACTACCCCCTTGCTGAAAAGCTCTATCACTACCTCTTTGAAGCGACCGGCGATACATTTGTACCCTCACTTTCAAAAGTAGGCTGCAGAAAGCATATGGAATCGCTCACCTATCGTTTAGCACTTTGCTACTACTTACAACATGACTATCAAAAATGTGCCTCTTTTCTCACAAAACATCCTCTAGAGGCATGCCTTTTACTCCATGGACTTGCTGAAAAAAAGCTGCATAATTTTGATACAGCCTATGAGCTCTTTGCAAAAATCAAACAGCCAAGCGACAAAGCACTTTGGGAAGCCTGTTATGCGGCTTTTAAAGCAAATAAAATTGATCGAGCTAAAGAGCATCTTAAACTGCTTGGAGATACAGAAAATAGCACCATGCTTGAGGCGCTTATCGATATTGAGGAGCAGAATCTAAAAAATGCAAAGCGCCTCCTCAACCTTCTCACTGATCCAGAACTTAAATATGAAGTTTGCTCTGCACTCTATAGCAAGGGAAAGACTCCTTTTGCGCGCTCTATAATTGAATCAAGCTACCCTGAGTGCCCTTTTCGTGAAAAAGTCCTCTATTCTCTTGGAATGTTTCAAGAGCTCTATACAGAATTTCCAGATTCGCCACTTGCAGCAGAAAGCTACTACCGCTCCTATCCTGAAGAGCTTTATGTAACTGGAGAGATCCAAGCGCTCAGCCACCTTAAAAAAATGCCGGAGACTTACTATAAATCCCCGTATGGCGTTATAGGCCGCATTATCTGGACATCGCAAGAGCTAGAAGAATCCTCCCAACAAAAAACCTTGCAAGAAGCAGTCGAAACATTAAACGGCGCCATTATGGATGGCTATCTACTAAAGGATACAAATCCAGAATCTTTTGCAAAAAAAATTGTGCAAGCTCAATGCAACAGAGCAAAAGCGCTTTTTCGATTAACCTATTACGATGAAGTAGCAACGACATGCAAAGAACTAAAAAATCATGTTGATAGCATGCGCTCTGATAAAAACCTGCACCTTCTCTGGCAAGAGGCCTCTTTTTTACAATCTCGCGCCTATCTTTTACAAGGAAATGAAGCCTCGGCTCGTGAAGAACTTGCCAATCTGTTAGACTATGCAACAAAAAATGAAACGGCAGAAGGAGAAGCCTACTTTAGAGCGCTCATTGAGCTTGCAAACCTTAAAGCTCGAGACGGCGAACTAGAGATTGCGTTTTCACTGCTCGCAAAAGCGCCGGTAGATGGCATTAAGGAAGAGCTTAACCTTGAGCGGCTGATTGCCATGAGCCAGCTTCATCGCAAAAAGGGAGAGTTTGATAAGGCGATGATGCTACTATCGACAGTGATCAACGAGCGAAGCGCATCAAATCTTCGCATACAGGCGATGTATTTGCGTGCTGAACTCTATGAGAGCAAAGGACGGCGCGACCTTGCCTTCCGACAGCTGCAGACTACAGCAAAAAAAGGCGGCGAATGGGGCGAGAGGGCAGCAAAAAAATTAGAGGATAGCTATGGATACGAATAGTTTGTGGATCATCTTTCAGGAGATAGGAACTTGGTTTCAGCATGTAAACCTTGTTCTTGTCGTAATAATCTTTTGCTCGATACTAGCAGCTGGCGTTTTTCTTGAGCGAATCCTTTATTTTAAAAAGATAGATATAGATGCAAGAGGCCTTCTCATCCTTCTTCGTCAAGAGCTGCAAGATGGTAACATCGTAGAAGCCATGAATATCTGCGAAGAAAAGGGTGGATCCATAGCAAATGTTATAAAAGCTGGCCTCTGCAAGCATACAAGGCCTGTAGAATACATTGAAAATGCCATGGAGCAGCGCGGCCTTATCGAGATTGCAAAGATGGAAAAAAATGCTCGCATGCTCTCCATCATCGCTCACGTTGCACCGCTTATTGGACTTCTCGGTACAGTCATTGGCTTTATCAAAGCCTTTGGTGAAATGAGGGCATCGAGCCTAGTAGAAATTTCTGCAACGCAGATTGGAGAAGCGATGGAGTATGCCCTTATCACAACTGCCGCAGGTCTTGTTGTAGCGATACCTGCTGTCATTTGCTACAACTACATCGTCTCAAGAGTCGAGGCAATGGCAGTTGAAATGCAGGCAACAAGTGCTGAAATCATCGATATACTAGAGTCATCATGCGCTTTCAACCACGCTTAAAGCCCTGCCATAACCTCATCGACCTTACACCTCTTGTCGACGTGATCTTTTTGCTTTTGATCTTTTTTCTTGTTACATCTGAAATTTTGCCGCTTAAATCGCTTCTTATCGAAACACCTCAACTTGCTCAAGATCAACCTGCAAAGCTTGCACAGCTCATCGTGATCATGGATCAGGACCACGTTATCTACCTCGGCTCAAAAAAAGAAATCTGCGATATGGCATCGGTAAAAGATCGACTAAAAGATCAGATCCGTCTCATGAAGGAAGAACATCCAGAAAGCCATCCAACAATAGTCCTTAGTATTGACAGACGCGTAGATTATGGACAGTTTTTGCGCCTTTTTTCTCAGGTGCAGGAATGCTCCCCGAGAGTTCGTCTTGCCTTTAAGCCAAAGGTATAATGATGGAGCGCGTAGGATTTTTAGATAAAGCGCTCCTTCAAGCACTTATCTATTCCCTCATTGCTCACATTCTGCTTTTTGGCACATTTAAAATTAGACTCAACGACTATAAGGAAAGTGCTGTAGAAATGGCTCCAATTGATGTTGCTATCGACATTGAGGAGCCTCTTGCAATGGCAGGAGTTCATACTGAAGAGAGCTTTGATCCGGAGGATCTCTACTTTGCACATATTCAGCCCGATACATTTTTGCCCATTGAAGAGCATGAACCTGTAGACATCTTTTCTGATGAGGAGCTTATTGCACTAGGACCCAAGGAGCCGGATGCTCCAAAAATGTACCCGCTGCAGCTCAAGTTATCACAGCCTCTAAAAAAATGTATGCTTATTGAAGATGGCTCATCGCTCTTTAGAAATAAAGAGCCCTATGAAACAATGAGCATCTTTCATCTTGCTACACATCGATTTAGTGTGGAATACAAAGCCTATGTGGATGGAGAGACCGGTACAATCACTCGCTTTGAAAAAAAATGTGAGCTTCTTGATAAAAAGCTTCAGCAAGTTGCAGATCGTATCATGAGCAAAATAGCTTTTGCCCCCTGTTCAGAAAAGACAATAACGGGCAGCATAACGCTTACGTTCTCCTGCACGGGAGAAGAGATAAAGAGTTATTTACATGATTGAGCTTGCCCCTGAAACTGCCTGCATCCTCTACCTTGCCATTGGCCTTGCCGCTGCAAGTATAATCTGGCTTGCCACGCGAAAGAAAGAGCCCCTTAGCTTTAGCCTGCAAAGCAGAACGTGCGAGTTTTGCCACCACACCTATATCGAAGATACCGAAAAGCCACTATCTCGCTGCCCACAGTGCAACCTTCTGAGTAAAAGCAGGTAAAATTAGCCCCTGCCTATTTTGTCATAAGCACTTTACAATAGCTGCAAGAAAAGCTTTTAGATCATTAGGACCAGATTTAGCAATTTTGTAGACCTTGACCATATCAAGATTTTCGTAGGCATGAACAATACGATTACGAAAACCTGCAGCATGGCTTAAGCGTACAGATAGTTCTTTATCCAAATACCCTCCCTCACCGAGTCTAAGGAATGCATCTGCATAACTTACAGGAGATCCAAGATTTAGATAGACACAAGAAGATAGTGCTGTATCAATGACAAGCTGGATTGCTTGCCAAAGATGCAATATTACGGCATCTGATTCGAGGCTCATAGAGCTGAAATCATTTTCTGACGTAGGGAGGTATTGCTTCACCCGCTTCAGGTGGCGCTCGACTGCCTGAATTCGCTCGGCAAGAATTTCTTTATCCATAGCCGTCATGCCATTCTCCGAATGAGGGCATCATATTCAGCTTTGATTATAGGGCCAGCATCACACCAAAAATTGACCGATTCCTGCCAAAAATGCTCATACGCCCCTTTCCTACTCTCGAACAACTTCTTCCCATCTTTTGCAACGCGATAGCGCAATTGCCCATTAGCTCTGGAAAGATTTACCAAGTCTACACGATCTGTACGAAGGCAGAGAATCAATTTTGTATGAAGTTCTTGAGGATCGAAATCTTTAGTTGCAATATAGCCAAAATCCCAGTCTGAGTTTTCATGAGCATCTCCGCGAGCGCGCGATCCAAAAAACATAAACAACTCTATCTCAGGATGTTCTTTCGCACAGCACGCAAGTTTTTGAGCTAATTCATTTTCCATAACGTCAATCTATCATAACAATAAATAAAATGAAAGAGTCCCTAGAAAATTTTCTTATTCTTATTCTTAGTCTTATTCTTATTCTTTTTCTTTCTTTTCGGAACAAATCAATCAAAAACAATACAAGATTAAGAATAAGAATAAGATTAAGATTAAGTTGACGTTAATGGTCGCCTAGCTTTACTCAACAAGATGCTCTGAAATAAACCAGGCCTGCATCTCATTTGTTCTCATTACATTGCTGATGAGAAGATCATTTGAACCGTCGTCGCCAAGTTCTTGGCATTTAGAAGCAAAGGATCGCACCTTTTTTAAAATAATTTCGTGAGCTTCAGCAAGACGAGATAGCTGCACAGAAACCGCTTCTCGACCTTTTGGAGGAGCAGGGATCGTAGTAAGATCTGCTGCGTCTTGGCCCATAGCAATGCTCACGCCGCCAAGCATCTGTATACGCTCTGCGATAGCATCAACAAGTTCCGCTTGTTCCCCAAAATGTTTGTCAAAAAGAAGGTGGAGCGAATAAAAATTGGGGCCCGCAACCTGCCAGTGATGCTTTTTATACAAATCTCGAAGAGTTATGGTATCTGCAAGTACGCTATTGAGCATCATCACACTCTCTTTACAGATCTGCTCTTTTAAGCTGATTGGCATCTTTACAACAGTGCCAAACTGCTGCAAGATAGTGCTGCCATTTATGCGAATATGTGGCTCTGCCCCATTTTTTTGCTTTGTCTTCATGATGCAACTCCTCTTTTGTCTGATCCATATCAAACTGTTGACTTAACCACAAGCTTGTCAAGAATCATACATTTCTATCTAATGAGGAAATGCGTATTTTTATTTTTGTACTTTTACTTACCTGTAAAGCTTTTTGTCACGAAGAGGTTGATTGTCGCTTCCTTGGGCTCTCCTACAACGTAGGGCAACTTCAGGAAGAAGTTACAATAGTTGAAGGCCGCTATATGCAACGGCAGCCTCTTCAAGATTACTGGACGGCAATTCCCCTTCGCAATGCTACAGGCACCGATACGCGGGAAGGAATCGAACTTCGCCATACGCTAAGGCAACATAAGATGCTCTCCTGCAAAGATAGCTCTTTTCTAAAAAAACTGCCCTACATCCAGTCTATTTTGGAAGATATCAAAGAAAGGTTTTCAGCGAGCATTGGTCTTGTACGGCTGTCTAAAGTCCCGGCAAAAAGGGCTATACAGCCTCATAGGGACGGATTTGAGTTTGATCTATATGAAGGCTCCGTCTATCGCCTTCACATTCCTATAGAAACAGGAAAAGATGTCCTCTTTATGGTGTCAGGAAAATCGTATAACTTAGAGCCTGGCAACCTTTACTACACAAACGTCTCTAAGGAACATGCCGTCTTTAACAATGGATCAGAGGATCGCATCCACCTCATCATCGATGTTGAGGCAAATGCGCTCCTTCAATCGCATATTCTTTGCAGTCCAGAGGTCAATCCATTATGACACGAGGTCGCACGCGTCTGGCGGCATCCAGTGTTTATCCTGATTTTTCCACTTTACATTGCAGCCGATTGGGTTTGTAAGGGGTTTTGAAAGAGCTTTACCAGCAAGATACTCATTTAGGGCATTTTCGAGATCATTTATGCTCATTTTTGAGGAATCTCTTGGCGTGTCTATCCCCCTCCCGCAGTAGATAAGCTTTCGATCCGTATCAAATACATAAAAATGGGGTGTACGAAGTGCTCCATAGGCTTTTGCCACCTCTTGCGACTCATCATAGAGGTAGATCCAGGGAAAGTTGTGACTTTTCATGCGCTCTACCATATGCTCAAAGGAATCTTCCGGATAGGTCTCTTTGCTGTTGGAATTGATGGCAACAAATTCCACACCCTTTGACCTAAATGCCTCAGCAGTCTTTCGTGTGACCTCATCAGATCCTGTAACATACGGACAGTGGTTGCAGGTAAAGAAGATCACAAGGACTTTTGCTTTTTCAAAGCTTTTTAGCGAATACTCCTTCCCATCAGTAGACGGAAGGCTAAAGTCTGGGGCACTGGATCCAAGTTCAAGTGTAAAGGGCATAGAACCTCCTATAAAGTATCAAAGATATCTGATTTATTCTTTCAGATAAACCTCAAATCGCCATTTCGGCTGATATCCGAGGCCTTTGCAGATACCAAGCGCTAACGCCTCAGCCATAAGATAGGATGTACCTGTGTGGCATCCCTTGCTGATAGCATGGTTGAGGGCAAGCTTTCTAAGTGCTGTACTTATTCCCTGTCGGCGAAATGGTTCCTCAGTCGCGCCATTCCAAAAACTCACCACCTGCTCATCGATAAGCGTTGTGAGGGTGGAGATAACTTTACCATCCTTTTTTGCAGCAAAGTGGAAAAGATTGTCTCTTCCGATCATCGCCTTTTTGTAGAGCGTAGATACATGAAATGTTTTCGAAATAAGCGCTATAGCGCTATCGAGAGTCTCTTCATCTTGTATAAGCCCAAGCTCTATACCATCAATCTGAGGAGTCTCATAGCGGGCTGCAAGATCGCCGATTACACCTTGAAAAAGGCCTGCAAAAGTAAATCCCTTTTCCTTTAGTTTTTCTTTAAAGTGCGGATTTGCCTTTTCATCGATATACCAGACAAAAGAGGAGTTATGCTCTGCAAAAAAAGCCTTCTGCTTCTCTATCTCCTCATCCCAATTCGCTCTTGGGAGCCCGATCACCACATTGCAAAAAGGACTATTAAGTCCTGTATAGTATCGCTTTACCCCTCTATACTCTAAAAAACTTGAACTCGGCACACATTTTGCATCTACCCCTATTTGATAATAGAGGCTAAAATGGCGGCGAAGTGTTGTGATTTTATCTGATTCCTTTGCTTCAGAAATGGTATACTGCTCTGGTAGATACATAGTTTTTCTCCTTTTTGATATAAGTATCAATGAGAGTACTGAAAGAAAATAGGGGAGAAAATCCCCCTTTTTGCTATAATAATTTTTTATGATTAAACAATTTTATAAAGATCTTCAAGATGCAGAAGGCAGTGTAAAGGCTGCTTCAAAAGAATTTTGCGAAGGTATCGGCGTAACGATCTTTGCCTATGCAAGAATTTATGATGATAGACGTGCGAGCTGGATCACATCAAATGCTGACCAAGACTGTTTTTTGCTCGATTCAAAGGTTATTTATCATGAGCCTACATTCAATACAAAGCAGCATGTAAAAGAGGGTGCAAGTCTTTGGTTTTGCGATAAAAAATTTCCGGGATCATCAGCCTTTTATGAAGAGCGAAGAAAACGCTTTTCGATGGATCATGGCCTCATACTTTCTCGACATAGAGAGGGCTATTTAGAAAACTGCTACTTTTCAGGCTCTCTAGATAAACGACCTCTCTATAACCTCTTTGCCAATGATCTCCCTCTCTTTTATGCATTTATGGATCATTTCATAGGCAGCCTCAACAAAAAGCTTGAAAATGCACTTATCGATGCCCTCCCCTTTTCTGAATTTTGCACAGAATATGAGCAGGCGGCATCTTATGCGATAGATAGAGAAAAACTCCTTTCTCTTTGCGGACTTTCATCACTTGCCACGCTTTCTCAACGTGAAAAAGAATGCCTTACACTCTTTAGCAAAGGCTACACCTATGAAGCAGTAGGCAAAAAGCTCTTTCTTTCTACTCGCACTGTTGAGCACTATATTGAATCGGTAAAAAACAAAACAGGTTTTACCACTCGCGCCGAGCTCTATAAAGCTGCCACTTATTTATGAAAATTTGCAGCTTGGATACGAGTTAAAAGCTCTTGGGCAAGCATTTCATCTTTTTGATCTGAGGCGTGAAGCTGATCTTGTGCAGCTTTTAGGTAGATGAGTGATTCCTCATAGTCATGCTGTGCTTCAAAGCAGTTTGCCATGTAGATATTTGGCCAGATGGAGCCGGGCTTGCACTCTTCTGCCATTTCATAAGCATTAAGTGCTTGATTTAAGTTGTTGAGATGAAAGGCTGCGTGGCCAAGACCAAGCCAAAAGGCATATTGCGAATAGTCTATTGTGGTGAGAAAGAAAAAGGCAGCTTCTGCTTCTGGATGATGCCCTAAGTCAAAAAGATATTTTGCCCCTCTATAAAGAAGCTCCATTGTACGATCGTCTAGCCCAAGTAGCTCTTTCCAGGAAATCCCTTGCATCAGCAAGGTACACATATCTTTTGCACGTGCCACGGTATCAAAACGGGAAAAAGCTCTATTTACATTTTCTTTGAGGGCATCTAGATCTATCGTAGTATCTGTACGTGCAAGGTCATCGACAGCACGTGCGCAGTAGGTAAAGCCATCTTTTATACGCGTTTTTGCAAGTCTCATGCATTGACTCAGCTCATGCTCAAGTTGTGCTTCAATAAACTCTGCATTTTGAAGCGGGTCTTCACCTGTAAACTTTTCCTCAGCAAGGTGATGTTTTGTCTCCTCGAGACTTTGATTTGCAAGCTTTTCAAGCTCGCCTGTCACATCATTACTCATAACGAAGTCCTCGCAAGGTAGCAGCCTGCATCAAAACAAGCGCCTCAAATGGCTCGCCTATTGCCTTCTTCGGATTACTAACACCCTTACTTTCAAGGACTTGTGGCAAGTCAATGTTTTTTACAGTTCTATTTTCTTCAGGGGGAAGAGGAACCATAGGTCCCATAGAACCTACCGGAGGAAGACTATCTGCCATATGTACCTTTTTTAGTTACTAAGTACTATAGAGGCAGAGTATTCTTCTAGTGTTATTTTTTCCCTATCGACAAGTTCCTTAGATGCAAAGCTTACCAAAGTAGACTCGGTAAATGGCTCAACAAGGTACTTGCGTGCAGCCATCTGAATATCCTCTTTTGTTGCAGCTAAAAGATCTTTACGAAACTGATTAAGGAACTCATACTCTATCCCCTCCATAATCTGCATATAGCCTGCTTCTGCTTGTGCACATGGGTGCTTTGGAAGATCAAGTTTCTGCAATACAGCAATCTTTGCCTTTTTGATATCCTCATCTGTAAATTCACCATTTGCAAGCAAGGATATAGCTTCACCAAATACTTCATTTGAAAAATTGATATTTGGATCGCGATAGGTTATGAAGGTAAAATTGCCATAAAGCGGCTCGTAGGTAGCACGTACTCCGTAAGCTCCTCCCTCAACGCGTATACGCGGATAGAGATGTTTATCACTTACTAAATTTGCAGCAAGGCTCAAATAGGGATTGCCCTCTTTTGTGTGAAAGCCGCGCGCATTGAATGCCACTTGTGATGCTATAGGATAGTAGAAATCTGCCCTGCAAATAGGTTCTTTACACTGTTCGTGAAGATCAATAGATTGATGAGGGATAGCTGGAAGCTTTCCAAAGCTTTTTGGCTTTTCATCAGAGATAAGCAGTAGATTTGCATCATGGGGCATTAGTTTTTTTTGTAGCAAGATAAGCTTATCAATTGTCTCATCTACGTCCATTCCTAATACAGTATGCGCATACGAAAGTCCCTCTACACTATTTTTTAGATCCATAGACTTTGAAACACATGCTAAAGAAGCTAAAGCGGCAACCTCTACTGCATTATTTTTAAGGCCATTTTCAACTTCTTGCATATGTTTTTTCAGAAGAACTTTTACATGCTCCCTATCCGAAAAGCTTGCACAGTGGGAAATATCGTAAAAAAGATCAAAAAGATACTCTGCCTTTCTATCAAGCGCTTTACCAGATAGTGCAAGGTAGGGCATTTTGCGTCTCAAAACGACAGAAGATGTTATGCCGCCGGTGTGCGCTTCTATATAGGCAATATTTTCTAGATAACTTCTCTCTTTAGTACCCAGCTGAGGAAGCAAATAGCTATAAAGCCCTACAAGGGTAAGCTCTTCTGACGTAAGTTGTGGGAGCGGGAATTCTACTTGAGCATACGTTATATGATTTGTCGTCACAGGATAGTGAAAGATTGTCAGATCGCCTTGCATTTCCTTTTTAAGATCATAACGAGAGACGGTCTCTGAAACATCATCGAGTGTAATCGTTGGAAGTAGCTCTACATCGCCCTTTGGAGGTTTTCTAATTTCTTTGGCGATAGAAATAATTTCATCGATTTCTTCTTGGCTAAGCGAGGCTTTTATAGCAGCAAGCTTTTCAGTATCTGATGCTACTTTTGCTCCCGGATGGAGCTTCACGGAGACTCTATGTGGATTATCGATAAAGTATCTTTTTATAAGAGACTCTAAATACCTTGGGTCTTGCTCGAGCTTCTTTCGCACATTATTGATGTGCGTTTGAATCATAAGAGGTCCCTCTGCCTGCTTTCCAGTGAGTTTTGCAAGTCCTGAACTATAGAGCATAGATAAGCCAACCGGAGCTCCAATCCCTCTCTGTATTTCAAGTTCTGCTAGCTCAAGCCTTGCAAATGTGCGATCAATTACTTCTTTAGGAATTCCCTGATCATAAATTTTGCAAAGGGCATTAAGGAGATAGCCTTCTATCTGATTTGCATCATCTTCTGTACAGCCAGAAACAATAAACAGATAAGGAAGCTGCCTCATATTTGATTCAAAACCAGAGTCTACATTCTTGCAAAGACCTGAAGTAATTATTTCATGTTTTAATGGGGATGCATCTGTTGCCATTAAAATTGAATCAAGGAGACGAAGAGCGAAGAAATCTTCATTAGAACTTGAGGTAAGCCAGCTGATGCCAACGAGATGGTCTCCATCTGGGCGCTCTGGATAGCAATAGGAACTTGTTCGAGGTTGAGTAAATGCCGGCTCTACTGGAGGATGGGCAAGCGCCTCTTTTTTTGCAAACTTTCCACTGAGCTCTTCTGATAGATAGTCAAGATGCTTTTCTACCGGTATATTGCCATAAAAGAAAAAGAGGCAGTTTCCTGGATAGTAATGCTCGTTATAAAATTGTAAAAATTCTTCATAGCTAAGGTCAGTTATCACTTGAGGATCACCGCCTGCAAAGGATGGTCCAAAGGTTACAGGATAAAGATCTTGAACAATATGTCTTACTAAATGACGCTCTGGAAGTGAGAGAACTCCCTTCATCTCGTTATACACAACACCATTATATGTAAGAGCGGTATCAGGATTATCATGCTCAGTAAACTCAAACCTATGCCCCTCTTGTCTAAAAACCGATGGGGAGAGTCGAGGATGAAAGACAGACTGAAAATAGACATCAAAGAGGTTATAGAAATCCCTTTCGTTAAGACTCGCTGCTGGATAGCAAGTCTGTTCATAACTTGTTAGCGCATTAATGAAGGTTGCGAAGCTTCGATTTTTGATTCGCATGAGTGTGTTTTCAACAGGGTACTTCTCTGATCCACTTTGCATAAGGCAATGTTCTAAAATATGGGGAACACCATTTGCTCCCTTTGGATAGGTGCGAAAACAGATTGAAAAAAAGTTCTCGGGATCGTCTGTTTGTATATGGAGGACCTGAGCACCTGTTGCTGTATGCTCAAATTCTTGCACCGTACAGTCACGCTCTGCAATTTTTAACGACTTTGTCATGACAAAGCCCTTATATTCCGTAGAACTTTGAGCCTGTACAAAAATAAATATGCAAATTGAGACTAGAGTAAAGACACCAAATAG
This sequence comes from uncultured bacterium, assembly GCA_964512205.1. Taxonomy (GTDB): domain Bacteria; phylum Chlamydiota; class Chlamydiia; order Chlamydiales; family FEN-1388; genus SZAS-7. The sequence continues at coordinate 256 of CAZEGK010000023.1, read as the reverse complement.
TTTTTTCATTGAAAATCCTCTCTTGAAGAACACGAGTTTACCATGGGAGGAGGATAATGACAAGGGGCAAAAGAGAATGGGGCTTCAAATCCCTCTCTTATTCTTAATCTTAGTCTTATTCTTATTCTTTGTCTTTGTCTTATTTTTACCGCGCTCTTTATTTAGATTAAGAATAAGACTAAGAATAAGAATAAGAGTAAAACAAAAAAAAAGGCCTCTAGATCCGGTAAGGACCTAGAGGCCAAAAAGCTTGGCG
>CAZEGK010000022.1:0-36229 GCA_964512205.1 uncultured bacterium | reverse complement strand
TTATTTCAACCTTGTTTCCTGAATCGATCGCTTGAGATAGAGTCATTTCGTTGCTGTAGTGCGATGTTGCAGCTGCTTGAACTGGCTGTGTCATAATTTTACTTCCTCAGATATGTTTTAATGCATGTCAAGCAGTTTCAATTATTTTGATTTGAAGATTGCGTCGGAGGCTGAATAGGCTAAATCGCTCGATATACGGGTATGTGGATTTGGATCGAGCATTTGGCTTACGAGGTCGTGAATGGTGACGATAGTGGGTGATGGCATGTGCCTAGTGAATGTGAAGTGAATAGTTGATTTTATTTTTTTTAATGAATTGGATGTGCTTTCTCTTACTTGTTTGAGAAAGCTTGTTACCTCTTCTGGCTTTTTACCTGTTAAATTGTTGGTTTCTAAAAAGGAGTTATATTCTGTTTCTTCATCAGCGCTTCTTGACTGTTTTTGGTGAAGTAATGCATTTCTGCTTACATTCTCTTGCAACTCAAGGAGGTTAAGAAGGCTGTTTACATGAACAAAATGTTTTGGAAGCTGTTGGTTATAGAGCAAATAGATAATAGCTCCAACGCTCCATACGTCTTCTTTTGCATGAGCGCTAGGTCTTTTACCGCCAATAATTGACATTAGTTTTTCAGCACTTGCCCAGGTAGGTGATCCAGCAACATGCAGACTGGCCTCAACATCTGTTTGTTTACACGAGAGTCCAAAGTCAGTAAGTTTAATTTCATACTTATTTGATGGCAGCTCTTTTACTAGAATATTTTCCGGTTTAATATCGCGATGAATGATTCCATTTTCTCTTAGGGTGTAAAGAAATTTTGTTAGCTGTTTAACCATTGAGATTTTTGCATCATCTGGTAAGCCATATAGACCATTTGGGAGTTGTGTATGAAGCGTAAATAAATCATAGGATGCTCGCTCTTGATAGACGCAGATTTTGCCGCTTACTTTTTGAATATAGTCAAAGTTAGTAGGAACGCAGTCTGAACCCTGTAGCTTTTGCATGATGGAGATGCGTTTTGTGGTGAACGAGCTCACGGGAAAGGTAAGACGTAGGATTTTTTCTACACCTTTTTTACCTCGGAGTCTGTTTCCTGTGCTATCAAATGTAAGCATAACTGTTTCGGTAAAGCGCACTCCTTGCGCGCCGCTTGCAAGCAGTGGTTTGTGAAGAGAAACAAAGACTCTTCTTGTGCCTTCTTTTAGAGGCGCGATAACAACGCTATGCATAATATGAGGTCTTTTATAAATGACATGCTGATCATTAGAGAGTTGTTTGCGAACACATGCAAATATGTGCGAAAGTGCAGTTGCTGTAATACAGTTGTTACCAAGAATTCTTATAACACTTTTGCTTGCTTGTTTATCTTTTTTACAAACGGTGACATCTTTTGGATCAGCAGTCATTAATGAATATGCTGTATAGGGGTAGAGAGCTTGCATCTTTATGACTCATTTTTTTGATTTAGGGCAAATAGTATACTGAAGGCTTGCTTAGATTTCAAAGTAAAAATTACTTTGGATGTTCACGCTTATGAAACTTTTTAAGAAAGCGAATGTAGGTGCTCGTTTCTGTATTAGCAGCTCTTCTTATGTGATGAGAAATTAGTATAGTATCTTTCAATTTCAGCTCTGCATTTTTAATGCCAAGAGCTTGCAGGCGCTCAACAAAGCCCAAGAAAAGCTCATCTGTTTCATGATACAGTCTGATCATCTGGCAGCTATATCAAGATTTTGCTTTTGCATGCTCATTGCGGTCATTACACCAAATAGTTTCCATAATTGTCTGTATAGCGCTATCAAGCTCCTCTGAGCTCGGATATTTTTGCTGCAATGCTACTGTCTTTTTGAGAAGGGCTTTTACGGCAGAGAGTGGAAGTAGTTTTTCTACAATCCTTGTAGCAAGAAGAAGGGCTTTTGGTGTGTCCTCTTGTAAAAGCTGACTGATACATGCAATGCGCAAGTCATTATCAAAGTCTGGTTGATTTGCACGTTGAACGAAATAATTTCCAGCGGTTTTATTTTTTAGCAAATTTGAAACAAGCGTTGAAATTTCTTTAGTGTCAGTAGATTTTAGTAAGTAAAGTGATGCAATGGAGTAATGGAATGAAACGGCTGGATCAACTAAGGCTTCGAGAAATAGTGCACGGATCTCTTCAGAGAAGTGCTCTGTTTTTGCACTTTTGCCAAATATGGATAAAGCCGGCTGCTGCATCGATACTGTAAGGCAATCGAATAAAGTAATCATGAGCATATGACATTTACCAAGCTCATCTACTACTTTACTAAATTCTCTACACTCTGGAAGTCTTGGCATTAGAGACTTAAGGCAAGTTGCAACAAAAGGCCTATCCTCACATGTATCAAGTGCTTTAAAGAGTGATGTAATCGAGCTAAGTTGTACGCGAAATGCGATGCGAGATGCGATAGCTTTATCAGTTTCTAGCAATATTGGAAAAATCTTTTCACGTCTTTTTTTGCTGAATGTAGGAAGTGAGAGGATAAAGACGAAGAGATCTTGCTCTATCGTGCTTAGTTTTTTTAAATCGAAATTTCCTTCATGACGAAGCCTGTAGAGTACATGAGGAAGATCGCTTGCATTATCAGCAAAAGCTGCAAGTAGTTGCAAGAGGTGGAATGCAGCATCAAGGGAGTTGCCACCTTTCGTTATAGCGGCTGCATAAAATTTTATCACTTCTACAGTCTCATCAACAGAGGGTTCGCCAAGCCTGTACCAGCAGGTAAGGGCATCGGCAACTAAAAATGGTTGTAGAGGTGGGCCCTGCTCAAGTAGATAAGTAAAAAGTTTATTTAGGTATTTTTCGTCATTTTCATCTTCGATCCAGTTGGCATCTCTTTGTATGTAATAGGGAATAATGTAGAGTATAAGGTTGAAATATTTTTTCTTTCCCGTTTTTTCCCACAAGATCTGCAGAAGTGAAATGATACTTTCCTTTGCACTTTGTGAAAAAGTAAATGTATGCGGGGTTACATGACCAAATAAAAGAGAGGCAATATAGGCTATTTCTTGATCGACATCTGCCTCCTTTTGTGCTCGCTCTAAGAGCCTTAATGGTCTTGCTACTTCGACTGTAAGGGCGGCTCGAATATCTGGATTTCTTTCGTGTTGGCAGACGTGGGTAAGCAGAAGCAGTTTATTTCTGCGAAATGCATTTGCAAGGTCGGTAAAAACTTTGATAACTTCATCCAGTTGAGGTTCTTGGATTCTGTTCCAGGCAACAAAACTACTTGCAAAATGATCGAGAAGCTCAAAGGCTTTGGCTTTAGTAAGGCTAGAAACAAGACTAGACATCTCAAGCAACTCATTCTCTGTGTCTTGAACGTTTCGTCTTTCACCATGCACAAGTGCATAGGCTTGCTCTCGTAGAAATGAGGCCGTCTGGGGACTTTTTTCTACAATCATCCTTTCGAGTTCAAAGTCAGTAAAAGGATGTATCGTTTTTTCTGTGTTAAGGCGAGAAAAGTAATAGGGCAAACATTCAATAAATCTATGAAGGTAGGTATCATCTTCTTTTTCAATGTAGTGCAGCAGATAGATAAGCATAAGTGCTTGCATGTCTTCGGTTGTAAAACCGTGTAGTTTTCTCTTTTGAAGGGTTGCTATGCCTTGTCTACTATCTTTTCCAGAGAGATATTCTTCAAGAATAGCAACTGCAGTCCCATGCTTATTTAGAGAAAGAGATGTAAATTGCTCAGAAAGAGCGTTTAATTCAATAGAAGTCATAAAAAGGCAATAATTATAAACCTTTTTAAGTTATAATTCAATTGAATTTGAGAAGCAGAATTTTAGCGTTACTACGCTTTTGATTAGAGCCAGTAGTCAAAGAGAGGTCCATTATTTCCAAAAACGGGATCTGTTTTGGGGAGGGGGACTTTGCTAATAACGTTTTTCAGAGCATCAAGTTCATCTTTTTTGCCCTCATGCATGTCGTATGCTACATCAAATGGGTAGGAGCCTGCAGATATAAAATCTTCTGTTGAGGCTCTGTTTTTGTGAGAGACTCCAGCAGGAATTAGCAAAAGATCTCCTGCTTGTAGATGGATAACTATTTGGCTGCTGCCGCCAAGCTCTACATCGCAGCTTCCTTTTGCGATTCCCAGTGCTTCATGCGTATTGCTATGGAAGTGATGAAAGTCGTAGATACTGTCAATCCAGCCACGCATCCAGCCATTTGAGGAAAAAATATCCAAAATTTTATGGGGATCGCTATCTATAAAGGCCGCTTTATAGTGCAAGACAGGAAGTCGGTCATTATTGGGAAAATAACCATGGGGGGCTACGGGTATTGCACGTATATGTTCCATTCTTTTTTCATAACAGAGCTACTAGTATGAGTGCAAGTTTATTTTTTTTTAACAATTGAAATTAAATATTAAAATAAGTATACTTCCTGATTAATTAATCCTAGGAGTTTGTAATGTCAGTTCCAAATGTACAGCAAAACAATAACTTATATTTACATGCACAGGCGCCAAGCGTAGAAAAAGCTCATAAAGTCACAGTTAGATTTCCAGAAGATACGAGCTCCATTCCGAATGAGCAGACGAGAAGGGTCGTGGTCTATGCTCCTGAGTTATCATTTTCTGACGAGTTGAGAGATTTAAAAGAAGTCATAAAAGAAGAAGACTACTGCACTGCATATAGACTATCTGAACAGCTCTTTGAACTTTATCTTACTAAGCTTGTATATGAAGAGCAGGTAAAGGTAATTGCGCTTTTCGAAAAAATTGCTAAAAAGGGCGTAGGTGTTATTGGGAAGGATTTTTATGCATTTCTTCGCGCTGCGATAACGGCCGATGTGGAAGGGACAGAGCCGCATAATTCAGAAGATGTAATTGCGGGCTATAAAGAAGCTGCAAAATTTGGAAATGCCGATGCTATGTACTATCTTGGTACATACCTTGCCCGCCTAGAGCGATATGAAGAGGCGTTTGAGCAGTTTCTAGAATGTGCAAAACAATTTCCGAACCATAAGGGCGCTTTAAAAGAACTAGGGGTATACTATGAGTATGGAGTTGCAAATAATTCACCCGATTTAGAAAAGGCTGAAAGCTACTATAGGCGAGCTACAGAGCTTGGCTGCGCTCATTCCCCTTGCAACCTGGCACTTATGTTTGAGACAAATTTTGCTGGAGATGATGAAAAGCGCAAAGAGGTAATCGTTCTCTATACGCTTGCAAAATCTCGGGGCTTTAGCGATGCAGCCTACAACCTTGCTGTTATTCATCAAACGGGCTGGCATAGGACACTTGAAGGTGGAAAAAAGGAGTATCTCGAACAGCTTGTCAATTATGATGAAGCCGAAATAAACTTTCGACTAGCTTATGAAGCAGATGCGAGCGATGTAAATGCAGCAGCTGTTGCTGAAATCATTTTTGATAATAAATCGAGGCTTACAGAAGGGCGCTGGGATGAGATGCAGCGACTACTTAAGCAAATTCAAGCACATAAATCAGATGAAGCAGATCTTCTTATTGAAAAAATTAAAGAGACAGGACCTGTTCATTTTGGGCCCTTTGCAGATCTTATGCTATTAGCTGATGCAGCACAAGACAATGTAGAACGTGGACAACATTTTAAAAGAGTTGAAACATTGAACAATCTTGCTCTATTAGAGCTTCAAAAAAAATAGGAAGCGCTCAGTATCTTTAGCGAGAAAATTGCCCCATGAGCTCAGCCTGAGCAAGGATGTGGCCATGCATTGCTGTTTCTACTTCTACCTTTTTTGATTTAGCAGAAAGTGGCAGTGCAATGTCTAATGCATAGAGCTTAAAAAAATAGCGATGCGGTTTTGATCCCTTTGGAGGGGATGGACCATTATAGCCTGTTTTGCCAAAGCTGTTTATGCCTTGCAGTGCGCCGTTTGGCAATGTTTCTCTATTGAAGATGCCCTCAGGAAGCTCTGTAGTGTCAGCCGGTAGATTAAATAATATCCAGTGATCCCACGTGCCAGCTGGTGCATCAGGATCATCGACGATCAAAACTAAGCTTTTTGTCTGTGGCGGCACATCTGTGATGTAGAGGGGAGGGGAGAGGTCTTTGCCATCTGCTGTATAGCGAATAGGGATTGTATCACCTGCACCAAATGCTGAGCTTTCGATTTCTAATGCCATAAGCGATGCCCCATAAAGAAGTGATGGTAGTACATATTTTAGCATATTTTTGATGCCTTTATTGCCATAAAGAGTGGAAATTCTTTGCGCGCGCGATTTTCCCAGCGGGCAGCTTTTCCTTCGCTCATCTTGTCTGAGCACCACTCCTCCATTGCTTCTACCATAAAATGCGCTTTTTGTAAAAAGCCAAAATAATGAGAGAGTGGATGGTGAAAAGAGACGGTAGAAACAGAGTCTTGTTGCCCAGGATTTGTGACTATAGGAATTTCCTGCTCGCTCATGTAGCAGTTAAGCCGGCGGTACTGCATTTTTTGCTGTTCATCAAAGCCCCATGAAGATTGGCGAGGTATTCTAAAACAGGGGTGATTAAGGATGAGAACAAGCTTTCCCCCTTTGAGGATATGTGTAGATGCATGTTGAATCACGGCTTCCGGATCTTGCATGTTTTGCAGCGCTAAGATACAGGCGGCATGAGAAAAGAGTGCCTCTTTAGCAAGAGGGAGTGGTTTTGTAAGATCTGCAAAAATAAACTTACGATCTTTATGTCGTGTTTTTGCTTTTTGAAGAAGTGATTTTGCAGCGTCAAGCCCGACATATCCAACTTCTTTTGCAATCGCACCAGCAAGAACGCCCTGGCCGCAGCCAAGGTCTAAAAGTGAGGATTCATTAGTTAACCCAAGCAGCCTAAGGGTGCCTGGAAGAATGATTTGTTTATGGTAGTAGCTTCCTAAATCGCCAACGATTTGGTCATACCAACTACCAACTTTTTGCCATGATGTCTCTTTTTTCATAAAAGCTATGGTAACATATAGGTTCCTTGTTGTAAAACGACGATTAAGATAAACTAGAGTACTATGATCGAAGATACACCAGTAGCTAAAACGCTAAAAGAAATTCTAGATACACAGTCGTTTGATAAGCTTGGCACATTTGCTGATGATGCCGCTTGGACAACACTGACAACAGATGAAAAAGAGCTGCTTGCTAAACTTTTTGTTATGGCAGCAGAAAATGATCTGAAGCGTTCAAAGGGTGATGATGCGATTCAATCTGCTAAAAAATCCTTTCATATCGCCTCGACACTAGCGCCTGAAGATGCTGAAGTTTGGTATAGAAGAGGGCTTGCCTTCGCGCTTCTTGATCAACTAGATCTTTTAGAAGAAAGTTCTATATGCTTTAAAAAGGCAACTACTATAAATAAGACTTTTTTTGAGGCATGGTATGCGTGGGGTAATGTACTCGTTCGACGCGGCATGCATTCAAAAGATCCTTCATTCTTTAACCAAGCTGAAGAAAAGTTTACTGAGGCTGCAAGCTTTTTGCAAGATCCCAAAAAACATCTTGATTTCTACTGGCACTTTGGGCTTGCCTACTTTATGATTGGCAGACACTCGGGCGAGGCAGGAGATACCCATAAGGCAATTGGTTGCTATAGAAAGGCTAAAGAGCTAGGTCTTGAGCGCGAGCATTTCTATAATGACTTTGCAAATGCACTTGTAGAGCTTTCTCTCCTTATTAATTCAAGCGACCTGATGTTTGAAGCAATAGAGCTCTATCTCTATTCACTCGATAATAACGACAAATCAAAAAACAGCCCTCGAGACCTTGCTGTTCGCTACTGCAATCTAGGGGCATGTTATCAATATTTATTTGAAGTGCATCACGAAGAGACCTATTTTAAGCAAGCAGAGGAGTGCTTTACAGAGGCAACAGATCTGCAGCCTGATTTTGGCAATGCTTGGGCCTTTTGGGGCTATATGCTTCTTTATGCGGCAAAGCTCTGGCAAGATGTTACCTATCTTGAAGGCTGCATGCAAAAATTAAGCCTCATACAGGATTTTGCAAAGGATAAACCGCTCGTTCTCGCCCGAATGGCAGAGGCATACTCTCTCTTTGGCGGCAATGAAGAAGATCTGAAGTTTCTTACAGATGCCCAGGAGATAGCTGAGCGTGCAACTATTGAGGGAGCAGAAGTTCCTTATACATGGGCAAGTCTTGCGCTGGCAAATCTGGAACTTGGCCGCTACTTTTCTGAAGAGGGCTACTATATTCTTGCTAAGGAAAATGCTGAAAAGGCACTTTCTCTTAACAATAGAATCGGCATATCGTGGCATGTTCTTGCTGTTGCAAAATTTTCTCTTGGCGAGGTAGAGGGCAATATCCAGCTTATGCACGAGGCAACAGCTGCCTTTGAGCAGGCCTCAAAGACTGATGTGGGCCGTTTTGGCTACATGTGGAACGATTGGGGTATTGCGCTATTGAACCTTGCTGATATCACACGAGATAAAAAATTTGTACAAGATGCTATCGAAAAGTTTGAGCAGGCTATCCTTCTTCATGAACAGGTAAATCCTGTATGGCTTATTAATTATGGCTCGGCACTTGATTTTTGGGGCGATATAAGCGACGAAGAGGGCTGCTATGAGCGTGCTATAGAAGTCTTGCAGCATGCTTTAGAGCTAGATCCTACAAATATGCATGCACGATATCATCTTGGACTTTCCCTTTGCCATCAAGGGGAGCTTGCAAGCGATCTTACATACCTTCAAAAGGGCATCGAACAGCTCCAAATGCTTATCCGCGAAGACATGGAAGATGAGATAGCATGGGCAGACCTTGGTATGGCTTATATGAACGTTGCAGACCTTACCCAAGATCCTCAAGTAAGGGATCAGCTCTATGAACTTGCCGAGCAGCATTTTCTCCAGGCAATCGCACTAGGAAGCGAAGCTGTTTTCTATAGTCTTGCTTGCCTCTACTCACTTCAAGAAAATGGCCCTGATGCATTTCACTATTTTGTAAAGGCATTCGAAAGCCACACACTGCCTCCAATAAATGAGGTCCTTGAAGATAGGTGGCTGGAATATCTGCGCTCAACCCCTAACTTCCAGCAATATCTAGGCCTAAAATAAAACCTACTATTTTTATACCCAACGAGGGCCAGGCCCTCATTCGGTACTACCAATTCCGGGCCAGGCCCGCTATTCGGTAATGCGGGCCTGGCCCGCATTAGGCATAACTTTGACAAAAAATAATGCGGGCCTGGCCCGCATTAGGCATAACTTTGACAAAAAATATGTTTAATGGTAGTTTAAGGATGAAGACCTAAACAGTTGAAAAAGCATAACTTCTTGATTAGGAGGTATCTATGCAAAAAGGTGTAAGAAAAGCACATACAGCAGTGAAGGAAGCGGTTCATACCGGTAGAAGACGTGCTAAACGTATGCGCCACTCCCTACTAGATAATCATCACATAAAAGACGCAGTAAAATCGCCCTATTCCTATTTAGCTATGTTTCTTGTGCTCTGCGTCGGGATTTTTTTAAAGAACCGCTAAGAGCGCTGCTCTGCAAGTCCTAGTCGGGCTGTAGGAATGCTCAGGCGTAATTTCTTCAAAGCCCTTACTAAAAAAAGTATCATGATGTAAAGAAACAAGATGGACAGTAAAGTCCATCTTGTAATTTTGTTACTTTGCTGTCTCTTTTGGTTTTTTTACCCAGATCATGGCGATTGTATGGGTAAATCCTGGAGGATTACCTTCTGTATCTAGCCACTCTTCAGATCCTGAGACAACTGGTCTATAACGGATTTGGTATAGACCTGGCTCTTTTGGGGCAGTAAGGGTAAAGGTTTCTTTTTGTTCCTGATTGCTCGATATGCCAAAAGAAGCTTCCGGGCCTACATCTTTGATGCCGACAATGACTTTTTTGACCTTTAGATTCTTCATCTTTTCTTGATCGACAAAGATAGAGGCTGAGCATGCAATTTTTTCGCCTGGCATCACGGCAGCTGCACGAGTATGACCATTGAGAGTAACATCAGAAAAGGAGATAGGACCAAATGTGGTTGCGTTGTTATAGGCTCCTTTCCAGTCATAATCCTGAAGTGCTTTTGTCATCTCATCTACTTTATCGCCAGCTTTATCAAGAGCAGCCTTCAACTTATCTAATGAGCTTTCATCAGAATAGGCCTGTGAGGATGCCAAAAGGGCAAAAGCAACTACAAATTTAACCATTTTCATCTTCTCTATTCCTTATGTTTCGCTTGTTTCATCTTTATCATCATCAGTTACGCGCTGTCTTGCTGGTGCCTGAGTAGGATTTGAGCAGGCATACAGTGAAAGGTTTAGCACTGCAAAGAGTGATAGTAAAAGAATTTTTTTCATAAAAAAAGTTCCCTGTGTTAGGTATCTATATCAAATACAAAGTTTGTATTTTGTACACAAGGAAAAACTAGAAGATTTTTCTTCGGACAGATGGTTCACTAAATTCGATTCTTGAGGGACTTCTCAAATAAGTAACGGGAAGACCAGGAGATCTAATTTCGGAGGAGTGAATATTTTTTTGTTTTAATAAGTTTAGTCCAATCTTCCTGAAGTGCTCAGTAAGAATCTTTCTAAATAGTATTGATTTAAGAAAGCGGCCAGCCTCTTTTACACGCTTATCTACAGGCAGGCGTCCCTTTGCTTCTGGTCCTCTAGCAAGATGTATTGCTGCACATGCTTTAAGATCTGCTCCAAGGAGCACAAGTTGCTTGGAATGCTCTTTTGGTCCTCTGTCGACACAAACAATACAGCTTCGACCTACGAGAATTTCACTCTTTTTACCTTTATTAAGGGCATTTGCTGCGGCTTCTACTTCTCTATATCGAATAATATCGCTATTTACGAGTTCCCAACAGCTTTGGGTTCTATATTCATCATCGATGTGTTTGTCATTTTGAATGACCTTGTAGGCATTTTTTACGATAGTAGTTAGTGTATCGTGCCATTTTTCTTTTTCATGAGGAGGAAAGTAGTAGTTTGACGCTCCGGATGTCTTGTGAAGTGTAAAACTCTGTTCAGAAAGTAAAACCTTTAGCATTTTTTCAGGTAGATTCTCATCAAAGGGGAGAGTATCTAGTCCATCAGAATTGAGTGTTATGCCATAAAAGGCAGTTGGGAAGCGTTCATTTAGCTTCATCAGCGCTTCACTTTGCCAGCGTTCATTGCCTTCAAATCGATTTTGAAGGTTTGTGTAGACATATGATTTAGTAGAACGAGTTCCATTCTCAATTGCTTGCAAGAGAGCTAAGAATTCAGGAACAATTTTGCCTCCCTTTGTTGGTGATGCATGCATAATAACACGCATATCAACCTCTCCTCCGGAGTCGTCTGAAAAGGTCTCTGTGTAATAGTGGCTTGGAAGATTTCCATGGCTTCTATAATCTTTTTGCGTTGCAAAGAAAAGCTCGTCAATTTCAGTTGCGACTACAGATGCTGTCCTAGAGTATGGAATACGTGCTGTAATACAGCCAAAAAAAGTAGCTATGACCTGCCTTGCTTTTGCAAGGGATGTTCTGAAGCCACTTGGGGGATCATTTACTAAAAAACCAGATTCTGCAGCGGTGAGTCGAGATGTTGAAAGAATATCAGAAAAACTTTCACTTCGTTGAAAGTATGATGCCTTCTGTATCTCATCACCAAGAAGCTGGTAGGAGCGTATTGATTCAGTATAGGCATGAGCACCAATGGCTAAGTCATGCAAACGTCTGATAATATCATTTGATTCATCACAGCGCATAAGTTTATACGCTGGATGCTCAAGAAGCTCTCTAAAATGGGACCAAATTGCTTTAGAAAAGGTTTCCGGGTCGCAAGAGCCATGTTTAGCTGCTTTTGCAACTAAAGTTTTGAAGCCTAAAAATTTTGCTTCAAATTCATAATATTGATCTTCAAAGGAATTTTCTTCGCTAAAGCAGCAATGACGCTCAAAAAGAAGTTCATGTGCATGAAGTTCAATGGCTTTCGATAGACCATGCTTTTTTAGGAATGCCTCTACATCATCGGTTTGAAGAAACTCATTTACAAGCTTTTTGTCTGCTCTGCCTAAAATTCTTTCTAAACGCTGGGCAAGGTAAATACTCGCATTTTTAGGCGGATCTACTTCAAAATCAAGCGTTCCAAAAGAGGAGATAATAGCATCGAGTGTCGTTTGCCATTCAAGTTTTTTTGCTTGAGCTTTTGTGTCGAGAAGATGCTGTACTGGGATTATAATACGAGGAGTTTCTTCCCCCTTAACGGGGGAATGTTCCGGATTTTTTACGGGAAGAGCCGCGGCAGCTACTTGTTCGACTGTGCTTTTTTGCACACCTGTTGGAGCTGTTTCTACTAAAAATGCAGTAAACCAACGGACAACATGAACTACCATTGGATCTCCTCCCATACTGATTACCCTTTACGTTTGCGGTCCATCTCCGAGAGATGCCTTTTTCGCATACGTATTTGGGCAGGTGTTACCTCTACAAGCTCATCATCTTGGATATAATCCATAGCCTGCTCAAGGGTAAATCTTCTTGGCGGCGTAAGGATAATATTTTCATCACTACCAGATGCACGTACGTTTGTAAGGTGTTTTTCCTTAGAGATGTTTACGACGAGGTCATTATCTCTTGAGTGCTCGCCAACAATCATACCCTCATATATCTCATCACCTGGGTTGACAAAGAGAAAACCTCGTTCCTGAAGCTGGAACATGGCATATGGTGTAGATTTGCCAGGGCAGCTTGAGATCATTACGCCAAGTTTTCTTCCTGCAATAGGACCTGCAACCGGCTGATAGGCTTCAAATATTGAGGTAAGGATGCCAAGGCCGCGAGTTTCAGTCAGAAATTGGCTTCTATAGCCCATTAATCCGCGAGTCGGTATTACAAACTGCATGCGGGTAATGCCCTCTGGGCTTGTGGAAAGCGATTGCATTTCGCCGCGGCGACGTGAGAGCTCTTCAATCACTGCACCTGCATATTCCTCAGGCACTTCAACTGTAGCGCGCTCAAATGGCTCTTGTTTTTGGCCGTTTTCTTCTTTGATGATAACGCGAGGCTTGGAGATGCTCATCTCATATCCTTCACGACGCATCGCTTCGATAAGAACTGCAAGGTGAAGCTCTCCACGACCGGATACAGTAATTACGTCGTTGTCTGAAAATTCAATTTTAAGCGAAATATTTGCTCGCTTTTCACGCTCAAGGCGATCTCGTATCTTATTCATGGTCACATGCTTTCCGCTCTTGCCGGCAAAAGGGCTTGAGTTTACTGTGAGGTCGACAGAGACTGTCGGCTCATCAAGCTGGATAGGAGGAAGTGTGACAACTTTTGAAGGATCGCATATTGTGTCGCCGATTGTTACATCAGGCATACCTGAAAGGATAAGGATATCGCCTGTATAGCCTTCTTCAACTTCTTTCTTTTCAAGGCCGATGTGGCCCTCGATGCGAGATACTGTGCAGCGCTTAGCATTGCCTGTACGATCGACGTGCATTACCTGCTGGCCTTTTGCAACTGTACCGCAAAGTATACGGCCGCATGCTTGTCTACCGACGTAATCATCATAGAAGATACTTGATGCTTGCATTAAGAAAGGCTCTTTCTCATCGCCGACAGGAGGCTTAACATGCTCAACAATCATTTCAAAGAGCGGACGCATGTCTTTTCTTTCGTCATTGATGTCTTTGATGGCAAAGCCTGTAAGACCCGATGCATAGCAGTAGTGAAAATCGAGCTGTTCGTCTGTTGCGCCAAGTTCTGTAAAGAGATCAAAGGTAAGGTCTAATGCTTTATCAGGAGTTGCAAATGGTCTATCGATCTTGTTTACGACGACGATAGGCTTTAGGCCCATCTTTAATGACTTTGAGAGTACAAAACGCGTTTGCGGCATAGGTCCCTCTTGAGCATCAACAAGAAGAAGAACTGTACTTACCATTCCAAGAATACGTTCTACTTCTGCAGAAAAGTCTGCGTGACCAGGAGTGTCTATGATATTGATTTTATAGTCATCAAAAAAGACAGAGGTATGCTTTGCAAAAATGGTAATGCCGCGCTCTTTTTCTTGATCGTAGCTATCCATCACGCGCTCGCCAACGGGCTGATTTTTTCTGAAAATATTTGACTGCTTAAGGAGGCTATCAAGCAGTGTTGTTTTACCATGGTCGATGTGAGCCACGATGGCAATGTTGCGAATTAGATCTTTAGATTTCATGTTTGTCCGTAATAAAAGGTGCAAAGAGTATAGCAAATGCTTGCAATTTGGTTCAAGAAACTGTAGACTATTTGATCATCAAGGCTCGTCATGAACGATAAAGAGACAGCAAACCATGACATGCAACATGAGCAAGAATCATCAATTTTTGTCTCAACAAGCTCCCTCTTGGATTCTCCTACAAGCCAAATTAACGATCTTTTAGACCAAAAGCTCGAAGCTGCTTTTCATATGCCGACTTCTCAGGTGATTTTGCATGATCTTGCAAAAATTGCTATAGAGCATGACCCAATTGACCTGGCCTATGCAGTAACAAGGCTTCCGCTCAGTGTACGCCATGTGGTGTATGACAATTTGCCCGATCTGGAAGCAAAAGTTATTTTTATAATTAATGTTAGCACAAATTCGCGAATAGCTATCTTTCGCAAGACCTCTGATAACGAAATTGTAAAGCTTGTTGATCAAATGCCGCCAGATGATGCGGTGTATGTGCTAGAAGATCTTACCGATAGGCGCTGCAGACGGGTACTTGATCTCGTTGAGCCGACAAAGGCAAAAAGAATTCGCGAACTGCTTGGCCACGGTCTTCACACGGCAGGCCGTTTGATGACAAATGAATTCTTTGCTTTTGCCATGAGCACAACGATACGCCAAGTTGCAAGCCACATTCGCGAAAATCCGGGCATTGAACTTACCCAAAGTATTTTTGTATTAAACGATGATGATGAGTTTGTCGGAATTGTTCCCGCACGAAATCTGATTGTAAATGCAAAAGATCTTCCGATTCGCCAGGTGATGCAGCCGATACTTCATAAAATAGGCCCTGACGCGCCTAGAGATGAAGTAGTTGATCTTATGGAGCGCTACAGACTGCCCATTTTACCGGTTGTAGACCAGCATAATAAGCTGCTTGGTATTATCACGAATGAAGATATTGTCGAAGTTATGGAAGATATCGCAGATGACACCATTGCAAGTATCGGCGGTACTGCGGAAGATGTTAAGGAAGATGATCCGATCTGGACTCGTTTTCTCCTTCGCGCCCCTTGGCTACTTGTCACGCTTTGTGCAGGTCTTGTTACAGCAACTGGGCTTGCCCATTTTAATGGATCTCCATGGTTTACTGTGGTGCCATTTTTTGTTCCTCTCATCACCGGAATGTCCGGCAATGTCGGCATCCAGTGCTCTACACTCTTTGTGCGCGGAATCGCAACAGGGGAAGTATCATCTGGTCGAAAGCGCGAGATGGTAGCACGAGAGATCGCTATAGGATCTCTTATTGGGCTTCTCTTTGGGCTTTTATGCGGAATTGTTGTCTTTGCGTTGAATCGGCTGGGGGCCCATCAAGTAGGCCATGACCCATTTGTTGTAGGGGTGATTGTAAGCTGCGGAGTTTTTGGCGCCTGTATGACGGCAACACTTCTTGGCAGCCTATCGCCACTTTTCTTTGCTCGTGTGGGCGTAGATCCTGCAGTAGCGTCAGGTCCTATCGTAACAGCATGTAATGATGTGCTGTCTACGTTTATGTATTTTCTGGTTGCTAAGCTGATTTATATGCTGGTCTATTAGCCAGTGAGAGAGAGGACAAAAAGGACATAAAGGACGTATGAGTCTTTTATGTCCTTTTTTATTGGTTACTTGCCAGCTTTGATGCTGTTGATGAATTTAATTACATCGCCGACAGTTTTGAGCTTTTCAGCTGTTTCGTCGTTGATTTCGATTTCAAATTTTTCTTCAAGAGTCATAACGAGTTCTGTAAGGTCAAGTGAATCTGCATCGAGATCTTCAAAAAATGCTTTGTCTGCTGTTACTTCGCTAGGATCGCGACCGAGCTGCTCTGCAACTATTGAAATTACTTCTTGTTCTAATGACATAATGATTTCCTTTTTTAAAAATGTTTCGGAGCATCTTAGCACAACTAAAAGGTATTTTGCAATCCCTCTTTCCGAAGATCTTACCCTACATTACGAGGCCGCCGTCGACGACGAGAACTTGGCCTGTGATATAATCTCCAGCAGAGGAGGCGAGAAAGACGCAGCTTGCTGCGATGTCTTCTGGCCTACCCATGCGGCCAAGTGGGATAAGCTTTACAGCTTCTTCGCGCTTAGCTTCAGGGATTTTTTCTGTCATGCTGGTTTCGATGTAGCCAGGAGCGATGCAGTTTACTGTGATATTGCGAGAAGCGACCTCTTTAGCAAGCGACTTTGAAAAGCTAATGAGGGCACCTTTGGATGCTGCATAGTTTGTTTGGCCTGCATTTCCCATAAGTCCAACAACTGAGCTTATGTTGATCACTTTGCCGCGCTTTGCCTTCATAAATGGGCGCATCATGGCACGTGTGATATAAAAGCAGGAGGTAAGGTTGACGGTAAGCACCTGATTCCAGTCATCATCGCTCATGCGCATGAGAAGGCCGTCTCGTGTAATGCCTGCATTGTTGACTAAGATGTCAATTTTTTGAAATTTTGCAAGTGTTTCATCGATTGCTTTTTCAACTTGTTCTTTGTTTGAAACATCTACCTGCATAAAGGTAGCTTTGCCTCCGCACTCCGCTACAAGCTGCTCGCCTCGTTCTTTATTTGTGCCTAGAGCAATAACGAAAGCTCCTGCATCTACAAAAGCTTTTGCGATTGCTTTACCAATACCGGCTGTAGCGCCAGTTACAAATGCTACCTGATCTTTTAGCTGATTCATTGTGAGTCCTTAGATGTCATACTTTTGTCAAAAGGCTTGATCCCCAAGTAAGGCCTGCACCAAATGCTGTCAGGAGCAAATGGTCGCCGGTTTCTGGGCGTTGTTCTTCGTCTAGCTCAGCAAGTGCGATTGGTATTGTTGAGGCCGAAGTATTTCCATATTTATGTATGGTGCGGAGCGTGCGCTCCCAAGGTATATTAAATCGTTTTGAAATTGCTTCAATAATGCGGATATTTGCCTGGTGGGGGATAAGCCAGCTGATTTCGCTTTCCTGAACACCTGCTGCATCTAAACATTCCTTTGCAGACATCTCCATCCGGCGGACAGCATGTTTAAAGACCTCTTTTCCAGACATTTTCATATAATGTTCGCGAGCTGCATGAGTCTCAGGGTTTGCAGGCTTTCTAGAGCCTCCTGCAGGTATAGAAATAAGATCAGATTCACAGCCATCTGCGCCAAGGCAGATATGATTTATTGCATAGCCAGAGCCTGAAGGCTGCACAAGGCAGGCGCCGCTTCCATCGCCAAAGAGAACGCATGTATTTCTATCTTGGTAGTCAACAAAAGCAGAGTTTTTCTCTGACGCGACAATAAGAACATTTTTGAACATTTTGGATTCTATCCATCCCTTAGCGATCGATAGGGCATAGAGAAAGCCGCTACAAGCTGCTTGAATGTCTAGGCAGCTTGCATTTTTTGCTCCTAATTTGCCTTGGATAAGGGCTGCAGTGGATGGGGTAAGGTGATCAGGAGTCATTGTGGCGCAAATTATTGCGTCCACCTGGCTTGGATCGAGTTTTGCTTTAGCTAAGCACTTTGTAGCGGCGCTTGCGCCCATACAGGAAGTATACTCTTCATCGTGTGCAAGGCGGCGCTCTTTGATGCCTGTCCGAGTAACAATCCACTCGTCAGATGTCTCTACCATTTTTTCGAGATCACTATTGGAGAGTACCTTTTCAGGTAAGTATGCTGCTAGAGCCGTAATGATTGCTGGCACGTATCACCTATAAATTGGACTACCAAAATATCACAATTTACGGTATAAAATCAATATATATGCGCTACCCACAAAGACTTGAAAAACTATTTTCTTTACTCCAAAAACTTCCTGGCGTTGGCAGAAGATCGGCAGAGCGTTATGCATTTGATATTTTGCTTAACTGGAAAGAAAATAATTTAATTGAGCTTGCTCACGCACTTCATGACATAAAGAATGTTTTACTTTGCCAGGAATGCGGCTGCTTGGCAGACGAAACCCTCTGTCACTTTTGCCAAAATCCTACAAGACGACAAGATCTACTCATGGTAGTAGGCTCTCCAAAGGAGGTCTTTACACTTGAGAGCACGCGCGAATTTTCAGGTCTTTACCATGTCCTTCCTACACTTTTATCACCCCTTGATGGCAGGGGAGAAGAAAAACTGAACCTTGCGCGCCTTTTTTCTCGCATAGAAAAAATGGGTGTTCGCGAGCTTATATTAGCGCTCGACTCATCACTTGAAGGCGATGCTACATGTCTCTTCCTAAAGGAAAAGCTCGCAAAACTTGACATCAAAGTATCTCGCCTTGCCTTTGGCATTCCACTTGGAAGCGCACTTGAGTATGTTGATGGGGGAACGTTGGCAAGAGCCTTCGTTTCACGCTCTACGTTTTAGAGAGACTCCCTCTTTTTTTATTTGCAATTATCCCTCACATACAATAACTTGGTAGCCTAATATTCCAGCTTAATAGGTCTATGCGAAAGCTATTTTTTATTCTCTCTGTATCCCTTGCATGTAAACTCGCAGCTGCTGATAACGCACCGCATTACGAAGCACTACGCGTGCAAAAAATTCAGGTATTTCTCGAACAAGATGGATCTGAAAAACAAGATGATAAACTTCTTTCACGCCTTAAGACAAAAGAGGGTGCGCTCTTTTCGCAGGATGAATTTGACGAAGATTTAAAAGCTCTTTCTAAAGAGTATGATCGCATTGATCCGAAGGTAGATGTCCATAATGGAACACTCGATATTACCCTGCACGTTTGGGTAAAGCCAGAAATTAAGTCTATCGTATGGCAGGGAAATCATGAGATCACTCAAGATAAGCTAAATAAAGAGCTGGGAATACGTCCAGGCCAGGTTTTTGATCGCCAAACCTTTAACAAAGCCTTCAATAAGCTTAAAACGCTCTACTTAAAGAAAGGCTTTTTTGAGGCAGAACTCGACTATACCCTCCATCAGGTATCGCCAACAAATCAGGTTGAAATCCATATCTCTATCAAAGAGGGAAGGTTTGGCAAAATTGATAAGATTGCCTTCCATGGTATCACCAAAAAAGAAAAAAATGAGCTGCTCGAGCTTATCTTCACTAAACCCTATAGCTTCTTTACAAGCTGGCTTACTGATGAGGGTACCCATAACCCTGAAGTGCTTAGACACGATGAGCTTACAATACTCACATTTTTGCAAAATGAGGGCTATGCAGATGCTAAAGTGGCTGTAAAGATTGTGGAGTCTCCAAAGAAAGATAGAATTATCGTCGATGTCAATGTAGATAAAGGACCGCTCTATCACGTCTCAGGTATTACAGTATCTGGTAACAGCATCTTTACGAAAGAGCAGATCCTAGAAAAGATCCCTACAAAAGTTGAAGGCGTCTACTCTCCTGAAAAGCTAAGGCAATCTGTCAGCGCAATAAAGGATATGTATGGTCAGAAGGGCTATATTGATGCTCAGATTATTCCTGAAAGCATACTCGTTGATGGCAAAAAGGAATATGCCATCCACTTTCAGATCGAAGAGGCTGCACGCTATCGTATAGGCCTTGTTAAAGTGTTCGGTAATCAGAGAACCGATACTCCCGTAATCCTTCACGAAGTGCTTTTGACACCGGGTGAGATATTTGATAGTACGCTGTTGCAAAAATCAGAAGAGCGTCTTCGAAACATCGGCTACTTTAAAAATGTCAATATCTACGCAGTAAAATCAAATAGAGGCGATCAAAAAGCAAACTTTCGCGATGTCTACGTAGAAGTGGAAGAAAATCCAAATACAGCATCCCTTAACTTCTTTTTAACATTCAATTCTACGGAAAAGCTCTCTGGAGGCGTTTCTGCAAGTGAATCGAACTTTAACTCCAAGGGTCTTCTTACACTCTTTAGCAAAGGTCCAAAAGGCTTAAGAGGCGGCGGTGAATACCTTAGTGCTAATGTGACTGTCGGCCAAAAGCAGCTCGTCTATGCAGCATCATGGACCAAGCCTCACTTCATGGATACTCCCTGGATAGTAGGTTTAGAGGGCAGCAAAATGCGAAACAGCTACTCAAGTACCGACTATCAAGTTAAAGCCTATACAGTGCAGGCTTTTGCTACCTATCCTATAAATGCGTTTGTAAAAGCCGGTGTCTCTTATAGATTGCGACACTCCTTTATTAACCTTACGCACATGAGTCACGACCATCATAAAAAAGAACTTGAAAGAGAGTCAAGAAATGGCGGCCTTATATCTGCAATAGGACCAAACCTTACATACGACTCAACAGATCATCCTGTTCAGCCAACACGCGGCCTTCGCTCGCAACTTGCTTTAGAGTTTGCAGGGCTTGGCGGCGACCATACCTTCCTTAAAGCTAGCTATCTTAATAGCGTCTACTGGAAACCTTATCAGTATGGCCTTATACGGTTGAGAGGTAATGCACAGTTTATTCAGACTTTGGGAAGTACGCGTCCTAAAGACCTTCCTCTTGATGAAAGGCTTTTTATGGGCGGTGAACAGTCGCTTCGAGGATATCGTTTTAACAGCGTAGGTCCTACATTTCATGACACCTTCCGCACCCCGCGAGGTGGTATGTCCAGTATCTTGCTTTCTGCAGAGTATGACCAGTACATTTTTAAGAAGATGGATGGTTTTCTCTTTATAGATGCAGGTAATGCATATTTTAAACAGCTCTGTCTAGGCGAGCTTCGCTTGTCAGCAGGTTATGGTATCAAGCTCAAAGTGTTTGGGCAGGCACCACTCGTTCTTGGACTTGGATATCCTCTAAACCCAAGACATAAACATGACGTAAAGAAATTTTTCTTTTCAATTGGTACATCATTTTAAGGAGTACATACTATGTTACAAGCATTTCGCATCACCCTCGCAGTGGCGGCAGGAGCTTTTGCAACTCTCGCTCTTACATCAGCTACAAGCGGACAAACTGCTCTTAAAGTTGGCGTTGTAAACTTTAAGACCTGCTTTGAAGGATCCAAGCTTGGAAAGCAAGAACAGGGCCGTTTTGAGCAGATCAAAAAGCAGCTAGAATCTACAATCGAAGCAAAAGAAAAAGAGCTCAACGAGCTTGCACCAAAGTTTTCTGATGAATACTTAGATACGCTTTCTCCAGAGGCTGAAGCTGAGCTTAAAGCAAAATACCAAACACTTGCTCAAGACCTATCACAGCAGCAAAACCAGTACTATAATATGCTTAGCCAAGCAAACTATCAGATCGTACAGCAAGTTGGCGAGGCACTTTCACAGGCAGCTAAGAAAGTGGCTACAAAAAAGGGTTTGGACCTTGCGCTAAACGACGAAGTTTGCTTTTTCCACAACGCTGAGTTTGATATCTCAAAGGATGTCATCACAGAAATGGATACACAGTTTGAACAAGATGCAAAAGCAGGCGAGAAGAAATAAATATGCCATCCTATAGCCTAAAAGAGCTTGCAGTACAGACAAATTGCCGGCTTATTGGCGATCCGGATCATATCATAGAGGGTGTAGCAGATCTTGAATCTGCTCGCCCCGAAGATGCCTCCTTTTTAACAAATCCCCGCTATCATGGGCAGATGCTGAGATCTCGTGCGGGTGTTATTGTTATACAAGAGGCTGTAGAGCTTCCCTCTAATAAAAACTTTCTTGTATCTTCTCAACCAGATGCTACCTTCCAGTATTTGATAGAGCTCTTTCGAATAAACCGTGCTCCAAAAACCTACTTTGAGGGCATTCATCCAACAGCATGTATCCATCCAAGTGCAAAAATTGGTGCTGGTTGTACTATTTGCCCCTATGTCGTAATCGATGGGGGAGTAGTGATAGGAGATAACGCGTTCATTGGTGCAGGATCTTCTATTGGTGCTGACGTTGAGATTGGCGATAATGCGACAATCTATCAACAGGTGACGATTCGCGAGGGGTCAAAACTGGGCGCTAACGTAGTTATACAGCCAGGAGCTGTTATTGGCTCTTGCGGCTTTGGCTTTACAACTGATAGACAAGGGCAGCACACGAAACTTAATCAAGTTGGCAATGTCATTATAGAAAACGATGTTGAAATCGGCGCTAATACGACAATTGATCGCGCGCGCTTCAAGGCGACAAAAATAGGCCAAGGCACAAAAATTGATAATCTTGTTCAAATTGCGCACGGCGTTGTTATTGGCAAGCATAGTCTGATAATCGCACAAGTTGGCATTGCAGGCTCTGCCTCAATAGGAAACCATGTGATACTTGCCGGTAAAGTGGCAGTTAATGGCCATATAGAAGTAGGTGATCAAGTGGTTGTTGCTGCGTGTTCTGGAGTCTCCAAATCGCTCAAAAAACCAGGCCGGTATGCTGGAGTTCCTGTAATGGAACTTTCTGAGTATAACAAAAACCAGGTCTACCTCAGAAATATTGAAAAATATATAGCCAAAGACAAACTTAAAGATTGACTTTTGTTTAAAAAACTGCATAGTGAGGGGTAAGGACAACATAGTAAAAAAGCCCATAATAATAGGAGGTCACTATGTCAGCAGTATCAAGAGTTCAAGTTCAAGTCCCGCAAGATTTAAGCTCGCTTGTTCAGAGCTATAAGCTACCAGAAAACAAAGAAAAAGCAGATGGCGTGTTTAAACAGCTATTTGCCCTCGATAGACTCTTTTCTGACAAGACAAGTCAGCCAACCTCCCAGGAAATTACCCAATCTATAACAAACCTATCAGCTGCAGTAGCAGCTTGTGATAGCGTAGCTAAGCCCAATATTCTTCTAAAAACAGTTGCAAAAGTACCTCTACTTAACAAAGTTATCTCTGAAGAGAAAAAAGCAGAATGTTCAGTTCACCATGCGCGAGGACAGCTACAAGCACTACTTGTAAAAGCTAATGCGCATAATGCTGAATATGCCAAAGAACTTTCAGGAATGGAAAGACGCTATGTTGCACTCACTGTAAAAAAAGAACCTATTTCTTTAGAGATGCTTCAAGGGGCTATAGATCCCAAATCACTTCTTATCGAAGGACAAAGGCCAGAAGACCTCGAGATGCTCTTTACACAGCTTATTTCACAAACTTGTGAAAATGCAAATGTAGAAGCTCGCGTTAATACCTTTAAAGCTAAAGATGAAGCAATCCCAGAGGGATTAGCTGGTAGAGATCTTGCAATTTTACAAGCTGCAAGCCCGCTTCATTTTGAATCGCTTGCAAAAAGCTTTACTACCCATTGCCAGGGATATACGCATAAAGATAAAACACCCTACTTTACTCCGAGTGAAAATATTGAGAAGCGCAAAACATCTATAGCAGATGGAGTGGTAGTGCAAGAAACAGAATTTGCTCTTAAGCGTAAAACTGATGGCGAAGTCTTTGCAACAGTAAAGGCTAAGCTAGAAGGGTCAAATGCAGAGTTCTATGGCATCACACTCTTTAATGCCATCAAGCCTGATCTCGAAAAGCTAAACCGCGTCTTCAATAAGCAGGCAAAAGTCGAAGCTGCTAGCGGCGCCTCAGTAGAATAATAGCTCACTCCCTATGGTCAGCTCGTTCGAGCTGACCTTTTTTCAGAGCAAGGGCTCTTTCATGCGAGTTAAGTTCTTGAGCGAAGCTCTTTGGAGTGCGGCGATTCTTCGACGCTCTGGATTCGACAACACAGTCCCAACCTTACAATAGCCCTCACACCATACCACAAGCATACTGACAAAAATATTGCACGTGATTTTTAAGTTTTGGACGCAATTGTAAATAGAGGGCGTGATCAAAATTTAAGAGCGGTAAAAAACTCAAGGACAAGCTTTACGTAAAAGCTATTCATTGAAAAAGCGCTTAAATCAACATCCTAGGTATGATCCCAATACTGTTCACTTCAACATGGCACGATAAAACGATGCCACGATTAAAACAATGGAGATAAGAGAGTTTCTCGGGTTTAGTTACGGTTTTGGGTATGACCTATATAACTTCTTACCTGTCTGGCTTTAAAGCAATGATTTCGATCTTGTCGAGCATGTAATGAATTTTACCTTCGCTATCTACAATATCGAGTGCAATCATGGCGTCTGCAAGATCGCTTGCAAATTCTGCTTTCAACTTGTCAGATAGGTGGGCTATGAATGTAAGCTGCGGTCTAAGATAGCCTACAAGGGCGTTTTTATCGGCAAAAACTGTAGTGGTTGTGCTGGTTTTTATACTAAGTGGAGTAAAGCCAGTTTTATTGAGGAGCTCATATGCTTCTTTTTCTGTAAGATAAACCCTTTGATTTTTGTATTCTTTGAAATAGGGTTCCCATTTTGGATTTTGGACAAGCTGCTCAGTTAGTGGGCCAACATAATTATTTCGTTTTGCGGCTTCTACGATAAAAAGTTTTCCCCCGGGAGCTAGCGTTTGATAAAGTGATCTATATGCTTTTTCCTGTTCTAATACCCAATGAAGTGCAAAGGTAGAGACAACTACATCAAACTGGTTATAAAACGGCAGATTTGTTGCGTCACCTGCCATAAAGATAAGATTCCTTAAACCGCTTTGCTCTAGACTTTCACTTGCAAAGGCGATCATCTTTTCAGAAAGATCGAGACCTATCACATAGCCATCAGGAACAGACTCTGCAATTTTGGATGTAAGTGCGCCATGTCCACATCCAACATCAAGCACACGTTCATTTCCCTTCCAAGGGTAGTTATCGAGCGATTCCTTCACTAAATTCCATTGTAGGGAGGAGTTCTTTGCATACGTTGCAGGCTCTTGCATTCCGCTGCCTAGAGCTATTGTCGACAAAATAAGATTCATATGAAGCACGAGGTACGATTTTTTCTATGTAAAGTAACAGACAGGCTCAAAATGATCAAGTTCCCTAATGGTTTTGGAGTGATCCACTTCAGTGGGTCTTTTCGTAGGCCGATTCATCGGCCGCACACAAATAGTGTAACATTGTAATAGCGTAAAAGATCACCACTCCTCTCCTATTAGAGCTCTCTTGTAGTTATCGATAAATCATGTAGTGATTACATAAAGATAGGTTTAAATATTATCCTTGGATTTTGGTGCTTGAGTAAATATCGTTATGCCCTTGCCTATATAAAAATTGGGAGCAAAAGGCTTATGCTCCACTTCAGCGATTTGCTTTGCATCTTTTACTGCGCTAGCAAAATCAAGATGACCAAATCCTTTTCCTACTACATTGCCATGAAAAGGCACTTCACAGGCAACAAATCGAGGAGGCAATTGAGTTGTTACTTTAAACACCGAGATAAATGTTTGTTTTGGGGAAACATAGGTGGACTTATTCAGGGCTGCCCATGCTTTAGCAGCTTTTTCAGCACTTTGGTATGTATCATGCTTTTCAGTATCACAAAGGCCCGTCATGTTTGAATACCAAAGAACTGTTTCCCAATGACCTTCATTTTCCCGCACAGTTACTATGGGTTCTGAAAGGCTTACTTTTTCTGCAATCATAATGTCCTATTGAAAATAATAGTTTATGTGTTAAATTCTTGCGTATGCCCCTTAAGTAATTTATCGTAGAGTATATCGAGCATTTCCTTTGTAGCGATCCAAGTTTCGCCTTTACCATTCCATACACTGCCAGTAAGTTGTGGTAATAATTGCTGGCTTGTTATTCGAAGATATAGCGACCCACACCTATCAATCTACCAGGGGTATATTCACCTATCAATCTACCAGGGGTATATTCCATATGGCTTAGGGAAGATTCATTTGCTGGGGAATTTTTAAATGCCATAGTTACTTTTTCACTTGTTGCCATTTGAGGAGTTGCTTTTTCTTCAACGGTTGGGTCGGTTTTGTCATATGCTTTTTCAGTTGCATTCTGTGCATAAGATGCATCTACATCGGAGATGTTCTTACTGGCTGTTGCTACTGTAAAAGTTGGGTTCATAAATAACTTCTCCTTATTGGCGCTTTCCATTACAAATTTAGTGATTTTTCTAATTTAAATCGATTAAATAATAATATGCAAAATTCATTTTTTTACTTAAAAAAAGTGCCTGCTATCTCCAGTTTTTACTTTTTTTATTAGTAATTTACAATACAATTTTACTAAAAGTAAGGAGTAAAAATGAGCACGATTAGTGAGTTAAGTGGAGATACTTGTAGGGTAATTGACGGTTTTTGTGCAGCAAATGTTCCACTCAATTTGAATGCAGAGGATGATGAAACCCTGCTTGAAATCGCAGAAAATAAAGGAAATGCAGTTGCTGTAAATTACATCAAGGAATGTCTGTACAAACAAAAATTGCCCGAGGCTTCTATTTTGGAATCAGTAAGCAATCTATCCTTTGACAACACGAAATTTTAGCCGGCATAAGGATTTTATAGCAAAATCTCCAAAAGAAGTATTGCAATAAATACCATTCACCCAGATGTATATATAGGGTAACTATTGCTAAATAGCATTGTGTTGTATACAATCCACCACTTTTTCATAAGTGAATGTATATGAATGCAGCTGTTGTTACATATTTTGAAGATCTTGCAAGCAGAGATTTTAGCTTTGCTGTAAATAAAGCAGAACAAATCCCAGATATTATCAGCCGCGAGTGGCTTTTGCGAAAAATGATAGTAAAAGGAGTACAAGATCAATCTGCAGGATCGATTTTTTGTGTTCTTGACTACCTCCAAAAGCATGAGGAGCTCGTTTCCCCGCGCCTTCTTGCAAAAATAGAACCCCATGCACAAAGGGCAGGGTTTTCAATAACTGCTTTTGATTTTACATTGGAGGAGCTGCCTGTAGATATGGAAAAAAAACGATTTATAGATCGTGTCAGGGAAGATTTTGCTACAGCCATGCAGGAGACGGAACTTGTGCAAGATCAGCATGCAAGAGTCGACCTTATGCGTACTATGATCGTAGCGAGTGTAAAAAAGAAGAAGGATTTGCCCTCTTTTACACAAGCTTTATCCTACCTCCGCAATCAGCCCTATATTGCAACTGGAGAGCTTCTCGCAAAGATTGAGCACTGTGGGTTAAAGTCAGGAATCTGCCAAGTTTCAGAGCATGTTGTCCAACTTGCCATCGATTTAGGCATTCATAGAGATGCACTTGAAGATGCCCGTAAAGCTGTGTATCAAAGTGATCCCTATCTGGCAGATATTGCTGAAGCTATCGGCAAGCTTTTTGATCGTATCCTCTTCGGAAAATGTGCTGAGAGTATTAAAGCTGATTGTGACAAGGTCGCAAGTCAATTTAGCGTACTTTCTCCAAGTGATGATAAAGCCCCCTTTGCCGCAGAAAAAACTTCACTCTTAGATAAATGGAAAGCTCTTATAGGCAAAAAAGCAACAGTGCCAAATCGCAAATGTCTACTAAGTATCTACTCGCAGTTTCTTTCTCTTGGCATGCACAGAGAAGCAAATAAGGTTCTGCTCTCTCTTTTTAAAACATACGCACATGATATGAAACGAGCGGCAGCTAAAACACTAGCCTAATCTTGCAAAGAATAGTGACTCAAGAATCTGTTTAAAGAAATTGTAAATTTCTGTAACGCAAGACCTTTTCGTAATTGAATAGGTTATTGTATTGAGTCTTCAGATCAGATATTTTTTTAAGTTTACAAAATTTCGATTTGAGCTATAATTGGTATATACCGGTATATACCGAAGGGGGAGGCCTTATGTTTATTCATACTGTATGTAAAGCACTAGAAGATGCAAAGATTCCATATGCTGTAGTTGGGGGGTATGCTGTTTCTTTTCACGGAGCTCCGAGAGGTACTTTTGATATCGATTTTGCAATACGCTGGACTTTACAGAATCTTGAAAAAATGGAAAGTGCTTTGAAGGCAATTGGTTTAGTTTCAAGGATTCCTGTAGATGCAAAGGCTATATACACATTCCGCGATGAATACATTCAAAATCGAAACATTATTGCATGGAATTTTTATAATCCGATAAAACCAATTGAACAGGTCGACATCGTCATTAATTACGACCTTGCAGATGCTCGTACTAAAACGATTCGAACAGCTGAAGGCAAAATTATAATACTTAGCAAGGAAGATCTTATTGTTATGAAAAGAGCATCAGGTCGTCCGCAAGATCTCGAAGATATTAAATCACTTGAGGCATTATGAAAGAACGTCCTGTCCAGTACTTTAATAAGGAGTATCTTGAACGTGCAAAGGAGCTTACACCGGATCAGATACTGCAGTTTTTAGATGATTTTCAAAAGCTGCATAGCCAGCAAGCTGAAAAATGCCAGCTGATAAGTGTTAAAGTTGAGCCTTCGCTTCTTCGCGCCTTTAAAACAAAATGCGAGCTGCTTGGTATACCCTACCAGAAGCAGCTGAAGAAGCTTATGAAAGAATGGCTATAAAGGGCCATCAAACTGGACATCTGCCATTTCTTCATCAGAAGAGGATTCTTCTCCGCGAACTTTTACTTTTTTGAAGGATCTTGTAACGCTTGCAAAGTCTTCTTCCATAGGCTCTGAGCTTTCATCTTTTTCGACGTTTGCGCCGGCTTTAAGGACAATTTTGCGTATTCGCTCCGTTTGAGGCCATGCTTCGAGGTGCTCAAATACTTCCGGTGGACATTCCTTTGCAAGATCGGGACGGCCTTCAAGAACTTTAGCGACGATCTTTGGGTATTTAACGCTATACTCAACATAGTCTTGTTTAGTAATTTCAAGTCCTAAATTAAATAACTTTGTTATTAGCGGCACGTTGTCATGATTTCTTTCCAAGACAGCTTTAGGACAATGAGCTGCAAATTTTGGGTAGGCATCGAGGTATTTAATAGCAATATCCGGAAACTTTTCCCAAATGCGTCTCGCGAGATCATCTCGACAGCTAACCCCTCTATCCAATAGGCCACTAAGCTCCATTGGATCACTTTCTGCTAAAGCCTCATCTAAACTCTTGTAATCTGCATAGAGTTGATCTATATCAAATATGAAAGAGGGAACAAGATTATTACAAGCTTTACTAGGATCCATAATTCTCCTTTAAAGCATCATAGTATAGCGTAATTACTGTAATAAGTCTAACTTAATTTTGAATAATCTTTGATGGTCTAGCCATCTGGTGAGAAGCTGGTGGAATCGGTCATGATATTCTTCATAGCCCTCTTTAAGGGTGGAGGTAGTAACCGCTCCATGAAAAATCTCTGCATAACCGATAGGAAGAATGCCGAGTAGAAGCAACATATGCGTATAGCCATCCTTTACAAATGGCTTTTGCTTTCTAAGTTCACGCACTGCTTCCCATTCAAAACTCGTTAATGCCACAATGAGATGAAGTGATTGATGAGGGGCAAGCGTTAAGATCTTACGTACAAAGCCCTCTTTACCCTCAAGATAGGCTAACATATTCTTAGGGTGCTTTTTGGCAAGTTCAAACTTAAGTTCTGCATACTCTTGCGAGATTTGAGGAGAGTTTCTTAAATAATCTCGAAAGTGGATGTGATTGTCTACTTGAGCTGCACCCTCTTCAAAGATATGAACGTTATGCGTGCGAAGAAAATCACCCTTATGAAAGTGCCTTCTAAAGGGTATGCCAAGCTCACCTCTTGCCGTATAGCCAAGCTGTTCAAACTGATGGGTTTCTTTATCAACATCGAGTATGTCCTTGACGACGATCAAAATATCGATAATAGGCTTTGCCGCAAGTCCAGGAACCGCTGTAGAGCCAATATGGTAGATAGTGACAACGTTGTTTCCTAAAATGCCATGAAGATGTTTAGCCTCTTCCTCAAATGCTTTTGGCCAGCGCGGATCATAGGGGACAACTTCGATAATATGTGATATATCAATAGGATCAACCATACATAAAGTATAGCAAACATTCACTTATTGAATAAGGATAAACTGCGTGCCAAAGCGATCATAGAGGCGCTCGATTGCAGTTTTAGATACTTCACAGCAGCCGCTTATATCGAGTTTTTCAAGATGTTCAGCATACTCGATAATGAGCTCTATCCAGCTATCTGTAACCTGCTTGCAGTGCCAAAGCTCTAGTTTTTTTAGATTGGGAGATGATCGCAGAAAAGCGCGAAGACCAGCCTCTGTCATGTGTCTATTTTCTGAAAATGTGCACTCTTCAAGATCGGGGCAATGTTTTGCTAGCGAATGAAGCGTGCGATCGGTAAGATCATGACACCAATCAAGGTGAACTTCTCGAAGGCCTCTACACTTTGATGCAAGTACTTCTATGCCCTCATCTGTAACATTCGAGCATTTTACAATAGTTGCTTTTTTAAGGTTTGGACAATGACGGGCTACTGCATAGAGTGAGTGATCTGATACATTGTCACAGTCTAGTATATTGATCTCTTCAAGTGAGTCTCTTCCCATAATTGTCCGTACGATACCAATGTCTGTAATAGTTTTTGAGGAGGGTATGGTAAGGCTTGTTAGATGAGACTTGTTTCTTGTGAGTTCAATTAGCTCTTCATCTGATAGTTGACATGCTCCTACCTCAGAAATTGCGATCTCGCCATAAGTTGTAATCAAGGCAGGGGAAAGTCTTTTTAGAACTCGTCCATTTTGATCCGGCTCATCATCTGCTCGAAACTGCTTTCGAGAGTGCTCACCGAATGATTCCTCTCCTTCATCGTCAGAGAGTTCCATTGGACTGAGTGTAAACTCTTTTCTACCTAGTTTTTGGCCAGGATGTTCAACGTCATCTACAACCCTTCTTTTGCGCCCGCCATCTACAGGTTCCATTACCTGCGTAGTTTGGCCATAATTTAGATACAATCGAGTAGAATGCATTAAAAATCCTTATTTAAAAGGATATAATAGCTTATTATTTAATTTAATTCTACTTAATAATAATGATGTAAATGAGAGCTTGAAGATTTTGTTCTATACGCACGGGCATTTCTCTCCTACTAAAAGCTGTTTTTTTTCGATCGAGAGAAAGACATTTACCCAGACAGTTCTCTTCTCAGGAGAAAGTAAATTACTTACATATTCTATAGCAGTGTAGGGGGAGCCTGGATAAAACTGAAAGCGGTAGCCTTTTGACGCAAGAACGAGCTGGCAGATGCACATCTCAATCAGGTCTTGAATCGCATCATCGTTTGGATCTGACAGATCGTTAAGAAGTATTCTTTTAAAAAGTGGATCTTCTTTGTAGAGCTTTTCTACTATGGTTTTTGATTGAATGTAGCTTGGATCATCGGAGATATAGCTGCTCCAATAGGCTATTTGGCAGCCAGAAAAATAGCCCTCATAGCGACTCTTTAGCTTATCTGCAAGACTGAATAGATAGGCTCTTGCATGTTCTTTATTGCCGTTGAATTCTTGTGCGGCAGATACAAGGTGAGCGCCCTCTGTAAAGAGTATGGTAATTCGTCCGCGGACATGATCTTTTATTGTCGACATCAAAGCATTCATCTTTAAATCACCGCTGATTTCAGTATGAAATTTTGACTTGATGCTTATCGGGACAACTACAGGTTCAATTGTTTGAAGCCAATTTGTCTTTTCAGTTTTAACTGCAAGCTTTCCTAATGCATTTGAAGTAGTTACAGTAACGTTATTTTTCCAGGCATACTTTTTCATGCAATAAAGTATGAAAAAGTTTACTTCTTTTTATAAGAGTAGCCACTGCATATAGAATAGAGTAGAAATTACTCTATTCCTAAATCAATAGTTACTCTAAAATAGTAGCTATGAAATCTTTGAATATTGCAAGGACAAGAGAATTTGAGCAGCTGCAGAGCTTTTGCAGGCCGCTATCTGATCATTTTGGTATTAGCTACTTTTGGCACTACACAATTTCCAAAAGCGGAACCTATACATTTATTGGCACTCACCTAAAGTGGCTCGAATATTGTTTTGAAAACAATATTTTAAAAGACTTTTCTATGCTTAGACATCCTGATCTTGTGGATGAGGGCATAACGTTTATGAAACATTGCCAAGATCCGCACTATCAAGAAATGTTACGGATTGCACAAGAGAAGTTTGCCCTCTCTTTCAATATAAATATTGTTGAAAAAACAAATAGAGGTGTTGAGGCATTTGGCTTTGCATCCGAAATTTCAGATACTATGCAGGATCAGCGGATTATTAATGAACTGCCACTCTTTCGATACTTTATAAAATCTTTTAAAGAAAAACATGTAAAACTGCTTGAAAAGACGCAAGATGAAGAGATAAATCTTATAGAGTATCTTGGAGAAAAATTTTATCAGCGACCATCGACGATTTTTGTACCATCTAATCGTGAAGCATTTCTAAGAAAAATTGGACTTAGCTGGATTCTCTGCCTTACGCCTCGTGAACGTGATATTTTGGCTCTCTTGCCCACATGCATCCTCTGTCAAGAAATCGCGCACAGGCTCTCGCTTAGCACCCGCACCGTAGAAAACTACGTTGCGACGCTTAAATGTAAACTGCACTGCAAAACAAAGGCCGAGCTTATCCAAAAAGCCCACATTTTTATTGAAGTTGAACAAGTTGGGTAAGAGAGTTTTTCTAGTGGCTTTAACCGAGTCCAGTTCACCCACATGGGTAACGAAAATTGATAGGGTTTCTCTGTGGTTAAATAGTATTATCATATAGAATTATTGTTCATTTTAATAATAAGGTGGCTTTGTGAATCTATTAACGAGTCCGTTGCTTAGAAATCCTGATATACGAAATTCTTTTCATGCTAAGTATTTGGATACAGGGGCGCTGATTTCTTTTAGCTCTACATCGAGGGATGTACATGCCGCCTACAGAAAAGCACTTATGATGCGTATGGCAAAGCTCTTTAATTTAACTGTCGTCATACCTGAAAGTCCCTTCGATCGATCTGTATTTACTGCTCTTACTCAAAAAATAGTCGACGAGACCAATATAATTGAGCAAGAGATGGCAACTAAAGCTCAGTCTCAGTGGATGCTCGATGTAATGAAGCAATATGGCCTTACTGCCATGCCAAACCATGGGACTGAAACTACCATAGCCCGTCGCAAGGAGCTTTTTACCATAGCAAGCGCGCTTGTGACTCGCAGAATTCCGATATCTTGGCTACAATTTGTAAACTCGCCTGAAGCACTTCACTTTTTGATTTCTTGCGGTAGGCGCTGGACCGAACAAAAGGTGAATCAACCTAAGGTTGTTGAGCTTACAACCCATATTATGGGTCGCCTATTAGTGTGTGCTGAAAGTAATGATGGATATCTAGCCGATTGGTTTAAGGCCTTAAAAGATGACTGGCCAAGAAAAAGTGCATCTCAGCAGGTCGATTTCCTTGTCAATATTGCTGAGTACTTAAGGCTTATTCAAGAGCCAAGTACACATCCGACACTACCGATAATTCGGGACTTTGTAAGTGATCAGACATCAGGTTGGGCAGACGATGCGATTAGGAAAGCCAGCAGCTTTCTTATTGAATCTCGAGTAGAAGGTAGGCAGGCCGATAGAAAAATGGTAGAAATTGTGAACGTACTTCAACGTATTGGTAACCCTTCCTCGCGTTGTACCTATGTCCAAATTCTGCAGGTCTATTGTAGAGCTCTTAATGAACTGCTGAACGTTTCATCAAATGAAAAAATTGATACTATTATATATGATCTTGGAGAAGAACTTCTAAGAACATGGTTTACTTGTTTAGAGGAAAATAGAGCAACCATGTCAGCTCATGAGCAGATTGCTTTCCTCTATGCCATCGGTGATGCTATGGGAGAGACTAGCCATCCTCTAGTCTCAGATTTTCGTGCACTTATTGCAAAGCAAGACCTTTCTTGGGCCCATCCTATACTACCTCAAGCGTATGCCTTTGTGATTGAAACGTGGCTATGGCAGGAAAAGGGAATAGCAAAGAAGAAAATGAGAGCTATAGTTGATATTTTTGCAGAGATGTATAGATCTTCCTCTCTAGAGAGCACTGTTTTTGATATCAAATGTCGTCAGCTATCTGAGTTGCTAGAATGCACAACGCAGGAAGAGATCTTTGCCATTGAAAATGAGGGCCGTAGGCAACTATTTCTAATAGGTATTTCTAAGCTTAAACAATCATTTAATGGGTTAAGCTGGCAAGAGCAAGCACAGATACTCTATACTATTGGAGAAGCTTTATACTATCGGAGCAAAGAAGAATTACTGCCTCTATTGCCCGCAATTCGTGAGTTTTTTGCAGATGATACGCTTGTGTGGGCTAAAGATAGTATGCGCCGTTGCTGCTCCTTTGTAGTTGAAACACGTCTAGAGCAAATACAGGGTATTTTGTCAGATGAAAAGGCTCATCTAATGTGGCAATTTACATATCTTCTCCATGAAATAGGACTCGGGCAGCGACCTCTCACTCAACAGCATGAGGCAGTTTTGGAACAGTTGAGCGCCTCGACTCTTAAGTTGCAAAATAGTGGAACGAATAGCAACTAAACGGTATACTATTGTTTTTACAAAAAGTTGCATATAGTGACAAATAAACAAATGTATTGGACTATCTGTTCCGAATGTCAAGGGTGTGGCAGGAAAGACTTAAAGCTCCGTAAAAAAGCAAGGCTCCGCTATCAAATCGCAACCGATGAATTTAACAAAAATGTTGCTGAGGGGAAAGAATCGGTTCGTCCTAAGATTACGCAATATTTATGCGATAGGTGCAATGGATGCGGGTTACTTGAAGCCGCAAATCACCCAGTAGTAGATAAAAACTATCCACACGTTGCAATAATCGGAGCAGGAATTGGGGGTGTTGCGCTCGCAGTAGCATGTTTACATCGCGGCATTCCCTTTACTCTTTATGAACGAGACACAAGTTTTGATGCCAGGGCTCAAGGCTATGGCCTAACGTTGCAACAGGCAAGTAACGCAATTAAAGGACTCGGCCTATTTTCCTTAAAAGATGCGGCACATTCCTCTCGCCATGTCGTGCACACCACCCAAGGCAAGGAAATCATTGAATGGGGGATGAGAACACATGGAAATTATAATAAATCTCCTAGGCGTAAAAATGTCCATATTCCTAGGCAAACCCTCCGTCTTCAGCTGCTTGAGCAAGTAGCAGATGATGTGCAGTGGGGACATCGATTACTTAGCTTCAAGCAATGTGAAGATAGTAAAATAGAGCTACATTTTCAGGTTAATGGAGAAATACGGTCTACACAAGCAGATCTTGTAGTTGGGGCAGATGGCATACATAGTGCTGTACGTAGTTTATTACTTGGAAAAGATGCACTTCCTTTACGATACCTTGGCTACGTGGTAATTTTGGGGATCTGTCCAATAGATGCTCTTAAGGGTGTTGAAAGCACATTACTGGATGTAAATACAGTCTTTCAAACCGTAAATGGGTATGAAAGAATCTACGTGATGCCCTATTCAGGAGATGCCATAATGTGGCAGTTTAGTTTTCCAATGCAAGAGGGTGATGCAAAGCTTTTGAGTGCAGAGGGAGCAACTGCACTTAAAAATGAAGCTCTGCAAAGAGCAAAAGAGTGGCATACTCCAGTTCCTCAAATTTTATCAGCTACACTGCCGGAACAGGTTACAGGCTATCCTGTCTATGATCGAGAATTACTCAGTGCTAAAGTAATGAACACATTTGGGCCATTTACTTTGATCGGAGATGCAGCTCATCCTATGAGCCCATTTAAAGGTCAAGGGGCCAATCAGGCTTTACTAGATGCGCTCGCACTTGCTCGAAAGATTGCAACAGCATGCAATCTTCAGCCTAACTGGAGAGAAAAGGGTGTACGAGAAGTAGTTCTTACTGAATTTGAAGAAGAAATGTTAGCACGCAGTTCTACTAAAGTG
The DNA here is from genome assembly GCA_964512205.1 of uncultured bacterium. Taxonomy (GTDB): domain Bacteria; phylum Chlamydiota; class Chlamydiia; order Chlamydiales; family FEN-1388; genus SZAS-7. The sequence continues at coordinate 469 of CAZEGK010000022.1, read as the reverse complement.
AGAGACTCCGCTGAAGCTGTAGAGCTTTTGCACTCCAAAGGCGTACTACGTGATGGCGATGGCCCTAAGGGAAGATGCCTTCGTTCCCTCAAATTGAAACAGGCTTGACCCCGATATGACCCCAATACCGTTCATTTAACAAAAAATAGCATGATATAACGATAGAACGATAAAATTTACTAAAACTGAGAAACTCTCTTATCTTCATCGTTTTAATCGTTGTATCGTTTTATCGTGCGATGTTTAAGTGAACGGTATTGGGCCTGAACCCAGTTTCTACGATTCATCTGTGAATTTTGTCATAAGTTCTTTTTTAAATAGATTGCAAATAGACTATCCACATCCAATCACCTGTCCTGGAATATGCGTGTATAAAAGAAAAGAACCCTAGAACATAACAATATCTAGCTCTTGCTACTTCTTGCAGGAAGATTTGCCAAGAAGCTGATAGACAACGCACCAACCAGCT
>CAZEGK010000021.1:14939-38242 GCA_964512205.1 uncultured bacterium | reverse complement strand
GCTTTTTACCTTCACTAATAGTAAGGCGAGAAAATCTAAGCGCTTCTATGAGCTCTGGTGCGTCAGCAATAGCTATGGGAACAACTGCATTATTTATTTTGCGTGCATGCCATGTGCAAAAACAGGCCGCAATGAATAAGGCCCTGGTGCTTCGATAGCCATATCTACCTCTCTTTAAAAAATACATCTACATAAGCTGCAATTTTTATGCAAATAGCGTAGGAATCGAGGGTTTTTCTTGATGGGCGATGGCTATTGGTAGCTTTATGCCTTTTGACCCGAGGATTGATGTCACGGTCTCTAGGGCAACTTGGGGGCTATTGCATTCACTGGATAGGTGGGCAAGGTAGACCTGTCTCAGATGATCGTGGGCAACGTGGGAAACAAGTTCTCCGCACGCTTCATTGGAGAGGTGACCCGATCTTCCAAGAACGCGCTGCTTGTAGACCATGGGCCTTGATGAGGCATGGACCATCTCGGGCTTATGATTTGCTTCTACGTAGAGGAGATCGCAAGCCTCTAGCTGCTTTGCAACAAGGTGCGTCACAAAGCCAAGATCGGTACAGACGCCAATTTTTAGGCCGTCAAAGCGCAGCGTGAAGGCTACAGGCTCTTCGGCATCATGTTGCACGCTGAAGGGGTGAATAGTAATATCGTTAAATTCAAAGGTCTCACCGGTCAGAAAGATCTTAAATTTTGGTGTTGCCTGCAGAGCTTCGCAAATAGCCTTTGCTGTTGGTTGGTTAGCAAAAATTGGAATATTATGTTTAAGTGAAAGGACTTTGAGCCCAGCAATGTGGTCGCTATGCTCGTGAGAGACAAGTATTGCGTCAATTTCGCTAATATCGACATCAATTTCTTTGAGACGTTCTATTGTTTGTTTTGTGCTCAGTCCTGCGTCGATCAAAATTTTCGTTTTTTTCGTGCCAACATAAATACAATTACCTTTAGAGCCTGAGGCTAAGGGACAAAAGCCTAACATGTACAAATCCAGAAAAGATGTGGTGAAGAATTTGCCTTCTTTTGTATCGTGACAGATGTATTTGCTACAACAACAATATGGTTTTTCTGATGGCTTCAAAAATAGAGTTATTTCGTCAAATGGCAGAGGTGCTCGATACTTTGATTGATAACGCCAAAAAAATGAAAGAGGGCATGCAGCTTAAACACTCCCAAGAAGAGATTGAGTCATTGCAGCTTCGTCAGCATGAAATTTTGCATGAACTTGCCGAGCTTAATAAACTGATCGAACAAAGCGCTCCCGGTGCACCAAATGAGCAAGTTGAGAGCGCCAAAAACTTTATCTATGCAAAACTTGGCCACTTTCAAACACTAAACCAAGAATTTTTTAGCCAACTAAATACGCAAACTCGCGTCATCGATAAGAGAGAACCTACCCCATAAGGCCTAGGATGCCTATGATGATCAGGTAGAGTGCTACCACGAGATTTAACGTTTGGGGAAAGATTAAGATGACGATTCCTGCAATCAATGATACGATTGGGGAAATTGCTGGATGAAACATAGCTAACCTCATTTATAGCTTTTTTTCTTATTTACCCAGCATAAAAGATATAGTCAAATATTTTTAGAAGTCGTCATCTTCATCATCGGCAGATTGGCCAGATTTTGGAAAGAGTACGCGTCTTGGACGGGCGCCCTCTTGCGGCCCGACAATACCGCGGGCTTCCAGCATATCCATAAGGCTTGCAGCTCTTGCGTAGCCAATTTTAAGCTTTCGCTGCAAAAAGGTGGTTGAGGCATTGCCTGTTGAAAGGACGATGCTTTTTGCATCATTGAAGAGGGTATCTTCTGCCTCTTCCTCATCAGATCCTGATGCTGATTGTATCTGATCAAAGGAGGTAATGAGGTACTGCGGCGGGGCTTGGCTTGTGATGTGTTCAACAACCCTTGTAATCTCTTCATCGCGAACGAAGGCGCCTTGTGCGCGTATAAGCTGTGGGCTTCCCGGCATTAAAAAGAGCATATCACCATTTCCGAGCATATTTTCAGCGCCAGTCTCATCCAAAATAATCTGGCTGTTGATGCGGCTTGCCACTTTAAAGGCAATACGGGCAGGAAAGTTTGCGCGGATAAGGCCGGTGATCACTTCTCTTGATGGCCGTTGCGTAGCAAGTATCATGTGGATGCCAACCGCTCGAGCCATCTGGGCTATGCGGGCGATCGGCGTCTCTATATCTTGGCTTGCAACCATCATAAGGTCTGCAAGCTCGTCGATAAGGGCTACGTAGTAGGGCATTTTTTCAGGGATATCGACATGAAAGCCCTTTTCTTTTTCGGGATCGATTTTTCGTTTATTGAAGGCTTCGATATTTCTCTGGCCGGTAAGTTTTAGGATCTCGTAGCGCTTTTCCATCTCCTTTACAAGCCAATTTAAGGCAAGGCAGGCATTATGCGGCTCTGTAATTACAGGGGCGAGCATGTGTGGAAGGTCTGAGTACTGGGTAAGTTCTACCTTTTTGGGGTCTATCATCAAAAGGCGTATTTCATCCGGCTTTGCACACATCAAAATCGACATGACGATCGAGTTAATACAGACTGATTTACCAGAACCTGTAGCACCTGCGATGATGCAGTGGGGCATTTTGGCAAGATCTGCGATAACAAGATCGCCATTTACGGCTTTTCCAAGCAGCATCGGGATGCGAAAAGGGCTTCCCTTTTGCTGGTAGGCAAGAAGGATCTCTTTAAAGCTCACTTCCTGAGGATTTGCATTGGGAACTTCGATGCCGACTGCAGCTTTACCAGGGATTGGGGCGATAATACGAATCGCCTTTGCCTCTAAGTTGAGGGCAATGTCATTTTCAAGCGTTCTGATTTTTCCAATCTTTACACCAACTGCAGGATGCACTTCAAATGAGGTAATGGTAGGTCCGCAGTGGATCTGCCCGACTTTTGCCTCTATTCCAAAGCTAAGGAGCGTCTCTTCGAGAAGGTCTGCCTTTGATTTTAGCTCTTTAACAAGCTGCGACTGATCGCTTTTTTTGGGAGTGCAAAGAAGATCGAGTGAGGGAAGTGATATATCTGTCTTTACACGGGTTTTTTTAGGTTTTTCCGGTTTATGGATTATCTGCTGAACCTCTTGAATATCGCACATAAGATCTACAGGCTCCTCTTGAGGAGGAAGTGCAAGCTGAGGAGCTTTCCTATATGAGGGAATCTTTGGCACTTTTTCTTTCTTCGGTGTGATGTCGATTTCTATTTCACGCTTTGTGGTATCCGTTGAAAATGCAGCCTGAAGCCACTTTTTGATCGGAAGTTCCAGAAAATAGGTAAGGGCTAAAAAGAGCGAAACTCCAGAGATGATAATACCCCCGAGCATGCTCGTGCTTTTTGATAAGACGTAGGTCCAAAAAAGGGAAAAGGGGACGCCTCCAAGCTTAAATTTGCCTGCATCGAGGTTAAAGAGGCGACTTAAAAGATCTTCAAATGAGGGCGAAGCTATTGCAGTAAAGAGAAGCGATAATGAAGCTCCCGCTAAAAAAAGTGAGAGAAGCTGCATGGGCCCTGTTGGAGGCTCTTTCATGAACATCAAACGCATGCTGTGAAAGAGCATGCCTGCCACAATTGCAAAACTTGCCATGCCGAAAGTAAAATACCAGGCGCCGGCAATAAGATGGCCAACAAATCCAAGGAAGTTCAACCGAAAAGAATCGGCATTAAAGCTAATTAGGCAGAGAATCTGTGCGAGTGAAAAGACAAACCAGAGTATTCCCTGAATCTCTGGATGACGCTTTAGCCAGTTTGGCGACTTTTTTGAATCTTGCGCTTTCGAGTACATATCTTTAGAGTGAGAGAAGAGGTAGTTTTTGTCTAGAAAAAAGCAGAGAAAAATGGGGCGATCGACGGGACTCGAACCCGCGACTTCTGGAACCACAATCCAGCGCTCTAACCAACTGAGCTACGATCGCCACTAGAGCATCATTTATACGTGCTTTGGCTGATTTTGGTCAACAACAACTACGCCTCCTGCAGCAACAAATCCTGCAATAAGTCGCAAAGTTGTTGGATGGAGACTATTTTCTACCACGTAGAGAAGATCTACTCCTTCCCATTCAAGGGCAAGGTGCTCTTCAGAAATTATTTTTGCATCGGGCTTTGTGTTGACTAAATTTTTTAGCATACTTGCATCGCTTGTGAAGCGTGGCATTACGATGGCTTCTCTGCATTCTGCTCCCTGCTTTTTTGTGATGTCTCTACCAAAATAGCCTAGTAGTGCTTTTCCTTCATCATAGCAAATCGAGGAGGTGTAGATAGGGCTCTCTTTTAGCCCAAGAGTAAAGAGGCTAAAGCGATCTTGAGCAAACATGCAAGCTGCGCTATAGGGATCTTGAAGGCTTTTGCAGCAAAAGAGGAGGAGGACTGGTATTTCAGAAGGAAGATCTGTCCTGAGTATCTCTAAAAAATCAACTTCCCTGTCTCGCTCATCAAGGGTCTTGAAGGGGGCATCATAGCGCTTCATGATAATGGCATCTATGTGAGATGAGAAAGGATCTATAAGTGCCTTTCTACATTCATCTAGTGCAAAGGATGTTGTCTGCAGTCTTGCCTGCGTGAGGAGCTCAAGCTTAAGCTCGAGCTCAAATGTGATGTTATAGCCTTTTTCGATAAGCGAAGAGGCTTCTTTTTTTTCCTCTTCCCATGAAAGAGAGGAGGTAGGAGATAGGTCGACTGGGATATTTACTGAGCTAAATCCTGGAGGTACTTCTTCATCGAGCTTTTTTCTATCAAAGATTGCACAATTTTTGAGCGAGCGCTCAAGCGGCTCGTAGAGCTCATCATCATCGTCCATTACTTTCTCACAAATCTGTGGAGGCGTATTTTTTTGTTTTGCGACCTAAAGAGGGCGTCAAAGTAGGAGGTTCCATAGCTCGAGTCTGCCTCTATATAGTAGGGAGGGCCGTTTTCGCTTGTAAAGTGGGGGCTTTTAAGCATCTCTTGTATCATAATTTCAGAGTAGTCTTCATTGTCTGTTACAAGACAGGCTGTGCCCTTAGGTGGGATAATGCGGGCAAGCTCTTCTACAAATTCATCCCGTATGAGGCGATGTTTAGCGTGGCGTCTTTTTGGCCATGGATCTGGAAAGTTCACAAAAATTTCAGAGACAGAGTGTGAGGGAAAAAAGCGCTTTGTGAGCTCGACACCTTCTGCAAAGGCTGTTGCGAAGTTTTCGAGCTTTGCATTTTTTGCCCGTGCCCAGATGAGGCGGGTTCTTTCAAATTTTTTCTCAATGGCTAGCCAGTTATATTCTGGATGCGCCTTTGCTTTTTCAACGATCCAGCTGCCATTGCCGCTGCAGTATTCTACTTTAATAGGAAGCGGCTTTTTAAAAAGGAGATCCCACCCAGTAAATTGAAATGGGTCATCCGGCATAGCAGGGGGCATAAACCAGACACCATCTTCGATCATGATGCGTCTCTCTTCCCATGTAAAGGGAATGCGAAATTCTTTAGCTTTAACCATAATAGGGCAAGAGTATACAGGATTTTGTACTAACAAACTAGAAGAAAGGCTCTTCGGGCCCAAAGGACCAATGAGATCTAAGGGGATAGTTTCTCTATGATAGTAAAATACTACTCTTTATACTGTTTCGAGTTAAATTACTGGAGACTATTACTGTGACATATCCTGAAATCCGACTAGCAAATATTTGTAATGATACTATCTATGAGATGGCAATAGGTGCTGGAGCTGCGATAGCAGTTACACATGCTTCTCTTACACCGGTTCGTGATCCTGTTTTGTTTACTCTAGTGACGTCAATCTTTCAAACGTTCAACCCTTTGCTTACCTATGGAGGGTTTGATGGAATCTTAAAAAGACGGGTAAATCACCTAAGCCCGATGCTTTCTACAGCACTTATTGGAGGGCTCGTTCTCTATACCTTACCTCCTGTTTACAATATAACACTCAGTACTGAAGCGCGAAATCTTACAATTTGTGGGATAGTCTTCACAGCTATAGCTAAAGGCATAACGAGAAAAGTGATGACTGAGATAAATGGAGCGCGTGAGCTAAACCCGGTAACCCCGGCAGTCTTTCCATCATTAAAGCCTTTTGTGATAGATTTTCCTTGCGAAGTTGCATCTACGGTCGCAGACCTTTATGAGGGCGTGAAATCAAGCCAAGTAGTGAAAGCTGCATCACGAAAGATATATTGGGCTTGGATGCGTTTTAGAGGCAATCCCTGCAATGAAGCCTCTCTCGAACAAAAAGATGTGTAGAGAACTTGCCTAAATTTGCAAAAGAGAAGATAGTATGAATATGGAACAATCTGTTTGGCAAAATATATTTTTAGAAACTCCGGCTTTCGATAGCACAACTGCTTATAATGCTTTGATGACGGAAGCTCTGCAGCCTCTTGATATGACAGGTGAAGCTCTTACGGCAGAAAGGCTAGACTCATATAGAGCGCAAGGTGCAGGCTTTACCTATCTCTATGGATTTGAACGCGTCACCGATAGTGTGCTCTCAAACTTGTTTTCTCTTGCAAAGGAGCGAAAAGCACTTGAGCAGATGCAGGCTATGCAGACAGGAGAGGTGGTAAATTTTATTGCCGGTTTTGAAAGTGAAAAACGGGCAGCCCTTCATACAGCAACAAGAGACCTTTTTGACAATCCGCAAGAGGGCGATCTTGCTAAAAAATGTCGAGAGGCATCACTTGATGAACATAAAAAGCTTAAGAGATTTTTAGAAAAGATTGATAAAGATGGCCGCTTTTCTGAGATGATTTTCATCGGAATTGGCGGCTCGGAGCTTGGTCCTAGAGCTCTTTTTCAGAGCCTTGGCTTTTATGCAAAAAAAGATCGCAAGGTTCATTTTATTGGAAACGTCGATCCAGATGATGTTGGCATGGCAATAGAGGCAAGTGATCTTGCAAAAGCTCTTGTCGTGGTTATCTCAAAATCAGGAACAACTATCGAGACTGCCACAAACGAAGAGTTTGTACGTGCAGCCTATGTAAAGCAGGGACTAGATCCAAAAGAGCATTTTGTTGCGGTCACACAGCCGGGAACACCAATGGATAATCCTGAGCGCTACATTGAGCGTTTTTATCTTTGGGACTACATTGGAGGTCGCTATTCCTCTACCTCTATGGTTGGAGGGGTGCTCATCGGCTTTACTTGTGGATATGAAGCATTCTATGATCTTTGCAAGGGTGCTCATGCGATGGATAGGGTAGCGCTTACTAAAGATATAAAACAAAATCTTCCCCTACTTGCTGCACTGATTGGCATATGGAATCGCAATTTTCTCCACTATCCTACAACAGCTATCATTCCCTATTCGCGCATGCTCAGTCGTTTTCCCGCTCACCTTCAGCAGTGCGATATGGAATCTAACGGAAAGCGTATTGATAGAAGGGCTAATAGCTGCAAGTTTCAGACGGGGCCAATCATTTGGGGAGAGCCTGGCACTAATGCGCAGCATTCATTCTTCCAGCTTATCCATCAGGGAACAAATACTGTACCTTTGGAAATTATTGGATTTAAAGAGGCGCAAGGGGAGTATGATTTTGAATTTAAAGGGACGAATTCACAAGAAAAGCTCCTTTCAAACCTTTTTGCACAGGCTATAGCGCTTGCAAAAGGGCAAAAGAATGCAAATCCAAATAAAGTCTTTCCTGGCAACCGTCCTTCGTCAATACTTTTAGCAAAGAAGCTTACAAGCTTTAGCCTAGGCGCGCTTTTAGCCTTTTATGAGCATAAGATTGCGTTTCAAGGCTTTATCTGGGGCGTAAATTCTTTTGATCAAGAAGGAGTCCAGCTTGGCAAGCAGCTTGCTGATAAGACATCTGCCCTTTTTGCAGCCAAAAGATCAGGACAGGAGGCAGAGCCTTTTGCACTTGGTGAAGCGCTCATTGACATTCTTGATGATTTAGGTGTATAATTCCCGCTATTTTAGGGATTTAGAAATGCGCTGGATTAAGAGACTCGCTGTAGCAGTAGTCTGTTTTGTACTTTTTTGTGTAGGGCTTTTTAGTTTTTTACATTGGTATAAGCCAAGAGAAATAAAGCCAAGCACCCACCTTCAAAAGCAGATCACCTCGTTTCAGGAGAATAACGCAAACTGGAATGTTACGGTAGCTCCAGAAAAAATCGACGAAATTAACAATAAAATATTTAGTCAGCACTTTTATTTTATCGGGCAAGGCAAGCAGTGTACCGCCTACGTAAGCTTTGATGGGCAGTATGTAATAAAATTTCTCCTGCAAAAGCCGCTTATTGTAAAGCCTCGATTTGAACGATTGCCAGATGTTTTTCCTATCACCCTTTTCAAAAAATATAAGGTAGATAAACGAAAAGAGCGCATACAGAATCTCTTTAATGCCTTTATGATCTCCTATCATATGGCTCCTGAGCAAACAGGAACGCTCTACGTTCACCTTAATAAGACAGATAATATCTTTAAAAAACCGCTCATTGTCGATACCAAAGGAAACCCTGTAGTTATCGATCCTGATGTGACACAGTTTGTAATCCAAAAAAGGGCAAGGCATATTCAGCCCGTTATCATCGACTTGATGCTTGCAGGAAGGATAGAGCAGGCAAAAGAGCGCGTCGATCAGCTCATTATGCTTTTATATGAAGCTGCTGAAAAAGGGGTTAAAGATGTAGATCCAGGACTCATCCGCAATAACAATGTTGGATTTTTGGAAACTCGAGCAATTTACGTTGACACAGGAAAGCTTCGCTTAGTAAAAGAAAGGTTGTCTAAGAAAGAGTTTGTAAAGGATTTAAAACGACTTGAGCCTTTTTACAGGTGGCTTCAGGCCTATTATCCAGAACTTGCAGCTCACTACAAGGCAAAGCGAGCGGAACTTATTGATCGATACTAAACAGCAATTTTTGCGATATCTTTCGGCAGAGAAGGGCTTAAGTAGCAACACGCTAGAGGCCTATGGAAGGGATATCACAAACTTTTTAGGCCACATAGGCGAAAAGTCAGTCTCTTGTATTGATAAGGAGGATGTCATATCCTTCTTGGCAAGTATGCAGGCAAAAAAATATGCTTCAAGCAGTATTGCACGAGCACTTATTGCCCTTAAAGTCTACTTTCGCTTTTTAAAGAAAGAGGGGGTTCATCAAGAGGACATCGGACAGCTCTTGGATACCCCAAAACTTTGGCAGATCCTTCCCGATGTGCTTTCTACCGAGGAGATTGAACTTTTTCTTTCGCAGCCAGACCTTTGTACAAATCAAGGCATTCGCGATAAAGCGATTATAGAGCTGCTCTATGCAACAGGGATCAGGGTATCTGAGCTTTGTAATCTTTCGATCTACGATGTAGATGATGACCAGATCAGAGTGTTTGGCAAAGGCTCAAAAGAGCGAATTGTGCCGGTAAGTAGCAGGGCTCTTTTGCATATTGACACCTATTTAGGTAAGGTGCGCTGCCTTCATGATAGCGAAAAAGAAAAAAAGCTCTTTCTTACTTTAAAAGGTAAGCCAATCGATAGAACAAGTGTCTGGAAGCTTGTAAAGGTCTATGCGAAAAAAGCTGGTATCGTCAAAAACATCTTCCCCCATATGATGAGACATTCATTTGCATCTCATCTTCTCGATGGCGGCGCCGACCTTCGCATCATCCAAGAAATGCTCGGACACTCCCACATCTCAAGCACTGACCGCTATACGCATGTCAGCCTTTCAAAGCTTCATGAGCGCTTTAAGTCGCTTCACCCGCGCTACGATACGTAGAGTAGTCCTTGATAAACTTTATATATTTTTGTTATACTTATCCTTTTTAATTAAGGAGTCGCTCAATGGCTGGATTTATTGCAACAGGACCTACATATAGCTATAGTGGATACAGTATATGTGTTGAAGACACTAAGGGCAAAAAACTCTATGAGCAGCAGTATGAAACAAAAGATGCTGTAGATTCTGCTTTTGAGTCGCTTAAAGTATCAGAAGATCCCTACTCCTTTGAGACAAGAACTTATTATCCTGTCCAGCTTGATGTAGCGGGCATTGTGGTTCCGAATGCCACAACAATGCTCTCAGGTCTTAATGATCGCATCGGGCAGGTTGTCTTCGGAATACTCTTTGGGGCAATTGATCTCATTACCTTGCCGATACGTCTTATTACCTTGATTCCCTATACTTTCTGCTGGAAACAGGATGTCGAGCACAAAATTGCTGCTCTCATACGACAAAATCCGGAAGCATCCCTTGCTCTTAAAGAAAAAAAAGTCGTTCTTTATAAGCGTGAAGAGGTATTTGCTCAGATAACTCCAGGAAGGATAAATGATCAGCAAGGCTATATGGTTTCAGGCGGAAGGCAGTCAGAGGAATCAAAAGAAGTATACCTTGCTCCCTCGCTTAGCGACCATGCCTACAAAAGCTCAAGGCACTCGACATCTACAGATGGATTCAGGCTCCAAAGTATAAAACGTCTGTCAAAGGCCTTTATTTAATTTAGAGTCCAGCGCACATTTTTAGGATAAAAATACCTAATAAAATTATTTTATCTGTGCAACTAAATCCGCTTCGAGCGGGTCTTGTCAAGCAGCCTAGATATGTTAAATAGGTGAGGGTGAAAAATAATGCTCTTATTTGGTATAATAAGGCGCAATAAAATAAAATGAAATAAATAGGTTTTTTATGTGTCTCCCATGTTGCTATGGTTTTAGAAAAGATGAAGATCTTTTAGAGCAAGCTCAGCGCGATATCAATTCTACAAATACTACAGGGTTTATAAGGGGTTTCAGAACGTTAAAACTGTTGGCTGATGGAAGAGATAATCTAGAGGCTAGTTATACAATTGGCGTTTTGATAAGACACTTCAATCATGATACTCTTACTAAGATGATATTTCATCTTAGGAGTGAAGACTGTTCCTCATTTCATGTAGAGTACATAGGTGATAAGCTTTGCACCTTTAATATTCCAATAACAGCAGCACAAAAAGTGGCGCAAATTTACCTGAGTAGGGTAGTTCAGCACCCTGACTCACGATTTTGCGAGGATGCCCAATCAAAACTTGATAACGTAAATGAAGCTATTAAAAATCAGCTGGATGCTGAGGTGAATAGGCGTAAAAGGGCTTATATAAAAGCTAACCGTCCCCCACCTCCTGAAAGAAATTCCTATCAGGATGTCGATGAGCTGCAGAGGTTAATTAACGCACTTCGGCAAACCAACTAAATCATAGTCAGGTGTCAAAAGCAGTAGAGCTCTAACACGAAAGGCAGCCAACCTGCTGAACGCCGAGGCTTACGTTGTCTACTTTTTCAGTAAGGCAGCAGCAGCCGACGCCGCAGACTGTGCAAAAGCAGATACTTGTGGAGTCGCTTGGAGAGCAGATAGTACTGCAGTTTCCTTGGCCAACTTCGCAGCAAAGGACGCGATCGTAGACCGCCTGTATCTGAAAACAGCAGCAGCATGAGGTTGATACTCTTGCATGCTCGCAGAGGCCGCCGCACGATTTTTCATACACATTTTCTTTGAGGTATTCGCTTTGTATAACAATTTTGCCATGCTCATTTTGCATTCCTTTGATATGGACAAAGGGGAAGATTTTGCGCATACGCTCAACATCTAAAAGACCGCCATGGCTTGATTTGCCCTGTTCTAAAATTGGCTGCATGCAGGGAGCTGTCGTCCATACATTGCTTATTTTGCCCTTAGAAGAGCCGATACAGTCAAAGGGAGTGCTTACTCTTTGTGAATAGCTTGGAAGTTCTCTGCTATGAAGTGAGAAGCCATTTACCCATGCTTCAAAATGGGCATATGTCTTTCGCATCGTGTAGTGGAAGGAAATTGTGCCAAAAGAAAGCAGTGACAGAGCTGAAGAAGCAAGTGTTCCCACAAAACAGCCTCCGGCAATGATCGGAGTACTTATAGCGCCTATAAATTCCCTAGCAGAACGAGAAGCATCTCCTGTTGCCATAAAAGCTACAGAGCGGACAAGTCTTGCAAGGCAAATGAGAGGGGAAAAAAGCGTAAGTGAGCCAAATTTAAGCGCGGTGATAAAATGCGCACGAGTAAGGCCGCCTTCATCCCTATACACAAGATTTCCCTCCATCTGGAGAGTAGCAGCTTTTAGCAGTTTTTCATGGCGATTGTGCTCGGAAAATCGAATATAAATATCTACAGGGCGCATAAATATCCTCCAAATGTTAAACAATTATACATAATAAACCAGTTGTTTTCAATAAAAAACTTTTATGATTTCTCCTTATTATAATCAGCTTGTACCAATTCAGTCTCAGCCACTTTCTTTTTTTCCTTGCAGTTGAAGAGCCGCTCTTAGGCTCTGTTTTGCATGCATTAGATGCCCTAAAGGACTATGTCAATGACAAGATCGAAATGGGTTTTTTGAAGAGGAGCTTTATTTGTTTCAACGCACTCTAAAAGCTGCTATAGGTTAAGAGATGAAATCACTTCTGCTGCTGTAAGGTTTTGGAGGTCAGTGATCGCATTTACTGCTTTTTGTTCTTCGGTACGGGCTTTGATTTCTGAAGAAAGATGTGCACTTTGAGCTGCAAAATAGCTGTTTCTTGGTTCAAGTTTTAGCAATTTATTGAGGTACGCTCTTGCTTTTTGGAGCATAAAAAGGGAGGCGCCTGGTTCATTCATATAGATATATGATAGGTAGGTAAGTGCTGTCTTATTCGTTTCTGCTACCTTGATAGCCTCTTCAAAGAGTGCTCTACTTACAGGGATGTTTTGATATCCTGTAATCTCACCTGAATAGTAGAGAAGCGCAAGGCCAACCTTTGCCTTAGCATTGAGAGGATCGATTTGCAGAGATCTCCGAAAGTAGCGCTCGCCTTTTAGAGGTTCTTTTGCTTTCACAAACATCTCGCCAAGCCAGCTAAAGTGAGCGGCTTTTTCTCTAGTCTCTTCTAGACATTTTGGAAACAGATGGTGAATAAGCTTTTCAGCAAGATCTAAATGTAAATTTTTATTTTTAAAGCACTTGATGAGTCGTTTCATTTCATCAGCTGGTGCTTTATTAAGTAGCTCATTTACTAAGCAATAAACAATCTTTTCTTTTTTCTTTTTAATGCACTCGATGATGAAGGTTACTTTTTCCTCAAGAGTTAGTTCCTCGATCTGCTCTTCAAAGGCTCTTTTTGCTTCAACATCGTTTGTCAGTTCTGCATAAAAAAGAGTGGCAAGGCCTGTTTTGCCTTTATTTGAGTTTGGATTTGCTGAATATGCGGCTTTATAATAAAAAAGTGCTTTTTCTATGTTCTGTTCTCTAGCAAATGCATCTGCAATCCAGACAAAATTTTCTTCTTTTTCTGTGCAGGGATTGGGGCGAATTCTAAAGATGTGGATAATAAGCTTTTCGAGATAGTCAATATCTGTCGAGGTCTCTTTTAGATGACTCAAGAGCTCTCTATACTCTGGTTCATTTTGCTCTGTTATTCGCTCTTCGAGCAGTTTTGGCATCCAGTATTTTGCAGGGTTTGCTTGTTTTTCCTTTAAACACTTTAGCGTAAAATGAACCCGTGCTGCCTGCAGATTTGGATTAAAACAGTCTATGAGAGCATTCTTATCAGGAGCATTCTCTTCCTTGCCAATCGTAGTGATGTGGGTAAATTTTTTTTCTTCTTCAGTTAGATAAAAATCGACAACGTAGTAGGTCTTGTTGCGAGGGGTTGCTGTTCCATAAAAAAATTCAGATTCGCCATTTCTTCTAATGACTCCAAGAAGGGGTGTGATGTAAGAGGGGAGCGACTTTTTATAGTGTGCAAATTCTTCAGTAAAAAAGGGGTAATGTCTTGACTGTTCATCAATTACTTCTGGAATGGATCCTTTATATAAATGAATCATTTTGCCTTTCTAGGGTTTTTTAATTTGGAAAAGTATAGCGATGAGACCACTTAAAGGCACGGCAAATCTATATTGTCCTTTTTAATTAATTTTATATTGTTTTTTATTATTAATTTCTATATATTAATTTTTATAATTATTTAAAAATTAAGGATTTTTATGCCTGATTCCATTTCTTTTGTTTCAGATTTTAATAAAGCTGCTGAGTGGAAAGGGGATGAGTCTAAATACTACATCACCTATCATAACAAACATGGCTTTGGATTTGAAAAAAAGGATATGAATCTATGGCTGCTTGGTAGAGTCCTAAGCATTTTTGTGCGTATCTTTAAGCGTCTTAGGGGTTACGACTACAACTTTGCAAACACGGCAAAAAAGCTACAAGATCACATTGCTATCGACCTCACAAACGCTACTGACAAACCATCCTATTTAAAGGGCTGTGCAAAGCTGCAGTATGTTGTGCAGAAGGTCCTTGCTTCAAAGTCGTTAGATCTTCTCGATACAAAAAATCTTGATCAAGAAACAAAGAATCAACTGCTTGTAGTCCATGGAGAGCTCTTTGCAGTTGATGAAATGAAGAAGCTGATTGTCCAAGGTGCCGATCCGAACTTTATTGCCAATATGCTCTTTAGCAGGCTTGATGAATTTATGGATGTATTGACAGGCTATGTGATCGAGCGATCGGATGACAATTCCTTACACTTTACAAAGCCTACAACAGGTGTTCAGTTTTCACTTTTTAATACAAAATTATCTAAAAATGTCTGGGAACATAACAGCAAGACGATACTATCCTATGTTGAAGGTATAGATAAACAGAGCGAAGATCTTTCTTATGCATTTAGTCTTCTTAAAATGCTTCGTCAAGATGCAAATCGCGATCAACTCATTGCTGAACTTATACTTGTAGAAGCTGAAAAGCAAAACTGTACGACACTAGATATTGCACTTAAACAGAACCTCACATTTATGGTGAAGTTATTGATCGAGCAGGGTGCAGATATGGCTTCTTTGTCCCAAACGGGTAAAAATTGCCTCTTAGGATTTTATCTCGACGAAGAAAATTATGTTATGGCAGAAAGTACGATCATTGATGGTGCAGATGTTTCAGCTGTTAAGGGAAAACTTAAGCCATTTATGGCCTATGCTGTGGATGATGGAAATATAGATCTTGCATTGAAGATTAAGCGTGCAGGGGTATCAGAGGATCCTGAGAGTAGCCTCATTCTCTGGGCAGCAAAAAATAGGAGGCTGGACATTGTTCAGGAATGTCATAGGGCTGGCGATTCTCTCAGGCATAAGTATGCAGGTGGCAATACGCTTCTACACGTTGCAGCTCATAGAAAAAACCTAGAGCTTTATGACTGGCTCGTGACGAGAGTTGATGTACGAGAGCCAAATGATGTAGACCGGTGTGCATATTACTCTGTTTCATACGAAAGAAAAATTTATAATAGTATTGAGCTTGCTTTTGTAACAAGTAATAGCAGGTTATACGATCTTCTTGCCGATTTATCCGAAGCGGATGCTTTTGAAGAAGTGGCAAACCTTCGTGCAAAATATCCTGCGACGCCAGTTGATCATATCCTTTATGAAGTAAATGATGCGCATTATCGTAACCAAATACAGATTGCATTTCCAAAAAAAAAGGCTCCTGGATTTGCAGTTGATGATTTACTTACCCATTTTGATAAGCTCTATCCTCTTAACGAGCACTATGAGAGAAGATACTTAGTGGTGCTTTTAGGAAAAATTAAAAATCGAACACCCTATGTTGGAACGCCTCAGTATGGAGTAAATCTTGAGCGTTTTTATCATGCCATTGAATGCGCTGTAACACATACGTTTAAAATGATTTCAGAAATTCAAGATCAAAAAAAGAAAGATGATGCAAATAAAAGTATGGTGGATGACTTTGTCTCAGCAGCAAAAGCATGCGGTGGAATATGGTATGCGATGGCTGCAAGACATTATATAGCACAAATCCGGGGAAGAGCTGCAACGTTTCAAGAAGAGATACTCGATGAGCTTGCAAGATTTAGAGCAACTACATTTGAAACGCTTGGAGACAGTGACAATGTACATGATTTCAATGCTATCATCCATGCGCTCGGAAGGGAATTTGGTCTTCCTGGTATGAATATGGTAGAGCAATTTGACGATCCGATAGGGGCTGATGTAGACGAAGATCAAAAAGAATATTATAGAAAGGAATTTAACAAGCGCTATTCTTCAGAAATGATCCTTTATGATCAGATTTTGCAACTTCTTGAAGATAATGGAGATTTGCGAGAGAAATATTTTGATTGGGCAAAGGCAAATATCCCATCCAGTTGGCAAAAAGAAAAATTTGATAAAATTCGACAAGATGTTGCACAGATTGCTACGAGAAAAGAGCAAATCGCCTACTTGCAAAATGAATGTGACATCTTTGCAGCTCCAAATCAAAGTATTGAGGATGCGATCGCTGATGAGCGTAAAACTAACTACTTTGAACAAGAGGTTGTTGTAGATCAGTATGCAAAGAAAATGAGGCTTCAGCCAAAGACTATTGCTAAGATGCTTGAGCAATTTGGCGTACTTACTAAAACGTACGACCTTCCTCCAGAGGAAAACGACGATGAAGTAAACTGGTGGTAGCTTAACACCTAATGCGGGCCAGGCCCGCATTAGGTGTTAGTTTTCCTTAATTTTTACTTGTCAACTGATCGCTTTGTAGGTATTGTTTTTTCTTTAATAAGGAAAGTCGCATGCCTCGTAAGAAAAGATTCATCCAAGCTGATTTTTGTTATCATGTGATGCTAAGAGGTATTGGGGGAACACAATTATTCAAGGACCTAGAAGATCACGTTCGCTTTTGTTTGCTGATTCAGTATGCCTGTGAGATGCATTTACTCACTGTTCATGCATTTTGCTTGATGGGAAATCACGTTCATTTTGTTATTCAACCAAAGACTGCTGATCTTTCATCAGGGATGCATGCAATAGCCTTTCGCTATGCGCAGTATTTTAACAAGAAATATGACAGGATGGGGCACCTTTATCAGGGACGATACAAGGCGATTCTTGTCCAATCAGGGTTGTATTTTCAGAGTCTTATAAGGTACGTGCATTTAAACCCTGTTCGAGCTCATATTACCAAATCCCCTGAAGAATATCTTTGGAGCAGCTATCTTACTTACCTGGGACAAAACGAATATACATGGTTGAATCGATCGCTTGTTTTATCTTCCTTTGGAGGGGAACATGAACGTAAAAGTATCGATAATCTGGCGCGTCACACAAATGTCGATGATAACACTGCCCGACAAGAGGCAGCGGCTATTAGAAATTCTCTACAATTCGGAGTGTATGGAGATTATGAATTTTCACAGAAATGGTGGTCTATTATGTATGGTGATAAACCCTTTAAAGATCTCCCTAGGTTGCATATAAAGGATGAAGCGCTAGAAAATATTGTAGCTCAAGTGTGTTCTTGGACCAAAACAACACTTGAAGATTTGCGATCTTCAAAAAGAAGAGACGATCTTGTATTAGCTCGGTTGTTAATAGCCCGTTTTGTCGATCAAACTGGTGTAGTAACGCAAACAGAGCTTGGCAATTATCTTAGCCGAGATCCCTCCTCTTTAATGAAACTTGCGAGGAAGGCTGGTATCTCACCACAAGATGATCAGTTCATAAAAGAGCTTGAAGCAACCCTCGTTAAAACACCAAATGCGGGCCTGGCCCTCACTCGGTAGTACCTAATGCGGGCCTGGCCCGCGTTTGGTGTTGGGCATTATTTGTAGAGGTTGTATTTTTGGATGATGGCGATGATTTCTTTGGGGGTGTAGGAGTCGAGGCTTTGGTGTTGGGTGAGGGCTGATTTTAGAGAGGTGGAGGAGAGGGACTTGACAGTGCCGAGCTCTAGTATGGCGATGATGGGGCGGGTATCGAGTGCGGCGACTGGGGGGTCATTTTCTCTCAGGGCGAGGAGGAAGGAGTCAACTTTGATTGCCATGCAGCTGCCCCAGGTGTGGTTTGCATATTCTTCTGTAATTGGAAGGCCTGTCATATAGACCTTTGCTGTTTCGGGATTTGGGGCAAGGTAGCGCAGGGTGTCTGTCCCTAATATGCCAACAAAAGTTGCAGGTAGATCTTTTAAGCTGTCTTGCAAAGTTTTTGGGTTGTAGCTACTTACGATGACTTTTGGGTGTTTTTCAAAGAGGCAAAAGAGCATCTCATTACGGATTAGGACATCTGTTCGCTTTTTGTATGGATCTCCTCCCCAGACAGGATGTACAATCACAAAATCAAGGTGCTCGAGCGCCTTTTCTACGATGGCAATGTGTGCATGCGTTGGTGGATCAAAGGATCCCACAAAGTAGCCAATTTTTTTGCCGGAGAGCGTTTCTTTCTCATCAATTGTCTCTAATACAATGCCATGCAAGTGAGCTACAGTAAAAAGACATATGGCAAGAAAGTATCGCATATTAACGGGCCCTTAAAATGTAATTAGCTACTGCAAGTGCGGCCGATGCTCTTGCTGTCCATACTTCAAGAGAGCTTCGATCAACCTTTACTACAGAGCGCTGACGAGTAAAGAGTGTTGGAACCTGCATAACGCCTGCTGCTTTAAATAAAAATGAAGAAGCTATTATAACATGCTCCTTAATGGTTGCAAAAAGTGTTTGCTCTGCTTTTTTGCTTTGCGCGCGCGTTTTTGGTCCCGAAAGAGTGGGTTGTGGAAAGTTACTTATACCAGAAAGTTTTACATCTACATTAAAAAATTTCATTTTTATTACTATATGCTTTGGGTTTGTATGAATATGCCTTTATCTACTTTGATGAAAAAGTTTTGATAAAATTCTGGATCATCTATGCGATGTATGCGCATAACTGATTCATTAGTATCATAGACTTTTTGTTGAAAGCTTGCTCGAATGCGAACACCTTCGCCAAATTGGCTGACATTCACAGTAGCTTCTATGCATTCGTGTGCAGGGCGGGCAGGGGCTCGTCTACTTGGGAAGTGGCTTCCAATACCAAATCCTCCTGTAGAGAATCCAAAGCCAACATCGAGCTCACTTGCATGTGAAAAACGCGGCTGGTTGATGCCGTAGCATTCTGTCTCTTTTACTGCAGATAAGAAGCCAAGATTTGCATCTACATTTTTTACCATATAGCCATCATCTTGCAGCACATCAAGAACGCTTTTCATAACTTCTGCATGACTTTTTGCATCAAAGGTTCTTGTTTGAAATTCGCGAATTTCAAGCTGTGTAGGTTCAGGCTTCTCTGGTAGGTGCGAAGCGCACCCGCTTAGTAGACTTAACAGTAGTAATATTATTAGCTGTAGTTTCATTTTTTAATATACCCTTGTGTTTTATGAATGCCGCAACTGCAAATATTAATAGGTTCTTTAGTTCAGGACTAAATTTTCGTATTTTTCTCACTTCGACAGGTTTCGGACCCAAGGAAAGTTTTTCGAAATCTCGTATAAGAGCAATAAGTGGATCTAACTTTATTTTCTTACTGCCGCCTTCAAAGAGGTCGTCCAAAAGCCGAAGACTTACATTTGCATCTTCATAGGATCTTTTTAATGCACTAGTCATAATACTCCAAAATAGGGAAAAATAGCAATAAAAACCCTCCAAAAGATATTTGGAGGGCGAAATAGTTATCGTGAAATTTTAGCAAGCTTTTCTTTTAACAGGTCGTTGACGAGCTGTGGAGAGGCTGTGCCTTTTGTAGCTTTCATTACCTGGCCCACAAGATAGCCGAAGGCTCGATCTCTGCCTGCAAGAAAGTTGTCGATTGAGTCCTGATTTTCGGCAAGGACGGTATCAACTAAGCTTTCGATTGCGCCTCTATCATTTAAAGGCTGGTAATCTGGATTTTGAGCAATAATTTCGCTAGGAGCTTTGCCAGGTGTGAGCACCATATCATCTGCTACGCTCTTTGCTATTTTACCGTGTATATCTCCCTTGTCGATCAAGTTTACAAGTTCTGCAACCTGCTTAGGCTCGATTTTCGTTTGGTAGATCATTACATTCTTTTCTTTTAGTCTGCCCGGAAATTCAACGATAATCCAGTTGGCAAGTGCCTTTGCATTTTGAGTCGTAGCAAGAGATGCTTCAAAATAGTCTGCAAGCTTTTTATCACTCGCAAGGAAAAATGCCTGGTGCGGTGAAAGGGCAAGTTCGGCAACGTAGCGCTTTTCCTTTTGTAAAGGAAGCTCTGGCAGTGTTTTCGCAATGTCATCGACATAGCTTTGCGTAAGCACAAGGGGAAGGAGGTCTGGCTCCGGAAAGTAGCGATAGTCATCTGCATACTCTTTCTTTCGCATAAGCACAGTTTCGCCTCTATCTGGATCCCAACGATAGGTGCACTGTGTGATTACTTCTTTTGGATCTTTATCTGGATGTTCCTCGTAGAGCTTAATTTGGCGATAAATTTCGTGATCGACAGCAAGTTCAAGATTTGAAAAGGAGTTCATATTCTTGATTTCGATCTTATTGCGAAAGCCCGCTTCACCTTTTTTTCGGACAGAGATATTAACGTCAAAGCGAAGGGAGCCCTCTTCCATATTGCAATCTGATGCATCGATATATTCGAGTATTGCTTTTATCGCCTGTGCATAGGCAGATGCCTCTTTTGGAGTATGCATGCAAGGCTCTGAGACAATCTCGATAAGTGGAACACCCGCTCTATTAAAGTCAACGCCGGCAAAAGTGGTAAAGTGTTTGAGCATGCCGGAGTCATCTTCAATATGGGCGCGAGTTACCTCAAACTCCATTTCTTTTCCTTCAACTACGGCAACGACCTTTCCACCAATAATAATTGGGGTCTCATACTGCGTGATCTGAAAGTTTCTTGGATTATCTGGATAAAAGTAGGACTTTCGGTCAAATTGACTTACAAGATTGATTTTAGCGCCGATGCTGAGGCCAAACTGTACAGCCTTTTTTACTACCTCTTTATTGATGACAGGAAGTGTGCCGGGTATGGCGGTGCTAACTTCTGATATATTGCTATTTGGCTCATCACCAAAGTGGTTTTTATCGCTTGAAAAGAGCTTTGACCTTGTGTTTAGCTCGGCATGTATTTCAAGGCCAATTATTGGTTCCCAGTTCATTCATTACTCCTTAAACGCATCGGGTATTGCACTATTATAGCCAGTGGCTTGCTGGAAGCTAAATGCTGCCTGCAAGGTGCAAACGTCTGCAAGTTGCGGGCCAATAAGCTGAAGTCCTAGTGGCATTTTTTCGCTCGTAAAGCCGCTTGGAACAGAAATTCCAGGAAGTCCTGCAAGGTTTAGGCCAATTGTATAGATATCTTCCAGATACATCTCTACGGGATCTTGTATGCTGCCAAGCTGAAAGGCTGGTTTTGGTGTAACTGGAGTTGCAATGAGATCACATGCCTTAAAGGCCTCTTCATATTTTTGTATGATAAGCTGGCGTACTTTTTGCGCTTTCTTATAGTAGGCATCTTTGTAGCCTGAGCTTAGTACAAAAGTTCCGAGAAGAATACGTCTCTTTACCTCATTGCCAAAGCCCTCTTCACGGGTAAAATCGTAGACTTCGTCAAGCGTTTTTGCAGTAGAGGATCTTAGGCCGTAGCGTATACCATCATAGCGGGCAAGATTTGTAGATGCTTCTGCAGTAGCTAAAATGTAGTAAGTAGGAAGGGAGTAGTTAAGGATCGAGAGGTCAACTTCTACGATTTGGCAGCCTAAAGCTTCTAACGTTTTCATAGCAGCGTCAAAGTTTGCCTTTACTTCTGGACGAAGGTTTTGCAAAAACTGCCATGGTACGCCGATTTTCATGTTTTTTATCGGGGTCCGGATTTTTGACATATAGTCTTCTGGTCCACCTGGAATGCTTGTAGAGTCTTTTTTGCAGTGGCGTCCCATAACGCGCATCATAAGGGCAATGTCTTCTACACTTGTGGCAAAAGGCCCAATCTGATCAAGCGATGATCCGTAGGCAACAAGGCCAAAGCGGGAGATGCGTCCATAAGTTGGCTTGAATGCGCAGGTGCCAGTTAGTGCCCCTGGCTGTCTAACGGATCCTCCAGTATCGGAGCCGAGCGACAGAGGCGATAGGCGCGCTGCAACACAAGCTGCTGATCCACCGGATGATCCGCCTGGTGTGCAGGCAAGGTTCCATGGGTTTTTGGTGCGCTTATAGGCAGAGTGTTCTGTCGACGAGCCCATGGCAAATTCATCAAGATTTGTTTTGCCGATGACAATGGCATCTTCATTTTCGATAAGATCGATTGCCGTTGCATTGTAGGGTGCTTTATAGCCCGAGAGAATTTTTGACCCGCAGCTTAAGCTTTCGCCCTTAACAGCGATGTTATCTTTAACGGCTACAGGAAGGCCGGCAAGCAGGCCGAGAGGCTCGTTGCGCGCTCTTTTTTCATCGAGCTCTTTTGCTTTTTGGAGCGCTCGCTCCTTTGAGAGCGATAAGAAAGAGTCAATTTGAGGCTCATAGCGCTCTATACGGGCAAAGTAGTGCTCGGCGATCTCTTGAGCAGAGATTTCGCCCTTTTTAAATAATTCTGACAGTTTTTCAGCTGTGTGAGTATGGATCATATCGTTATGACTCTTTGTTGATGACAGGCGGAACGCGCACCATGCCGCTTATTTGCTGTGGAGCTCCTTTTAAAAAGGCATCTCTTGTAAAAGTGCTTTCGACGACGTCTTCTCTTAGGGGTGTTTCAGTAAGCGCTTTTGTTACGTAGGTGCAGGGCTCTACTTGAGAGGTGTCAACTTCGTCTAGTTGCTCAATGTAGCCAAGTATTTTTTTTAGGTCTTTGAGGAGTGCTTCTTCTTCATCTGCAGATACTGCGATCCGAGAGAGATCAGCTAAATACTTAATTGTTTTTTGATCAAGTGTTGCCATGTACGCTTATCCTAAATTTCAGCCTACATACTACACTAAAATGACAATTTCTTTACAGTACAGATCATCCTTTTAGGCTTCAGCCAAAGTATCATCGAGATCGGGTTCATAATCTTGCAGTACCTTGGATTTTTTTCCTGAGATGATGCGGATAATTGCAAAGATCCAGGCGACAAAGAGATATCCCCACGAGCTTATAAAAAAAATGGCAGCAAAATGATGCAGTAAGCCATAGAAAATAAGGACCGCGCTAACAACTGTTGAAAATACTACTTGAAAGGAGCCAACAGGTATATGGAGTGTTTTAAGGCTTGGAAACTTCCATCTGCTTATCATGAAGTAGCCGAGAATGATCAGCTGAAAGACACAGATCCATGCCCGGGTTTCATCGCTTATAGAGAAAAAGTTCTTAAAATCGTCTGAGACTAAAATCAGGTTACCGGAAACAGCAGCCGCAGCACCGGCAGGAATGGGAAGGCCTGTAAAGTTTTTCTTGTTGGCATCCATTTCCTCTTGATTGCCTTTAGCCTTTGCATTTGAAATATTAAAGCGAACTAGTCGAAGAATGCCGCAGAGAGAAAAAAGAGTGGCAGCTATC
>CAZEGK010000021.1:0-14839 GCA_964512205.1 uncultured bacterium | reverse complement strand
ATTAAAGCGAACTAGTCGAAGAATGCCGCAGAGAGAAAAAAGAGTGGCAGCTATCGTGACTAAAAAGGCAAGTTTTGTCCCGGGCTCAACCGAAAGACTTTTTAAAACGATGACAGATGGGGCTACGCCAAAAGAAACAGCATCGCTTAGCGAATCAAAAACTCCGCCGAACTCACTTTCTGCTTTCATAGCACGTGCTAAGGCGCCGTCGAGAAGGTCTGCAATTGCAGCGATCAGCAAGATGCTCGTAGTGGCCATGAGGACAGGATAGGTGGCTGTGCCAACCTCTGTCATTGTCATTTTAAAGATGACAAATAATCCGCAAGAGAGCCCGAAGGCTGTAATGATATTTGGAAGCAGTGTAATTCTTTTCATTATTACCTTAAGATTGAGGGTTGAATATAACAAAAAAAGGCTTTTTGTCCTTTGAAATTCTTATTTTAATATCAATTCAGTAAATATTCTTTCTTTTGATTCATAAAAGTGATAGATTTTCTCCAACTTTGCTCTGACAACGTGTATACTAATGGCTATATATGCATAGATAGTGAAGCAATTACTCAATTTTGGATGAAAACAAATGAATGTGCAACAGCCTTGGTATAAAGATGGTCTACGATTTAAATGTACAGGCTGTGGTAAGTGCTGCACCGGATCTCCAGGCTATGTCTGGCTGAGTGTTGATGAAATAGAAGCAATTGCTGAATATCTGAAAATATCTATTGATGAATTTGCAGATCGCTATCTGAGACAAGTAAACGGTGATTTTGCGTTAAAAGAACATGTTACGTCATATGACTGCGTCTTTTTAGAGGGAACAAAGTGCCGTATCTATCCTGTACGGCCGGAGCAGTGTAAAACATTTCCTTGGTGGGTGCAAAATCTTACTTCAAAAGAGGAGTGGGAAAAGGCCGCTCAAAAGTGCGAAGGGATCAACCATCCCGATGCACCGCTCGTCTCCTTTCAGACAATTGAACTGTCAAAGTCGCAAAACTAATGGGGTAAATCCTTTCAGCAAATTGTCGCCTCGGGCAGAATAGGGGTTTTGATTGAGGTGTGTGTGGAAAGTGTCTCTATTGTCTGGGTGAGAAATGATCTGCGGCTGCATGATAACCCTGCACTACTTGCTGCAGCAAAAAGCGGCCATCCTACTGTTGTCTGTTATATCTGGTCTGAAGAGGATCAAGAACAATATCCCCTTGGAGGGGCAAGTAGGGCGTGGCTTCATGACTCACTTGAAGAGTTTTCTCTCAGCCTTAAGAACAAAGTAGTCTTTCGTAAGGGTCGATACCTTGATGTCATTCTTTCACTTGTTAAAGAAACGGGTGCAAAGGCAGTCTATTGGAATAGGACATACGAGCCGCACCTTATTGCAAAAGATAAGGAAATACTCGATGTACTTACAGAAGCAAATATCAATGTCACGACCTATGCAGGAAATGTACTCTTTGAACCATGGGAGCTTGCTACTCAAGCTGGAAAGCCATATCAAGTTTTTACACCTTTTTATCGAAATATTCAAAAAAGAGAGCCGGAAGATCCTGTTGCCACTGTAGATGAGCTAAACTTTTACAAAGGACATCTCCATTCGGAATCGATCGCAGGCCTGCAGCTTAAAACGAGAAACCCACCACTAGATGTCTGGCAGCCAGGGGAAAAGGGGGCGCTAAAAGCACTAGATACATTTTTACATGGCAGGATTGAAGACTACAGGATCGCAAGAGATTATCCTGCTCAGGAGGGTACATCAAAGCTATCTCCTCATCTGCACTTTGGGGAGATTTCAGTTCGTACGATTGCAAAAAGATTAACCGGTGAATCATCAGAGTTTTTTTATCGAGAGCTTATTTGGAGGGAGTTTGCTACCCATCTTCTCTTTTATTTTCCAGATACTGCCAATGAGCCGCTTAAAAAGGAATTCCTTCACTTTCCTTGGAGGCGAGATCCTGAACAGCTTGAGAGTTGGCAGCAGGGAAAAACAGGCTATCCCATCATCGATGCAGGAATGCGAGAGCTTCTTGCAACAGGCTGGATGCATAATCGCGTACGTATGATTGTAGGCTCGTTTTTAGTAAAGCATCTCCTCCTTTCTTGGCAAGAGGGTGCAAGCTGGTTTTGGGATAAGCTGTTTGATGCGGATCTTGCAAACAACACGCTTGGCTGGCAGTGGGTGGCAGGATCCGGTGCAGATGCAGCTCCCTACTTTCGCATTTTCAATCCCATTATACAGGGCAAAAAGTTTGATCCTGATGGCGTCTATATTAAACGCTGGGTGCCGGAATTAAAGCATGCTGACACTGAAAAGGTGCATACAGGAGGATATATAAAGCCTATAGTAGATCTTAAGTTTGGCTATATGCGTGCCCTAGAGGCCCTCCAAGAGATGAAAAATGGTGTAAAATGAAAATTGGCATCGCAGGATCTCATGGCACTATAGGATCTCTACTTCTACCCATTTTACAAAATGAGGGATATGAGGTAAGGAGACTTCCACGAAAAGGGGCAAATCTTGAGGGACTTGATGTTGTCATTAACCTTGCGGGCTCATCACTTTTTGCAAGTAAGAAAAAAATCTATTCAAGCCGGATAGAAACAACCAAAAATCTTGTAGAGGCAATAAAAAGTCCCACAACGCTCTTTATTTCAGCCTCTGCAGTTGGCATTTATGGAAGAGGCTTTTTAAAGGATGTCTGCACAGCTTGGGAAGCCGAAGCTGCAAAAGCTATCTGTCCTGTTGTGCATCTACGAATAGGCGTGGTTCTTTCGCCAAAGGGTGGAGCGCTTAAGATGATGCTTACCCCTTTTAGGCTTGGCCTTGGAGCGGTTATTGGATCTGGCGAGCAGTGGATGAGCTGGATTAGTCTCGATGATCTTTGTAGGTGCATTCTCTTTTTGCTAAAAAATAGGCAAGTGGTTGGACCAGTCGATGCTGTCTCTCCAAATCCTGTTACCAATAAACAGTTTAGTTTGTGGCTTGCAAAAAAGCTCAATCGGCCCTGTTTTTTACGACTTCCTGCATGGCTTATTCGCCTTATTTTAGGTGATCTTGCAGATGATATGCTGCTTGCAAGCTGTAAAGTATTTCCAAAAAAATTGCTATCTAGCGGCTTTATCTTTAAAGACGTTGATGTCGAGAATCTGAAAATTGAGTAAACTATACGCCATTATTTGAGGTGTAGCAATGAGAGTGTGGCGGATCGTCCTCTTTTGTCTTCTAGCGGTAGGTATTTATGAAGGCGTTGTCTTGTGGAAGGGAAGAAATGACGGCTTTTCTATCGATCGCATCGAGTCCAAGCTTCCCAATAACCCCTCATGGGATATTAAGGCAAACGATGCTAAGATTGAACAGGTAAACCAGATTCTTTCCCAGCCCTACTATTATTTGGGTCATGGCTTTCAATTTTATGCGTTTGAAAGTAGCGACGGAAGGTATGTGCTTAAATTTATGAGGCATCAAAGACTGCATCCGCCTGTGCTCTACGACTGGTTTCCTGACTGCACGCTCGTTCGCGACATTAAAGAAAAAAAGTGCAAAAAACGACAAAAGAGAGTCGATGAGCTCTTCAACTCGCTTTTTATTGCCTACAATGAGCTCCCTGCAGAATGCGGGCTCATCTATGTACACCTTAACAAGTCTACAAATTTTCACAAAAATGCCTTTATTGTTGATCTGCAGGGTGACGAATATCTTGTGCCTCTCGATAGCACAGAGTTTGTCTTGCAGGAGCGGGCAGAGTTTGTAAAACCCACCATAAAAGCCCTTATGAAGGCAAATAAAGTAGATGAAGCAAAGGAGCGTATAGAACAGCTCTTTGCCTTGCTTAAGGAGACGGCAGAAAAGGGGATTTTAGATCTTGACGGTGCGCTTATCAGCAAAAATAATGTAGGTTTTATCGAAAATAGAGCGATCTATATAGATACAGGCCGTTTTGTGCATAGAGAGAGCATCAAAACTAAAGAGCGATTTGCAACCGATCTTAAGCGACTAAAGCCGCTCTACAGATGGCTTGTGCGTCATTATCCACCTCTTGCTGCTCATTTTGAAAAGCAAGAAGCACGATACAAAAATGAAGTATAGGTACTCTCTTTTAGCGCTCGCCCTTATTATAGGCGGTTTTTGGGGCTATGAAAAGCTTGTAGACGGCTTTTATGAAAGTGCTATTGAGCTTCACACCTGGCCAGAGAAGTGCTATCAAGAAAATAAGCCCTCTCATCATGTGCAAGAGATCTTAAATCAGCCCTTTACATATCTAGGAAAGGGGAGGCAGTTTTTTGTCTTTGAAAGCAGCGATAAAAACTATGTCTTAAAGTTTGTTAAATGCCAAAGAATTGATCTTCCTGCATATCTTCCTGCAAGTAAAGAGCGGTTGCAGCAACGACAAGATCGCATCGAGGGGATTTTTGCATCGGTGGATTTGGCAGCACACTCTTTTCAAAAGACTACAGCTGTAGTCTACTGCAAGCTATTTCCTCGCGATATGACAGAGCAAAAAATAACCATCATTGATAAGCTCGGAAGGACGCATAACGTTGCACTTGAAGGGGTCCCTTTTGTCCTCCAGAAAAAGGCAAAGCCCATACTTACTTGTTTTGAAGAGTGTCTCGCATTAGATGATAATGCAGGGGCAAAAAGACGAATAGATCAACTTATAGATCTCTTTCAAACTGATCGAGCTCTTTCTTGCTACGATAAAGATTCTGGTACCATACTTAGAAATAATGTAGGCTTTTTAGCCGATGCTGCAATACATATCGATATTGGCACACTTTCTAAAGAACATGTGGACATAAGCGAAGATAAAAAACGGCTCGAGCCGCTTGCAGCATGGCTGAAGGAGCGCTCTCCAGAACTTGCCAACTACCTCCACAGTAAGATCACAAATGACCTCTAGCTATTCTCCTTTTCCCTTTTACGTAGAAATAGCGATACCAAGAGCTGCTATGCCATTTGCAGGCCAGTTGATCGTTTCATTATAGAATTTTTTCGCCCACACGTTGCAAAAGAGGATCATAAGTACGGTGTTAAGGGGAAAGATAAGGGCATTTTCGGTAGCGGTTTTAGCAAATTCTGTCCCAAGAAGAAGCAGGTAGGTGGAAAGGCCTGCAAGTATTCCTGCTACAATTCCTGATGTGTAAAAACCCTTTCCTTGTTGTTTTTTTTCTCCTAAAAAAAGCTGCGATATCGCAGCAATCACAAAAGTAATAGCCATAAAGAGATCGCCATCTTGTGCATTTGCCCGAAAAGGAAGCAGGGGAGATTCTGGAATGTTGTCCTTCACTAAAAGCGCTCGCCATTGAAAGATAACAAAGTAGAGTGTGCAAGCGGCATAGGAAAGCGCTATCCAAAAAAGCCATTTTTTATTTGTCTTTTCTTCACTTTTTCCCATCCAGAAAAGCGCACCAAGCACAAGGAGCGAGCCAATGAGGTTATTGAGGCTATAGTCATGACCAAACTCTTTACCAAATAAGAAGTACATAAGAAGGGGAGGCCAAACGGATACACTTGAGACGAATATAAAGGTAAGTCCCGATGGACCGGCTTGCAGGCTTTTGCCGATCCCATACTGCAAAAGGCCGAGTGAGAGCCCTGCAAAGAGGGCTACAAAGCCCATTTTTGGATCAAAATTAATAGCGTTATGATGCAGGTAAATAATAGGTATTGAGATAAGCCCTGCTGTAAAAAAGCGCGCCAGTATGAAAGGATCACCCGTTTGATCTCCAGTAACCGCCCTTCTGATAAAAAAATTACCTAGTGCCGTAAGAAAAGCTGAAAAAGCAATAAAAATTAGTGACATGTTTTTTTATTATAAAATAATTCATTTTTTATTTCACTAAATAATTATAAAAGTCTTTGATGATAAAGTTCTTTTGTGTACAAAAGATTGTCACATACTAGTTAAAAACTAGTTTTACCTATTCTTTATTTGGAACAGGTGTAGCCATGAGGCGAAAGTAGGCAAGAGAGCCTTGCATCAGGGCGCAGCCAACTGCTGTATCGATAAAGCCGCGGATCTCATTTGGGAGGTTAAGGCTCTTCATCAGCATGCCAAGGCCCATCATAAAGGCGATAAGAAGAATATTGGATCTTGTATAGAGCTGCGAGAGTGTCGTTGGGTTTTCAAGCTTTGCTATTCGTTCATGTGAGCGAAGGGCTGCCTTTTGCAAAACAAAGCGACCTTTTGCAAAGCCGATTATGATAGCGATTGCTATAAGAAGATAGTTTACTTCTTGCGCAGTACATAAAAAACCAAGCCCTAAATTGAGCAGCATTACGCCAACTCCAAGCCAGATAATGCCAGATAGTGCATAAAGTGTGCTATGTTTTGTTTTAATCATGCGATAGCTCCTTCTAGTTCTCGTTCATAAATTGGGGATTCAGGTCTTTTGTCCGATGGATTAATGCAGGTACCGCCAAATTGCATAAACTCTTCTTTAAAAGAGAGGATATGGAGGGGGATTTGGTTTTCTTTTGCAAGCTCAAGTGAGCGATGATGGAGGATTTTTGCTCCTTTAGAGACAATATCCATCGCTTCATCATAAGTAAGATGCGAAAAGAGGCTTGCCTGCGGATTTTGCTTTGGGTCCTCTGAGCAAAAACCGGGAACATCCTTATAAAATTCCACTTTTTCTGCACCGAGGGCAACTCCAAGCGCAACTGCTGTTGTGTCAGATCCACCTCGTCCCAGCGTAGTAATTTCTTTACTTTGACGGCTTACGCCTTGAAAGCCGGCAACTATAACAATTTTTTCTTGATCTAAGCACTTGATGAGTCTGGACGGGGTAACATCTATAATCTTAGCTTCAGAGTGGCGAGAACAGGTTATAATGCCGGATTGGCTTCCTGTAAAGCTCATCGCCTCCTTACCCTTTTTCGCAAGTGCCATAGCAAGTAAGGACATACTTATTCTTTCGCCAACGCTTAGGAGCATATCCATTTCGCGCTGGGGAGGGGAGGGGTTGATCTCTTTTGCTAAGGTAATTAAGCTGTCTGTCGTTTTGCCCATAGCCGATACGACGATACAAATCCGGGGGTATTCCTCTGCTTTTCGCAATATTAAATTTGAAATTGCATCGAATTGCTGAGGGGTTTCGAGTGATGCGCCGCCAAATTTAAGAACACATGTTTTTTTAGTCATAATAGGGGATATCCTAAATGAGAAATACCGTAATTGTCGAGAAAAAAAGGATGCCGGCAGTCAGTCTTTTGTCCTTTTGGTCCTTTATGTCCTTTTGGTCCTTTGTCCTTTTAATTTCAATTGCAGCAATCGAAAGATTCTGCTATCCTCTCCGCTAAACTAAATAGTGGAGAACCTTTTAACATGTCAAAAAACCATCAATACACCTGGGATGCAAACAAGCTAGTCGACGACGTCGGCTACGAAGAAAAGGACCGAGAGGCCTTTAAAAACTTGCTTTGTTCCTCAAAAAGCACCCCAGACAGCGATAAGCTCGCCGTTATTCCAGGAAAAATCCTGAAAGGACGTATCGTAGAAATCACAAAAGATCACGTCATTATCGATGTGGGCCTAAAATCAGAAGGTATCGTACCGATTTCTGAGTTTTCAGATACATCACAGCTTATTCTAGATGGTGAAGTGGAAGTGTTTCTTGACCAAGCAGAAGACTCCCATGGCCAGATTGTTCTCTCACGCGAAAAGGCAGAGCGCCTCCGCCAGTGGGAATTTATTCTTCAGCACTGCAAAGAAGGAAGCATTGTACGTGGTAAAGTGATCCGCAAGGTAAAAGGCGGCTTGATGGTTGACATCGGCGTCGAAGCATTCTTGCCAGGCTCACAAATCGACAACAAGCGCATCAAAAATCTCGATGAATACCTAGACAAGATCTACGAGTTCAAAATCTTAAAGATTAACATCGATCGCAAAAATATCGTCGTATCACGCCGCGAGCTTCTCGAAGCAGAGCGCATCAGCAAAAAAGCAGAGCTTCTCGAAAATATCCAAGTTGGCGACGTTCGCTACGGTATCGTCAAAAACATCACAGACTTTGGCGTCTTTCTTGACCTCGATGGTATCGACGGTCTTCTCCACATTACCGACATGACATGGAAGCGTATAAAGCATCCATCTGAGATGGTACATCTTGGCGAGAAAGTAGAAGTAATGATCCTTAGCGTTGATAAAGAAAAGGGAAGAGTTGCTCTTGGCCTTAAGCAGAAAGAAGCAAATCCATGGGATCAAATCGAAGAGAAGTATCCTCCAGGTACCCACGTTAGCGGTAAGATCACAAACCTTCTTCCGTACGGCGCCTTTATGGAAATCGAGCCAGGTATCGAAGGTCTTATCCACGTTTCAGAGATGTCATGGGTAAAGAACATTGCAGATCCTAGCGAAGTTGTACAGCGCGGACAAGATCTTGAAGCGATCGTTCTTTCGATCCAAAAGCAAGAGGGCAAAATCTCTCTCGGCATCAAGCAACTTGAGCACAATCCATGGGATGATATCGAAAAGAAATATGCTCCAGGCACAAATGTAAATGCGGAAATTAAGAGCCTTACAAACTACGGTGCGTTCGTTGAACTAGAGCCTGGTGTAGAAGGTCTTATCCATATTTCAGACCTTAGCTGGATCAAAAAAGTATCACACCCATCAGAAGTCCTCAAGAAGGGCGATTTTGTAGAAAGCGTCGTGCTTTCAGTCGACAAAGAGAACAAAAAAATTACTCTTGGCGTAAAGCAGCTTTCACAAAACCCATGGGATACAATCAAAGAAACAATGCCAGTAGGATCAATGGTCCAAGGTAAGATCAGCAAAATCACCGCATTTGGTGCCTTTGTTGAGCTTGACAATGGTATCGAAGGCCTCATCCACGTGACTGAGCTATCTGACAAGCCATTTGGCAAAATCGAAGATGTAGTATCACGCGGCGACGATATTAAAGCAAAAGTGATCAAGCTTGATCCTGAGCACAAAAAGATCGCCCTTTCGATCAAAGAATATCTTATCGAAAGCAATCAGTTTAACCACGATGACATCGTAGTGTCCGGCTCAAAGAGCAGCCCAAAGCGCAAAAAGCCTAGCAAGGACTTGATCGCGCAGGAGCTAGAAGCTCTTGAGAAAGAGGCACAAGAACAGGAAGTGGAATAACAACACCTGGTGCTCTACCAAACAATTGGTAGAGCACTTTTAGTCAGTAGGAATAAAATAATATATGAATAAAGACCTTGTTGCAGTTTTTGAATATCTCGAACGTGAAAAAGGGATCAAGCGCGAAGTCGTCATTCAAGCGATAGAAGAATCGCTCATGATGGCTGCTCGTAAAAGCATCCATGGGGCTACAAACATTGCTGTCCAGATACACCCTAAGTCTGGCAATATCGACGTGTTCTGTGACAAGACAATTGTTGAAAAAGTAAAAAATCCTGTTCAGGAAGTAGCATATAAAGACTATGTAGCCCTCGATCCAACCTGCGAGATCGGCCAAGTTGTACATATGTCTGTTACTCCAAAAGATTTTGGACGCATTGCCGCACAAAAGGCACGTCAAATTATCTCGCAAAAGCTCCGTGGAGCAGAACGCGACGTTATATATGAAGAATATCGCCACCGCATCAACCAGCTTATTTCTGGTACTGTAAAGCGCGTAGCTGGCGGAACAACCGTCATAGTAGATCTTGGCAAAGTAGAGGGAGTACTTCCAAAGCGCAATTTCCCGCCGACAGAAAAGTATCAAGTAGGCGATAAAGTACTTGCTCTCTTGCAAGAAGTGAGAGATACAGACTCTGGCGGTGCAGAAGTTGTCCTCTCAAGAAGCAATCCTGATTTTGTTAAGCTCCTTCTTATGCAAGAGGTACCCGAGCTTTCTGACGGCATTATCAGTATCGAAAAAATTGTTCGCGAGCCAGGATATCGCACAAAGCTAATCGTTCGCACAAGTGATCCAAAAATCGATCCGGTCGGTGCTTGCATCGGCATGCGCGGCATTCGCGTAAAAAATATTGTTCGCGAGCTCAATAATGAAAAGATCGACGTTATTCCATACGCGCAGGACAAGCTGCAGCTGTTGCAGCAAGCCCTATCTCCGGTGCAAATCCGCAAAATTCGCGTAAATGACGACGAATCTGAAATTTTCATTGTCGTAGAAGATGAAGATTTTGGCGCAGCGATCGGTAAAAAAGGACTTAATGTCCGCCTTATTGGTGATCTTTTAGACATTCATCTAGAAATCCAAAAGATGAGCGACTTCCATCGCATTGACGCTTTAGAGCGCCAGGCACTTGCTCAGCTTGATGATCCGACACTCGATGAGCCTCTAGAAAGCATTGAAGGCATTAGCAACCTCGTAAGAGATCAGCTGCTAGCAGAAGGCTATACAACTCCAAGAAAGATTTTGGAAACTTCATTAGAGAAGCTTGCTGAAATTCAGGGCATAAGCCTTGATCTTGCTGATAGAATATTGGAACAAATACGTAAAACAAGGGCTTGAAAGGCTTGGCAAAAAATCTGAAGATGCAAATTAAAAATGTCCAGATCGCAGGTGCTATTAATCTCTCTGGTTTGAAGGCAAAGCTTTCAAAGAAAAAAGAGGGAGAGGATACCCCTGGCGATGAGGTAGCAGAACATGTGCTGCCGGTCCAGGAACAAGAAAAGAAAAAGAAAGCTCCTTCCAAGCCAAAAGAGGCACCTGTTGAAGTAGAGGCAAAGAAAGCGCCTCCAGCTCCAAAAGTTGAACCCAAGGTCGAAGCGCCGAAGGAAGAAGTGAAGGTGGTGCCGCCGGCTCCTCAACCTATCCCAGCTCCTCAAGCAGCTACCCTGCCGCCAGTTCAGCCACAGGCCCCAAAGGTAGAAACTCAAGCAGCTGCTCCGCTTCCTCCAAAAGATGATAAGATGAAGTTAGGTCCCGTCTTTCGTGAAGCTCCAAAGCCGCCTGCACCAAAACCAGCTGCTCCTGCAGCTCCAAGGCCGCCGCAAGACACACGACCTCAGTCACCTCCGCAGCAGAGAGCTCCTTATCAGCCACCGGCATCTCGTCCGGTAGGTAGTTGGAAAAGTGTCTCTCCGCAGCGATTTACGCCTCCAGCAAGGCCGCAAGGACCGCGTCTTGGACCAGTAGAAAGACATCCTCATGAGTCAGGTCCTAGAGAAGGAAGACCTC
This sequence comes from uncultured bacterium, assembly GCA_964512205.1. Lineage (GTDB taxonomy): Bacteria > Chlamydiota > Chlamydiia > Chlamydiales > FEN-1388 > SZAS-7. The sequence continues at coordinate 3,727 of CAZEGK010000021.1, read as the reverse complement.
CTTATCCACCAAGAGGCCCAAGACCACCTGGCGCCCAAGGATATGGCGGACCAAGACCACCTGGCGCCGGATATGGCGGGCCAAGACCACCAGGGCAAGGATTTGAGAGACGTCCTCCAATACGTCCTCAGCCAATCCCTCAACAAAAGCCAGAAGCTCGTTCTGTCACTGATAAGAAAGAATTTCCCGCTAAAGAAAGTGAAGAATCACGTCGCGCAAAGACAAAGGCAAAAGATACTACATCTAAGCCAATGCGCAAGATTGATACAAAAGAATTTGAAGTTCGCATACGCCACGGCCTTCGCGGTGACGAAGATGAAGAGGGCTGGAGAAAGCGCCGTCCTTCTAAGCATTCTCGCATTATCGAAGAGCAAGAAATTATTAGGCCGACAAAGATCTCAATACGTCTTCCTATCAGCGTAAAAGACCTTGCAAGCGAAATGAAGCTTAAAGCTTCACAAGTTATTGCTAAGCTCTTTTTGCAGGGGCAGGTTATGACACTGAACGATATGCTGGAAGATGAGACTACTGTACAGCTTATCGGCCATGAGTTTGGTTGCGACGTAACGATCGATACAAAAGAAGAAGAGCGTATCCGCATTACTGATAAGACACTTCGCGAAGAAATTCAGGGTTCTGAGCAAGAAGAGCTTAGCATCCGTCCGCCAGTTGTTACGTTCATGGGCCACGTTGACCATGGTAAGACAAGTCTTATCGATACGATCCGCAAAAGTAACACTGCTCAGCATGAAGTGGGAGCTATTACGCAGCATATTGGTGCCTTTAAGGTATCAACATCACATGGCGATATTGCCGTTTTAGATACTCCAGGTCATGAAGCCTTCTCACATATGAGAGAGCGCGGTGCTGAAGTTACTGATATCGTAGTGCTTGTAGTTGCAGGTGACGAGGGCATGAAGATGCAGACGCTTGAAGCACTTTCTCAGGCAAAAGCATCAAAAGCTACAATCGTCGTTGCCATCAATAAATGCGATAAGCCTGCATTCAATGTAGAAAATGTCTATAGACAGCTTGCAGAGCAAGAGCTTTTACCTGAGGCATGGGGTGGACAGACTATTACTGTAAATACTTCAGCAGTAACCGGTGAGGGTATTCCTCAGCTTCTTGAGATGCTTGCTCTTCAGGCAGAAGTACTTGAGCTTAAAGCAAACAAAAATACAAGAGCGCGCGGTACTGTTATTGAATCTGAAGTTGAAAAGGGTATGGGTCCTGTAGCTACAGTCCTCGTACAAAATGGTACACTTCGAGTAGGCGATAGCTTGGTGTTTGGTTTTAACTGGGCACGCGTCAAGACAATGAAAGATGAAAAGGGCAAGGATGTAACAGAGGCAGGACCATCTACTCCTGTTCGCATCAATGGTCTTTCTGGTGTTCCTGAGTCTGGCGAAGAGTTTATCGTTGTGAAAAACGAGCGTGAAGCTCGCGATATTTCTCAAGTTCGTCATGAAGGCAAGAGAACTACCGGTTTTCATGCTAAGAGACGCTCCACACTTGAAAGCATGCTTGAACAGGCACAAGAGGGTGCGCCTAAGAAGGTACTTACCCTTATTATCAGAGCAGACGTTCAAGGTTCGTGCGAGGCATTGAAGAATGCCCTAATGAAGATCGACTCCAAGAAGGTAGAAGTAAATATCATCTCTTCTGGTGTCGGTATGATTTCAGAATCCGATGTGCAGCTTGCTGTTGCGTCAAAAGCCGTCATTGTCGGCTTCCATACGCAGATGGAATCACATGTCGAAGCAGAGATAAAAGAGCTTGGTGTGAAAGTCGTTCTACACGACATCATCTACCATGCTATCGACGATGTGCGTCAAATGATGCTAAGCCTTCTCGATAAGATTGTCCAAGAAAAAGATGTAGGTAAAGCTGAAGTGAAGGCTACCTTTAAATCATCTCAGCTTGGTGTTATTGCTGGTTGCCAGGTTACAGAGGGAAGCATATCAAGAAATAACCAAATACGCGTCATGAGAGCGGGAACACAAATCTTTAAAGGTCCAGTTAACTCACTTAAGAGAGTTAAAGAGGATGTCAGAGAGGTTCAGAAGGGCGCAGAATGTGGTATACTCTTGCAAGGCTTTAGCGATTATCAAGTAGGCGATATTCTCGAAGCTTTTGAAATTATCTACCTAACACAAGAATTATAAGATGTCAGTACCACGCACTTTGCGACTAAATTCCCTTTTAAAAGAGGTGATCAGCGAGGTTATTCATAGGAGCATACACCATGCTCCCTATATCAATGACCGCATTTCGATCACGCGAGTAGAGATTACTGCCGATCTTAAGTATGCAAAGGTATACTGCAGCATCCTTGGAACTGATGCAGACAAACTTAAGGCACTACAAGCACTTAATGAAATGTCTCATCAGATCACAATGATGTCTTCAAAAAAGATTCGCATACGCCACTTCCCATCTCTTACATTCGAGATCGATACCGGCCTTGAAAAACAGATGCGCATCGAAGAGCTTCTCTATAAAATCAAAAGTGAACAAGAATCGAGACCGCAAAGCGAAGATAATGCTTAATTTTTTAACCACGGTGATCTCAGTGTCTCTGTGGTTAATTTGGGAGAATAATGGAAGGGATTTTGCTTGTTGACAAGCCGGCTAATATGAGTTCTTTTGCTGTGGTTTCTGCTGCTCGAAGACGGCTTGGAGTAAAGAAAATCGGCCATGGAGGAACGCTTGATCCTTTTGCGACGGGCCTTCTTGTCCTTTTGGTTGGTAGGTCATTTACAAAGCGAGCTGGCGAGTTTTTACATGGCGACAAAAGCTATAGGGCGACGTTGAAGCTAGGTGAGAGCACAGATTCCTTTGATCTTGATGGTACTATCGTCAATACCTCTGACAAGGTGCCAACGATTGATGAAGTAGAAGAGGTCCTCAAGCAATTTCAAGGTACTATAGAGCAAGTTCCTCCTATGTTTTCTGCAAAGAAAATTGGAGGCGTTCGTCTCTACGAGCTGGCTAGAAAGGGCAAAGTGGTTGAGCGAAAGGCCGTTTTAGTCACAGTCCAGATTTCACTTATACGATATAGCTATCCTGAACTTGAAATTGAGGTAAAGGCATCTAAAGGAACCTATATTCGCTCTCTTGCTGAAGATATTGGAAAGGCACTTGGGGCATATGCCCATTTGATTTCCCTACGGCGGCTAGAATCTGGAAGGTTTTCCCTTGTAGATTCTGTTGATTTTGCTACATTAAAAAACCCCGAAATCCCTATTACACTTCGCTTAACGTGACTGTAGTCTATCGTTTGCAAAATAGCCCCATTGTGAAAAAACCAGTCGTATTTACCTTTGGTACATTCGACGGCGTCCATCTTGGACATAAACATATTTTTGAAAGAGTCAGGCAGGAAGCTAAACAGCGTAAAGCTCGTGCAGCTGTGCTGACTTTTTCTAACCATCCTCTTGAGGTGATTAAACCCCAAGAGCGATGTGCAATGCTAACGTCTGATGCTAAAAAAATCCTGCTTCTTAAAGAAGTTGGATTTGACCTTGTCATCGATATACCTTTTGATAAGGTAGTTCGAGATTTGCCAGCAGAAGAGTTTTTGAAAAAAATTAGCCACATGGTGCCTTTTGATTGTTTAGTTGTAGGGCAAGATGTGGCATTTGGAAAGGATCGTAAAGGAGATAAAAATTACTTGAAACAGCTAGAAAAAGAATTTTCAACAATTTTCGTCGATAAACTTTGTATG
>CAZEGK010000020.1:0-42823 GCA_964512205.1 uncultured bacterium | reverse complement strand
GAGAGAAGGATAAAAGACTGCTTAGATGTAGCTTCGAGCTGTCTGATGCTTTCAAGTTCCGGTCCAAAGTAGGTCCATGCAAGGCCAAGCGCTATATCTTGTGTGCCTCTTCGTAATCTTGTAACGGTAAGGGAAAAGCGCTCTGCTTGGACTTTCACTTCCACGTCAAGTGCAAGCATAATCCCAAAGGGCCAAATATGATTTTCAGGCTTAGAGATAATGAGTGAACAGGTAGATGCCGTCTCTCGTGGAAAAATTGCCGTTTTTTCAAGCCTGTCTAAACCAAGGTGCAGTTTTTTTAGCATAAAGGAGAGGCAGATCTCGCCAGGAATTTCCTTTATCTGCCTCAAAACTTCCATATCATTTCTTGTTGCAAGTTCTTCGGAGAGTTTTTCGGTAAAATGCTTTTGTTTTGCATCCCAATAGGTGCTGTTTTGAAAGTAGCTTTCCTTTGCGCGGAAAAAGTTTTCACGAGACTCTATAACATCTTCTGGGACACTAAAAAGCTCCGATGTTGAAAACCAGTGAAAAAGCACGCCAAGAGAGAGTCCTATAAAGATAATAAAAGTCTTCCACTGCACAATGGGAAGGCGGATTAAAAGAAGGGAGGGCTTTACTTCCTCTTCATTTAGTGCCTCCTGTTCAATGGCAGCCTGTTCCGGTTCCATATATGACTCTACGTAAGTTGTTGGAATAGTACACTATTAGAACAAAAAAACAAGCTAAAAACATGATTTTGAAAGAACAGCTGCCTTATCGCACTTTTCCCAGGTGAAGTCGGGATCATTTCTGCCAAAAGGGCCAAGCCATGCTGTTTTCGCATAGATTGGCCGTCTAAGATCTAGATGAGAAAGTATGCCTTCGATAGAAAGGTCAAATGTTTCTAAAACGCGCTTTTTTATTGTCTCTATTGGAATAGTTTCTGTTCCAAAACAAGAAATGGTGAGGTCAAGAGGGTAGATATCCCCAATAACGTAGTATAAGGTCACGCATGAGCGTTTTGCAAGCTTTGCTGCAACAATATTTTTTGCTATATACCTTGCCATTAAAGTAGCTGAACGGTCAACTTTTGTAGGATCTTTACCAGAAAATGCACCACCTCCATGAGGTGAGGCTATACCATATGTGTCAACGACCACTTTTCGTCCAGTAAGTCCCGTGTCTGCAAAGGGGCCGCCAAGGACAAATCTTCCGCCAGGATTTATAAAAATCCTCGTTTTTTCTGAAATGGCTTCTTGAGGGATAGCTTTTTTAATTCTTTCAAGATCGACATCTTGCTGATGCTGACTTGAAACTATGATAAAATCTACAAACTGAGGCGTAAAATTTTCATAGGACACTCCGACAAGACATTTTCCATCGGGCCCAAGTTCAAGTCTTTCGTCTGCTAAGTTTTGAACGATCTTTCGTGCAATAACAGTTGCAGAGGGCATGTATTCTGCAGTCTCATCTGTTGCATAGCCCACCATAATCCCTTGATCGCCTGCACCAAGATTGCCTTTAGATAAAAGTGCATTTTGTATGTCTTCTGACTGGGTAGTAATATCTAGCGTTGTTGTAAAAGATGCTGGATCATAGCCAATAGAATGGATAGTCTTTTTGGCGATGCTCTCTATTGCGATAGTTGCCTTTGAGGTAATTTCTCCGCAGATAAAGAGGTTTTTATGTGTAAGAAGAGCTGTACAGTCAACTCGAGCATCAGGATCTAGATGTAAATAGGCATCAAGAATTGCATCAGAGATCTGATCACATACCTTATCCGGATGTCCGATTGCGCACATCTCAGTAGCAAGGAGTTCTTTCATGAAAAGGCAATCCTCTCGACACGTTCCATAGAAATACCCAAAAATGGCTCGCCAATTGCTTTAAAGCGATCAGGATCATCTGAAACAAAGAACTCAGGCTTTGCAGCATCTACAGGCTTTGAAATAGACCCAAATTTCTCTGCAAAGGTTTTTGCGGGATTAACAAGAACAACATCATCTCCCATTTCATCTTGGATATAGTGTGCAAGAAGGGGATAGTGTGTACAGCCGAGCAGCAGTGTATCTATGCCAATATCTTTTATTGGCGCTAAGGTTTCCTTTACTACGAGACGCAAAATTTCTGAGCTTGTGACCTGCTCTTCGATGAGCGGGACAAAAAGGGGGCAGGCAAGTGCGGATACTCTTGCGTGCGGCATTGCCTGATGCAGCGCCTTCTGATACATGCCAGATTGTATGGTTGCTCTTGTTCCGAGGACGCCAAGGTGGCAGTTTTTTGTTGAGGCGACCATTTTTTCAACTGCCGGATCTATTACACCAAGTATCGGTATGGAAAGGATCTCTTTTAGCTCTTGAAGTGCAAGTGATGTAGCTGTGTGGCAGGCGATGCAGATAAGCTCTACGCCCTGGTCAATAAGAAATTTACTATTTTCAGTCGAGTAGCGGATGATAGTGTCCTTACTCTTTCCGCCATAGGGATATCGCGCCGTATCTCCAAAATAGACATAGGAAAATTGGGGATGTTGAGAAAGGAGTTCCTTTAAGACAGTAAGGCCTCCTACTCCTGAATCGAAGAGCCCAATTTTTGTCATGGGATCTCGAGTTTTTGGCCTGGATAGATAGTATCTTTTGAGAGTGTATTTACTCTTTTGATAGCGTCGACTGTAGTGCCGTGATCTTTTGCGATTTTATCGAGAGAGTCTCCCGGTTTTACGCGATATTCTCCGGCAGATGCTTTTGTGCCAGAGGAAGACTGCAGAACGCCTGCTAGATTTCTGAGCGCATTTTCAAGCTCTTTAATCTGCTTGGCTTGTAGCGTGCTGATCTCTTCTTGCTCTTTTAATTTTTTCTGAATTTCTGTAAAGGTGCTCGAGCTTTCGTTAGCGTGTGTCTTGAATGTTTTTAGATCTGCAAGCAGCTTATCGATGTTTTTTTCCATCGCCTTAAGGCGCGAATCGACCTGGGAGGAGCTAGATTTTTGAGAATCTTTTGCGGCTTTTATAAGCTGAGTGACCTCTGCATGCATCGAATCAAGGATTGTCTCTTGATTTTGAATCTTTTGCTTAAGGCGCGCAATTTCCTGATCTTGATTTGCAATGGTGTAGCTCATATTTTGCATAGAGCGTTCTAAAGGTGCAGGTCCATTTGCAAAAAGTGGACCTGCAGTAGAGATTGCAATGAGTAACGTGTTAGTTCTTCTCATATACTTTAAATTGACCACGTCTATTTACGTTCCAGATCTCTTCTCCATCGCCTTCAACAAGGGGACGCTCTTTGCCATAGGATACGGTAAAGATGCGATCATACACAACGCCTTCCTTGATCATCATATTGCGGATGGCATTTGAGCGATTTGCGCCGAGTGCAAAGTTATATGCAGCAGGGCCGCGATTGTCGCAGTGACCTTCGACAAAGACGTAGACATTTGGATGGTTCTTAAGCCATTCAGATACCTGCATGATGATGGCCATGTTATCATCGCCTTTGACAAGGCTTGAATTGTAGTCAAAATGCACGTGCTTGAATATTTCAGCAAGCTCTGGATCTAAACTTGGGTCTCTAAAAGCTTCGATGCCGGGAATAGAGGAGCCAGCTTCACCAGGAGTCTCATGTGCCTGCTGGATAGCATCTGGGCCGCCGATTCTCATGTTTTCTTCGTCAAAGCCGATGAATTCTGACGGATGCTGGTTTGCCGCTTGTGCAGAATCAAAATCATCTGGGGAATTTATTTCGCGCGATTCGCCATGATAGCCAAATGCTGTCTTTACGCCGCGTGCCATGTGTCTTCCTGCAGATTGTGTATCATTCCAGACATCGTCTGTAGAGCGCTGGCAGCTTGAAGTTGTTATGCCCACTGCAATGAGCAGAATTATACGAGTATATAGCCTATTCATACTTGCCTCTGAATTTAAAACTCGGGTGCGAGTCTACCATAGTTTCCATTAAGCGTGTTATAACTTTTTGGGCTCCCAAGAGGGAAATATTTTAGTTCCTGGACCCGAAGTGATTTTTTGCGCAGTTGGTTGGTTCAAATTAATAAGATAAATGTCAGTTTGATCGCCCTCTTGTGCATTAAACAAAAGATGAAGACTATCTGGCGCCCATGTTGGATTTTCTTTATTTGCTTTGCCTTGTGTGAGCTGCCGTTCAGTTTTTGTTTCTACATCAAATATCCAAATTTGCCTTTCGGCTGAGTTTTTGGCGCAGTAGGCGATTTTTTTCCCGTCTGGAGACCAACTTGGGGCTGTATTTTCGCGGCATCGTTTTGAGATAAGCTCTACCTTTACATCTTTAAGCTTCGTTCCAGCTTGAGGTATTTTCATCACATAGATTTTTGGAGAGCCATCTTTATCGGAGACAAAGGCTACTCTGTTTCCATCGGGTGAGAAAGTAGGAGATGCATTTGCCGCTCCCTTTGCAGTAAAGATCTGCATTGGCTTTTGATCTTTGCCAAGGGGCTGTATGAAAATGTCAGCTCGTCCTGTAACGTCTGATGAAAAAGCAACTGTAGTGCCTGTGTTATTGACTGAGGGAGTTACTTGGATACCTTTTAGCGTACTTACTCTTTCTGGCTTAAATTCATTGATCGGGCTTATATAGAGCTTAGGCTGGCCTATCTTGTAGGACACATAGAGAAATTTATTGCCCTGTGGCAAAAACATGGCATGCGCAGCAAGAGAGTTGTCGTGGGTAAGCATGCGGATGTTATAGCCATCGTAGTCGCTCATGAACACTTCTGCAAGCCATTTTGGATCGCCTTTTGGTTGGTCAAAGCGCTTTTTAACTGTGTACATGATGCGGCAAGAGGCAATGCCTGGTTTGCCAAAAAGTATCTTGTGGATAGAGTCTGAAAGCTGATGAATCTTTTGTCTATCTTTATTGAGATCACCTGACAAGAAGATATGATCGATTGTCGTGCTGGTTTGTGCGTTTACTGAGACAACTTTGCAGATAAGTTCATTCTTTTTGATCTTTAACTGGACAAGGTAGAGGAGGCCATCTTGCTTTGCCTTTGCAAAATCCACCTCTTGTGATGCAAGGGAAGGGCATGCGGCTATTTCCTTTTGCGTAAGCGCGCGAGTTGCTCCATTGTGATTTATATCAAATAAAAGCACCTGGCGTATGCTCTCAGGGTATCCTTTGGCAAGCTCCGATTCTGAGCTTTCTACAGGACTTATGTAGATTGGCATTAGTTCTACGTCAGATGAAAGCTGCACATAAACATCATCCATGTCAGCTTCAAGGCGGATTGCACTTAAAAAGAGGGAAAGAAGTAGCAAAAGGCGCATGAGAAACTCCTAATATACTTCTCAGATCATATGCCACGACTGAATTTTTTTGTTGACAAATGATTTTTTTTGGGATAGAGCTGAAAAAACATGTAACTGGAGAAAAAGCATGGCATTGCTAAGCAAAACTTTTGCAGGGGCGATTCTTACTCTTATCGCATCATTTTCTACATCGGTCTATGGGCAGGGATTTGAGGTTACAAATCTCGTATCCGACATTCCAGGAAATGCACAAAATAGTGATCCAAATCTCATAAATCCCTGGGGATTAACCTTTGATAAGTATAGCAATCTTATCGTGGCAGATAATGGAGTTGGGCTTGCAACATCCTATACCCCGCAAGGTGTAGTAAGAGTTTTTATGTTTAGCGCTGACACAACTCCAACAGGAATTGAGCGAAATCGTAGTGAAACAGACTTTTTCTTTACCTATAGCGCACAAAGCTATCGTGCTGAGTATATTGCAGTCACGGAGGGTGGAGAAATCTACGCCTATAATAGGGATGCAGATCCAAATAATGCAATTTCAGTTGTAAATAACACAGGATCTGCTGTTTATAAAGGACTTGCTCTTGGTGAATTTGATGGGGAAGCACGGCTTTTTGCTACAAACTTCTTTACAGGTCAAGTTGATGTGTATGATGGATCTTTTAGCTACCTCTTTTCCTTCTCAGATCCGCAATTTCCAACAAATAACTTTCCAAGCTCAGGCTTTGCCCCATTTAACTGCCGCATTTTAGATGGCAACCTCTATGTAACGTATGCGCTGAGAGAAAGTGCTGGAACAGATGATGTAGAGGGTTTAGGAAATGGCTATGTGGATATCTTCACACAAGATGGCGTCCTTACTTCTCGCCTTGTCTCTCAAGGACAACTAGATTCACCATGGGGTCTTGCAAAAACGCCGGCTGAGTTTTGTGGATTTGGCTGCTCACTTCTAGTAGGAAACTTTGGAAATGGCGTCATCAATGCCTATCATCCAACAACTGGTACATACCTTGGACCTCTGACGGATGAAAGGGGTACAATTATTTCAATTGATGGCCTTTGGTCACTTATGTTTTCACATAGAGACCATTCTAAGCTCTATTTCACAGCTGGAACAAATGACGAAGATGATGGAACAGTAGGACAGATCGTCCCTAAATGCCATCATCACCATAGTTCATCTTCAAGCTCATCATAGGATTGTAGCAGATGTGGTATATGCTTCTTTTTGCACTAGTGTCACTTGAGCTTTTTGCAGTAAAGCCTCGTGACATAAAAAAGAAGAGTGCACATTCGCTCGAAAAAAAAGCTATCCGTGAACAAAACAAGCCGCTTCTTCGTGCACTCGATGCAAAAAAGCGGCTCTTTGCAACCTATAAAAATCCAGGTATTTCTAAAAGAAATTTTTTGCAAGCTGCCTATTACCTTGAGACGCATCTTCCCTCTATTACACATAGTCATAAGCGTTATCTCTACAAAAAGAAAACAGGACTTTCACACGATATCGAGTATGACCGTGCTACAAAGAACTGCTTTATAGTGCTTAGAAATAAGAAGGCCTTTATCGGAAGCGGCGTAAAAAAGAGAGTGTATAAGTCCATACACTATAACCACGGCCCAAAGCTTCTCGCACGCTCTGAGCAAACGATACCAATGGAGCTTGAATTTAAGGCGCATAAAGCGTTGCAGGGTGCAAGAGGCGTCATGAACACGCATGCCTTTACAACCCATAAGCGCAAAAAAACCAAATACTACACGATCTACTCAGATCTCTATGACGGGACACTCCATGATCTCTTCTCAAGAAAAAAGCTTACCTTTCGCAATAAGCTTATCATTATGAGCGATCTTTTGCATGGTCTTGAATCGATTCATGCAAATGATTTTGCCCATAGAGATCTTCATGCATATAACTACCTGGTACATAGAGAAACGCAAGCAGATGGATCACCGCTTTGGAGAGCCTGCATAGCAGATCTCGGAAGGACAATTAAGCTTAGCGCCTTAAAAGGTGAAGTTGCGCAGATGACGCGCAGAATGTGTGCACCTGAGGGCTTTAGATTTACAAAGCTTAAGGGCAAAGACTATCATGCAACAGACATCTATGCTTTAGGATGCATATTCTATAGGCTCTATCACAATAGCTATCCTAAGTGGCAGCATGGCTATCTCAAATCTAAGAGAATTTCTCCGGGAAAAAAGCGTAAGATGCTTATCAGAAAGCTTAAAAAGGCCACAAATAGAAGGAGAAATAGCCTCCTTCATGCAAATAGAGCCCTTACGACTGGTGAAAAGGTAGAGCTCCTCATTTTAAAAATGCTCTATGTGAACCCCAAAAAGCGGCCAACTGCTCGCATGCTTCAAAATGAGCTTCAGGGTCTTCTGCGTTAATCTATATTTTAGTATAGCTTCTATTTTTACATTTGCATACAACAGCTGCTGTACCGGCAAGTATGCCTGCTCCAAGTATTGTTCCAAAAATACCTAAAAGTACTTTCATCGTATAATCTGCAGCTTTTTGTTTAGAAGATTGCGTGCCAGGATCAAAGTTTTTAAATCTTGCGATCAATGTTTTATAAAAGAGCGGCTTTTTCTCAGCCGGAACATCAAGAATATAGACTGTTTTGGAAGAATCCGGAGCATTTTCGTCTATTTGGAGCTGACCGTTTGGGCCAATAGATGCGGCAACCTGTTTGACAGTGTAGAGATCTGGATCTAAAAGGGCCTCGGCAGTAAGTGCTTCCGGCACCGGATAGGATGCGTTTAGAAAAAGCCCAGCTTCTAAGTGCGGCATTTTTTCTGTAAGGGCAGCAAGCTGGTTAGTAACACTGTTATTTATAGCCCTAAGTGCTTCTGGCTGCTCTTTTGTGGAAAAAAGCAGGCCTATTTCTTCTGCAAGTTGGGGAGGGCAAAATATAATGGGAATGTTTAAAATCTTGCTAAACATAAATACATTTTGCGCCGCTTGCACATCTGCCATAATATTTGCGCCATTTTCTGTTTTAGCGTCTGCCAAGGACATGGTTGTACCCGCATCTATAAACAGCGCATTAAGATCTAGTGTTGACGATGATTTGGCAAGCTGTTCGAGAGTTTTAAAGAGCTCTGTGAGGGGGCCTGTATTAATTATAGCGCTGCAGATTTTAGGATAGGATGGTCCTGATACCATTTGCGAGACAAATTTATATCCGCGCTCTTTTCGCATCTGGATCGTTACATTTGGCCATCCTCCAATATCTTGTAGGCCATCTTTTCCATAAAACGCAGTTTGATTTATGAGCGCTTCGTATTGCTTCACACCTTCAGGGTCAAAGTCAAGTGCTAGTGGATTTCTTGACCCTTCTAATACGTTTGGAGGAGATGTGTTTGTAAGTTGCGCTAAACGAAGTGCATTTACTTCGCACTGTGAAAGTGTAGATAGGGCGTAGCTTGCAATTTGCCCTATAGTCTCAATATTTTTACCGGTTGCCGACTGCTCATTATCTATATTTGCTGCAAAGAGAGCAGATGCAGCAAGTGAGTTGCCGGGTCCTGTGCCAGAATAGTGATAGACTTGAATTAGCCCGCAGCTAAATGTTTGTTGATAGACTGGTAAAAATGGTACTGAAGTGCTCATATGCGCCCCTTATTGGTACAGAGTCCTACCATAATAGAACTCCGTAGTTCAAAAGGCAATCTAGTTTATTCTAAGTATTTATCTGCTCCAAAAGGGAGCGGTGGTAGCTGTTGAATTGGTTTTAGCTCAGCAACGTATTTCTCTAGATCCCTAAGTTCAAGCTCGCTTGCTGCCGCTTTTACTTGTTCATAATCAGTCTCTGCCTTTTTGCATAAAAGTGCCTCGTATGCTTGTAGGCAGGCTTTTGCGCCAATCTTTTTTGCAGCTTTTGCTACGTTGATGACGGTTTCGACCGGGGCTTGTTCATCAAGGAAGATCTCTTCTTTGTATATTGCAAGTAAGACAAAGCGAAGGGCTTCTAGGTTTACATCCTCAATAGCTGCAATTTGGAGGGGTTCATTTGTAAGTGCAATGTTTGATGCATGTGCCCGAAGAAGAAATGAATGAGCTGGAATGCCGAGCTCTCCTACCTTAAGGATTACATCTGGTGCTGCTTGATTGGAGAGGCGCTCCTGTAGAAGAAGTTCTGGAAACGATCGCTCTAGAGGGGCAATATGTATATGGGGATTATGTAGCTCCCATGTAGCTTTAATAAAGCAGGTTTCAAGCGCTGAAATTGCTGTTTTAGGTAAAAGTTTAATTCCCCGCTTTTTGGTACAGCTTTCAAAGAGCGTTGTTAAGAATCCAGGGGCTGAAAAGGTGAGATCAACGTTAAATGCTTTTTTAAATGCTGCTTGTAAAAGTGCGCGCTCTTCTTGCGAAAGCGCTAGAGGTTTTTCTATTTTCTTGCTGCACTTTGCAGGGCATTTGCGACATTCTGCAAACCAGTGATAGGCAATTATTTGAATTTTTTCAATAGCAGCACTAGTATCGGGGAGTTTGTGCTCTTTAAATAGTTCTGTTAATTGAGATCTTTGTATTTCTGTAAGTTCTAAAATATTCATGATAGCTAGTATATACTATCATTGAATTAATTAATAGTTAAGCTCGTTAGAGAGGGTTAAACGAAATGTGTGGCTTGTCTCTCCAGCAAAACTTTGGCCAAATGAGGGTAAAGAAAGTTTTGGTATTGCCTTTTGTACGTAGTCGCTATTTTTTTTACTCTTCGATTTTACCTTTTTAACCGAGGCGACACTTCCATTTCGATTTATCGAGAGCTCCAAGGTTACCTCACCATATTCTGGAAGTTTTAGGGCGATTTTAAGGCGGCTTACAAGCTCATCATAATAGGTTCTTTCTTGCGGCGTGCAGCAGGCGGTTTCGCTACTATCGATTGCAACTAAAGACTCTGCTGCAAGGCTCGAAATTTTTGATGGCGCTGATCCCTGTACTTTGCTTGCAGAGGCTTGAACAGATGCCTTTTTGCTCTCGATTACTCCTGAGCTATCTAAGGAGGAGAGCGCCTTATCGATAAGTGCCTGTTTTTTTGCTTGCTCTTGTTTCTGTTTTCTCTCTGCCTGTTCCTTCGCAGCTTTTTCCTTTGCTTTTACATCTTCTTTTGGCTGCGTCTTGGCAGCAGGTGCTGGCTCTGGTTTCTTTTTTACCACCGGTTTTGCTGCAGGTTTTACTTCCGCTTTTACTTTTGGCTTTGGCTTTTGTTTTGCCTTTGTTGCCGGTTTAGGAGGAAGGGGTTTTGGCACGGGCTTTTTTTGTACGGTAGGTCTTGGAGTAGGAGCAGGCTGAGGAGGAGGGGTAGGTGCTGGTTCAGGAATAGGTGTTGGGGCAGGTGCAGGCTCCGGTATTGGTTCCGGTGCGGGCACATGAGGTGCAGGTTCTGGCTCTACAATGGGAGAAGGAGCTTGAACGGTAGTTTTTTGTTTTCTCTCCACTACTTTCGGGCTTTGAAGTGAGACGGTGCGGACGATGAGTTTTTTTGGGAGTTGTTTTTTTTCTTTGAGAGTAGCTGTTGAGTTTGCAAGCAAAATGAGGGCAGCAACGTGCATCGAAAAGACAATAAAGGAAATGGTCCAGTTTGGCTTTGGCTGCCAATCAATGGGAGTGAATAGATTTTCTGCAGTGTGCGCTGCTTGCATCTTTTGCCTACGATGGTGAAAGTACTATGTCTACTTCTTTAAAATCTGATGCCTCTAAGGCATTTTTTACGGCCTGGTAGGTGCCAAAATAGGCTTCCTTGTGATGAAAGAGCTGGGCCCTTGCATCGGGATAGGTTGCCTTTGCTTTTCTAAGAAGAGCCATAAGCTCCATCATCGTCACTTGATTGTGGTTAAAGAGAATGGTATTATCTTTTTGCACGTGTATCTGAATTGGGCTTGCATCTTCAAAGCGTACAGGAATGTGTGATGGTATTGAGTCACCAGAGGCAAGCTCAATTCTATCCATTTCAAGAAGCGGTGCAATAACGATAAAGGCAATCAGTATCACAAACACCACATCGACAAGCGGCGTGATGTTGATGGCAGGCTCCTGAGGCAGCTCTGCTACCTTATTTCCAAGACCTCGTCTTCCCATGATTACTCGCCTTGTGTTCTATAGTGAAGCTCAAGAGTCGATAAGACATCAGTCGCAAACCGGTCCATTTCTGCATCAAATTCATACACCATATTTTTTAGATAATTGTAGCCAATAAGTGCAGGTATCGCATCGATGAGGCCAAGAACTGTTGTAGAAAGGGCAAGAGAGAGGCCGCCTAATATAATCTGGTTCCCGCCGCCGCCGGTTGTCGATTTTAGTTCTGTAAAGGTAGTTAAAATGCCATAAACAGTTCCAAGAAGTCCTAAAAAGGGAGCAAGAGTGACGATTGTCGAGAGGATGTAGAGGTTTTTTTCTAAAAACTTTGTGAGCGAGCCTATCGTTGAGGTGGCATGTGTCTCAAGAAGGGCAACATCTGCGCTAAAGAGTTGATTGTCTTTGCCATTTTTTTCAAAGATTTCTAGCGTTTTTGTGCGCAGTACATCGTAGATAATGCCAAAAGCATTTGGATATTCTGAATTTTTCACTATTGCAGTCGGCAAATTGAGCGGCTCTCCCTTTGCATCAAAAAAACATTTTCGAAATTGGGACGAATTTTTTTTCACCTGCCGTGTGAGCCAAATTTTATGGATAAGAACGCTCCAGGTTATGACAGAAAGTGCAATAAGAGAGACAAAAATTACTTTGCCGAGAAGATCAGAATCTGTATAGGCATCGAAAAAAGGATTGCCTTCACATAGGAAAAAGTTCGCCATATATAACACCATGTTGTACCTTATTAAAGGTATAACAAAATGGGCGATTTGTCAAACTATGGCAGGAAAAATGATCAAACAGCTGATTGTAGCAGTGCTTTTCTTTAGCATATCTCTATTTGCACTTGAGCCATACAATCAAAATGGACAAGGATTTACGCTTGTTCAAGAAAGTGATACTACTACTAATCCCTACAGCTCGACAAACGAAGAGATTGTTTCTGTAAAAATGATCTCCGAAGTTTCTCATATTGCTGAAAAAACTCCCTTTTGGGTTGCATTTGAGTTTCAGATTCAAAATGGCTGGCACCTCTACTGGAAAAATCCTGGCGATGCAGGCCAGGGACCCACGATTCGTTGGATGCTTCCGGAAGGCTTTTCTGTGCAAGAGACGCTTTGGCCGGCACCGGAGCGCTACGAGATAGATCAAGCTGTTGTCTTTGGCTATTCAGGAAGGCTTACGCTCCTTACAAAAATTTTGCCTCCCGCACATCTTACACCGGGATCTACTGTAGACATCAGAGCGGATGTTGACTGGTTTGGCTGCTCAACAGTTTGTGTGCCCGGAAGTGCCGCATTTGACATGAAGCTTCCTGTCGGTGGAGATCAGCTTGCTGTAACAAGAGGGGTCACCTCTATTTTTAAGCAGGCAAGAAAGGCTCTTCCACACGATGCAAAATTTGCAAAAGCAGATGTTAGAGGAGATACACTTGAAATTCACGTCCATCAAGATCTTCCCTTTGCAAATGTGAAGAGCGCAGATTTTTTTATCGAACAAGAAGATGTAGTAAATCCGCATGAGAGAGCTTCCTGGGAGCTTTCAAAAGATAAAAAGACGCTCATCGTTAAGGTGAAAAGCGATAAATTTCTTAAGTCGACGACGCTCTATCCTTTAAGCGGCGTGCTTGTTGTAGAGGAAGAGAGCGTGCTTGGGCCTCTTAAATCTAGTTGGAAAGTCAAAGTAGCAAGGCCAAAGCATGCAGAACCTGAGTCGCAGTTTGAACAAAAATATGCAGCATCTCAGCAGCCAAAAGTTCAGAATGTCGATGAGCATCTTGCAGCACTTGAAAATGGCGTCTGGTATCGCAAATTGCTCAATGAAATAAGTATCTTTATGAAATCAGAATTTATGAAGATTCTCGTTTGGGCATTTGTAGGGGGTATAATTCTTAATGTTATGCCTTGTGTGCTTCCTGTCATTAGCATAAAGCTTATGCACTTTGTCCAGCTACAAGGATTCGGCAGAAGCTTACTTGCAAAACATGGCTTTATCTATGCCTTAGGAGTTCTCGTTTCCTTTTGGATACTTTCCGGGGCAATATATGTCCTTCAGTCGTTTGGGCATGTTATAGGCTGGGGTTTTCAGCTCCAGGAGCCTCTTTTTGTTGCCTTTATGATTATTATACTTTTTCTCCTTTCTCTTAGCCTCTTTGGGCTGTTTGAATTTGGCATTTCAGTATCATCTGCAACAGGTGGCTTGGAGCAATCCATAGCCAAAGAGAGCAAGGAACCAAGCTATTTTGCATCCTTTGCGAGCGGTGTGCTTGCAACATTTGTCGCAGCTCCCTGCACAGGACCGCTTTTGGGTTCTGCGATTGGCTTTGCAGCTACCCTTCAGCCGGCCTATTCCTTTGCCATCTTTACTGCTCTTGGCTTTGGTATGGCTTTTCCCTTTTTACTTATCTGTCTTTTTCCGGCACTGAGCAAATTTTTGCCAAAACCCGGACGCTGGATGGTTTCCTTTAAGCAGCTTATGGGCTTTTTTATGCTCGCCACAGTGCTTTGGCTTGTTTGGGTGCTTGATGCAGAGACGCAAAATCTCTCATCGCTTGTGCTGCTTATTAGCTTTTTTAGCATTGCCTTTGGCGCATGGATCTATGGTAATTGGGGCGGACTTGACAGGGAAAGAAGATGCCGCATCATAGCAAAGGTCTTTGCTTGTATATTCCTTCTGGCAGGCTCATGGATTCTTATCAGCCATGTTCATAAGATGCGAAGCGTAGAAAAAGATATGTCAGTCACAGATGGCTGGGAAAATTTTTCTATACAGCGGCTTGAAAGCCTTATCGCCCAAGGAAAAACCGTCTTTGTCGATGTTACTGCAAAGTGGTGCCTTACGTGCCAGACAAATGGCCTTGTGGTTGAATCTGATAAGGTAAAAGAGGCGTTTAAAACATATGGCGTCGTAAAAATGAAAGCCGATTGGACAACAAATGATGAGACAATCACTCGATATATCAGAAGCCTTGGAAGAAATGGCGTACCTGTTTACGTTGTCTATAACGGCAGTTCAAAGCCGGAAGTATTGCCTGAAGTAATAACTCCAGATATCGTCATAAATGCTCTTAAGAAGACAAAAGAGTAAGTGCTATGTTTATCGATGCCCATGCACATCTTACCTATGACAATCATCCCGAGCTAGAGCCGCTTCTTGTCAGGGCAAAAAACGAAAAGCTTTCTGCAATTATTAATGTCGCATGCGATTGTGATGATTTAGAGAGGGCGCTTTTGCTTGCAAAAGAAGATTTTGGCACAAAAGTCTATACAGCAGCCGCCCTTACGCCGCATGATGCTGCAAAGGATGATACAGCATTTTATGCTGCTATCGAAAAAGCTGCAAAAGAGGGACATCTTGTAGCGATTGGTGAAACAGGACTCGATTATCACTATAACCTTGCGCCAAAAGAGGTTCAAAAGAAAAAGCTCGAGCAGTATCTTGAGCTTGCCTATAGCTGCTCCCTTCCTCTTGTTATCCATTGTAGAGATGCCTTTGCAGATCTTTTTTCGATTATACCAAGAGATATGCCGGTAATGCTTCACTGCTTTACAGGAGGTATGCTAGAGGCAAAAGAGGCGGTAGATAGAGGCTGGTACATCTCTTTAAGCGGTATTGTTACCTTCAGTAAAAGTGTAGCCCTTCAAGAGGTAGCAAAATATCTTCCTCATGATCGGTTTTTTATAGAGACTGATTCTCCTTATCTTGCCCCGCAGCCTTATAGAGGCAAGCAAAATGAGCCATCCTATCTTGTAGAGACTGCAAAATTTGTCGCAAAGCTTCGATCGATCGATGTCGAGACGCTCGGTACAATGACTTCAGAAAATGTGAAGAGGCTTTTTCATGGGATTTCCTGAAAAACTCAAACTCTCAGAGGCTGTTTTTGCAGCACGAAAAGAGAGAAATCGTGCAATCATTCGTGTCGCTTCGGTAGGGATTGGCGTCCGCTTACTAATAGTAGTCTTTGAGTTTGTAGGCTTTTTGCTCTTTGATAGTAAAACGCTTCTTTTAGATAGCTTGGCAACGCTAGCGGATGTCTTTTCAAGCCTTATTTTAGTGCTTTCGATCTTTCTTGCTGCAAGGCCGCCAGACGAAGAGCATCCCTTTGGCCATGGTCGCTATGAGCCAATCGCTGGCCTTCAACTTGGCCTTTTTTTGACGATTGCAGGAATTGGGCTTTTCTGGCACATCATAACAGGTGCTAGAGACTCTAGCATGAGCTCCTATGCATGGCTTTTTGCGCTTGTGACAGTGCTTCTTTTAGAATTTTCCTATAGAAAAATGCGCCGGGTTGCAACGGAGCAAAAAAGCCCTGCGCTGCTTGCTGAGGCTCTCCATTTTAGAACAGATAGCCTAAACAGCCTCCTTGCACTTATTGCGCTTGGTGCTGCAGCGCTCTTTCCTTCGATTAGCGGCATATGCGACCGCATCGGTGCGCTTCTCATTTCCTGCTGCATGTGTGGTATGGGTCTTTTTGCTGCTAAAAAAAACTTAAACCAACTGCTTGACCGCGTACCAGAAAGTGAATTATTTGAAAAAGTTCGCAAAGCAGCTATGCTGGTTGAAGGAGTTCTTGGCACAGAAAAAATTCGCATACAGCACTACGGTCCAGATGCCCATGTTGACATCGATATCGAGGTGGATCCCACCCTTTCTGTCGACATAGCCCACACCATCAGCCAGCATGTTCGTAACAGCATCCAAACGGCCTGGCCTCAAGTGCAAGATGTCACCGTTCACATCGAGCCCTTCTATCCAAATGATCATATTGAATCGTGATTGCCTTTAAGATTTAGCTTTGCGTGAAATGAATTGCGTATGCTACATACTTTCGCTTCTTAATTACGAAAGGTCTACACATGAAAATCGAACGGTCTTTATTTTCTAGCAATGGAAGCGAATCTTTTTTTTCTACACTCTTTTCAGGTATTAAGACGGTAGCAAAAGTCGCAGCGATTGCCTTGGTTGCGCTACCAATGGGCGCTCTAGCAGAGTCTTTTAGTTTTTCTCCCTACCTGAAGCGCTTTCCACTTATGGGCAGACAGTTTGTGCTCGATGGCAAGGTCTCCTGTCCATTTTTTCAGCAAGAAAGTGCAGCTCTTTGCCAAAAAAAGGCCGAAGAGCGCATCCGTTTTGTCATCAAACAGGGTGCAAAATTTGCTGAAGATGTAGGAATGCCCTCTTTTGAAAAAAATGGCTTTGAAATTCACCAAGATCGAACGTGCTATGCACGGCACGCGCTTGCCATGAGTCGATTAGAGGTGCTTGAAGTTCCTAAAGATAGGGCTTCATTTCTTGCAAGACTTATGCTTGTAGGACAGACATTTCTTGGGGATAAGGAGCCTTTTGCCTATAGGCGGAGTGAGATGGTAATTCCCGTAGTGGCACGCAATAACTTGAGAGTTAGTGATCAGAAAATTTATGATCTGTTGATGGGTGTGAAAAATACATTGGTGCGAAGAGAGGATTATCAAGAACTTGTCCATGAGTGCGCACGTGTTGGAATGGTCCAGACGGTGCGATCTACGGCTATTGGAGGAGAGCTTTCTCAACTTGCATTAGAATATGAACAAGATGTACAGAAGAGGGTTGATCCCATTATAATAGCCGCCAAAGTGCATATGGCTCTTTATCGTATTGCGCCCTTTGATCTTCCCGTTCGTACCGATATGGTGGCTCAGCTTTTTACTAATTTAGTAGTAACCGGACTTGGAAAGCGTAAATCTATCGTCTATCCCGACCTTGACGAGTATCGAGTGAGAGTCCATGAAGCAATCGTATCAAATAATAGTAGTCAATTTGCAACCTATTTGCGAACGAATATAATTCCTTGGGTAGAAGCAAATCAAAACATATTATAGTAATAAGTCATTTTGTGTTATAGTAGTAGGCTATGGCAAGTATTAATTCTACAACACATACACAAAATGCACCTTCTCTTACTATAGAGGATGATGCGGCTCGAATAGCAAAGAAGGTAGCAACTGTTCAAGAGGCGCTGCCTGCATTAACTGATGCAGAAAAAAAAGAATATCTTAAGAGGCTTAATAGGCGAGATAGCGAAGGAAAGCTCCCGTTAGAAAAGGCTATTGTTGCCCATAATTTTAAAGGATTTCTTGCTCTCATTCTTGTTGGTGCTGAGTATAAAGAGCATGGAGATCGGCTCCTTCGCCTTTCGCTCGAAGAGGGCCAAATGGATATTTTCCATAAGCTTTTGCTTGATGGTGTCGCTCCAAAAGATAAAACACTTTTTTCGCTAGCAACTAATAAAAATAATAGCAGGGCTTTTGCACTTCTTGAAAAATATGGCCTTCAGCCATCGGAATCTGACAAGATTACTTTAGAAAAGGCAGGAGAGGTTGCACTTTCAACAAGTGATCTTATTCTCTTTGGGACGGCATGTGCCTATTGGGGGGTACGAGGGTTTACGAACTCTGAGTATCTTGCCTCTATGGTTCATATTCTTGGAGGAACATATGCCCTTTATTCAGAGCTTTCGTCAAAGAAATCATTTGGTGATCGGGTAATTACTGCGCTTGGTTTAGCGGGACTTGAGCTTATGCCTGCAACAAATATCTGCATGCGCATCTGGAGAGCTTCATCGGCAGCACTTTCCCTCTACAGAGGGGCAAAGGCAGGGGCTGCTCCTCTCGATACTGTAGTTCGATCTATTAACCTTTTTCAGTCGCTCTACATGCTTAGGCAAACTGCCTCAACAGAATTTCATGAAAATGAAAAGCTAAAAAGCGTATTGATTTGCAGGAATGTTACTATTGACGACATAGAATATCTCGATACGCTCGATAACGTTACAAGAATGGAGTGGGTGATTCAAAGGCCTTTTGCCCTAGATTGTCCTCCCGTCTTAGAAAAAACCTTTCCTGGCTGGAATTGTCAAAATTTTGGTAATGAGTTTCGCAAGGCTTCTCTTGTCCACCATCCAGATCGATCAAATGGCTCAACCATTCAATTGGTGCTTAATGCTGTTCGAGGCTTTTGGAGATCATACTGTTCCCAAGCGTAGCAAGTATCGTTATTTTTTGGGATAGAGCCAGAATTTAAAGAGCTTTGTCATAAGAGGCATCCAGAAGTAGGTCATGATCAGCACAATCCATGGTGAGGATGCGAGAAATCGAAGGGCAAAGGGCAGTTTGGCAAGATACTCACCAAAAAAGTAGTGGAAGGTCATAAGGAGAGGAGTTATCGCAATAAAGGTAACTGTTGCCATTTTGTAGCGAGGCGGCGGGGTTATGCTTTTTTGGCCCGGAAGGGCAAACCAGGTTTCGAGGCCTGTTATAATCTGGGGGCTTGTTGGTTTTTCAAGGAGTGTATCGATTTTCTCTACGAGCCTATGGCGCTCTTTAGAATCGATCCAATTATCAAGACATTTTTGAGACTGAAAGCGAAAGAGCACGCGATAGGTGTGGTCATCATCTGCTGCTGGCTTTTGCACTTTTGTATCAATATAGCCAGGAAAAAGGCTGCTTGCAGCTATGATTTCATCTAAGAGCTTTTCAAAGGCTTCTTTATTGCCTTTTGTAACAGTCCGTTCAACAATTACAGAAATAGGGTGGTCTGACATCACATCAGTATAAACGAATTGTGATTTTTAAAGGGAGGTTTATCGGTGGGGCGTGCGGCATTTGTACAACGCTCAGTGCTACCTTATTTGCTCTATTTGTATAGAGACCATCGATTGGTTTGTTGGTACTTCCATAGTCTGGGCCTGCCATTGTTCCATCTTTTGGCATCATCATAGAAAATTTCTTTGGCAGCTTTTGAAAAAAATCTTCTAAGTGGTTGAAGTCGCCTAAAATAAAGACATCATAGTTTTCTTTGCCTTGGAGCTCTTCAAGCTGCTGCTGTATGTGGTTTAGCTCATTTTCATCACCTCCTGGATGATGAATCGATCCAACAACAAGAGGAAGAGCCTCTGGATCTAAGCGAGATTTGAGCGTGCAAAGGATACAGGGCTTACTGCTATTGCCGAGGCTAAATCTTTTGATGAGGGGCAAATCATTTTCATCTTTCATAACCTCATATTTTTCTGCATTAAAGACAATGACAGCATTGTCGCCCGCCTGTACAGCGTGATGGATTATTTGATACTCTTTTTTAGGAAGAAGGGAGAATATATCGCGAGGGGTTGTACATTCCTGCAGGCAGATAATATCTTGCTTGGCAATTTGTTTAAGAAGGGGCTTATTTGCCTTGATAAGAGGAAGGCGATTTTCCCAGCGAAGGTATCCCTCGCTAATGGAAAAATGAATTTCAATTGCATGCTGCACTGACTTCATAAAAGGCTCTTCAAGACCGTTTTCAAGAAAGTGCTCAACTATTTCCTTTGCATCCTTTTTAGAAAACCCCCTCTCAAAGGGGTATTCTTCTACAAATTGGCGGATGGTATTTTTATCGAGTGTTATTGTATCTCGCCCTGTTTTCCTCAGATGATCTGCCATAAAAAAGAGGAGCCAGTGTCCTCGTGTTTTAAACTTGTTTTCTGCAGGTATTGCAGGATCATTCAACACGGCATCTACAAGGTTTATGTTGCGATAGTAGTTTCCAAGGTGAGTGTCTGAGAGCATGTTCCAGCTCAAGAGATGCATCGGCTTTCCCTCTGCTCTAAAAACAGTAGCTTCTATCGGAAGGTGATCAGATGGTGCTATCCGATGAAGCCCCTGCACACCTACATTCAATCCTTTGCGAAAAGCGCTTGAGAGCTTTTTTTCGAGAAATTTGATGCGCTCATCTTTTGGTGAGAGGCGATTGGGCTGTACGCGATCATAAAAACGATCGTCTGGTGTAATAGTGCTCATTATTTTTCTCTATACTACGTCTGTAATTTCGTAGTCTACTACGAAATTGTCAGACAAATCCGTAGTATGCTACGGATTTTCATGATTCCGATTTACTGTAAAAGCAATTTCGTAGTAAATTAAGGGAAAAGAGGGTCTTTGTCTAATGTTTTCGCGACTCCTACAGTTATCAAAAAAAAGAAGTTTTTTTCTCTTTGGTGCACGGGGCACCGGAAAAAGCACGCTTTTAAAACAAACATTTCCAGCAGATACGACATTGCTTTGCAACCTCTTAAAACCAGACGAAGCTGACCGGTTTTTAAGAAAACCAGAAACTCTTTATGAAATCGTTATGGCTCTTCCTGAAACTACAACACATGTTGTGATTGATGAGATTCAAAAGGTGCCAAAGCTTCTAGATGTTGTACATCATCTTATGGGGGAAACTGATAAAAAATTTGTTATGACAGGGTCTTCCGCACGCAAGCTTAAAAAGGGAGGTGCAAACCTCCTAGCAGGAAGGGCCTTTGTTTACAATTTTTTCCCTTTAAGCTTTCTTGAACTTGGGAAAACTTTTGACCTTACCTTTGCACTCGAATGGGGCAGCCTGCCAGAGTTATTTCGTCTTGATACAGAAAAAGAACGAAGCCAATTTTTGCAATCCTATGCAACCACATACCTTAAAGAAGAAATCTGGGATGAACATTTTGTGCGAGACCTTGACCCTTTTCGCAAATTTTTAGAAGTCGCTGCCCAGTGTAATGGCAAAATAGTAAATTATTCTAATATTTCCCGTGATGTAGGTGTGGAGGATAAAACTGTCGCATCCTACTTTTCCCTTTTAGAAGATACCCTGCTGGGCTTTTTTCTCGAACCATTTCACAACTCGTTTCGCAAAAGATTGGGGGCAACGCCCAAGTTCTATTTTTTTGATCCAGGTGTTGTACGTGCTCTTTCTAGAAGACTCTCTATTCCTCTTGTAGAGAGAACCCCAAGCTTTGGAGATGCCTTTGAACACTACATTATTTTAGAAATCATGCGACTTGCAAGCTATTTTGAGCCGGAATATCGATTTTCTTATATCATAACACCAAGCCAAGTCGAAGTAGATCTTGTAATCGAGAGGCCAAATAAAACACCTCTTTTTATTGAAATAAAAAGCACAGATGAAGTCGAACGCGTAGATTTGACAGGCTTTATTCGTATATGTAAAGACTTTGGTGACTGCGAAGCATTATGCTTAAGTCGCGATCGATTCACGAAAAAACTAGGTCCGGTTACCGCGCATTTCTGGCAAGAGGGGATAAAAGAAATTTTCCGAGAACACCTGTAATTGATTCACTCTATAATTTATTACCTTTTTTGGCTCCGTGCGGACTCGCGTTCAGGTGAACAAGATGCTTTTTTTTTGTAAAGAAGTTGCAGCTTGTGTAAAAAGGGAAGTGGACAAACGAGGTCGAAAGAATCGATGACTGACTGGAGCGCATTTTCTCGCGATGCAAAAAAGCTTATCGCACACTATAGTGATGATGATCTAAAGAAACTTCTTCTTAGCCTTGATCCTTCCATTTTTGACCACCTCTCTTTCAAAGATAGGGCCCTCATGATGACTGAGTGGGGAAGTAAAAAGGTCTATAAAAATCTAGTTGCAAAAGTTTTGCCTCGCATGGCCCAGTCGCCAGATGAAGCAAAACTCTCCTTTAATGCCATTGTGGATGCTTTTTTTGCAAAAGATCCAGCGCTTAAAGCAAAAATCGCCGAAAAGCCAAAACCAAAAGAGCAGCCTGTCTTACAAGAGGTAAAGCCGAGTGCTGTCGAAAACCCAATCGATCGGGAAAAAGAGGCCAGTAAATCTCGCGCTGCACCGCTTTTGCAGCAGCTTTTTTCACCGGAGCTTGTGTCATATAGTGATCTTCCCGATGAGGCAAATCGCATCCTTCAAAAAAACTATGAAGGGCAAAGTGCTGAAGAGGCAAAAGCATTTTATGAGGAGCGATACCGCGAGCTAGAGGCACTTATCAGCCATGCAAAAGAGCGCTCAGAAAAAATAGAGAAAATGAAAGAGTACGCAATTTCATTTTTTACCCTTACAGCAGGGATGAAGTATTATAAAGATCTAGAAGGGGAATATCTTGCCCTTGAGACGCGGGTAAAGGCACTGCAGCTTTCAAAACAAGACCTTGCTAAAGCAAGTTATCAGGAAATCGAGTCAAAACTTACTAGTCTCTACGCAGATTTCTTAGAACTAAAGGCTACAATGCCTGAGATTCTTACAAAACTTGCAAAAGAGGCAGAGCATTCTGAGAGAGTAGCAGAGGATGATAAATCTGCAATAAAGCGGCGGCTTTTTGAAGTTTTTTGGAATATCTCACCCTATCAAGATCTTACGGAAAGCTTTCTCGATATGAGAAAAAAGCTAACGGATGAGCTAAAGGGGGGGCTTGCACGCTTTTATTTGGGCACGCTCTCTTCTCGAAGTTTGCTTGAAATATGCCAGGAGATGCCCTACGAGCATGATGTTGTAAAGCTGCGAAATGAAATTACCCACCGCTCTGCGCGGCTTAAAGACCTTAGAGATGAACTCATAAGGCTCTATTACGAGCTTTTGGATACGAAGCGCCTTTTAGAGATTTGTGGATTTGATCAGCAAGTGATCGCTCATCTTATCGACGAGGTATCTACTATCCTTAAAGATGTAGAAAATCCCTTTCAAGCCTTTAGCAAGGCAGAAACTAAAGATGATATCAACTATATCTTCCGAAAGTTTTGGATACGTGTTGAAGAGATTCAGCCTCAGATTGCAGAGGCACAAAATGAAGCCCACGACAAGCTAAAAAAAGCACCCTTGCAAATTAAAAGCGCCTATTTATTTGCACTAGATACGCTCGAGGAATTGCTTGTCCAGGTTGAGAAGACGCGGCCCTCACTTGTTCGAAGAGCCCAGCAAGAGCTTGCTCCTATCGGACAAGAAATGCTTCTAGATACACTTCTTAGCGAAATTCATGGCCTGGAAAAGCGATATCATTTTATCAAGCCCTTTTCCTTTTTTATGGGGATAAAAGACCATAAAACGCGCTTTGAGATGATGAAAGAAGCATATGAGCTGCATGGACATATAGCCCGCATGATCAACTTTGCAAAGGCGATGCAGTATGTAAAAACCTTTGAAGAAGAGCGCGTAGATATCATACTCGAAGCATTTGAAAAAGAGTACCTCATAGAAGGATCTTGGGACTATCATAGGGAAAGAAACGCGAGAGCTGCAAGGCTTGTTGAAGATGAGATTTTTCTCGATATAGGCCTTCTCGATAGGCATGCCTTAATGGATGTTGATCAAGCATCGCTCGGCAAAACGCTAAGGCTTGCTGTAGATCGTGCAAGAGAGCATATTTATGAGCCAAAGTATGGCATAGTCGCAAATATCTGTCCGTTATCAGAAGGGATTCTCTGTAAAAGAGCGTTTGAAGATCTAAAAAATGGACTTGATAAGTGGGCTCTCGTGCCGATAGATGATTCCTACTCAATAGATGCTCTTTTAGAGCATTTAAGAAGCTACTGTCACCTGCTATTTGATGCGAGAATTTTGATAGCTGCTCATGCCAAGATGCTTCTTCCAAATTGCCTTGCATTTATGAATGAACTTCGCAGCTTAGAGAAGTTTGTATGTGACGTGCTGCAGAAAACAAGAAACTCCCACCTTAAAGACTGGGGCCCTGAATGGCTAAAAGAGTGTCATACGATTAGATCTCTTATCGAATGCTTTGAGCCAGCTTGTGAAGATGGAGAGTCCTTTTTGCCCCTTGTTGAAAAAATCGAAGAATGTTTGAGCGTGGTTCCTGAGCGAAAGGATCTTGATATTGAAAAGATCAAAGCGGAAATCGATGGCCATATTAAAGAGCTCGATCTGCTTAGCAAAGATCCAAAGATTGAACATCCCTTTATCTATATTCCCGGATATCTTGCCTTTTTTGACAGATGGGAGGATGCTCCATGTTAAGGCGCAGGCTTCAGTCAGTAGCAGGCTTTTTCTTTTTACTCTATCTTGTGGAACATCTCTTTACAAATTCTCAAGCTACACTATTCTTAGGAGATGATGGCAAAGGCTTTATCGAGGCAGTAAACTGGATCCATACACTTCCCTACCTTCAGGTTATAGAACTTACTTTTATAGGTTTGCCGCTTCTTGTGCATGTCTATTTAGGTTTTGAGCGCATTTGGATGGCTAGGATTAACTCGATACCATCGGATGGCTCTCATGTTCAGCTTCCCTATGGGAAAAATATAGCCTTCACCTGGCAGAGAGTCACTTCTGTTCTTTTGATTGTTGCTATAGGGCTGCATGTCTACTACATGCGTTTTTATAAGGTGCCTACCGAGGTCTCCTCTGGTGTGTTTAGTGAGCATTTGGTCAAGGTTTCTTTAGATCCTGGTCTTTACACGCTAGCTCCTAGGCTGGATCTTACTCTCTTTGATAAAGCAATGATCGATAAAGCAAGAGAGGAGCTAAGGCGAAAAGAGCCCTTTATGCTCGAGCCTCCTGAGCAATATAACAAAGAATATGCCGAAAAAGTTCGTGCCGATGAAAAGGTTTTGCTCCAAAAAAATATAGTGGCAAAGATGGAGGAGCTAAAGCCTGGCTCTGATGAGCTTGTAGCGATGTCGGATAACTTCGGAACGGCCGTCCTTATGATGCTGAGAGATACCTATAAATCTGTCTTTATTTGCGTCCTCTATTCGATCTTTGTACTGCTATCTGCATTTCATGGCTGTAACGGTCTCTGGACGTTTGCAATTACTTGGGGAGTTTCAGCATCGGAGCGGTCGCAAAGGCTTGTTCGCATCTTTTCAAATGCCTTAATGTGTGCGTTGATATTTTTAGGCTTTGCTTGTATCTGGGGTGTCTATTGGATAAATTTACGGTATTAATAGTATGACAAAAAAAGAGGTAGTGGTTGTTGGAGGTGGACTTGCGGGCCTTGCATGCACTATGCGTCTTTGCGAGCTTGGGATTAAGGTAAAGCTTGTCAGCATTACTAAGGTAAAGAGGTCGCACTCAGTATGTGCACAAGGCGGCATCAATGCAGCACTTAACATAAAAAATGAGGGCGATTCACCACTTATTCACGCCTATGAGACTATTAAAGGGGGAGATTTCTTGGCAGATCAAGCCCCCGTCGTCGAGATGTGCTTAAGCGCTCCCGGGATTATCCGTATGATGGATAGGTTAGGGTGCCCTTTCAACCGTACGCCGGAAGGGAATATCGATGTCAGACGCTTTGGAGGCTCACTTTTTCATAGAACAGTCTTCTGCGGTGCATCGACCGGGCAGCAGCTTCTTTATACCCTTGATGAGCAGGTAAGAAGGTATGAAGTGGCAGGCCTTGTGCAGAAATTTGAAAACCATGAATTCATGCGTCTTTGCCAGGATGAAGCAGGAAGATGCTCCGGCATTGTGATGATGGATCATTTTAACATGAAGTTAGAAGTTGTCCATGCAGATGCTGTTGTCGTTGCGACAGGCGGGCTTGGCGTGCTCTTTAAAAAGTCAACAAACTCCACTTTCTGTACCGGTGCTGCAAATGGACGGCTCTATCTCCAGGGCATGCAATATGCAAATGGTGAATTTATTCAGATTCATCCTACAGCAATTGTTGGTGAGGACAAGATGCGCCTTATGTCTGAATCAAGCCGCGGAGAAGGGGGCAGGCTCTGGGTGCATGGCAACTCGGGTAAAGAATTTATCTCTCAAGATGGACGCCGTATACAAGCCGGAATCTCAGGTAAGCCATGGTATTTTCTTGAAGAGCTCTATCCTGCCTATGGCAATCTTGTTCCCCGAGATATTGCTTCAAGAGAGATCCTGCGGATATGCGAGCAGGGTCTTGGCTGCGGGGAGGGTATGCAGGTTTACCTCGATGTTTCGCATCTTCCACCGGAGAGGCTTAAGAAGCTCGAATCAATATTAGATATCTACGAAAAATTTACAGGGGAGAGTCCTACAAAGGTAGCGATGAAAATTTTTCCTGCTGTTCACTATTCCATGGGAGGGGCTTGGGTAGACTGGCCGGCTTCTACAGATAGTGACCGCATGAGTCGCTATCGCCAGATGACAAACCTTGCCGGCTGCTTTAACTGCGGAGAATCTGATTATCTCTATCATGGAGCAAATAGGCTTGGGGCAAATTCGCTTCTCTCATGCATCTTTGGAGGGCTTGTGACGGCACATGAGGTAGATCGTTTTGTCGAGGTCTTTGGCAAGCAAAAAGAGCCTTCTAATAAAGAGCTTGAGCTCGAGCAGGCAAAGCGAGCTGAAATTACTTCTCGCTTTGGAAATGAAAATATCTACAAGCTCTATGACGAGCTCTCTGACTGGATGGTTCGCTATGTTACTGTAAAGCGAAATAATAGCGATCTTACGAAGGTGATAGATAAGATAAAAGAGCTCAGAGAAAGACAAAAAAAGATACAGCTTGACGATACGGGTAGAATCGCAAATCAAAGCTATATCTTTGCAAATCAATTTGAGC
The DNA here is from genome assembly GCA_964512205.1 of uncultured bacterium. Taxonomy (GTDB): domain Bacteria; phylum Chlamydiota; class Chlamydiia; order Chlamydiales; family FEN-1388; genus SZAS-7. Next base: position 16,165 of record CAZEGK010000020.1, on the reverse strand, counting down.
CTATGGTTGAAATAGCTCTTGTAATAGCTAAGGGAGCACTTCTTCGTAACGAAAGTAGAGGCTCGCATGCAAAGGACGAATATCCCGCTCGCGATGATGCAAACTGGCTAAAAACAACTATCGCAACATGGAATCCAGAAACAGGGGAGCCGGATATTACCTATAGGGCAGTAGATACGAGATATATTGCTCCAGTCCTTAGAGACTATTCACGGCATGAAAAGAGCGTGCCCCATTTTGAAAACCTTCCAAATGAGATACCATTACCTGTATGAAATATATATTAAATATTTTTCGTGGACAGCCTGGAAAGCAGTATTGGGAGGAATTTGAGCTTACGCTAAAGCCTCATGCAAACATTATCTCAAGCCTTATGGAAATTCAACGAAATCCTGTAAATAGGAAGGGGGAGAAAACCTCTCCTGTTGCCTTTGAAGCAGGCTGTCTCGAAGAGGTGTGCGGCTCTTGCTCTATGATCATCAATGGCAAGCCCCGCCAAGCCTGTACGGCACTTATTGAGCAGCTCATAAAAGAAGATGCTGTTATCACTATCGCCCCTTTTACAAAGTTTCCCCTTATTAGAGACCTTATTGTCGATAGATCCTCGATGTTTGATAACCTTAAAAAGGTTGCAGCTTGGGTAGAGGCAGATAACTCTCAAGGGAAAGAATTTGGCCCGAAGATATCCCAGCAAAAGCAGGATGTCATGTACCATCTTTCGCAATGCATGACATGCGGCTGCTGTGTTGAAGCGTGTCCTCAAGTGAGCGATAGATCGCCCTTTATGGGCCCGCAAATTATTGGTCAGGTAAGGCTCTTTAACCTTCACCCGATAGCCGGCATGCAAAAAGCAAAAAGGCTTGAAAAAATGATGACAAATGCAGGGGTATCTGGCTGCGGCAACGCCCAAAACTGCCAAAGAGTCTGCCCCAAAAAGATTCCACTCCTCGATGCCATTGGTGATATCGGAAGGGCCACCACAATACAAGCCGTTAAGGATCTCTTTAGCCTACCAGAATCATGAGCCTATTTTTTTGGATCCTTTTTTCTAAGTGCATTGTGCTCGCTATGATCCTCTTTGCCGATATTCACCTTATGCCGGATGAAGCGCAGTACTGGACATGGAGTAAAATGCTCTCTTACTGCTACTACAGCAAGCCTTGTGGAATCGCTTGGCAGATTGCAGCAGGGACGAGCATATTTCAAGATAGCGAGCTTGGTGTTCGCTTTATGAGCCTTATCTTTTCTACGCTGCTTTCCTTTGCAATCTATTTTCTTGCAAAAGCATCCGCTATTGAAGAAACAAAGGCGCGCTTAGCAGCAATTTGCTTTTCCTTTTCACCACTTGGTATTTTTTCTGGCTTTTTAGCGACGACAGATTCTGCTTTTGTCCTCTTTTGGACGCTTGCCCTTCTAGCTGCATGCAAGGATCTTAGGCTTTCTGGCCTTATCATTGCCTGTGGAGCTCTTTGGAAGTGGCCTATCTATGCCGTTTGGGTGCCGATAGGGTATTTCTATAGAAAAAATCTTCTTGCAGGAGTGGCGATATCACTTCTAGGACTCATTCCCAGTCTTATCTGGAATATAGAACATAACTTTGTAACTTTTCAGCATGTAAAAGCAAGTATCGATAACGTTGCAAAACCAAATCCAATCGAGTTTTTAGCAGCGCAGTTTGCTCTCGCATCTCCACTTTTTTTTATCTTAATTATTGGAGCTCTGTGGAATCAGCAAAAGGTGAGGCTTTTATCACTTGCGACGCTCTTTTATTTTTCGGTAGTTTTTTTCTTTTCATTTTTTGAAAAGGTACAGGGCAATTGGGCAGTGGCCTGCTATCCAACGGCATTTATTTTGATGGCAGAGTATGCATCAAAAAAATATCTTATAGCAGGCTCTCTCCTTTCACTCTTTCTCATAGGCTGTACACTCTTTTTGCCCTACAAAATAAATCCCTTTAAACAAGGCCTTGGGGTAGAACATATCGGAGGAGTGCTGACTCGCTCAGGATATAATCCAGAAAGCGATTTTCTTGTCTCTGATCGCTACCAGGTGACAAGCCTTCTTTCTTTTTATGGACCCTCTCAAAAAAGGGCGTATTTTTTTAACCTGCAAAACCACAGGTGGAATCACTTTATGCTTTTGCCATCAATTGAAGAAGGAGAAAGCGGCTATTTTGTAGAATTTGCATCAGAAGAGGATGCTAGCCGTGCTGCAACAAAATATAAAGCGCAGCTAGAGCCCTACTTTGATGCAGTGCGCATACTCCCTTCTGAATCTTTGTACAAAGAAGCAAAGGTAGCAGTGATTCTTCGCTTAGAGTCCTACAATGGCAAAGCACTTCCCACTCCCACAAAATATTAAGCAACTTGTTTAACTGCTTTTTATCCTTGCAGAAATATCGAAACTAGAGGATAGATGTAGGTGTATACTAAATAAAGGATCTTCTTATGAATATTACTTCTTCAATTAGAGAAAGTGCCTCGGCGCTTTATAATAATCCTAGCCTGCAACGTGGAGCGAGTATCGCTTTTTCGCATATTTCTCGAGTGCCAATAGTTGGTCCACTAGCCGTTGGCGGGACTCTTACGCTTTTGGGAATTGCAGGGGTATGGAAAGAATCTAGGCTTACAAGCGATGAACCAAGAAGCTATAGACGTCCTATTACATTACTTGTAGTTGGTGGTGCGCTCGTTGGAGTGTCACTACTTAGTATTTCTGGGCTTTTTTCGAGAGCAGTTTCTGCGCCTATGCCAAATGCCCCTCAAGGTGAAGCTATGAAAGCACTAAATCTTGATCTAGCTACGAACACCCTTGACACGGTCGCTTCGCCTAATGGTGCAATGGAACCCCTACTTTCTGCAAATCAAACAGTTGTTGCGTCTATCCAGCAAGGTATCATTCCCGATGCAGCTACACACTGTTTCATAGAAAATCGTACTTTTGAACTTGCAAACAGTGTAGATGTCACAGAGGTGTTTTTTGAGAAAACGGTAGAAACTGTTGTTCCTAAGCTTCCAGATGCAGCAACACACTGCTTCATAGAAAATCGCACGTTAGAAATTGAAAAGACAGTAAGCAGCATGCCGCTCTTTTGTGAAAAACCGCTCGAAATACTGCCGCAGATAGAAAAAAGGGTTTTCCCACTTCCTGAAGTGCCTACAAACTTGTGGGGCTGGGCAAAGAAATTTTTCACAGGATGAGAGAGCGCTTTTTCTAGTGAGCGAAGCCTCTTCGCTCACATAGTTGAAGTGCTTTCTCGATTCGTTCTCGCCAGTTGAGCACGGTCTGGGGCTTTATAGGAGCAATTTCGGAATTGAGGGTTGTAGTAAACCCTCGTTTTTTCAGCTCATACTCGTTTCCGCTTTCCCAAAGCGTGTGGGCAAAGGGTATATGCATTTTCTTTCCCATAGCAAGGCACTGAGCAGTTTGGGCGCCACCTGGTTTTGAAACAACAAAAGCAGATATATTCATCAGATCAGCCATATCCTGGTGGGAGATATGACCGAGCACTCGTACATGCGAAAGTCCAAGCTTAGAAACCTCTTTAGAAAATTTTTCTTTAAGCTCATGGTTTGTTCCGGTAACAAAGAAGTATGTCTTATTCTTTGGTGCCCGAGTAATCTGCAAAAAGAGGTCGCGTAGTATGCCAACGCCATTTTTGCCCATCGTTACAAGTACAGGTTGGTCACTTTCTTTAAGCTCCCATCTCTTGCGGATAGCACAAAGTTCAGCCTCATCATCAATTGGTACATACTCATCTCCAACGGGATAGCCAATTTCCTCAAAGGAAGCGAGCACTTCATTCGCAGTCATTTTTGTAAGGGCTGCAATTTTTTCTGCCGTTTGTTGCCATGAATCATCGGGATTAGTTTCGTTTTTTAAAAGATGGCTAAAAGCTCTTGAAGAGAGAGAGGGGAGCCAAAATTTTACAAGAGATGGATCATTTTTTCCGATTTGATCAACATGAATAAAGTGGTGCCAGTCGCAATAGAGAATCCTCATAGGAGTATTCAGGGCATGAGCAAGATATATGTCTTCAAACGTATAGCTTCTTGTTGAGATGATAAGATCTGGAGATAGGCACTTTATTGTATCTCGAACTTTTTGCATCGTGCAGGGAGCGATATATTTTGCTAAACTCCTATTGAGTGCTTCTCGTTCAGTAAGAAATTCCGGAAAGCCATTTTGTATATTTGGCTGATTTTTCTTTTGAAAGATTTCTGCATAGAGCTCATCGTATGAATAGCCTGTTGCTTTTTGAATAGTGTCATGCTGTTTTGCAAATGTTTCTATATCTATTACCTGGCATTCTAGAGCGCGCGACGTAAAAAATGCATTCACTGCACGTGTGACAGCACTATTTCCACCGGAAGCCGTTGTAGTTATGATGCAGACTCGACGTATTTCCCCCCTTTCTTTTGTAAAAAAGACTTCTGTATGAAAGATGAAAGTTCTTAGTTCTGGAAGCTCTCCCTGCCAGCCATTTCGCAAGAGTGTGCGTTCAAGGGCGCTCTTTGGGGGATGATCACTTGATCCAAAAAATGGGGCAGTAGCAATAAGGGATTTTTCAAAAATCACCTTTTGGTCTGCAGAAAGAGTGGGTGCCATATACTTTTCATAGGCCTTGTAGAGTACTTTTGCATACTCTGGATCCTGAAGCTTATAGACAAGTTCTTCATGAAGCTCTGAGGTGTAGGGGATTTTTGGATAGCGTTTATTGTCATAAGCGATAAGTGTATCGCCATCAATTGTGAATCGAGAATTAACTGCTTGCATAAGGGCGTAAGAGCTCTGTTGCTTTTCTATGTGGTTTTTCTAAGATATGTTCAAGGTCATCTTTTTCTATGTATTGAAGCAGAAAGTGATTAGAAAGGGAAGCAACTACTTGTCCAAAAAATTGTTCCTTAGAACGAAAATGCTCTTTAAGTCGCACAAGAAAGTCGCTATGAGATCTTCCCTGGCGATATTCGGGAACTTTAGGAGGCATTTTTAAAACCCTCATTTCATCATCTGAAAAATCCCATAAGATTGATGTGTGATGAAGCCAGCGTGTATTTGTAAAGTACTGGGCATTACCGCCAAACTTTTTGTTGCCAATTACATAGTCATTTTCTTGTACTCTAAAATCACCCGGTGCAAAACAGGGCATAAGCACCTTTTCAGTCCAGCTGAGAAGGGTTTTAGGGCAGCATCCTACATCGACATCCGATCTATTGCAAATGAAAGTAAGAAAGAGGGTTTCTTGATTGATGAGCACGCAGCCGCCGCCGCTGAAACGGCGTATTACAGCAACTTGCTTCTTTTTGTATGCTGCTTCGTCAATAAGCTCTTCTTCCTTTCCGGAGATGCCCATAACGATAGCGGGGGTGCTTTTGTGGTTTATGATGCAAAAATTTTGGGCATCTGTGCGAAGAAGTGCCTCTTCTAGCTGCAGCTGCTCAAAAATAGATATGCCTTCAAGCGCAAGGACATTGATTTGAGGCAAATTCTTCATCTTCTCTTCGTGCTAAGGCAATCATGAGGACAGAAATATCGGCAGGAGATATGCCAGGGACGCGAGATGCTTGCCCAAGGTTTGTAGGCTTTACCTTGGAGAGGCGAAGGCGAGCTTCTGTTCTGAGGCCGACAACATTCATGTAATCAAATTCTTGCGGCACGCGGATGTTTTCTACGTGCGCGAGCTTTTCTACTTCGCCAATCTGCCTTCCTATATAGCCTGCATACTTAATTGTAAGCTCGATTTGGCGATTCGTATCGGCGCCATAATCTTTTACATCGTTTGGAAAATGGCCGATGAGGTCGCTATAGGTAAGTTCCGGTCTTGCAAGAAGCTGGCTGAGTGAGCAGTTTTTACCTTCAAAGGCTTTGTAGATGTTGCCAAGTCGCTTTTCTTCTTCACAAATAGCCGCTTCCTTTGCAAGAAGGCGGGCATACTGCTCATGTGTTATAAGGCCAAGTTCGTAGCCAAGTCGTCTAAGGCGAAGGTCTGCATTATCGTGACGAAGGAGAAGGCGATGTTCTGCCCGGCTTGTAAACATGCGATAGGGCTCATCGACACCTTTTGTGACAAGGTCATCGATCATGACGCCGATATAGGCAGAGGCTCTTCCGAGGATGACAGGCGGCTTAGAAAGTACCTTTTGGACAGCGTTGATGCCGGCAATAAGGCCTTGTGCAGCAGCTTCTTCGTAACCTGTTGTGCCATTGATCTGCCCAGCAAAAAAAAGTCCCTCTACTTGCTTGCTTTCAAGAGAAAAATGGATCTGGCCGGACGTTACATAATCATACTCGATAGCATAGCCAGGACGCATAATCTCAGCATTGCGAAGCGATGGGATCGATCTGATGAATTGATACTGCACATCAAAGGGGAGCGATGATGAAACGCCATTTACATAGATCTCTTCTGTAGTAAGCCCTTCAGGCTCTAAAAAGATCTGGTGGCGCTCTTTATCGCTAAAGCGTACTACCTTATCTTCAATTGATGGACAGTAGCGTGGGCCGATGCCAACTATTTTGCCGGAGTAAAGAGGTGAGCGATGGAGATTTTGCTGTATGATCGCTTTAGTCTCGAGAGTAGTATAGGTGATGTGGCAGGGAACTTGCTGAAGCTCTTTTGTCTCGCGCTCATCAAAGGAGAAGCGAACGCCTTCATCTCCTGGCTGCTCCTCAGTAAGGGAATAGTCGATAGATCTCTTATGGATACGGACTGGTGTGCCTGTTTTTAACCTCCCAAGCTTTATGCCATTAGATTCTAGGCTTGCAGAGAGGCCTACAGATGGTGGATCTCCTGCTCTTCCGCCAGACATGTTGACATCACCCATGTGGATGAGTCCGCGCATAAAGGTGCCAGAGGTAATAATGACGGTTTTTCCGTGATAGGCAAGACCCTCTTTAGAGGTGATACCTACAATTTTGCCATCTTGTACGATGATCTCTTCGCAGGTTGCCTGTTTGATGTCGAGATTTTTTGTTTTTTCGAGGCGCTGACGGACATCTACCCTATAGGCATCTTTGTCAGCCTGTGCGCGAGGTGCCTGAACGGCAGGACCCTTCTTTGTGTTGAGCATGCGAAACTGAATGCCGGTAGCTTCTATGGCTTTTGCCATGAGGCCTCCAAGGGCATCAATTTCTCTCACCATATGGCCCTTTCCGATGCCTCCCACAGAGGGATTGCAGCTCATCTGGGCAATTGTGGTGATATTCATTGTGACAAGAAGCGTCTTTGCTCCCTGTTTTGCTGCGATAAATGCTGCTTCACAGCCCGCATGGCCGCCGCCAACCACAATGACATCATATTCTTCAGGGTATTTCCAAACCATATATGCCTAAGTTTAGTTTTGGCGGCGAAAAATCGATGGCTATTTCGATTTGTGGCGGTTCATTCTGCTGCGCTTTTTACGCTTATGCTTTGACATTTTCGCTCGTCGTTTCTTTTTTACTGATGACATGAACTCTTCTCCGCGATTGTTAACGTGTGCAAAGATAGTACTCCAATCGCCCTTTTTTTGCCAGAATTTAAGAGGGTTGGTAGAAATTTTTCGAGACCGAGACCGAGATCGTGACCGAGACCGATTCGCTAGCAAAAGAGTATTTTAAACAGCGTAACAGGCACGGTCTCGGACTCAGACTCGGTCTCGATAAAGAGTAAGAGATAGACTATCTTTCGGCAAGGATGTAGGGGGTATCTGCAGTCAGATGGTCGTTGTCGAGGATGTCGTCTTTATTTTTTGATTCCACTACTACACGTTCGATGTCGGCACCGATTCCTTGCAGTTTTTTTGCAAGATTTTCATAGCCTCTATCGAGGTAGGTAAGACCTGTGATTACGCTTACATCTTTTGCTAAAAGGGCTGCCATCACGTAGGCAAAGCCTGCGCGAAGGTCTGGGATCTCAATGGTTTTACCTGTAAGCTGCGTCGCACCCTTTACAACGATGCTATGGGGAAAGCTTTGCGATGCAAAGCGGCACTGCCTGCCGCCGAGGCATTGTCTAAAGGTCGAGATGTCGGCGCCCATTTCAACGAGGGTGTCGACGTAGCCAAAGCGGTTTTCATACACAGTTTCGTGGATGACAGATGATCCTTGAGACTGGGTGAGCAGTACGACAAAGGGCTGCTGCCAGTCGGTCATAAAGCCAGGGTGTACATCAGTCTCTAGATGAAGGCCGCCATGAAGGGTAGAATCCCAGAAAAATTCGATGCCATTTCCTTTTACGCTAAAGCCGCCGCCAATTTCTCGCAGCTTGTTTAGGAAGGTAATCATATGGCGATGGTCCGCTCCTTCAACCAGCACGCGGCCCTTTGTGGCGATTGCTGCCATGCCAAATGAAGCAGCTTCTATGCGGTCTGTCATCACATGGTGTTCAACTTCATGGAAGTGGCGAGTGCCCTGTATGCGTATTGTGCGGTCTGTATCGAGCGTGATGATGGCGCCAAGCTTTTGTAAAAAGAGGATAAGCTCTACAACTTCCGGCTCATTTGCTGCATTTTTGATGACAGTAGTTCCCCTTGCAGTAACTCCGGCAAGGATTGTGTTTTCTGTTGCGCCAACAGATGGGTAGGGAAGTGTAATAATAGATCCCTTAAGGCCATGTGGGGCATATGCAAAGTAGGCGCCCTCTTTTTTCATCTGGCGATATTCGATCTGCGCACCAAGTTTTTCGAGCGCTTCGGTGTGAAAATTTACAGGCCTTGCACCGATGCGATCACCACCAACTGTCGGCACGATAATATCTTGATCACTTCTTGCAAGAAGGGCGCCGATCATCAAAATAGGAATGCGATTTGACCCTGAAAAGCGCTGTGGAACATATGTCGTCTTGAGTTCTTTTGTCTGTACCTGCAGTATGCGAGATTCTTTGTCCCAGCTAGCTTCCATGCCAATTTCTTTGCACATTGCAAGCGTAATTTCGACATCGCCAATATTTGGTACATTGTAGAATGTGCATTTTTTATCAGAGATAAGAGATGCTACAAGTAGCTTTGTCATGGCATTTTTGGCGCCAGATGCCCTCACTTGACCTTTTAGAGGCTTTCCGCCAGTAACTCGTAGAACTTCCATAGTATCCCCAGGAGAAAATTATTATAGTAGTCTCAGATTCTATAGAGAAGGATCAAATTTTGCAAAAAGGAAAGCTCTGCTTATTACATGATATGTTTGTAGCGCTTGATATTGTTGAATTATTTATCCGATGAGGCATTGAAAGCAAAGAGAGATAAAGGCCGCCAAAAGGGGGAGAAAACTGATACCTTCAACCGTTTTTGTATACGTGGTGATTAAAACCCTAAAAAACAGCTTATCGTTGATGGAACAAATAATTCCTCTTATCCCAATTGGCAGAAACTTAGTATAGTAGTTGCTTATAAATAATTCAAGGAAAAATGAGTATTAGCGCACGTTTAACTAACTATGCAGGATCTTACTACGACCATGTCGCTCGGCATGCTAGCGGGGTTTTAGAAAAAACTGCAAATCACGTAGCCCATTCTGCCTATGGTGTTTATCTAGAGCCTCTTAAGGTCAATTTTTCACTTATTGCAGGGTTTTGTCTTACAGGTAAGATGTTAGCTAAACGAGCCTACAGCCTTAAGCCAAAAGAGGCGCTGCTGCCGCTCGCTCACCAAAAGGAAGAGAGCAGTGGCTGGTTTGTAGCAAAAAAAGTAGCGCTTTATGCAGGTTCGCTTCTTTGCTTTGGCCTCGCGGCCTATGAGCTTTATCATACAGTTTCAGAATATTACGTCATAGGAAAGTCGGCAGTATGTAAAGGTCTAGAGGATTCAATTGCGCAAGAATTAAGTGATATAGAAAAATATAGAAAACTTGAAGTTATAGAGTCTGAAAAAATGAGGGCACATTATGCAAAATATAGCTCTGATGCTATCGCCCCGGCATTTGTTACATGGAATTATAATTGGGAGATTGCATCTGCAAAAGAAATGCTGCAAAAATTACAAAAAACGTCTTTAGAAAGCGGGTGCACTCATGAATTGTAGTATTAGTGCCGATCTTTCATTTGCCTTTACTCAGGCTGTGCAAACCATCGAAGATCCTGTGCTTAGAGAAAAAAGAGCAGGCTTATCACGCGTCACGCTTTTAGGACATGATACTGGATTTTGCAGAGTGGGGAGTGAGGTGGACCCAAAAGCAGGCTGGAGATTTATTTCAAAAGAAGACATGGAAATTTTACGTGAAGGCACATGTCACGCAGAGTACCAAGGAGCAATAAAGCGCGTAGCAGAATATATGGCTAACTGTCCAGCTCTTCAAATGTGTACAATTCCATTTGAAGATGAGATTGCAAATGGTGTAGAGCTTTTTTGGAACATTGGCCATTACAATAGAGAGCTAAAAGATATTGGTGTTCTTACTGTCCTCTCATCCAATCTTCATCCCGAGTTAGAGGAAAAGGGCGGTGTTCATTTTTTTATTTCTGGTCTTACTCCTCGTAAAGAAGAGGCATGCTCACGTGCTATTCATACTTTTGTACACGGAATGAAGATCTTTTCTAGCCTTATCCTGCGCTGGGATGAAGTAGCAGAATCTACAGAGCTAGACACGTTATCTACTAAAGACTTTTTGTTTAGTTTATACTGTTTGAATGTTGAAAAAACTGGCCATTTAAAACAGATTGATAGTAGCCGTGAAGTAGTGCTTAGAGATTTGCGAAGGGATCTTCAAGCAGATGGCCTCCAGATACAAGTAACAGCAGCATATCGAAACGAAATTATAAGGCGCTATGAGGAAATTCGCCAAGTTGCAGAAGAGGTCCTTCTGCCGCTTCCTCATGGATCTTTGATCATAGAGACAGTAAAATATATATGTGGCGAGCGGGAATCGATGCTAACCGAAGTCACTACTGCCCTTGGGAATCTATAAACCGCAAAGGTTAAAGATCAAAAGGCTCGTCGTCGTCGAGGGAGTGGTTTTTCTGGTAGGAGACTGGGACAAAGTTTGCAAATTGGGCAATCTCTTTGCGGTAGGTGAGGTTTACGCTGCCGACTGCACCGTGGCGGTTTTTGGCAACGATAAGCTCTGCTTGGCCAGGTTTATCATTTGGATCATAGTACTCTCTACGAAGAAGCATCATGATGATATCAGCATCCTGCTCGATAGAGCCAGATTCTCTAAGGTCTGACATCTGAGGGCGATGGCCTGGCCTTTCTTCTACCTTACGAGAGAGCTGTGAAAGGCAGATGATCGGAACATCTATCTCACGCGCTAGTGTCTTGAGCATACGTGAGATTTCTGAAATTTCGTTTACTCTATTGTCAGAGTTTCGCGATACGGAGCTTCCCGAGATAAGTTGAAGGTAGTCTATGATTAAAAGTTTAATATCATGACTTTCTTTCATCCTGCGGGCACGGGAGCGAAGATCAGTAATTTTAAGGCCCGGCTGATCATCTATAATCATTACATGCTCTTGCATGCCGCTTACTGCTTCTACTACTCTATGAAACTCCTCATGGGAGAGTGATCCTGTGCGGATTTTGTCAGATTCTACTTCTGACTGGGAGCAAACGAGTCTATGGACAAGCTGCTCTGCCGTCATCTCGAGTGAGAATATGCCAACTGCCATTTTATTTTTAAAGCACACCTGCTCTGCAAGGTTTAGGGCAAGGGCCGTTTTACCCATGGCAGGACGTGCAGCAAGTATAAGAAGGTGCGAATTATTTAGGCCATTGATCATGCGGTCAAGGTCAATAAAGTGGGTAGGGATACCTGTAATACCAGGCTCATCGGCGCCCCGTTCTAGAAATTTTTCTTGCCGTGCCTGGAGTTCTTTTAAGTAGGGATTTTTTGCTTGGCCTTTTGTGCCTGCAAGATATTCTGCAACTAGTATGCCATCTTTTTTGTTTGCCTGCTGGCCAATCTGAAAAAAGCTTGCCTGGGCATCATCTAAACAGGTGTGTACATCTGGAGGGTCGTCGAGCGCAGTTTTTTCGATGTCTTGTGCAGTAAAAATGATCCGTCTGAGGAGCGCCTTGCTCTTTACGATTTCGGCATATTCTTCGATGTAGGCGGCAGTTCCTGCATACTGGGCGACTGTTGTAAGGTAGGCAACGCCCCCTATTGCCTGGAGCTTATTTTGTCTCTTTAAATCTTCTGCGATAATATGGACATCTGCAGGCTTATCGCTCCTGTAGGCTGTCTTTAAAGACGAGAAGATCATCTTATGTTCTGTAAAGTAAAAATCTTGTTCGTCAAGTGCTTCTGCTGCAACGTTTAGGCTATTGATAGAGGTGAGCATGCAGCCAAGAACCATCATTTCAGATTCTTTGGAGTGAGGGGGAACTTTTACTTTTTGGAGTGTCGTCTCAGTCATGGTCTAAATATACGTCTGATCACCCCTTTTCGTAAAGCTTTACATAAACAGCCATTATCTGTACTATTGTCAGCTCTAGTGAGGAAAGATGGCTGAGTGGCCGAAAGCGCGTCCCTGCTAAGGACGTGTACCCCTATAAGGGTACCGAGGGTTCGAATCCCTCTCTTTCCGCACCCTAACCCCAAGTGTCACCACTTGGGGTTTTTTTTGTCTTAATCTTATTCCTAATCTTATTCTTATTCTTAGTCTTAATCTTATTCTTGTTCTTGTTCTGCCTCTCAAAAAAAGACTAAGAATAAGACTAAGACTAAGAATAAGAACTTAGCGCTTATTTGCTTCTGAATGTTTTAAGCAGAGTGACCGCATAGGTAATGCCTGCGATTAGGGCAATAGAGGCTCCTGCCGGAAGGTCAAAGTGAAAAGAGGCCATCATGCCTGTAATGCAAAAGCCCATACTAAGCAGTATGCTTATCACCATCATACGAGAGAGCTTATTTGTATAGAAGTTAGCAATCGTAGCTGGCAGGGTAAGCATCGTCATCACAAGGATAATACCCACAACTTGCATAAGCAGCACGACAGTCACTGCGATGAGCGAAAGAAGCAGGAGATAGAGCCTATTTACCTGCAGGCCTTGCAAACGGGCTTGGTCTTCGTCAAAGCAGATAGCTACAAGGCGATGGTGCAAGAGGTAGCAGATGAGAATGACGATAGCGTCAAGGATCGTTAAAAAGAAAAGATCTTTTGGCGATACCCAAAGCAGGTTTCCTACTAAAAAATTTGTAAGCTCTACGTTGTAGCCTGGAGTTTGCGAGATAAAGAGAATACCTATTGCCATACCTACAGACCATACGGCAGCAATGACGGCATCTTCTCTTTGGCGATATTTAAGGTGTATCCAGCCGATGAGGATGGCAGATGCTATGCCTGCCAGGAGCGCTCCCTGAAGGGGAGATGCAAAGGCGATCTCTTTTGTGCGTTCAAGCCAGAGGAAAAAACCAATACCTGCAAGGATCGAGTGGGAGATGCTGCCGCTAATAAAGGAAATGCGCTTTACTACAACATAGGAGCCTATGATGCCGCCGACAATAGATGCTGCAAGCCCGGCAAGCAGTGCGTAGAGAAGGAGGTTGTTAGTGGCTATCGCTTCAAAAAATGCAGTCATTATGAAAAGGTTGTTTTTGCAAAGTGCTGTTTTGGGGCATTTAAAAGAGGAAAGTGGTAGAGCCCGAGTGCGAAGTGTTCGCACACCTCGCTTGGAAGAAGGCTTGAGACGCTTCCTTGAACAAGCAGTATTCGTTTTACATGTTGTATAACTGCCTGGATGTCATGTGTTACCATCAAAATTGTAAGGTTTGATCGTATCTTGTGGAGCACATCGTAAAAATCAGCCTCTGCTTCAATGTCTACAGCAGCAAGCGGCTCATCAAGAAGTAAAATTTTGGGCTCTGTTGCAAGCGCTCTTGCAATAAGTACGCGCTGTGCCTGACCACCTGATAAGGTGCCAAAGCTTTTATCGGCAAAGTCAGCAAGGTTTACCTGGTCAAGACATGCTTTTGCTACCTCTTTATCTTCTTTAGAAAACCTGCCCTTCCAACCAAGCTTTGAGAGCCTGCCTTCTAGGACAAGGTCTAATACTGATATGGGAAAGGTGCGGTCGTAGTGAAGTGCTTGGGGAACGTAGCCAATATCATTTGGATAGCTTCGTGGAGATTTTCCGAGTATTGTAATAGAGCCTGTACGCGGTTCGATAAATCCTAACAGAAGTTTAAGGAGCGTGGTCTTTCCTCCGCCATTTGGCCCGATAAGGCCTACAAACTCGCCCTCTTGTATCTCAAATGAGACATCCTGCAGGACAACTTCATCTTTGCCATAGCCAAAGGAGACGTTCTCTACCTTTATTGCCGGTTTCATTGAGCAGCCTCAGCGATGCTTTTGGCGATAAAGCGCATGCTTTCAAAGTAGTGTTCAGAATAGGGATCTAGTAGCACGAGCTTTGCCCCGATTTCTTTAGCGATGAGATCTGCCGCTTTTGTGCTGTACTGCTTTTGAATAAAGATGGTTTGCACCTTGTCGTTTTTTGCTTCGTTTATCAGATTGTAGAGCTGCTTTGGTGTTGGATCCTTTCCTTCAAACTCAATCGATTCTTCATGAAGGCCATATTCTCTACAAAAGTAGCCATAGGCAGGATGTGAAACAAATATAGTCTTGCCTTTAGCTGGGGTAAGGGTAGCTGTAATCTCGCTATTTAATGCTTCAAGCATAGCGATAAGCTTTGGCTCATTTTTATCGATTGTCTCTTTTAGGTCGCTAAAGACCTCTTTGAGGCCTTTTGCCATAGCTTTTACCTCGTGTACCATCATCTTTGGGCTCATCCAGATGTGAGTATCTTGAGAGCAGATGTGATCTGATCCCTCATGCGTATGTCCTCCCATAAGAGAAAGACCCTCTCTTAGGTCGACGATCACAAGTTTTGGATTTTCTGATTTAAGTGCAAGGGCAACGCGCTCTTCAAAAAGCTCTCCGATGGTAAACCAAATAGAGGCTTTCGTGGCATTAATAATTTCTTTAGGCGTCGGTTCGTAGGTGTGGGAGCTAAATCCTGCAGGCACAAGAAGTTGCACCTTCACCTGTTTATCAGTAAGCGTATCTACCATCTCTACGTATGGGGCAACGCTTACAAGCGCGAGCTTATCGCTTGCAAAAGAGGCAAGAGGCAAAAGTAAAAATATAAAAAGTATGTACATGGTGAAAAATCATAACAAAACCTCGCATTTTTTGAGCATTTTTTGTAGAATTTTGCAACCCAACCTGCGGAGGGGTGTCCGAGTGGCTTAAGGAGCACGCTTGGAAAGCGTGTGTGCGTGAAAGCGTACCGTGGGTTCGAATCCCACCCCCTCCGACCTTTTCCTAAAAAACATTGGGATGAGAACCCATAAGGGGTTCGACCCGAAGCGAAGCTGAGGTCGATGATCACTTTAGTGATCACCCGAAGGGCGAGACACCGCAGGTGCGAGTCAATCCCACCCCCTCCGACCTTTTCCTAAAAAAACATAGGGATGAGAACCCACAGGGGTTCGAAGGAATAGGAAGTTCAATGGGGTCTCGTGTTTTTCTATCGATAGGAAAACCACGAGACCCCATTGAACTCATCCCTCGATCGACTACATTGGACAAAAATAGAATGAAAAAGTTGTGAAATCTTATCCAATTCAAATAGATATGTTTTGAAAATGGCTGCACAATCAGGAGATATAGGCATATGGAAGAATTTTTTGGGTTTATCCGATTGCGTGACTGACAATCATGCTGCGCACTATTTTAATCGCTCAAGAATGACCTGATCACCTTGGCTAATAACGATTTTTTTGTCTGTCTTTAAAACGATCTCATCGTTGCAGCAGTACCAATCGTTGTTTAGTCTAACATGAGAGTACCAATGTCCTGGTACCCCTTGTGCTACACCTACAATACGATAAATCGCATTTTCGCCGCTCTTTGAATACTTTGAAAGATCAATATTATTATTTATATCATAGGTTGTATCGGTATTAGGTCCATTGATTATCGATATAAGCTCAGGCATTGTATTTAGATGGCCTAATCTGTTCGTTAATAAATAGTTATCTTCATCAGACGTTTTTTCGTCAGGGTTCAATAACGATGAAATTTTTATGCAATGCAAATCATACTCTTTGAATCCAAAAACGAGGCTCAAAAACTTGATTGCGCTGTTGGGGTTCGCTTGCTGTCCACGGGATGGAAACGTTTGACCTGTCGGCAAGTTTTTCAAGATTGTCTCATGTAGCTGCAAAAAGGCATCTTGGATAGATTTAGAGT
>CAZEGK010000019.1:39515-46099 GCA_964512205.1 uncultured bacterium | reverse complement strand
CCCACAATAGATAATTATGCGCTGAGCGGAAACAATATCCCTCTTCAGTCGCTTAGCTGGAGTACGGGTGTAAGTGCACAAGTAGGCGCAACTACAGCTGTCTTAGGCTCGCGCATTGCCAATACTTACATGATACCGTAATAACCCTGCCTGGGAGCGCATAAGTGCTCCCGGGCCTCGAGTTTGGACATTGCAGCTTGCGAGCATAGCTCGCTTTGGAGTGCTGCGATTATTCGCAGCTCTGGATTTCGACTACATACAATAGCCGATATAACTTCCAATGCATAGATAGTCCACGCACTATAGAAAATTGTTTTTCAAAATAGTAAACGTAATTTTAAGGTTTGGAAGCTATAGTCACAAAGTGCGTGATCAAAATTAAGAGCGGCAAAAGAATTACCGCATTCCAAAGAGCTACGCTCACAAATTAGACGTCTATTAGGCAAATGTCCAAACTCGAGGCCTGAGAGCGCTCCCAGGCTTTACGCAATCTATATAAGCCCTGAAAAGAATTTAGATGCTGGTAAGACCCGGATGTTGCCATCTTGATAGTCTGTAGTGCCATCTCTGTTTACTTGATAACAAAATGGAATTTTGATTCTTTCATTGAAATAGCGTAAATGTGGGGAAATCTGAGTTTCACTTAGTTTCGCTTCACAAGCAAACCATGGCTTTCCATCTACAACCACGAGGAAATCCACTTCTCTTTTATCCCTGTCTCGCAAATAGCGAAGTTCTGCTTTATACCCGCCATGATCTTCAAGAAAATGAACAAGTTTTAAAAGATGGGAAGCCACGCAATTTTCAAAACGCATCCCTTCATCTTTTACCTCAGACCAATCCCAGAGGTATAATTTTGGCTCTTTTTTTAGGGATCGAATATTTCGACTCGTATAGGGATATATTCTGTAGTGATAGTAAAATGACTCTAAGACATTCATCCAGTGACTTACAGCTTTATGGCTTACTTCAAGATCTTCCCGAATAGCATTTAATGAAAGCACTCCTCCAACCTTTTCAGGAAGCATGTCACCAAGAAGCTGCATGCTTGATAGATCGCGGATTGATTCCATGTCTCGTATATCTTCTCTAAAGAGTCTCTCAAAACGCTCTCGATGCCATCTTCGCAGGGTTCGTTTGTCTTGCTTAATGAGGGGTTCAGGAAAGCCGCCAAACTCATAAATAGCCTCTAATTCGTTTTTGGAATTGAAATTTTCACAATTGAGTGGGGCATAAATTTCAAATAGCTGATTGTTTTTTATCTGGCAATATTCTGCGTAGGTAAATGGGTGTAATCTGTAGTTGTGATACCTGCCTTGTAAAGAATCTCCACCCTTTCTATACACATTCAATCTAGCGCTTCCGGTTACAAGAAATTTATGCTGATCTTTAAACTTATCATAATTTCCTTTAATGTATGTTTTCCACTTTGAATACTTGTGCAGTTCATCCAGGATAATAAGCTGAGCATCAGTTGGCCACTCTGAAGCCAGTATTGCCTTTCTATCTGCCTTGAAATCCCAATTATAGTATGCACTTTCTTTAAAAAATGATGTTACAAGTTCCGTGGACAGTGTAGTCTTTCCAACCTGACGAGGGCCAGATACAAAAGCCATTTTTGTCTTCAAATCTTCGATTAGATATGAGGTAAGATATCGCTTCTTAAGCATACTTTCTCCTTTATTACATTTTTCACCTAAAGGCAAAAAAAGTCACGACAATTTTTGCCTTCGGGCAAAAAAATACCTAAATAAGTCCTAAAAAACACCCCAATCGAGCAGCTGCTTGATTGGGGTGTTTTGTTTTTGGGTTACTTTACGTAGATGCGTTTTGCTTTTGAAGGGATGCCGTTTGCAACAACTTCAATTTTGCTTTTGCCTAGGTCAATATTATTTGGAACATCGAAGTAGGTGTGGACATGTTTGTCTGATGCGACGCCCATATAGCTATGATCGTGCGTTCTGCAGTAGAAGACATGGCCGGTATCATCATTTGTAATACGGACAAGTGGATAGTTTGTCGCGTTTCCAAAGTCATCGCCGTACACGCCGCCTTGCGACATGCCATTAAATCTAATACCACTAATTTTATAGGTGTTGCCGCCAGATACCTGATCTGGACATTTATCAATTTTTGGCGCCCATTCTTCTTTATAATTTTGATTGCTTGGGGTATAGATTTGGACGTTATTTGATGATTCTGTCGACAAAACCTCTCCAGAAGGGAGTGTTAAAAAAAGATACCAAAAGGCAGCTTTTTCTGATGAGCTTGGTACTCCAGGCTGTGGGATAAACTCATTGTCTAAAGTCATCTCAAAGAAATGTGTAGGAGGGTTTGATCCTATATCATCTGCATAAGGAGATGCTGCAACTAATATATTGCCGTTTGGTAAAAGTGCGGCCGGTGTATCTACACAAGTTAATTGTCCTTCGCCTGAGACAAACGGAAAAACAGGGCCTTTATACCATTTATTTTTCTTTACGTTATAGATAGCGTTTTTACCTGTTGGAGTCGCGCCAAAGGCAACTACTGTGCCATCTGGACGAAGACATGATGAGCCTATTTCATGATCTGGATAGGGATACCCTCCTGAGCCTGTCGAGCCTGAAACATAAATTGCAGTTGAAATTGGCTCTTGTAGATTGGCTGCTTTACTCCATTTGCCAGTTTTTGGATCATAGAGTTCACTGCCTACTTGGTCTGCAGGTGGTGGCGGGTTTTCAAGAGCAACATAGAGGTCTACAACGAGCACTTTTCCATCAGGAAGAAGCGTCCAGCCCTCTTCGTGGTTTGTACCATATTTATTTGTGCCAGTTGGCTTCCATGTAAGTGTTTCTAAATCTAAAAGAGCAGACATATCATTCCAAGAGCAGCCTAGCATAAATGTTCCATCTTCAAGAACGACAGATTGTGAGTCGCCAATATATGGGGCAGGATGTAAATCAGAGGAAGGAATCGGTTCAAAATTTGGGATGTCAAAGAGTCCAAAAATAAGTGGATTTGGGGTGCAAAAAGCCGGTGGATCAACTGTTGTCCAGGTGTTAGAAACAGGATCATAAATTGCAACCATGCTCGCTTCCATAAATTCATAATCATAGCCATTATTTTCACCACCGGCAAAAATTACTCTACCATCAGCGAGAACGGCTGATGCTGCAGCATATGGTGAAAAGGGCTGATTGTTATAATCTGGAAAAGAAGCAAGCTCCGACCATGTGCCATTTACATAGCTGCCATAGCTGTCCGGAGTCAATTTCCAAACTTCATTTGAACCTGCGATTGGTCCCTGGTTAAATACTAGGACAGATCCATCTGTCAATAATAATGGAGCATTCGCTCCTCCATCTGACTCATCATAAGCTACAAAATTTGGCTGGTTTGTAAGTGGCTGCCAGCTGCCAAATATATTTTGGTTTGATGATGAGCTTGATGAAGAATGCTTTGCAAAAGCTTGCGACTCATAGCCTACAAACAAAGCGAGTAGGGCTAAAGCGCAAAATAGGGTGGAATTCTTTTTCACGAAAAGTGGTCCTTATATAGAAAGTTTATCCGGCCCGATCCTAAAACTTCTTTATTTTTTTTCACATAAGAAAAATTTATGTATGCAAAAACAATACCCCGATCGAGCAGCGTGCTTAATTGGGGTGTTTTTTTGGTTCTATTTTAGATTTTGCAGCTTATCTTGAAAGCCGGCAAGGGAAAGAAGGCCTCCGGAGTGGATGAAAAGGGTGGGGCCGATAAGATCGCCTTTGCTGAGGAGTTCCTTGAGGAGAAGGTAGAGTTTGGTGGAGTAGATTGGATCGAGGAAAAAGCCCTCGTGGCGGGCTGTGTTCACTATTTCGTTGAAAATGGTGCTGTTTGTTGCTCCAAAAGAGCGAGCTGTTGGAGCTACGTGCTGGATAAGAGTTGGAAGAGTGGTGATTTTTTCACCGGTAAGATCTTCTAGTGCTGTTTTAGTTTCTTCAAGAACGTCGAGGAATGCGTCAAAAGAAAGTGCTGTCTGCATAACGTGGATAGTGGCCTCTTTTTTCATGAGGCCAAAGGTTGCAATGAGTGTGGCTGCGGTGAGGCCAGATCCGGAATCTATAAGGATATTCTTGAAGGAAAGACCAAGTTCTTCTTCGTTTTTTACAATATCACATGCGAGCGTGGTAAGGCCGCTTACAGATTCTCTGATGGATCCTCCCTCTTTGAACGTCCAGTTTTCAGGCGATACATAGGTTATCTGCTCTTTTGGAACTAAAAGCTCTATAAAAAGTCCTATGCCTCTATCTTGAGAAGTTTTTGATTCGTGGAGAAAGAGTTTTGGTGTTATGCCATTTTCGATCAGAAGCATCGAAAGACCAAGGACATGGTTTGAGTTTTTGCTTCCATATACTGGTGCTTCTTTAGCACCTGATGCCAACAGGGTCGTAATGTATGAGCGATACTTTCTCACTTTAGACCCTGAGAGGAAAAAGCCAAGTTCGTCTTCGCGCTTTATATAACAATCTGGAGCTATTTTAAGCGGATGTACCCGGGAATGTACGGGATAGTCCTGATGTGTGCTTGCGTTTATTCTGAAATTTGCCAACGAAATACCGATTGGTTTAAGGAGGGCACAAAATAATCTTCAAATGCTTTGTGAAAGAGCTCTCCACCGTCAGAGAGTTTGATGATTGAGCGAGCATTATTTTGGTTTATAACTCTAATACCATTCTCTAGCTGCTTTCGCAGCATGTCGCTTGGGATGTCGATTTTTTTAGTTTCTGTATTATAGCTATAGACAACGGTATCTTTATTAAGAAGCTGTATGATCATTGCTGTCCTGTAAGGGTTGCGATTTTGTTTTGTATGCTACTCCAGTTTACCGGATCTTTTCCTTCAACTTCGTTTTGAAAGAGGGTAAGGAGTCCGTTTTCTGTTATACCTTCATAATGCTCTGCAAGTCTAAACATAGTCATATTTTGTCTCACCCCTTCTTGAAGCACCATGCACGAAAAGCGCATGAAGGCATAGGCTCTTTCGCTTACTGAACAAGGCGTTCCATATTTTGCTTCAAAAACTTTTTGATCTTTGCGCACTTTGTCTATGAGTATAGCAGGATCAAGGTTAAGGATGCGATTCTTTGTACGCTCGGTGAGGGCATTTTCTGTCTGGTCAAGACTTCGCCATTCAAACTTTGCAAATACTTCATCAAAAGCATGTTCGGGAGCGATTGTGCCATGATCTATCAAGATAAGCTCGTAGGCATAGTCTGAATGTTTGTTTTGGGCATGTAGCTTCATCTCTAAAAGTCGCTCTTTCTCTGAATCAGAAGCAGATATACACTTTTCATCTATCTCTGAAAGCGTCACTTTTCGTAAAAGTGCATTTCCTAGGTGTCTATCCATATTAAACAAGATGCAATCTATAAGGAATTTTTCGATCTCGCTTTGCGGGATCAATTCAAGTTCTCCTTGATTTTCTCCATAGGATATTTCATCGAGAGAAATGCAGCCCTTTTCTATACATTGTGCAGACGCAAGCTGGGGATTTGGCGGTTTTGCAGATGTCGTGCTCACAGCTGTATAGATGCTTTTTGCAGCCTCTTCGATTTTGGGTTTATTTTGCAGCATGTGTGAAAAGCAAAAGCAGATTCTTGCCACGTCTTTACTGATAATTTGACGACGTAGATCTGAGAGAGAGGGCGCGGATTTTGCAATGTCTAAAAACTTCTCTCGCATTTTTGCGTTTGGAACTAGTGACTCGAGTTTTTTCTTGATAAGCTCTTCTGCAGCCGTTGCAAATGTCTCATCAGGAGATGCATGAAAGAGCTTTACTACCTCCTCTCTTGTAAAACTCATTCCTGTAAGTTCCTTTAAAAGCTGAAGTTTTTTTGTGTTTTCAGAAGGTATGCCAAGCATCTCGTGGCTAAAGGTGTGGCAGGTGGTCTCGGGAATCCCGCAGGAAAAGCCTAATGCTTCTTGTAGTGCATAGGCCATGCGTTCTCTAATAGCTCCGGATCCGGCCTTTATACCTGGATAGGCTGCTTTTTCGACTGTTCCAGCCATTCCTGGCTCTTGAATATGTGGTTTAATGATGAGTAGTGGATTTGTTTTGCCTCCTACAAAGTAGGATCCGGCAAGGCCTTTTGCTTGAGGAATCTGAGGCATCTGCTCGAGGCGAACATCAAGGTTTGGATCATACATCGCCTTTTTTAGCGATTTTTCTGCAAGGTCAAGTGTATCTCTCATTTTGGCTGAGATGCGCTCTAATGGGTCTTGGTTTTTACTTGCCTCTACACCAAGTTGAGTAATCGCTTTTTGGCCTATGCGCAAAGCTGCTTGCCCCCCTCTTTTGCCTAGCTGAATTTTTGTTTGAGCAGGCGGCTGCTCTCCTGGCTTTACTCTTTGAAAAGCGGATTTACTTTTATCAAAGCCTTCCTTTTTTGGCTGTACTGGATTGAGATTTTCGGGCTCTTGTCCTGGCGGGGGAAAGCCAATGTTTGCATCCATACGAACATATCCACAACTTTTTCTTGTTAGTACATGAAAAAAATAGAGAATGCAAGCCTATTGCTAAACTGGAAGATGTAGTCTTATTTAGCCTGTTTTCATACAATC
>CAZEGK010000019.1:7603-39415 GCA_964512205.1 uncultured bacterium | reverse complement strand
AAGCCTATTGCTAAACTGGAAGATGTAGTCTTATTTAGCCTGTTTTCATACAATCTTTCGCGAAATTATTTAGGTAGTGCTATGGGATGGAAGCTTTTTGTTTTATATGGCTAGGTTTGAAAGTTTTGAAAAGCTCTATAACAATTTAAAAAAGGGGCTTCCAACAGTCGTCAGCGTACGGGGCACACTCCCCGGTGCAATAATGCCCTACAAAGAAGGCCACTTAATTGCCGTAATCGGGTATGATAAAGAATCCGACTGCATACTCTGCATGGATCCTGCCTACCTAACTGACGCTGAGACTTTAGTGCGCTATCCACGGCAGGATTTTCTACAGGCTTGCAGATCGAGGGGAAATATTGGCTATTTTTTTGACAGGGAGGATCAATAGCTTGGATCGCTTTATACGAAACATCAACAAAACAGGTGCCGTCTCTTGCTGCTCAGAAGATGTTGCAGAAGCCCTCACGAGTGGAGCAAATCTAGCATCTTCAAAGACTGTTGTAGAGCTAGGTTCCGGAACTGGCGCCATTACAGAAAAGCTTATGGAGGTTCTCCCTAAAGAGACGCTCTTTCTAGCTTTAGAGCTTAATGGCCACTTTGTGGAGGAGACAAAAAAGCGATGTCCCGGTGTCCTTGTCTATCACGATAGTGCAGAAAATGTGAAGGTATATCTCAATAAACATGGCAAAGAAACCTGCGATTGCGTCATCTCAACACTACCTTGGACACTCTTTGATGATAAACTGCAGGAGAAGATCCTTGCTGCCATCTATGACGTTTTGCCAGAAGGCGGAGAGTTTTTAACCGTAGCCTACACCTTTACATCGCTCCTTCCGGCAGGAAGACGCTTTAGAGGGATGATGGAAAAACGCTTTTCTAAAGTAACAAGAACTAAGCCTATCTGGAAAAATCTCCCACCCGTATACGTCTATCACTGTAGGAAGTAGTATGCAGATAGATATAAACGGAAACTCTCTTCAAGGAATACTTTCAGTGCCAAAAGAGGCAAAAGGGATTGTACTTTTTGCCCATGGATCGGGAAGTGGAAGGCTTAGCCCAAGAAATCAATTTGTTGCAAAAAAGTTGGAAGAGGCAGGACTTGCCACTCTCTTGATGGATCTTCTTACAGAGGAAGAAGAGTCGATCGATGAACGAACTCGCCAATTTCGCTTTGATATTGACCTGCTTGCCGACCGTCTTAAAGGATGTGTCGAGTGGCTTAAAAAACAATCTGACACCAAGCATCTAAAGGTGGGCTACTTTGGCGCATCTACAGGAGCTGCTGCTGCCCTGGTAGCAGCATCAGAGCAGGGAAAAGAAATTGCTGCCATTGTGTCCCGAGGTGGAAGGCCGGATCTTGCACTTGAGTCTATTGATAAAGTTCTAGCTCCAACGCTTTTCATTGTTGGCGGAGAAGATTATGGAGTCATCGAACTCAATCAGCGCGCCCTTGACGCGCTTCAGGTAGAAAAAAAGCTCGAAATTGTGCCGGGAGCTACGCATCTTTTTGAAGAGGCTGGTACACTAGAAGTTGTTGCAGATCTTGCAACAGCATGGTTTTGCTCATATCTTAAGTAAGCGTACGACTTCCTCATCCTCTGTCTGATCAAAAGAGTCGTAAAACTGGCCGACAGCTTGAAACTGCCATGGAGTGGCAAGTGCGATGAATGCATCGCACATCTCTGCTATCTCGTTTGCCGTATCTGGAGGCGATACAGGAACTGCGACAACAATTTTTTTAGGCTTTTGACGCTTTATGGAGTGAATGGCAGCTTTCATCGTGGCGCCTGTTGCAAGGCCATCGTCAACAATAATCACTGTTTTATCTTTACAATTGAGTGGTTTTTTTCCCTTTCGGAAGAGCTCAAGCCTTCGTTTTGCAACGGCTTGCTCTTTTTGGGACTCCTTTTCGATGTAGGACCTTGATACGCCAAGAGAAGAAATGAGGTGGTCGTTAAAGTAGCCCTCTCCTGTTTCTGTGACGGCTCCAAGGGCAAGTTCGGGGTTAAAGGGGGCACCCACTTTCCTTGGGCAGATCACATCAAGAGATGCTCCTAAAAATAGCGCCACCTCGTATGCAACTACAACGCCGCCTCTTGGCAGGCCTATCACTAAAATATTGGGCTCTTGCTTATATGCCTGAAGGGCATGACAAAGCTTTTTGCCTGCATCCTGGCGGTCTACAAACATAACCTATCTCGCAAGTGAAAAGTGTTTGTGAGCAAGCATATGGGCATATTCTTCAAAAGTAGTGATGCCCCTATGCGATGGCTTAAGTTCCTCAGTCGGGGCAATGAGTCCTGAGTTAAATCCTTCATACATCTCAATCATCATGTCGACTGTTTCTTTTGGCATAGTTGCGAGCATGTTTTTTCTCGCATCTTGCAGAGTAATTTGCTGATACTGCAGCTCCGGATGGTCAAATAGCTCTTTAAATACTTCTATAACATGCTGCATGCTGATCTCTTTTGGTCCGATCAACTCAAAGACCATATGGCCAAGGGGCGCTGTACTGTCGAGAAAGTCTGCCACTTTCCAGCCGATGTCTCGTGTCGCTATCATCGCAATGGGTAAGTATTCATCTATTGGGGACATTATGACTCCCCGTTTTTGCATTTGAGGAAGAAATACTTCAACATTTTCCATAAAGAAGCCAGGTCTAAGATGAATCAATAGGTCTAGGCCTTCAATGGAATTTAGTCTATTTTCTAGACGATGTAGTCCTACAATTGGTCCGGTGCCGGAGGAAAGATCAGCTCCAATACTTGATAGGTTTACAACTCTTTTTACTTTAGATTTTAAAACAGCTTCCCAGATGACTTCGCAAATTTCTTCTTGATAGACTCCGTAGTGCTCTTGATCTGAGACAGGAGGAATCATGGTAAAGACGGCGTAGGTGTCCTTAAAAGCATCTCGGAGCGCTCCTGCATCTTCAAAATCTAGGGATATGATTTGGGCGCCTTTGTGAGCTAGGGGTTCAAGCTTTTCTTCGCTTCTGCCGATAGCGCGCACAATATGGCCACGCTTGAGGAGATCTTCGACGACTGCATGACCAATATGCCCTGTAGCCCCCATGATGGCAAAAATTCGCTGCTTCATAAGCACCTCCTTCTTCCATCTTTATCTTACACTAAAATAATTTTTAACCAAAGATAAATTTTTGAGCTCTATAGATGCTGTAGAGTGCTCCAAGGATGATAGCTCCCTTTTGCACTTTTTCAGGGAAAAGCAGCGTAAATGTAGCAAGTGGCGTGCTTGCTACTACTGTGAGCGTGGTGCTCGCATAGACTGTCTTTGCAATGTCTGAGACTGAGCGTTCGATTGTCTTTAGGTCATCCGGCATGCATTCTAGATAGTTATTTACAACATCTAGGAGCCAAATTTTTGATCCTGTAGCTTTGATAACATCGCTTGCCGCCGGAAGGTCTTGGGCGCTACGTGCCATTTTTCTTAAACGTACGATCTGCTCTGGTGTAAGTTTTGGGTCGGAGCCAGTTTGAATTGTTTTTATGGCTGTGCGGAATGTTTCTACGAGGCAATCTCTATTTGCAGGATTTTTCTCTGCAGATGAGAGCATGATATCGATCCATTTCTCAAGGGTTTTTTTCTGATTTGTCATCTGGTATTTGATAACCATCTCTTGAGAAAGCTTATTGATTTTTGTCACAAGAAAATCAAGTTCTGTAAATTTATACTCCATTCCGGAGGTGTTCAAAAGAGAAGAGACGAGGTCTGCAAGGGGATCAAGCGATGCAAGAGATCTCTCTTGAATGTTTTCACTTAAAATCCCAAGTGTTTCTACAATTCTTTGTTCACAATGCTTTAAAGCACCTTGGTCGATGAGTGTCTGTAGGTTTTGGTAGGCTTTATCAAGCTCGTGCTTTTTTGTTTTTGTTTCACTGAGTATTCTAAGGGATCCATCTGCTCGGCAGCTTGCTTTTGGATCTGCTACTGGACCGCCCATGCGCTCTTCTATATAGGTTTTTGCCTCTTGCGGGGTTGCAAATACCCTTGGCAATACAAGGGGACGAGCGTTTCCTGGTTGCAGGCTCTGATTTTCTACTTGTCTCTTTGCATCATAAAGCGCTTGAACAGCTGGACAGTTTGGCCCAGATAGAGGGACTGCTAGGCTCACCGATTACTCCTTAACTGTTGGCTTATTTGTTGTAAGGTCGCAGTTATAGCCGCCCTTATCATACATTTTATCTGGCCAGTAGGGGCGGTTGACATTGATCGTCCAGCAAAGAAATCCTGGAACTGTCTTCCATTCTCTCGCTGCTGCCGAGTCTCCCTCAATTTTTACCCGTTCAAGAGCAGGCCTTCTGCTAATTTCAACTTGTTTATAGCAGGTTTTTCCTTGATTATCCTGCTCGCACTTTACAAGCCTTCCGTCAAGGACCTTCACCTGGGCTTCGTGATGAGCTTGGGCTTTATCATGTTCATTTCGGAGTTTATTATAAGTCTCATCTTCAAAGCATTGTTGAAAGAATGGTCCATAGAGCTGGTGGGCGGCATTAAGCAAATTAGGGTCGCTTACTTCCACGCCTTTTTGAGTAATTTGGTAAACGACAGGAAGGTTTGTTCCAAGGCATTCCTGAAGTTCTGTTTTTTCAGCAGAGGCCACGGGTGGAAAGGTCGCAATATGGCTAAATACGTTATCTATTTTTAAGATGCCACTCCATAGATAATCTAAAACTGGTTTTACAACCCTTTCTCCTATTGCTACTCCCGGAAGCTCGCCTGCATGTCCTACTGCTGCTGCTGGATAAGCTGGTGTAAAAGCTGATATTGAAAGAGCCGCCATACTAACCTCCATTAATTTCCTCTAGTATAAACAGTTCCGCAATTTAGGTAATCTGTTAATGTAAGTTGATAATTTGAGTATGCAGGCTAACTTGTCACTTTAGTGAATCTGATTCATCGGCCTAAAGAAGTGGTTTAAGAAAACTCTTGGCAGAACTCAGGGCGTGCTCAAAGTTACGGAATCAGTTACTTGTAGGTCAATTGGGTTTCAAGTGCTTTTTCTTTGGCCATAAAGTGGCTGACAAAGATGGCGCCGCACATGTTGCCAAAGATATTTACCATGGTTCGTACGCGATCTATTATCCGATCAAGAGGCAGTAAAATTGAGATCGCTGAAAGAGGGATATGGACGATCCGGAAGACAACGACAAGGCTTACCATGCTTGTCTCTGGGATGCCGCCCTCTGCCATGCCGCCGAGGATGCAGGCAATTGCTAAGAGAATTTGCTGAGAAAGAGAAAGGTCAAGCCCAAGCATCTGTGTAAAGAAGAGAGCCGCTGCCATTTCATACATCATCATGCCTCCAACGTTTATAGAGGCGGAAAGCGGGAGCATGAACTTTGTTGCAAATGGGTTTGATTTAAGCTTGTCTGCTGCTTCCATTGCTACAGGAAGGGTAGCAAGTGAGCTAGATGTGCCAAATGCTGTTGAAAATACCGGCATGCTCTCTTTTAAGATCGCACCAAAGGACTGTTTAGAAATCAGCGAGACAGCAACTAGCTGCCACAAGGCATGTAAAAAAAGCCCTAAAAACAAGACAGCGACAAAACTAAAGAGGGCCATAAAGTTTGCCTCTAAAGCCCCAGATTGATGAGACTGGCTTACTCCCTGGCCAACAAGTGCAAAAATACCAATAGGAGCAAAGAGCATTACACCTTGTAAACATTTGGTTGAAGCTTCTCGTATGCTGATGGCAAGCTGGATGAGCGGGGAGGCTTTTTCGCCTACTGCCGCAAGGCCAATACCAAACATAATTGAAAATATTACTACTGGCAAAAGGTCAAAGTTTCCTAGGGCATGAAAGATATTATCCGGAAAGATTGAGAGGATAAACTGGCTAAAGCCAAAGCTATCCGGCGTGGCAGTCGGCACCTCGCCATTTAGTATGAGCTCTGGATTTGCACCATGACCTGGTTTTAGCATGTTAAAAAGGACGAGTGCAATTGTCACTGCTGCCACCTCGCTAACAAGCATATAGCCTATTGCCTTCGTAGAGAGTGATTTTAGGCTGGACATATTGCCAGACATCCCCCCAAGTGCCGCAATAAGGGCAGAACAGATGAGTGGAAGGGCAAAAAGCTTTAAAAGGTTGATAAAAAGATCGCCTAAAAAGGTAATCGACTCAAAAAAAGAGGGTGAAATGATACCTAAAGCGATTGCGGAGGCGACGCTCGCGAGAATAAAGTAACTTGTATATTGCCTAAGCAGGGAAATCATAAGAGGTAAGTATAATTTTTAGGTTAATAAAAGTAAACGCTATTCTCTATTCAAATGAAGGAGCTCCCACATCTTTCTGAAGGCTTCACATCCTTCAAAAAGCTCATCCTTTGTGCCTTCAGCAATCTTTTGCCCTTTGTCGATGTAGATGATGTGATCGGCCTTTTCTATCGTTGAGAGGCGGTGGGCGATGATAATTTGGGTGGTTTTGCCCCGCACTTCTTCAAGGGCAAGTTTAATCTGCTCCTCTGAGACGGCATCCAGTGATGAGGTTGCCTCGTCCATGATGAGTATAGGCGCTTTTTTAATAAATGCCCGTGCAATGGCGATTCTCTGCTGCTGGCCACCGGAGAGGCTTTTACCGGTCTCTGCAAGCAGAGTATTATAGCCCTCTGGGAGCTTCTCGATAAATTCATTTGCATGGGCCTGGCGAGCGGCCTGTATAGCCTCTTCCTCGGAAAATGGGCGCCCAAAGCGGATGTTTTCTGCTACGGTGTCAAAGAAAAGAAAAGCGCGCTGCGGCACAAAACCGATCTTTTCGCGAACAGATTCTACACTATAGCTAGCAATATCTTGCCCATCGACTAAAATTTTACCCTTTTGAACGTCATACAAGCGGACAAGTAGCTGTGCAATTGTTGACTTTCCTGCGCCGGTTGGTCCCACAATCGCGCATGTTTTACCCTTTGGAATGCGAAAAGAAAGATCTTGGAGGACGGGATGGCTCTTATAGCCAAAGGTGACATTGTCAAAGACAATATCATGCGTGAAATCGGAAAATGTATGCTTTTGCTGCTTTTCTTCAGACTTTGGCTGCAATTTCATTATCTCCTGCATCCTTTCAGATGCTGCGATACCGCGCTGAATGCGTCCATTTTCTTCTGCAAATTTTTTGATAGGCTCATAGACTGTAGTCAAGAGGCCGCAGTAAAAGAGCATATCTTCTAAGGGAAGGCCAAGACCATAGAGGCCAAATAACAGCGCAGCTATTAGGCAGAAAATGCCTATTGTGTGCAGTATTGGGCGAGAAGCGATGTCATAGCGGGCGCTTCTTGTCTCAAGATGTGCCATCTGGTTATTATCTAAGGTATATTTGCGTAGAGAGAAATCTTCCATATTGAAGATTTTAATGGTCTGAATGCCGGCTAAAAACTCTATAAGTACTGAGGCAAAGGTTTCCTGCTTTTTCTGTATCTGTTTAGCTATTCTTTTAATCCGCCTTGCTAAAAAGACGATCGGCAAGACAAGAAGAGGAAAGCCAAAGAAAACAGCAAGGGAGAGCTTCCAGCTAATCATAAAGCAAAGCCCAAGCGTAGTAATAAGAGCAAAGGGCGTTTGCAGGTAGTTGATGAGCATCGAATTTATGCCATCTGCAATCATCATGGCGTCATTTACAACCCGAGATGAGAGGGAGCCAATATTGTGGTCTTGGTAGAAGCTCATTGGCAGGCTTTGCAGATGTTCAAAATAGCTTTGCCTCATATCGCGGCTAACTCGTATTGCCAAAAGCTTAGCGCCAAAACGGTAGCAAAAAAGGGTAGCTGCTTTAAAGAGCGCGACAAAAATAAGGGCAATAATCAGATACTTGACATTCTCCTCTATAGGAAATGCTTTATTTACGTAATCTAAAATTTCGTTGATAAAGCCGCTCTTTTTATTTGTATCTACCTTTGTAATTACACCGAGCGAAAACATTTCAAGCTGTCCTGCAAAAGTAAAGAGGAGGCTTGCGACCATGCTGAAGGCAAAAAGTGTCAGGTATTGCCGTTTGCCGCAGGCAATCTTAAATAATTCTTTCACGCTCGTCCATGTATCGCTATTTTTTTACTGTGACTCTGTGGTGAAATTTATGCACACAGGCCATCTTTCGGAAAATATTGTAATGGAATAAAAATATCTTGCCCAGTACATTATAAGGCTCAAAAGGGCCCACTCTGATGAATATAAAGAAAAGATACATCGCAAGCAGTATTCTTCTTGCTTGTCTCTTAGCCGTTACGGCAATTGCCTGTTATCATATGCAGACTCCGGGATCTCAATCCTCTAGTGCTATTGTAGACGTTGAATTTGATGATGGACTTGGCAAAGGCCACCGCATCTTTTCGCTCGTTGAAAAGTCTACGGCTGACCAAAATAGATACCGGCTCATGAAAAAAGTATGGCAAAGAAACAGGCCATCGTTTGTTCAGAGCGCAAAAGAGACCAAAATTCCAAAAATTATCCACCAGATATGGCTAGGGCCTAAAAGACCGCCGGGTTTTTTCTTAAAATTTAGGGAAAGCTGGCAAAAGCTCCACCCTGATTGGGAGTATAAGCTTTGGACAGATGATGACCTTGTAGGCTACGATTTTGACCTTCGAGATCTTTTTGATCAGAGCGAAAATTATGGCGAAAAATCAGATATTCTTAGATGCGAGCTTCTTTTAAAACATGGCGGTGTCTATGTGGATGCGGACTTTGAATGTCTTAAGCCATTTGATGAACTGCTCAGAAAGTATGATTTTTTTGCAGGGATAGAGCCTCCACATGAAATTATTGAAAGTAGCAGGGTTTTGCTCATCTCCAATGCACTCATTGGCACCGTTCCAAATCATCCAATCCTCAAGCGGCATAAAGAACTTATTCGTGAGCGATGGAAAAAAGCTGAGAATGAATGCTTCACAAACATTGAAAAAGTGCTCGTCCGTACCTTTTTGTCTTTTGGAAGAGCAGTTGAGGAGCGGCTAGATAGTCCAGAGTATGTGAACGTGGTATTTCCTTCGACCTACTTCTATCCTATACGGCCAATGTTTTTACGAAATCCTCCAGAGCCTCCTAATGTTTTTAAAAGACTTCTTATGGCTTTTGATTTACGCAGGGAGCGTCCCTTTTCGCATGTTGTTCCTGAAACCATAGCTATACACCATTTTGCAAGCACCTGGCAAAAAGGGACCATGGAAATTATGAAGGAAGTGCAAAAGGAACTTCTACGGCTAAAAGCTGAGCAGAGAAGGCTTGCCGAGGAACTTCAAGAACTAAAAAATGAAAAGCAGCAACAACAACTATGAAACACCTGATATTGGCAGTGCTCTCACTCTTTTTTGCTGTGGGCTGCTCAGATGATAAAAATAAAGTTTGCGACGCAGATTTTGAACAGGCAATGGGCAAAGATAGCGGTGACTGGCACCATCTTGTGCAACATAGAGGAAGCTATGAAAGGCTTATTATGCTTAAAGAGACCTATGAGCAGCTAAAGCCCTCTATTCAGCAAAACAGCGAAACCCCAAGAATTCCTAAAATAATTCACCAAATTTGGCTCGGGCCAAAGCCGCCTCCTTCCTACTACTGGGATTATAAAGAAACTTGGAAGAAGCTTCACCCTGATTGGGAATACCGCTTTTGGACCGATAAAGAGGTTGAGGCGCTAGATTTTGACTTAAAAGACCTCTACATGAGAACCCCAAACTGGGGAGAGAAGTCAGATATCTTACGTGCCGAGCTTTTAGATAGGTTTGGAGGACTCTATGTCGATACAGATTTTGAATGTGTGAAATCATTTGAGGAACTCCATTATAAATATGACTTTTATACAGGGTTAGAGCCTCCTCACGATGGGGATTCAAGCTCATCTGCCCCGCATATAACCATATCAGATGCACTTATAGGCACAGTTCCTGGCCACCCAATTTTACGAAAGTGGAAGGCCACTATCCGCTCGCACTGGGATGAATATGAAAAAAAGTACCCAGATAGCAATAGGCGAGTGCTTCTTCGCACCTTTTACCCTTTTGGGAGAGCTGTAATAAGTAAGATGGCAGATCCTCAGTATAAAACAATTGTGTTTCCTGCTACCTACTTTTTTCCACTTACATTTACCGAGCTGTCAAAGGGTCGTTTGAAAAAGATGAGCTTTTTTAAGAGACAGGCAAGATCGCTTGCCCAAACACTAAGGCTTTCAAAGCCCCAGCCTTTTGCAGAGCTTCAGCCAGAGACCATGGCAATACATTACTGGGGTCATAGCTGGGTAAAGAGCTATGAAGAGCGTTTCCGCGATATGCATAAGCAGATGGTGGAGATGCAAAAAGAATTTAAAGACGAACTTATTACCTTGCAGGCTGAAGTAGATACGCTTAAGGGCCAATTAGCCCAA
This sequence comes from uncultured bacterium, assembly GCA_964512205.1. Classification (GTDB taxonomy): domain Bacteria; phylum Chlamydiota; class Chlamydiia; order Chlamydiales; family FEN-1388; genus SZAS-7. The sequence goes on along the minus strand of CAZEGK010000019.1, from coordinate 29,043 downwards.
AAGTAACTAATGGATTGATACTATTCAGCTTATCTGCTACATTTTTTGAGGTTTTTTGAAGGAGAGTTATGAAACTGATAGTTAAAGCTTCCTTGGGTATTCTTTTTATAATGACATTAGTTGTTGGAGTTGCCTGTTCCAGCAAGAAAAAAGAGAAGCTAAATGGCTTTAAGCCTATTATGATTGTTGACTTTGATGAGTCACTTGGCAAAGGCTGCAGCGAATATTCGTATATCTTTCAAAATCCAGATGACGTTAAGCGCTACGAGATTTTAAAGGGTCTTTACGAAACAAATAGCTTAGCAAAAGTACAAGAGCAAGAAACGCCAAAGATTCCTAAAATCCTTCACCAGATTTGGGTAGGGCCAAAGACTCCTCCTGCTTATTTTGTAACGTTCCAAGAAAAGTGGAAGGCTCTTCACCCTGATTGGGAATATCATCTCTGGACAGACTCAGAGCTTGAAGATCTCAACTTAGAGCTAAAAGACCTTATCGATGCATCTCCAAATTATGCAGAAAAGTCAGATATTATCCGCTCTGAGCTTTTAGACCGTTTTGGCGGCGTCTATCTCGATGTAGATATGGATCCATTCCAATCACTAGATGAGCTTCATAAAAAATATGATTTTTATTGTGGAATTGAAAATCCGCACAAGATTGCTACGACAAATAACCGCCTCTGGCTTGGCATCTCCATCATTGCCTCGGCACCAAATCATCCAGTCATTAAGCGCTGGAAAGAATTAATACGAGCTCGCTGGGATGAAGTAAATAAGAATTACAACTCAGCTATTGAGCGTGTGATAAACCATACCTATTTTCCCTTTAGCATGGCTTTCTTCGAAAAGTATAATGAGGGCAATCTAACCAATATGGCCCTTCCAACGACCTACTTTTATCCCCTTGCTGCAGATCATGCAGCAAAAAGAAGAGCGACTGTTCGTGCGTTTAGAGAAATGTTCTACGACGTCCTTATAGACCTCAAGCTTAAGAAGCCAAGACCCTTCTCCCGCGTTGCACCAGAGACAATTGCCGTGCACTATTGGGGCAATTCCTGGCTTCCATCACAGCAAGAGCAGCTAAAGGATCTCCAGCACCAGCTTGACCTTCTTCGCAAGGAAACCTACAGACTGCAATCAAGGCTTCGTCAAATCGAAGCTCGCGATAAACAGCAGCAGCAACAGCAAGCTCTACCAAAGGCTGCATAAAGCTACAGAGAGAATAATACCCAGGTATTTCTTCTCTCTGGTGATTATTATTCGCAAATACGCTTTGTTGAGAAGATTTTGAGCCAGGCATCTATATCAGAAAGCGGAGGAAGATGCTGCATGTCGATCTTTATCTCCTTTTCCTCTTTTATCACTGGTTTTTCTACTACTCTTTTTACAGGTTTTTCTGGTGTAAAGCAGCGCTTTTTGCGAAGGCGTACGATAAATTCATGTACCGGCTCTACTATTGCTTGAAAGGACTTTACTTTTCTTGATAGCGTTCGATCTGATGTGACAATAACAACCCTCTTTCCCTTTGCTTCTGCAACCTGTTCAAGAAAGTCATCTGCGGTTTGCCCTTTTGCGGTAAAGATAATCTCTAAAGATCTAAAATGAGATCGTTTGAGATCATCCGTTTGGAAGGGGGCGTCAAAGACTATAGTGAGTGAAAGCCGTAGTTTTTCGGCAAGGGTATCCAGCTCATGGATAAGGCGAGCTCTGGCATTTTGAAGGGAAAAACTATCTGAGACTCTTATTTCTTTAAAGAGGAGGTTATAGCCATCTACATAGTAGTGCATTAGCGGAGAGACTCTAAGAACCCTATCATCTTTTCTAAGGCTTTTCGCCGAGGAGAGATGCGAGATCTAACAGAGGGTGAGAGCTCTGCGAGCGTCTTCATGTAATCGTGTTTTATAAAGATCGAATCAAAGTCTGAGCTTCCCTTTCCGCGTTCACTTTCTGCGATAAAACCCTCTGTGCGCCCTACGCCGTGGCGCTCTCGGCCATCTGGCAATGCACACGCAACAGAAGATTCTAGATACGCGGAGCGCTCATGCTCTTCTTTATGTTTGAGGCAGTCTAAAATTTCTTTAGTCTGCTGGGCAGTAGAGGGATTTTGAAAGAGTGCCTTTGCAGCATCTCCAAGAGCAGGAAGGATGAGTCCCCACTGCTCTGCAAGGCAGCACTTGCCAAGTGCCTTTGCTGCATGTCTTGCTTTATCTTGAGCATTTTCGAGAATGCTTTTTTCCGGATTGTACCCTTCTGGCTTATAGTCTGCAAAATGAGCAAGCGATGAGATATGAGCCCATGGAGCGAGCTCTTTCAGTATCTCGCGAATCTGATAAACCTTTTGGGTACTGGTCGAAGCAATAACTATTTCCACAGCGCTACTCAAGATAACTTGTTATGGAGACTATTGTATATTGATCATTTTTAAATTCAAAGGTTTCGCCCTTTTGTTTGCCAAGCATAGCTTGTGCAAGCTTTGACTGGAATGAAAGGACGTTTTCATCAGGATTTGCATCCCACGGACCTAAGATCGTATAGGAGACCGGCTCGCCATTTGGCCCCTTAAGGCTTACCTTAGCGCCAATGCCAACACTTGTCGTAACGACGTCAGCTTTTGTGATAATGCGTGCGTGGCGAAACTGCTCTGAAAGTGACTTTAGCTCAGACTGGAGGCGAGATCTTCTTTCACATGCTGCTTTATATTCAGCATTTTCTCTAAGGTCTCCATGGCCTCTTGCCACTTCAACTTCGCGAGCATTTGCTACCATCTCTACTGTGCCGATCTGCTTGATGCGGTCGTGAATCTTTGTGTAGCCCTCTTGTGTTGTCCAGAGTATGTTCTCTTCATGTGGAAGGACCTCTTCCTTGCCCTTTGCAAGTGAGGGATGGGCAACGGCTGCAAGTGAGTGCAGAATTTTCTTTTCGTTGTCTGAAAATGCTTGGCATTTTGATGTAAGAAGGAGAAATTCGTGAGCAAAATCTAAAGAAGCTTCTTTAAGGAATGTTCGCACCACTTCAAAGCGTTGTGCGGTGAGTATATTATACATCTTCTTAGAAAGATCGCGCATCTCCGGCTTTGAATCGAGCGAATGGAAGAGGATTAAAAATGCTTCAAATGCAGCCTCTTTCCCCTGCCTATCTTGGAAGTAGCTCTCTTCTCCGGAAATAATCTTTTGAAAGTACCAGACGATTGCTTCAGGATGCTGTTTTGGATGGGCGAGAAGCTCTTTAAGCTGTTTTTTAAGAACTTCTTGGTTTTTATCCGCTTCAAGTTCTTTTAAGATATAGTCGCGAAGTGCATTTTGGTCGATTGTGAAGAGTAGGCTTTGGAAAATCTCTTTCCAGTCTGCTCTAAGAGACTGCAAGAGTGTAAGAAAGCGCTTTTTCAATGCAATAATTTCAATAGACCTTAGGCAAGTCTGTATATCTTGGAGTGAGGTTATTTTTGATTTTAACGTCTCCTGATGATCGGTAACGCCGAGGGTATGTTCAAGAAAGAGAAGTGCCTGAAGCAGCTCATTCTCTGAAATTTTTTCAGATTGTATAAGCCCCTTTACTTTTGAGGTTATTTCTTGCCTTGATTCTGGCGATTTGAGCGTCTCTGGAAAGTCTCTTGTAAGGTTGTGGGCTGCAGTAAGGATCTCTTGAAAGCCTTTTTTACCAGAAAATGCCTTTACTACGCGATCTGCAATAGATGCAGAGCCCTTTCGCATGGTAAATGGAAGTTTTGGGTTGTCTGGGCTTTCGACCATATCATCTTTTTTCAGCTTAACTCGAGCTTGCTGCCACCATTTTGAATAGTCCTCTTCAAGGATGATAACATCCACAAAGAGATCTTTGATTTCTGAAGCGGTCTTTGGGCCAAGATCTTGCAAAAGTGCATGCATCACAGCTACTGGATTTTCACGAGCTTCTTGCTCAAGAAGATCCGGTTCATTGAAGCGGCGTGCTAAAAAGTGGTTTTTTGCGAGAGGAACGAGTGTTTTAAAGCCATTTTTGAAGGATATATCCTTTTTTGAGGCAGGGAGATTTTCAAATTCGACCGTTACCTGTTCGCGAAGGAATGAAAAATCCATTATTTCTCCAACGCCCCATCCTGCGGTATGCATGACAAAATTGCCTTTTTGGATGTGGTTAAGGAGTATAAAGTTAGAGAGCGCACCTTGAAAGTTATCGCGATTTCTCATGCCGACAAGGCGGATTTTTTCGTTAAATGTCGGATCTTGTGAAAAGCGAGATTTAAGAAAATCTTGTGCGAGCTCATAAAGCGTTTCGCTATTTGTAGTTTCTAAATCGTAGATGAGTTTAAGTACTTCAACTTTTAAGTCATCTTCTTGGATTTGCATGACGATTGGTAATATGGTCTCTACATATGCTCCAAAAGGCTTTGCAAAGTCTGAAAGTTTGAGCTGCTGAAGGATGTCGATGATTTCCTGGCCATCTGGAACATCAGTGTGGCAGTATTCATCCCATAATTGCAGAATTTTTTTATAATCTCGAGCTTGGATTTGATTACGAAATTCTTCTACGTATGCCATTGATTTGTCCCCTACTTGTGAAAATAGGATACTCAGAAGTTGAATTAATTACGAGTGTTTTGCACGTATATTTTTAATAAAATAGTTGATAAAATTAAAATAGGTGGATGGATATTTCTGAAGATTGGTATTACGGGAGATTATGGCAGATGAATCTAAAGAAAAATATTCTAGCATTTTCGATGCCGCCTCAAAAATAGAGAGAAAAAAGGCCTTTGAAAAAGCCCTTGGAGATACTGATGCTCCAAAAGAGGCTGAAAAGGGGCCTCAACTGACAGATCAAGAGGTGTCAGAAAGGCTAGAAAAATATGAGAAATTACATAATCTGCTCGCAGATTCACTCGAGCAGGCATTTGTAAAAAGCAACCTTACGCCTCGCCGCCTTCGCGAATTTTTTAGTACGTCCCAAAACTTTACCGCGGAGCAGTGGCGCCTTCTCGAAGAGGAAAGGCAAAAAATAGATACTATGCTCGAAAAGCTCATTCCCCATCCTCGGACTAAAGAAGAACAAGAAAAGGCAAAGCAAAAACGTCCCCAAAAAATGCAGGTCAAAAGCCGCTGGATGCCTATGAGGTAGGATTTTCTTTCTAGAAATCGCACATCCTGGTAGTACTAGTTCAAAAAGGGAGCTCTTTTGTGGAGAGTAACGAGGCAAGTCAGCTTATTGAAAAGCTAAGAAAAGAGATTGGCAAAGCAATCATCGGGCAAAAAGCGCTTATCGATCGATTGATTATGGCTATTTTATGTAGCGGCCATGTGCTACTTGAGGGTGTACCGGGCATTGCAAAAACGCTCGCAGTAAATACCCTGGCAAAGGCCTTGTCGCTCGATTTCAAACGAATACAGTTTACACCGGATCTCCTTCCCTCAGATCTTATCGGAACATCTGTCTATAGGCCAAAAGATGGAACATTTACTGTAGAAAAAGGGCCTGTTTTTACAAATATTGTCCTCGCTGACGAGATCAACCGCGCACCACCGAAGGTGCAGTCGGCGCTGCTTGAAGTTATGCAAGAAAAGCAGGTTTCTATTGCAGGAGAGACCTTTAAAACCTTAAATCCCTATTTTGTTCTCGGCACACAAAACCCAATTGAGCAGGAGGGTACCTATCCCCTTCCAGAAGCTGAGACAGATCGTTTCATGATGAAAATTTTGATAGACTATCCGACTCAGGAAGAGGAGAAGGAGATAGTCCTTCGCTATGGAGCCTCAGAGCCTCCTCAGATTACCCCGCAAATGGGGCCGGAAGAAATCAAGGCGCTCCAAAAGCTTGTACGAGAGATCTATATTGATGATAAGATATTAAATTATATTATCACGATTGTTGTCGCCACGCGCGAGCCAAAAAAACATAAAGTAGATATCACTGGACTTTTAGAATATGGGGCTTCTCCCCGAGCAAGCCTTTGGCTTGCAAGTTGTTCTCGAGCCCATGCGCTCTTGCAGGGAAGAAACTATGTTACGCCATTTGATGTAAAGGCGGTTGCCCCTGATATTTTGCGCCATAGACTTGTGCTGTCCTATGAGGCGCAGGCAGAAGAGATCACTGCAGATGAAATCATAAAGCGAATCTTTAACCAAATTCCTGTGCCGTGAAAAGCGATGTAGAGGGGCTTTCAAGCAAAGTGCGAAAGCTAGAGATTACTGCAAAGCGCGAGGTGCTCGATCTCTTCTCCGGTATGTATGCATCAGCATTTAAGGGACGCGGAATTGAGATGGAAGATGTTCGCGAGTTTCAGACTGGCGATGACATCCGTGCAATAAGCTGGACAAAGACAGCTCAGCTGGGAAGACCATTTGTAAAAGAGTTTAGGGAAGAGCGTGATCTTACTGTAATGCTTGTCGTTGATGTCTCATCATCCATTGCTTTTGGGAGCCAATATGAGACAAAGAGGGAGCGCCTTGCAGAAATCGGGGCATTAATTGCCTTTTCTGCCATCTACAACCATGATCGCGTGGGTCTCATTTTATTTTCTGACGGTATACAGAAGGAGATTCAGCCTAGAAGGGGCATGAGGCATGGTGCACGGATTATACGTGAGCTTTTAGGATTTATTCCACAAAGTAAAAAAACAGATCTTGTTAAGACTTTAGATAGCTTTAACATGGGAGTAAAGAAGCGCTGTATCTGTTTTTTACTTTCAGACTTTATTGCTAGTGGCTATGAGAAGCAGTTTGGATTTACTGCAAAGCATGATGATCTTGTCGCCATTCGTCTTTTTGATCCTGCGGAAGTTAGTATGCCAAAACTTGGGCTTACGACCCTCCAGGATCTTGAGTCTGGAGCGCTATTTTTTGTAGATGTGAATGATCATGTCATAAAAAAAGTTCAGGAAAATGCCGAAAAGCGAAGAAAAGAGTTTTCAAAGCTTGGTGCAAAGTATCGTGCAGGCACTCTATCGATAGAGACGAAGGGCTCTTTTATGGAACAAATTGCTGCCTACTTTAAGATGAGAAAGGAGAGAGGGCGATGAGGTTTTTGCTCCTTCTTTTATGTATACTTCCTCTATATGCAGATGTAGAGGTCCGTAAAGATAAAAATGCCCTTACGATAGATCAAAAACTTGGCGTTACGCTCTTTTTTCATGAGCCTGTTGATTTTTTTCCTTTTCTCTATGAGCTGGAGAACATGCCGCATAGCTCCTTTCGCTTAGTAGACTACTCTATTGTTGATACGAAGACCCTTCATCTAACGCTTGCTCCCATGCATACAGGAGTCCTTATTTTTGCCCCAGGGGTTGTCACAGCGGAGCAAAAGCAGATTCTTGTCCCTGCCTTTTCAATAGAATGCAAATCCCTCTCTTCACAAAGCCTTCCTTTTGCTGGGCTTTTGCCGCTCTATCCAGAGCGGAGAATAGAGCTCGATCAGAAAAATCGACTTATGCTGATTGATAAGAGGGTGCTGGAACAAAATAGGGCAGAAAATGAGACCTCCTTTAAAAAATATGATGGTGCGTGGGATAGTCTTGCGCTCTTTTTTGTTGCGATTGCGCTAGGGGTGGTCGCAGTCTGGATAATAATATACTACGATCTCGTAGCGAAGGCAAGACGGCCAAAGCCTGTAAAAAAATCTCGCTTAGAGCATCTTATACAGGAGCTTAAAGATCCTGAAAAAGCAGGGTGGCAGACCCTTGCAAATGCTGTTCGGGAGTCGCTGCAGCTCAGGCTAAATCGCGACTTTACTCATATGAGCCTCGTAGAGGTGTCAGAGAGTGTGGCAGATGAAAAGGAGCTTTCTTCTTCTGACAAAGAGCTCCTCGTTCCTTTTATTAATTCACTTGGCGCGATCTGTTATGCAGGGGCGAGCTCTTCAAAAAATGATCTATTAGATATGATAAAAAAATTCTTAATATGGTGTAACTATGACAGTGGTAGCAGCGCTCGGGTGGATAGGTAGGGGTATATATACAGCAGTATCTGTTGCGGGATATGGTTTTCGGGTGTCAGAAGAGGTAAAAGATAGTAAGGTAGGCGAACTTGTCTCCCAAAAGCTTGCAAACTGCACATCCACCTGCTGCATAGCAGGCTGGCCGGAAATAACGAAAAATCTTCGTCCTGTTCCGCTACTTTCTCTTGCAACGTCTGTTATCGTGCCTTTTGCAGGGTATGGGGTAGGTCTTGTGATTGCACATACAGCTTCAAAGTGTAAGATAACTTGCTGCGTCTCGCCTAAAAAGGGAGTGGAGGCAACAACCTATCAAAAGGTGACGCTGGTTGGAAGAGCTGTAGCTGCGCTAAGTCTTGCTATAATTCTTCCCTTCAGCGCCTATTTCGAAAAGACAGATGCTGCCCTTATCCAAAAGGTCTCTGATGTTTTTTATCCCTGTATACTGCAAAATGCGACTGTTTGCTGCATTTCAGGCGCAAAAGAAGTGTTAAACCTCGTGCATGACTCATCTTCCCTATCGCTTGTAAGCGCAATCGCTCTTCCTGTAGCAATGTGTGCTCTTGGCATCCTTACCTATCAAGATGTTGTCGGCTGCTGCAAAGCAAAATCTCGTGTAGACATGATGCCGGGTAGCGCTAGCTATAGTTCTGTTGCCACAGATGATGAGATGTGAAGCTATTCTGTAGTGAAATTGAGCTTTTTTCTTGTCTCTATTTCTTGCTGCAAAGGGAATAGGTCAAGTTTTTCGCCATCTTTTAGGCAAAGTCGAGCGCTTTTTTCTTTTGAACTATTTTTTACAAGGATAGTGTACTCGTCTTGTGGATCCTTTGGAAGATGAAGACAGGTTGTTTTTTCTCTTCTTAGATCGATTGTAAGATCGGGACTTTTCTCATCGCAAGATGCACGAGTAATTTCCAGGGTGCATTTGTTCATGCGGTCAAAGAGCAGCCCTACGCGGATTTCTACAGGGCATACGGGGTTATTTCGTAATTCATGGACCTCAATTCTGTTTTCATAGCAAAGCATTGAGGAGAGAAGTTTTTGCCACTGTTCAATTTGTTCATCGGTCGCGCCTTTAGAAAGAAGCCCATTTTTAAGGCGGACCATCCAATGTTCTTTTACAGGAAGGGGCCACCTTGGCTTCATTTTAAGCTCTTCATCAAAAAGAAGGTATCCCCGTTCACAGGTGTCTACATATTCTTTTGTGGGCCGGCCAATCTGCTCGACAATCTGAAAGAATATAAAATCACTCTCTTCAGGATCTGCAGGTAGTTGCTCAAAGAGTTTTTCACCTACTATCAGTTCAAAGAGCAGGCAGCCAGTACTCCAGATGTTATAAGAAGTATCGAGCTCTTTTGCTAAAATGGCTTCAGGGGGGAGGTATTCAATTGTTACGCCTGGGTTGTCTTCGCCAAGTTCGTCTATAGAATGGAGAGCTGCAAGGTCAATAATCGTTAGAGTCTTCGAAACCCTATTCCAAATCATATTCTCTGGCTTTATATCAAAATTGATAAGTCCCTTATCTTCCAAGTCTTCAAGCACCTCAAACTGCTGGCTTGCAATAGCTGAAATTTCGGCAAGGCTCAGTCGTACATCTTTTGTGGTTTTACCTATGACTTCATCCATAACGACATGATATTCATCATCTCGTTTAAAATCTGCACGATAGCGAGTTGCGTGAGGAATTTCCAGCTGGAGGCCCGCGACCTCTTTCTGTGCGAAATGCTCTTCAAAAACAGTTTTTACAGCAAAAGGAGAATCAGTGTGGGTAGAGAATGCTCTATATACAACTCCAGTTCCACCCTCTCCAAGTACTTTATCTGATACTTTAATATGCCCATGTTGATAGGCAATTCTGCATGGACTACTTTTATATGGGCTTAATTCAAAATTCATAATTAAAAAGTATAGCACTTAATTAATTATAATAAAATAGTTTTTGTTGTTAAATCTTAGTGGCTAAAGCGATCTATTGAACGATACAATAAAAATTCAGCCGCTATTTTTTGATTTTTGGCGTCGAATGTGCGAGGGTTTTGCTTGCATTGAAATCAATAAGATTTGGATCAATGCCTTGGTTCTGGATGTGGATGCTAAAGCGCAGCCTTAGGTCCTGGGTAATAGCTGTTGCAGTTGTTTTACCATTTTTTAAGTCATAGTAGGCATCTCTTCGGACCTGAAGTAGCTCATCGACGATTTCTGGCTTCTGAAAGAGCGCCATGAGAATAGGTTTTGGGGCAAGCCAGAGGCTCAGTATTGTGGGCTTTTTAGACATCTGAGTAAATTCGAGGAATGAGTAGTAGCCCGATTCTTCTTCGTTGCCTAGTGTAAGCCTTGATTTTGTGCCTTTAAACATTTTATATCTGACGTAGTTTTGAAGTTCGTCATCGAGATTTATTGTGCCAAGATCTTTTGTGCGACCAAGGTTTTTATTTGAATCTTTTGCTCGTTCGTAGAGATTCAATATAAAATGCTCTTCAAATTCAGGATCGGCCTTTTTTGCTTCCTTGAAGAACTTTTCTTCGCCATACATGACGCTCATCATATTTTTCATCAGAGTGAAAATGGCTTTACCTTTTCCCTCATGAATGGTTAGCTCATCGCTTGTAAAGAGCTCTCCGATATGTAAGAAGGAAGAAAGATTGGGCTGTCCAGGGTGGGACTTTTTAGGCGTTTTTTCTGTTTTTTCAGGTTTTTCACGAATTATTAGTGGCTCTTCATCATCTCGATCATCTGTAATAAGGGCATTAGTATCGGCCTGTTTTGTCGAATCGATTTTGGCAATTGATCTCGTTTTTTGCTTTTCTTTTCCCGAAATTTTTTTGTAAATATCAAGTGAGTGATCATTTAACTCATCGAGCGCACGCGATCTGCTGAGAGAAAAAACATCTGTAGAGACAATATCCATAAAGGCCATGTCTGTCGCTGACCGCCACTGAGATGCTGCATAGAGGGTAAAGATAAGGAGAAGGCCATATGTTGTAAGTAATATGTGCATGTTCTAGTCCCTATCGTAGAGTATTGCATTAACCATTTCTGGAATAAAAAAGAAAAGGGTAAATTCTCCTGTATTTTTCTTGGTGATAGTAAGCTTTACGAGCGTGGGAGGTGTTTCATATTCCATAAGCCAGCTATCTGTCCAGCTGCACTCCGGTGGCTTTTTTGTTGCCTCTTCCTCAGAGGCGTCACTTTGATTGCTCGGTGCAAGAAAAAATTCCATCTTAAAGTCAGAGACATTTGAAAGAAGCGTCTCTTTTTCCATAATTTCAGGAAGTGCATTTTCTTCTGTTATATGGGGGAAGGTAGCAAGGATAAGAGCACCCTCTTCAAGGTAGAGCTTTGCTATAACAATCCCTGCAAAGGCAGGATTTGTATGCATAGGATTATCTATAGTTGCCACAAGGCTTGCATCAGACTCTACATAAAAGTAGGGGCGATAGGTTTGATCGACTGTAACATTTGAAAAAAGCGACTGGAGCTTCGCCTCTGCAACAACCATCTGCTCATTTGCTCGCCGGAGTCTGTTGATAGATTCATTTGTCTTTGTCGTTCGCCAAAAGATTCCAAAGATCGCTACAAGCATCAACACAAAGAGCGAAGTTGCGATAAGCACTTCAATCAAAACAAAAGAGTTACGTCTTTTCATTTGGCTGCACATCTGTGCGCTCCTCCTTTTTGAGGCAAAGGCGTATTTTGGGAAGTGCAGCCTCTTCCTTATCTCCATAAAAGAGCGTAAGCTCAGTCTCTACATCCATCAAATTTTGGGTAATCTGCTCCGAGATATCATGAGATATGGGAATAAAGTGGGCCTCTGCGCTCCACGGTTCATCGCTTAAATCAAACCTGTAACTACCTGATTCTTCTACGGTCTTCCATGGAACTTGGTTTGTGTATAAATGTTCAAGCAAAGCAACATAGGCCTCTTGAATAAGGCGCTCTTTTTGCACCTTTTTAAGGCTTTTTCTCGCGCTTTTTATATAGCTTTCTTCAAAATTAAGAAGAAAGAAGCAGGCGCCAGTCACAAGAAAGATGGCAATCAGCACTTCTACTAAGGTGAATTTACGTCTCTTCGTTCGCATCATCTAAAATTTCACTTGGAAAAAGGGCTTCTATTTCGCCTGGATCATCGATAAATTGATTTGGCAGATATTTTGTAGGATCTATTGTAACAGTGTGGCCAGAGTCAAAAAGGACAGCTATTTCGATTTCATCATGCATACATCGAGAGGGAAATAGTGAGAGCGACAGCTCATCTCTTGTATTTGGATCTATAGTGATTTCCTTGACGTAGGGAAGCTTTGTGCTTTTACTTAGATTTACTTTCATTCTATTAGAGACGGCAAGGTCTAAATCAAAGGCAATAGTTTGGTGCGTTGGAAAGATCACACGGACCTCGGCATCAGAAATTTTAGCAAGCTGAGCTGCCATTCTCAACTTGCTTTCGATGATGTCGATAGTGTCCTTTTCTTTACGCTCTTGATGACTTTTATAAAAGTTTATCGCAAGCGCTGCTCCCAAAAATGCCAAGATGCCGATAGCGATCAGCACCTCGAGGATGCTAAAGGATCGCTTTTTCATTTTGATCGCTTTTTCGAGGCGTCAAATGCTTCAAGATTTTTAGAAGAGACGATGATAACTTGCTCGCCATCTCGCTCCTCAAAATGGACATCATAGGCCTTGCCCCAGCCATCTTTAAGGAGGTCGTCAGCTTTTCCCGCAAGAGGTGATCCTCGTACATATTCTTGCCAGCGGCCATCAAGCTCGCTAGGGTTGAGGTTAGAATCCTCTGCAAGGGCAAGAGCAAGTATTGTCTTTATTCGAGAAATGCCCTCTCTTGTCTTAAAGGCTTTACCTTCAGCAAGGCTTGCATTGTAGTTATAGGCAAGGGCACCAGTAATTGTGGCAATCAAAAGCATAACAACGATCATCTCGATCAAGGTTACAGCTCGCTTTTTTCTTTTTTGCTCTCTTTTCATTAAATCCCTCACTTTAAAGTCTCTGTGGTTACTAGTTAACAACTTTACCAAAAATTAGAGTTGAATGCTAGAGCCAAAGCTCGATAGCGGCATCAGGATTGAAAGGAGAACGCCTCCTATCAATGTCCCCATTAAAAGAAGCATTATAGGTTGTACAAGCGATACTACGCGAGTCAGCGTTCTCTCTGTCTCTTCTTCGTATAACGTGGCAAGCTGGCTGAGCATGCTTGACAGTTTTCCCGACTCCTCACCAATAGATACCATGCGCGAAAAAAGGGGCGGTACCTCTTTATATCTGCTAAGCTCGGTGCTAAATGGGATGCCTTCTATAATTCTTTCTTCAACACGCTGCATAATTTCACTCAAACGGGCATTGCCAAGGGCTTCTTTTGCATAGGTTAAACTAACAGTCAAGGGAAGCCCTCCCTCAAGTAGTGTGCCAAGTGTTCTTGCAAAACGGCTAAGGGCTGCACGTATAACGTAGCGATTAATTAAGGGTACATGGAGAATTTTTCTTTGAATAGCTGCTTTTACCTCTGGGCTTTTTAGTCGGTAAAAGCCGTAGACTGCAAGGCCTATGAAGAGCAGGACAACAAGAATTCCCCATTCACGCAAAAATTTAGCAGTGAGAAAGACCATCTTTGTAAACTGCGGAATGTTATTTTCATCAAAGAGCTGCTCGAGCGCTGGTATCACAAAGCCTACAAGAACTGTTACTGCTACTACAAGAAGCCCTGTAAGAAGCGCGGGATAGAGAAGGGCAGACATAAGCTGCTTTCTAATCTTATTGTCGTGAACTAAAAAGTTATTTAAGCGGTTGAGGGCAAGCTCAAGGTTTCCTACAGCTTCGCCAGCTGCAATAAGTGCTCGATAAAGTGGGGAAAAGCTTTCAGAAAAATCCTGCATCGCCTGCGATAGGCTCGATCCGCGCTTAATGCGCTCTGTAAGGCCGAGTATTACCGGATGATAGGGCTCATCACGCGACTGCTCTTCGAGGGCAAGAAGGCTTTCGTAAAGAGGAATCTGCGCAGCAAGCAGCTGGGCAAGCTGGGATGTAAAGATGCGAAGGTCATCTTTAGAAAGCTTGAGCTTTTTTTTACCGCTTTTTTGAGGCTCGAGCGATGAGATAATAAGGCCCATCTCGCGAAGCTTTGCTTTCGCATCATTTGCCCCTATTGCCTCTATAGTGCCTTTTGCAGGTTTTCCCTGCTTTGTAAATGCCTTATATTGATATAGCATATTCTCTAATGTGCTTCTTCTTCAGCTCTCGTTACGCGCCAGACCTCTTCAGTCGTGGTGATGCCTTTGATCGCAAGTGCCCTTCCACATTCTCTAAGGGTCATCATGCCATCTTCCAGGGCTGTTGCTTGGATTTGTGTAGCTTCCGGGCTCTTGAGGACTTGTTTTCGTACATTTGCAGAAAGCGGCATGAGTTCATATATGCCATGTCTTCCCTGAAAGCCAGATCCTACGCAGCTTGCACAGCCTTTTCCTCTATAGAGCTTTCCATCCGGCAGCATATCTTGCGTGATTTTGAGGTTAGCAAGCTCGCTTGCAGTTGGTGTATAGGCAGTCTTGCAAGATGGGCAGATAGTTCGTACTAAGCGCTGGGCCATAATGCCAATACAGCATGATGAGATGAGGTATGATTCGATTCCCATATCGACAAGGCGAACGATTGCAGAGGGCGCGTCGTTTGTGTGAAGCGTGCTTAGTACCAAGTGGCCGGTAAGGGCAGCTTGGATGGCAATTTCAGCCGTTTCTTTATCGCGGATTTCACCCACCATGATGATGTCCGGGTCTTGACGAAGAATGTGACGAAGGCCTGCAGCAAAAGAGAGGCCTATTTTGGGATGTACTCCCATCTGGGCAATTCCCTTGAGGCGGTATTCGACAGGATCCTCAATTGTCATGATGTTGGTGTGATCGTTTTGAAGCTCTGAGAGTGCGCTATAGAGCGTTGTCGTCTTACCGCTTCCCGTTGGCCCTGTAACTAGAATGATCCCTTCCGAAAAACCGATCTCTCGCCTAAATTCAACTAACATATCGTCAGGAAGGCCAAGTTTATCGAGGCCAAGTACGATGTTTCCCTTGTCCAAAATACGAAGAACAATACGCTCACCTGTTACGACAGGCAGTGTGCTTACACGAAAGTCTACCTCTTTTCCGCCCATGCGCATTTTTATGCGGCCATCTTGCGGAAGGCGCTTTTCTGCGATGTCAAGTTTTGCCATAACTTTAAGGCGTGTAAGAAGCTGCTGGGTAAGCTCCTGCGAAGGCGAGAGTCTATTTTGCATGACGCCGTCGATGCGATAGCGAATCGTAAGGCCTTGCTCTTTTGGCTCAAAGTGAATATCGGATGCACCCTGCTGAATGGCTTCTGATATGACAAAGTTTAAAAGACGTACGACGCCAGGAAGTTCCTGCGAATCATCAAGAAGATCATATACCTGAAGCTCTCCGAGCATATCTTCGTCATCTGCAGTCCCTTTGATGTTATCTAAAAAGGCAGCACTTGAATCATCGCTATGATAATACTCATGGATTGCAGAAAGTATTGCCTGCTTTGGAACAAAAACTGTCTCTACCTTATGGCCAAGAAGATGTCTAAGCTCTTCTATAGAGTCAAGGTTTAATGGATCGCACGTCGCAACCCAGACAGCATCTTCTGTCTCTTTGACAGCAAGGACAAAGTGCTTTTTAACAAATGAGTAGGGGACGCGCCTTGTGAGGCTTTTATCGATTTCGAAGGAAGATAGGTCTTCAAATACCTGAAGGCCAAGTTTTCTAGCAGTCTCTTTTGCTTCTGCTTCATCACTAAAAAGGGGCTTTTGTACGCTGGGAGCAGGCTGCTCTACTTCTTTCTGTTTCTTTTTAGAAAAAGAGAGGTTTCGCAATTTTTCTATTGAAAAAAGCTCCTTTAAACGATCCATTATTTAGCCTCTAAAAAGCTGTTATCTGGTCTTCCAAGAAGGAGTTTCATGCTTCCTTCAAAGAGCTTTCTCTTTTCTTTTTCGCGAGATTGGATAAGCTCTTGTAAAAACTCCGGAACATCCCCTGGGCGCTTGTTTACGCTGTTTTGTCTCATTCTTCTAAAATCATCGAGTTTATCTGGTACGATGCGTGGAGTAATAAAGATAAACATCTCTGTACTTGCATCTTCCATCTTTGTGATGCTAAAGAGCTTTCCTACGCCTGGAAGCTCTCCAAGAAATGGCACCATCTCTGCATCGTCAAAGGCCTCTTTTCTTCTTAGGCCGCCAAGTATCACAGTTTCGCCATCTGCAACGCGTACTTCGTTTTTGATGTTTCGGCGAATAACATTTGGTCGGTCATGCTCATTGCTTCTTTGGGTATCGAAGAGCACATCTGTAGAGAGGTGGATAAACTTTGGTCCTTCACCCTCTTCATCCTCATCATCGAGTTTTGCATGAATCGTTGGGGTAATGGAGATTGTGATACCATACTCTTCTCTTGCATAGGAGTCTTTGAGGCGGGTTGCCTTTGTGGTATCAATCTCAACGACGCCTGTATTTACAGAGATCTGCTCAACGATCGCAATTCTTGCCGGAACCTGGTTTACAGTTGTCACAGTAGGATTTGCATTGATCGTGATATCTTCTTGTGCAAGTAAAAAGTTATAGGCTAGGTCAAATGCAGGAACTATGCCATGCTGCGTTCTTGAAATGATAAATTGTAAAACGCCGCGCTGTCCTATGTGGGCCTCTTCATGGTCATCGTCATCATCTCTATGGTGATGCTTATGCTTTTTATGGCGTCTATGGTCAGAGCCTTGATTCCAGATGGTGCTGCGACGGTGCTTGTGCGAAGCTGCTGTGCCCATTTTGAGAAGGTTTAGGCCAAAGGTGTTGTTATCTGCAACGCGTTTTTCAAAAAGTAAAACGTCGATTTGAACCATTTTCTTTGGAACATCTAACTTTTTTACAAGTTCGCGAAGTTTTGGCAAGACATTGGCCTCTACTACCATAACGATGGAGTTTGTCTTTGAATCCACAATGAAGTTTTCATGCTGCTCAAATACTTTCTTGGGTTCAGCATCCGGCTTTACTTTTGGAGGGGAAACAATAAGTTTATCGTTGTCTGTTCTGTTAACGATAGTTTCTTTGGTGTCGTTGCTTTTTCGTCCTTTTTGGCCTTTTTGCTTTGGCTGACCAAAGGCATCAGGGCTTTCTATCATCTTGGTGTAGACTTGGCTGAGGACATCTGCAAGCTCTTCAGCTTCCGAGTGCTTACACGCATACCAAAAAACTGTTTTATCTTGCGCTTCACTGACTCTTGTTTCAATCTCTTCGATGATTTGGCAAGCCTTTTCGATCTGCTCAGCTTTGCCAAGTAGAAAGAGCGATTGTGCAGGAGTTTTTAAGGTAAGCACTTTAAAACCTGCTCCGCCATCTCCAGACATAAAGGGAAGCTGGCTCTCTTTTCCGCCCTCTCCACTATCGCCAAAAAACTTAAAACCATCTCCTTCGAATATTGCCTGCAGGATCTTTGCAATCTCTTCAGATTGCGCCTTTTGCAAGGCTATAAGCTTATATTCCTGCTGATGTTTAGGCAGGGAGATAAAGTCATAAATCTTCATCAGCTCGTTGATTTCTCGTACATAGCCAACCATTACGATGCTATTGCCAAGGACCTGAAGGTTCATTTGCTCTTGTGGAGCGAACTTTTCGAGAAATGAAAAAATTCGCTTAAGTTCTGTTGCCTGCGGCTGAAGCACGTAGCAGATGCGGGCATCTGGGGCTGTGAGTTTCAGCTCATCTGGATTATCGATAATGGCAACGACATCAGCTTGGTTTAGCTTGAGGAAAAAAAGCTCTCGTAAAAAGGGATTTAGCTGTTTTACGCCTATTCCGTAGTTTGCCAAGATAAGCTCGAGCATCTCGCTCCACATAGCTCTTGGGACTGACAGCTGCGAACTTACATGAACTTTAAGTCCTGCAATCTCCGGCGGCATGAGGTAGATAAAATCACTTGAGCCGTAATCGATGACAAGCTGGCCAATACTTGTGTCTGGTTGGTTCCAGAGGCCCTCTTGTTCTGCATCGCCTGGAGTTTGGGAAATAATTCTCCACTGGTCTTCAAGTTCTCTAATCTCTGTTTTGAGCTGGGTGATCTGCCCAAAATAGCCTTTGAAGAGTGCTTCCAGTTCACTATCATCGAGACCAAGTTGGGATGCCTTCATATATTCATCTTGAGATTTAACGTAGAGGCTATTTAGCTCTTTACGCTTTTCAAGCATGGCAAGATTGATCTGAGCAAGGCTTTGTCCATCTGCCCCTTTTGCTCCAGAATTTCCATGAGAGAGGCTTTTGCGCTTTTCCGAGATGGTAAGACTTTCTAGGGGAAATGAGAGTGCAAATAGGAGTAGAGATCCCAAGAGAATGCTGCGCTGTTTCATAGTGCTCCGTACTGTATAGTAGATCTGATGTTAGACCTGTTCTTCTTCCTCGTCGTCATCTTCGTCGTCATCTTCGTCATCCTCCTCATCGTCTTCGTCATCATCACCCTCTGACTCCTCCTCTTTAGCCTCTTTTGGTTCTTGGGCGCTTGCTTGCTCCCAAGATTTAAAGAGAGAGATGCGAAGAGGCACAACTTGCGTGCGGGTGATATCGTAGACTCTGCCTATAAGGCCGATGTCGTTTCCATTCTTTTCTGAACCTTCAAGAACGAGGAGTGGTCCTCGTATCTCGCCTGAAATAAAGTCGTCAAGCTCTTGTGTTGTAGTAATTTTATGCCAGGCATTGTTTTGCAGGATGAGCCAGTCATCTGCACGTACAAGCATGCGAACGCCGCTAAGTTCTGCAATCCAGTCCTTGCGTGAGCGGGCACCAACGAGCTTTAGATCAAAATTATTTGCGAATGAGGGCATTGCATTTGCGCGTCTCAATTCTATTGGAATGCGCGTTTTGCCTTTTGGATCCCAAAGATCAAAGGTAATAGCTCGATCATCTATTTTTTTAGCTACAAGGAGTGGTCTTCCGCGAGAATCTGGGCCTGGGTCTACCTCATACCAGCGATTTTCTTCTTCAACAAAGACGAGGCAATCTCCTGGGCCTACAAAGCAGAAATAGCTATTTTCAGGGTCCAAAAAGTCTATACGCTCTTTCTCAAAGGCAAAGCGCGTTGTATCATCTCCGAGCTCTTGCAAGAAGAGATCCTGACCAAACCATGCACATTTTTGTCTTATGAGTAATGAGCCATCTGCTCGTTGACCGCCAACTTCAAAGCCATTTGCGCCTTGCGCAGTATAAGGGAGGTGCACTTGCTGCAGTGTAAATTGAGAAAATTCTTTTGGCTCTTCAATTTTGTTGCCCTCTTTATCTGTCATAAAGACAAAAACTTCTGTAGAGCCTTCTTGAGGAGCAACTTGGCACCAAATAGATGTTTTGGCATTGTCGGGGCTAAAGGACCATTTACCGGTATTGCCACGAGCCTCATACTTCATGTAGAGGGGCTCGCCGACAGAAATGGGTATTGGATTGCTCGTGCCGCGTATGCCCATCTGAACAACCTTTGCACTTTCTGATACATCGGGGCGCACAGTTGAGCCAAAATAGACTAAAACATTGCGAAGATCTGGTAGTGCAAATTTTATATCGCTTTTTTCAAGCTTGATAAAAGGGGGGCCAAGAGCGCGTCTCGCATCACTTCCCTGTTGAAAGCTATATGGAAGAGAAAATTTTCTTTTGGGAAGGGGCTGTGGAAGGGTGGCCGACTCTATATCAATCCACGAAAAAAGAGTAAAACCCCCTACTAGGCAAACAAGACCAATAAGGAGGACGTTGAGAATGCGAAGTGTAGCCGGCTGTAGCTTCATGAAAAAAATACCAAATATAATACCCTGCAAGAATAGCAGATAGAGAGGAATTTTACGATAATAATTTATTGCTCAAATTTATCCTTGTCGTGTAGAAGAAAAAAAAGTCAAGGAGCATTTATGGCAGGACCAGAACCTAAAGATCCCAAAAAAGAAATACAGGGATTGATTCAATTTGTGCGAGAGAATAGATGGGAATCAATTTCATATGTAATTATGTTTGGCGGTCTCATTCTTTCAATATTTGATCCCTTTCTTGGTGGGATTTTAGTTGGGCTTATTTTGGGCATCTATTTTTCACAAGAAATCATAGATAAGTCGATCTGCTTTAAAGAGATGATTGTCAGAGATGGCATCTTTAGAGGATTTATTATAATCGCTGCTGTGCTTGCACTTTTGATAGAGGCACCTGGCCTTCTTCTTGGTACAATTATCGGCGCCCTCCTTCGCCCCTATTTAGGTAAGTCCATAACGTCGCCTTTTGACAAGAGCTAGAGTGTAATAGCAAAAGCAGATATAGTACTTTGCGTGAATATATCTGCTTTAAAAACTTGGTTTTTACAAAATAAAAGAGACTTTCCTTGGAGAGATAGCCCTTCCCCTTATGAAGTGTGGATTTCTGAGGTAATGCTGCAGCAAACTCAAGCTCTGCGCGTTGTTGCCTATTTTAAAAATTGGATGAAGCTCTTTCCTTCGGTGGAAGTCCTCGCTAAAGCAGATAGTAATAGTGTATTAAAAGCTTGGGAAGGGCTTGGCTATTACTCGAGGGCTCGCGCCATACATGCAGCGGCAGCTGATATCGTAGCGCGATTTAATGGCAAAATTCCAGATAATGCAGAGGAGCTTTCATCGATAAAGGGGCTTGGACCTTATACTGTTGGAGCGATACTTTCCTTTGGGTTTCAAAAAAAACATCCGGCTGTAGATGCCAATGTCATACGCGTTCTTACGAGATACTATGCAATAGAGAGCGATACCTCAAAGCCAAAAACTGTAGAGGAACTTCGAAAGCTTACCCTGTCTCTCCTACCAGATAAAGAACCTCATATTATATCTGAAGCATTAATTGAACTTGGCGCAGCAGTCTGTAAAAAAACGCCAAGTTGCATGGTTTGCCCTTTGAAAAGTGGCTGCAAGGCATACAAAGAACAGGCAACGGGTCGCTATCCCGTAAAGACACAAAAAACGGTCTATGAAGCGCTTTATCGCGATGTGGCTATCATTTCATGCGAAGGTTTTATGCTTGTCCGTAGAGGTAAAAAAGGAATAGCATGCACAGGTCTTTATGAGTTTCCCTATTTTGATACCCTATCCGGCGGCCTTTCCGGGGAAGAAATCCAAAGTAATCTTTTAAAGGAGTTTGGACTTGAAACAAGCTTTGAAGGCCATCTTGATGAGGAAAAGCAATCTTTTACGAGGTACCGAGTGGCCCTCTATCCAAAGCTCTATAAAGCCGCAAAAAAAATAGAAATAGAAGATCACGAATGGCAGAAAGAAGAACACTTAGAAAGTCTGACCTTTTCAAGCGGGCATAGGCGCATTTTGAAGATCGTAGTGGGAAAGTAACCACAGAGGCACTGAGAAGAAAATTCTTATCAACGCCTACATGTATGAGAATTAAGTTGCCAGTATTGGGCGTTCTCGGACTGGTTCTGCTTCCTCTTCGATTTCTGGAGCGCTGTCGGTAAGGTTGATGCTTGCTGT
>CAZEGK010000019.1:4345-7503 GCA_964512205.1 uncultured bacterium | reverse complement strand
GTTCTGCTTCCTCTTCGATTTCTGGAGCGCTGTCGGTAAGGTTGATGCTTGCTGTCTTTTCGGCAAATTGTTTGCCAAGTAGGCGGACAGCAGTGATCCAGACTACTAAAGCTGCGATCAATATTGCAGCGACATAGGGTGTGCTGCTTGAAAGCGTGCAGAAGAGTACAAGAAGGCCTTGATGGATTAATGAGCCGCCCGATTTTCCAAGGCGAGATCCTATGCCATCGATAGCAGCTTTGCCCTTTAGCTTATGCTCAGGAGCAAGTGGCACGTAGGCCATCTCTTTTGTGATGTCAAAGAGTGAGTATTTTGCAGCCTTTGAGAAGCAGTTTTGGGCGGCGCCAACAAATACCGCAAGGGCAAGAGGCGTTGTTCCAAAGAGCATAGACGCATAAGGCGAGAGGGTAGAGTCTGCAAGTAGGCAGCTAAAGAAGGCAACTGTTGTGATAAAGAGCACAAGAGGTGTCATAAGGGCTGTCTTTGTCCAGCCAAGGCGGCGGATGATTCCTACCATAAGGAGCGCAGCAATTGTCGAGATGATGCCCATAGCGCTCGTCAAGTTGTTCATAAAGACGTTGTAGTCACCCGGATTTGGGCAGAGCTCTCTCAGCTTATCCTTCCAGATAACTTCTACCATGTGAATAACGAGGTTGTAGGCAACGACGATTGCAGCGATGCAGAGGAGGTATTTTGAGTGGGAAAGATAGGATATGCTCTCTCTGAAGCTTAGTTTTTTATCCTTCTTTGTCTTCATTGCCTCTTCGGGCATATATTTTGGATTATTAAGGACATTTCGCGTCATCCAGTGAAAAGTTGTCAAAATGCCAAGTCCTGCGATGATGAGGAGGATCATCAGACGATCGAGTGTTTGCTCCCATGCGCTTGAGCCATAAAAGAGATTTGGATTGAAGACGTTTGTTGAAACAGCGACGGCTATTTGGCCGGCGACGATAGAAGCTACGTTAGAGCTTATGTTGAGTGCGCTATAGAAGCGTGTAGCTTCTGATATGCGAGTGATTTCATTTGCAAAGCCCCAAAAGAGTACAGAAAGGACAAGCGTGCTCCAAAGCTCACCTATCACGTAAAACATGGTAAGCGGCCAGTTGCGAACCATGGTAATCATTCCCTTAAAGCCTTGCGGAAGTATGGATTGCAGAGCATTTGCGATGGAATCTGCATAGAGGCTTTCATGTACGGGATAGATGCAAAATGTAAAGAGGCAAAAGTAGACAAGGAATGAGCCGATGATGATGTAAAAGACCTTGCGTCTGCTAAAGTGGTTTGAAAGGTAGGTAAAGCAGATCGTTGCAATCACGGCAGTTGGGAGCATCACCCACACTTTGATGAAGGGGATAACTTCAGCGCCGGAACTTTTTGCAGTAATTACAAGTGCGTCTTTAAGGTTACGCAGTATTGTGTAGTTAAACGCTACAAAGAAAAGCATAAGAAACATCGGAAGGATTTTCCTAAGCTCTTGCCGATAGATTGGCCAAACGTACGAACGTATTTTCCCGAATGCCTTAAGTGGTGGCTGTTGCATCTAATCCCCGCTAGGTGAAGGAAAATTCTACCCGAAATGGCCCATTTAACTCAATCAAAGTTTATTTTAACGAGTTGTTATATTCTTGCAGCTTAAGATATTTATAGTATGCACTATGGCCGTTATAGAGAGAGATAATAAAGCCTTCTTGGCCGAGAAGAATGCCTCGTTTTAATAGGTAGCTTTTGAAAAATGCAAAAAGGCCATGGTTTATTGCTTTGAAGAGAGATGATTGCTTTTTTCCCCTGTTTTGCTCGGCAAAAAGTGTGGAGTAGCTTTGCATTTTTGCCAAAAAGTCCCCTATTTTCTCATAAGGGTAGTGGCTTAGATAGGACTTTAGCGTGGAGATGCTCATCCCTTTTGTCTCTATCGACTCATGCACTAAGGCATCTGTAAAGCGAGACTTTGTTCGGTTGTACATTCTGAGCGGCATATCGTTATCCCAGCCGCATCCATTGATCCACTTATTGCGGAAGAAGTTTTTTCTAGGCACTCTATAGACAGTGTTTTCATCAAGAGAAAGTGATAAGATCTCATCGACAAGCGCTTGAGAGGCTACTTCATCAGCGTCAATAGATAGTATCCAGTCATGCTTTGCAAGACTGGACGCTATGTTGTGGGTAGGGCCAAAGCCTGTAAGTGGTCTTTCAT
The DNA here is from genome assembly GCA_964512205.1 of uncultured bacterium. Taxonomy (GTDB): domain Bacteria; phylum Chlamydiota; class Chlamydiia; order Chlamydiales; family FEN-1388; genus SZAS-7. The sequence goes on along the minus strand of CAZEGK010000019.1, from coordinate 5,309 downwards.
GGAGATGCACGTTTTTAAAGCTTTTTGCAATCTCTATTGTTTTGTCTTGTGAGCCGGTGTCAACTACAATGACTTCGTCAAAGCGATCAAGGGCAGAGAGTACCTCTTTGAGGTATCGCTCTCCATTTTTTACAAGTATCGTTACGCTAATCATAGGTGAGCGGGGGTCGTAAAGCGTGCCAAGCATTGCCATGCCTTTCTTGCATTACCTTTTTAAACGATGCAATGAAGTGGCGTCCCATTTGAATCTGAGGAAGTGAGATGGGTTTTTTGGCATATAGTGACAAAAGTTCTTTTGGAAAAAGATTTGCAAGTCCGCAAATAGCCCCGCTTGCGCCAAGGTTCATAGCTTCTAAAAGTGTGCTTTCTTTTCCTACAAAAACCTGAAAATCAGGAAAGTTTTGGAGAATTTCTTTTGTAAAGGCCAAGTTGCCCTCGCTTTCTTTGATGCCAATTACTACCTTGGATTTAAGTGCTTTGATGACATTGAGCGTGATTGGAACGCCAGAAAGCTGGGGTATGTGGTAGAGGAGAAGCTGTAGGCTTTCATTATTGACTCTTTTAATAACTTCTTTATAAAAGCTAATAACACCCTCATCTGAGATGTTTTTATAAAAAGAGGGCGGTGCAACGAGGGCATGGGTGCAGCCAAGGTAAAGCGCTTCTTTAATCAGTGCGGCAGTATCAGGAATATTGGAAGAGCCATTTGCTATAACAATTTTTTCAGGTGAAATGCCGGCGTTTATAACTCCTTTAAGGATAAAAAGCTTTTCATCAAGAGAAAAAGAAGCTCCCTCTCCGGTCGTCCCAAAAAGTACAATTCCCGCACATCCCTCTTCAATGAGGGATTTAGCATGTCTTGTAAGCTCTCCTATATCGCAAGAGAGATCCTCGTGCATCGGAGTAAGAAGTGCTGCATAGAGTCCATTTTTCATGAGAACAAATATGCCCTAAAGAAGATTTC
>CAZEGK010000019.1:1157-4245 GCA_964512205.1 uncultured bacterium | reverse complement strand
GTAAAAGTTGATCCTTGGCCGGGGATAGATGCCACGTGAATGGTTCCCCCATGGCGATGGATGATTGTTTCTACAAGCGAAAGGCCAAGGCCGGAGCCTGCAACTTTTTTTGTATGGGCGCGGAAAAAGCGCTGGAAGATTCGTTCTAGATCTTGCTCTTGAATACCGATGCCGTTATCTTGAATTGAAAGTGTGACTGACTCTTCTTTTTTAGTAAGAGATATTGTGATTATTGGGTCATCTTTTGCATATTTTGCTGCATTTTCAAGTAAATTCATAAGGGCAACTTCGATAAGCGAAGGATCGCCAAGGATGCTATATTCCTCATCTACATGGAAGCTATAGACAACCTGCACTTCTTTATAAGCTGCTTGCAAAGTGGCGACGCATTCTTTGATAAGATCACAAAGGTCAATAGGAAGTTTTTGTGTGTCAGAGAGATTTTCAATATCTGCTAATGTAAGAAGGTTTTTGATTGTTTTTGTCATGCGCTCGCAGCTAGAGACAATTTTTTTAGTTATCTCATGGCACGTTGTCCGAGGAAGGTCTCCATTATCATGGAGCGTTTCTGCAAAGCCGTGAATCACCGTTATGGGAGTCTTTAATTCGTGAGAGGCGTTTGCCACAAAATCCTTATGCATCTCAAGCTGCTTTTGTAGCTGATCTGAGAGAGAGTTAAGAGTCATTGCCAAGCGGTTAAAATCATTTTTTGGATCGATTGCAAGACATATTTTAGGAACATCTTGCACCTTGCCCTCTTGGTAGGGGCGTATCGTATCAATAATATCTTGTATAGGTTTAGTCAGTTTGTGCAATACCAGGCCTGCCATTAGCGCAAAAAGGATCAACACAAAGGCCCCAAGATAGATAAAACCAGTCTGAAAGTTTGTGCGTAGCTCCTCTATATACTGGTGGGGAAAGGCTAGGCGAAGAATATAGGCATCCTTGTTGACAAGCTCAAAGCGTTTTGCCACATAGATGAGTACCTGCCCCAATATTTCTGAATATTCTTCAGCATATCCTTGCCCTGAGCTGAGCGCTTCTACGACTTCAGGATGGCTTGTATATTGAAAAGGGAAAAAGAGCGGACGGTTGAGCCTTTTTGTATGGGAATCATATAAAACTTTTTGTTCTATATCATGAAGGGCGATCCGAAAGAAGTTATAGTGCTTCTGTTCTTTACATATCTCGATGAGCTCATCTTCGTTTTTTGCGGAAGAAAGCTTACTGACAAGCTCGTCTTGCCTGCTAATCAAGAGGTTGTAGACAATGTTGTTAACAGATCCTGCCACAAAGGGATAAAGCATTGCTAAAAAAAGGAGCAGGAGGGCTATATAGCTAAGAAAAAACTTCTGGCGGAAGCTCATGAGTCAACAATTATTTTATTTAATGAGGCTATAGTATATACCCAAGCAACCTTTAAGGGAAGATAACTACGATTTCAGTGATAGTAGTAGAATTTGTGAATTATTTTTATATCCAGAATCGTTACCGATTCTGGTATATTTTTGTGGGGAGAAAAAATGTGAGTCTTGATGGATTTGAACCATCGACCCCCTCATTAAAAGTGAGGTGCTCTAACCGCTGAGCTAAAGACTCATTGACCCCAAGGGGATTCGAACCCCTGTTATCGGAATGAAAATCCGGTGTCCTAGACCAGGCTAGACGATGGGGCCATAACGTGGCCGTCAAAAGTGCACCAATTCTAGTTATTTCGCCGGATTTTCTGCAAGCTCTTTTAAATCGTAGAAATTTCTTTTTCTTTCGCTGCAGTCAAATCATCTGCATCTTTGCATGATTTATCAGTAAGCTCTTGTATCTGTTTTTCTAGTCTTTTTACATCATCTTCAGTAATTGTGCCACCAGATTTTGCTTTTTTTACAAGTTCGTTGGCATCTCTACGCATATTACGGATGGTGATTTTGCAGTCTTCTCTTTTTTTATGCGCCTGACCGATAATCTCTTTTCTTCTGTCTGCAGTAAGCTCTGGGAACATCACGCGAATAGTTTTGCCCTCGACAATGCTGCGAACGCCAAGGTTTGCCTTGTCGATCGCGCGAGAGATGTGCTGGATATTTGTTGTGTCGAAGGGAGTGATGACTAGCTGGCGAGCTTCCGGGGATGTGATAGTTGCAACCTCTTTGAGTCGCATCTCTGAGCCATATACTTCCACCGTAACCGGCTCTAAAAGTGCCGGATTTGCACGTCCTGCACGAAGGCCTCTTAGCTCTTCTTTAAAGTGATCAAGTGATTGCTGCATCTTTTTTTTTGTATCGTCGAGAATATCCATATATTACCTTTTAGTGTACGAGTGTGCCTAAGTTTGTATTTGTTAATACCTCAGAAAACCTTGGTGTAGCCCACATGTTAAATACAAGTATCGGAATCTGATTTGACATGCATAATGCAACGGCCGTTGCATCCATGACCTTAAGCTTTTGGGAAAGAACATCTGCATAGGTGAGCTTTTCATAGCGTACAGCGTCTTTATATTTCATAGGATCTTGCGAATAGACGCCGTTTACCTTTGTTGCCTTGAGGAGTATCTCGGCCTGTATTTCGGAAGCTCTTAATGCAGCTGCTGTGTCTGTAGTAAAGTAGGGGCTGCCGGTTCCGCCTGCAAAGAGGACTACGCGGTTTTTCTCAAGATGATGGATTGCCTGTTTAAAATTGTAGGAATCGCAAATGGGCTGGCAGTTTATTGCGCTTAGTACCACGGCATCGACGCCAATATTTTCTAGTGCCTGCTGCAATGCTATGGCATTGATGATGGTAGCAAGCATGCCCATATGATCAGATGGGGTTCTGCCAATTCCAAGATTTTCACCCTCGATGCCGCGAAAGATATTGCCTCCGCCAACAACTACACCAACCTGAATATTTGCCTCGACAAGATCTTTAATGCCGTTCGCGATGTTGCTGGTTGCTTCAGAGCGTATGCCGTAAGGGCTTTGGCCCATCAATGCTTCGCCGGAAAGCTTTAATAAAATTCTATGATAGTGGGTCTCATTTTTCATACTGCAAAGGTACTAAAACGGACATTTTTAAGGTACAATTTATTGAAGATCGGTCGTGTGCCGGTGAAAAG
>CAZEGK010000019.1:0-1057 GCA_964512205.1 uncultured bacterium | reverse complement strand
TTGTGGTCTTTATGGCCCTCTTTGCCTGTATGCAAAATGATATTTATGCTGCTCAGATTAATGCTAAAAGGCACAAGAGCAGCTCTTCCTCATCATCGAACAGAGCGAGTAAGCTTTGTAAGAACAATAAAAAGATGCTTCAGCGCATCAACAACACTGTACGTCAAGATCTTGTCGTTGATACAACCACACTACAAGTGGTAAATCAGATTAAGCAAACGGTGTCAGCAGATTTAGCAATTGACAAGGAAATTTTAGCTGATGTGCAACAGCTTATAGATTGCAGCTGCACATGCACCGTCATTAAACCTTCAGATTTTTTAGATGAAAATGGGATCGCCTCTGTTCCATACATAATTACAGAGCCCGGAAACTACTGCTTAGGCGGCGATGTGGCATTTGATCCACCTGATGCCTTTTTTTCAGCAATTGTTATTTTGGCAAACAATGTGCAGCTTGACTTAAGAGGCTTTACCCTTTCACAAGCAAACAACAGCGATACTAACCCTGCAGCTCTTGCCCCAGTTTACGGCGTGCAGATTGGAGAGGGCTATTTTTACAACAATCAAGACCTTGTTTTAGAAAATATTACCATTAAGAATGGCACTATTTCCACCTTTTCTGGAGCCGGCATCTTTTGCATCAATAACACGCTTGGTGATGCATTTGGTGATCCTGCCACAACACAAGAGCCATTTAAAGATCTTCAGTTTTTAGATCTAAACATCCTGAAATGCGGCCCCCTCGGAGGCTTTGATGCTGTGAATGTAGCACTTGACAGCGCATCAGGAATTGATCTTGACTGCTTTGATGCCTTTATATCTGCAAGTTCCAATGGACCTGTTGGATTTGACGGTGTAAAAATCGAGAATTGTCATGTAAACGAATGTGTAGGCTATGCAGCCATAAACGTCTTTACCGGATCAAATATTGTTGTATCAAATACTACAGCAAACGATTTACAGCTCTATTACGATCAGTATCAACTTCCAAACCATGTCATAGAAGAGGGCGGAGCTTTTGCTCACCGCTACTATGGACGAAATATCAAGCTTTC
>CAZEGK010000018.1:0-46590 GCA_964512205.1 uncultured bacterium | reverse complement strand
AAGCATGCAACAAAAAGTTTCTGAATTTTAGAATCTGGGCTGTTACATTAATCATTTTTATATATCATCCTCTTCTTTTCAAGAAGTCCATCGTAATTCTTTGGTCTTGAAATATCAATATGATTTGGTTCACAATATCTTCCTACATTATGAGGATCAATATGATATGTTCGACCATTTTTGGGGTTAACATAATTGCCAAAACCATTTTTAGGATTCGGGCCTTTAGCCTCAAAGCCTTTATCTAAAAACATCCTATGCAAAAATCAAAGTATGTCATGTTAGTTTATTCTGGAAAATGATTCATAATGATCTGATGTATAATATATTCTGCCATTATTCGAGACTACAAGTCGTTGTTTTCCTGCATGACTTACGCCATGAGTTGGAACAACAAATTCTTTGTAATGTCCATTCATTGCTTTCTGCAGCATATTTTCAGCAGCCACGACATTCCTCTTATCACAGTTTGCTTAGATGTGAATTTAAAGTGAGTTTTTTGCTTCAATTTCGGTAACCAAAGTTTGTGATTTCTCAGGAAAAATGATGCTTATTTTTTTTGTTTTGCTTGCAGCCCACTCTAATACAATTTGATGTAATAAGAAAATATATGTGTTTTGTCCTTCTTGGTCATTTTGTAAAGGTACATCATTATGAAAAATGTAAATCTCGTTATCTGGAAGGGTAATCATGCACTCAAAAAATGCATCCCAATTCCAACCGAAATATTCAGGAAAATTCAATTCAGTTGCATAGTATTTAAAAAGCAGTCGTTTCTCTTTTATATTAGAAGGAATTTCAACTAGTATAGGTGTTTGTGATTCTTGTATGGTTGCTTCATTGGCGTAATAAAATAAGCTCATATTTTAATTTAGTGGTGTAAAGGTTTTATAATGATCGCTCGTATAATAGCATTCGCCATTTTGTCCAGTAATGATTCTTTGTCTACCAGCATGATTAACTCCGTGCGTATTGACGACGTGCTCCCGATAATATCCTGATGGTTTCATGGGTAACAATTTTTCTGCATTATGGTGAATTGTCCCATCTTTAATATGAGAATGTTTAGTTCCGTTTTGTATTCGTCTAAGAGTCGCCCCTACATCAGACCAGCCTTCGACAAACTTACCATTAATTTCAACTTTTCCCCAAACAAAATCGGTAGTGGGACGGTTGCCTCTAATCGCAATATTATAGGCACGTGTTATATGAGAGGTTTGATGAGAAGTGTGTGTGATACAGGATCGAAGCCTTTTTGTGATCTGTTTGCCAAGCCAGCTTAATGCTTTTGATCCGAGTCCTGCGACTTTTGCATTTGGTGTACCGCACGCTAGTAATGCCATTCCGCCAACATCTGCGGCAGTTAAAGCAATCTCTGCTGAATCTAAAGCATATGCTGCATATTTGTTAAAAGTATCCTCGTCATCAGATTCATCTTCTGGAATAGATATAGTGTATGGATGGTCATATGAGTAAACAAAACTATACTCTGTGCGCCCCTCCCGAGTATCTCTGGATCGAATGTCATACTCTTTCGCCCCAAGTATGCCGTGTGTTGCAGTGTAATGTATCTCGGCACGTTCTCGCTCAAATTCTACATAGAGGCCATATTCGTCAAAACTATTTAAAGGATTATTAAGGACGTAGGCATAGAGATTGGGCCCAGCATTTAGGCCAAGAGGGTCTTGGGTGAGCCATTTGCCAAGCGCTGGGTCGTAATAACGGCGGCCAAAGTAGATGAGGCCAGTTTCTGGGTCAAAGCGTTTGCTTGAGAAGCGCCATGGGCTTATTGGATCCATGGTGGATTCATTGCCAAAGGCATCATAGGTATAGGTTTGTATGGGGTTTCCCTGCAGATCAAGAAGGAGAGCTATATTGCCTTGGCGATCGTGAATAGGGACGTACGTTGTATTGTTACATTCGAGGAGTACGCTCGCGCCTATTTCTGCGCCAAGGCCTTCTCCTAGTATGCGGAGTTCTGTAATCGCATTATTTTCATCCATGGCACCGATTTCATTATCTTGGGCATAGATATAGCGTACGTTATTTTTGCTAAGCCTGCGGTTGAAGGGATCATATGTGTAGCTGAAATGGCCTTCAGGTGTGCTCACTTCTGTTAGCCTATCAAGGGGGTCATATTTGTACTCTATAGCGCCATTAGAGCTCTTCATCTTTATTCGATTGCCTCTAGCGTCGTAGCTGAAGGAATTAAGGCTATTATTTAGTACAGAGTGAAGGCTGTTTACTTCATAGCTAGTGCCGTTATGCTCGAGGCGATTGTAGAGCGAGTCATAGCTGTAGCTATGGGTTGTTGGGCCTTTTTCTTCTATCAGTTGTGAAAGGTAGTCATAAGTAAATGAGCGACTGCTTTTTCGATGGGGCTCTATAGTATGCAGATGTAAAAGGTTGCCTACTGAGTCAAATTCTTCAGACTTTTGTTCAAAATGGCTGTGGCTAATAGTTGTATTTCTGCCAAGGAGGTCATGAGAGGTGGTTAGGCTACCTGCGTTGCCAGGTAGTTGAGCGTATGTCATAAAGCCTGATAGGTCTCGCCCGGCCACTTTGTATGTATAGTCATTCCTTGTGACGGAATCTAAATAGGCAGAATGTGAATAAGCAACTGTAGAATTATCTGGTAGCGTGAGCGTAGCAATACGTCCTGCTTTGTCATAGTCGTAGGAGAGGGTAATACCGGTTTCTAGGGTTTCTGAAATGAGTTCGCCAAATGTGTTGTATGAGCGGAGGGTTTTGCTGTTTGTGGAGCCATTATGCACCTCAATAACCCTGTCTGATGCATCATAGGTATATGTATAGTCAATGCTGTAGTCGTTTGAGTAAAAGTGTGTAAGTCTTCCTTTACCGTCATATTGGTGATTTAAGCAAGTTCCATCAGCATGAATGATCGTTTCTAGTTCGCCATTTTTGTTGTAGCGATAGCGCGTGATTTTTTCTTCTGGAGTGCCTGCAGCTTCTACAATTTTTGTGAGATGCTGGTTTTTGTAACTAAACAGGGTAACTATAGACTTTTCGCCAGATTGAGATATGGTATTCTCTTCTATTCGTATGCAGTTATGTCCTGCATCATAGTAGAGAGATTTTTTAGCAATCAGAGTATGCATAGGATCATAGCGGCAGATAAGGGAGAGGTTGCCACTCGTGTCAAAGGTCTCTTCCTGAGAACAGCCTTGTGGGTCTATCGTAATTTTGCAAAATACTGTTTGGCCATGGTCATTTTTATGGAAGTAGCTGTATTTATGCAGGGTTTCATGACCTAGTGCATCTGTTTCAACATCTAGCAGGCCTCCTGGACGAAATAAACGTCTTGTTATCGCTTCATTGTTTGCTATATTTTGGGTATAGGTCGTGATGTTGCCTTCTTGGTCATAACCATAGCTTTTGTATGATCGCAGAGGGGAGGTGTGGTCATAGAGCTTTTCGTGGACAATGCGATTTAGGCTGTCGTAGCGAAAGCTTTTTGCTACAAAGCCATCTTCAAGAGCTGTACGCTCTTTTTTGAGACGCATCTTTTTGTCATAGGTATAGGTGGTTTTTCTTCCATTTTGTTCTTTGGAGATAAGCTTGCCGGCATTGTTGTAGCTATAACGGATTTTTTCTCCGGTTGGGCCTTTTTCCATAATTTCATGAAATGTGGAATAGTCGATGGACCTTACAGAGGAGAGTTGAGAGGTCTTTATTACCCTGTTAAAGCAATCATATGAGAGGTAGGTAGATGTTTTATTTGGGGCAACTTCTTCAACGACATTACCTTTTACGTCGTATAAATATGCTTTTGAGGATCCATCTGGAAGTTCTATTTTTGTAATTTTACCGATGGCGTTATACGATGTTCTGGTGATTTCTCCCAGCTCATTTGTTTCCGTAATGATGGATCCTAAATTTTTGTAGGAATAGGTTTTCTGAGGGGTAATTTTTGTGCCTTTATGATCAAAGATATCCGGGTAGGTGATGCTCGTGATGCGATGTAGATGATCGTATGTATATCTAGTAGTGTTGCCTTGAGGGTCAACTACAGCAACTTTTCTCCCTAAGAGATCATATTCAAATTGCGTGACAAGCTCAAGCCCATCTCTATGGCGTTCTGTTTCTTTTACGACATTACCTTTGGCATCATAGCTATAGTGCCAGCGAACATCATCTCGTAGTCCTTTTTTTTCTATGAGACGGTGTGTGATAGGGTCATATGTGTGGGTTTCGGTATTTCCCTGAGGATCTATAGTTTGTATAAGACGATCAGCTTCGTCATAGATATAGTGATAGGTAACGGCATCTTCAGCACTATCAATGATCTCTTTTTTAATTACTCTTCCACGCTCGTCAAATTGATTTACCTCTTTTTTAAAAGGTATAAAGGCTGCTTTTTCAAAGTCGTAGTAGGAGTCCTCGATTTGCTCTGCTTCACCAAAGTGTGGACGGTTTAGACGAGGCTTTATTTCTTTTTTGTGGCGTTCTGTAACGCTATCAAGGCAATCCTTATTTGTTGATGAGCCATCGTCGACAATATGTTCAATCAGAGTTGCATTTGCATCGTAGGTGAAAAATTCGCGCTTACGGATTGCTTTTTTGTCGCAAATAAATGTAGCCGCGAGAAGGTTTGAGCCAGGATAGTATTTATAGTAGGTATAGTTATCATGGGGATCGCACTCACTCGTTTTTAGGTTAAAGCCATCGTTTGAGTATTCATACCATGTCACTATTTTGTCTGAAGTTTCATCATGTGTCAAATCATCTCTAAATATGATTTTGCCTTCATTTTTTGTGATGTGAGCAAGGAGTGTTTCTTTCTTAATATTGCCAAAATCATCATATTTGTATTTGCGTACGAGTCGTATTTCGTTATTTTCATCCTTTACAACGTGTGCTCGCAAGTTGCCTTTATTATCGCTATGATTTTTTGCCCAGTAAAACTGCTCGTGCATAAGTTGCTTTTTTTGAGGAGTAAGCCGCGTTATGCCTACAAGCCGCTTGTCGGCATTCCAGTAGTAACGTGTTAGGTTGTCACATGCATCGCGGACAGAGCATTTGCCTGAGCCATCTTTCCATTCATGATAGTAATACTTATGGGTAGTTACTTCTTCACCATTTGGACCGATAGGTGAGCTCTGCTCGATCACTCTGCCTTTTTCGTCGTATGTATTTTTTATGTAATAGCCATCGGCAGATGTTTTTTTAATGAGTCTTCGTTTGCCTTTTTTATCAGCTTCACCATACTGAAAGCTCACTTTTGGAAGTCCAAGACGATTTATACTAGACACGGCATATTGACCGTCTAATTTTTTGCCTTTTAGCTTTTCAAAATGATAGGTATGTGAGTGTCCATCGCTAGTCTTCACAAGAAGCGTTGGGTTTTGGCTAAACTCTTTTGGTGATTTTTGGTCGAACCATACCCATGATAGTTTGTGCGATATATCTTTGTTGTAGGTCTTAACTGCTGTAACGTGATGATGCTTGTTATAGTAATAGGTTCGTCTATTGCCATTTGGTAAAAATTCTTTGTGAAGCTGATAGTCGCGGTAGTATTTGGCATGATGAGGACGCTTTTTCTTCATCTTTTTGTACTTCCATTGGCGATCATAAATGCGCCATGTGCCATCTCCAAACCCTACGTGGAAGCGATCTTTCTTTTTATCCCATTGGATTTTGATGTTCTTTACATTTGTTTGCCCCGAGATTGTGCCATGCATGACGTTGGTAATGGCTGAATTCTTCATTTGAAGCTTAAAGTGGTGCAAAGGTCGTTTGCTGTTATATTCATCGTAGGATGTAACATAGAGGAGCCTTCCTCCAGATGGGTCGTAGAGCGAAAGAAATATGGGATCATCGATGGCTGTGCTTGAGCTTTTTTCAACTATATTATTTTGTAAAAAATCGATCGGCTTTGCAAAGAGGGGGTGCTCTTCTGGATCAATTGAGCTTTTTTGGATTTCGTGAGGAAAAAGAAGTTTCTTGCCTGTACATGCCTTGTAGAGCTCTGTCATCTCAAAGGGATAGAGATAGGGTGTTGTTTTAAAGGCATCTTTTCTTACATATTCGATTCGACCCGGCTGGTAGACTTCTAGAAGATGGTGATGAAGAAAGTTCCAGCCCGCGCTGAGATTTCCCTCTTCAAGGCTTGTGCTTGCGTAGCTATGCCCAAGAACATAAGGAGCTGAGCCACCTGAAACAACATCGTCTTGCTCATATTCGTAATAATCACCAGAGATAACGTTTACGCATCCATTTACAACAGCTGATGGAAGGGAAGTGATGTTTACGACAGATGGCAGGGCATCAGGATGGACTTCTCCAACTTCCTGCTCAGGACGAATTGGTTCTTCATCTGCAAGTGTTGTACCGGTAATGAACAAGAAAAGCAGCAAATAGACATGCATGTGATCACCATAAATATATGAGTGTTAACTGCGATGTCGATCGAGAAAAAGGCTGCAATATCGTTGTCGAGTTCTATATGTGTAGGTGATTTCGTGAAATATTTCAAGAAATAGAGTGAGCTATTTTCAGTATATGCATGTTCATGACAAAGATGTTTTTTTTCTTGCGAATATTTTGCTATGTGCTATGGTTGATGCTAAACAATTCGTGAAACTCGCTAAAAATGAGGGATCGAATGAGCAAAACGACTCGAAAATCTCTACAAGCGCCTCGCATATCTCTTATTGACAAAAACTTGCCCAATGTGTTAAAATTGTTTTTCAATTTTAAACTACCCCCTGCATTTTGCAGGTTTTTATTAAAAACCCAGTGGCAAAGCCACTAATAGAGGGAGAAAAAGCATGTCAGCACCATCAACAGTTCAAAGAATGCCAGCAGCTGCCCCTGGCACCGGTTATCCTCAGCCTCCAGCAAACCAAACAGGAAATGCTACCCATAAAGCAGACCTTGCGTCACAACTTATTAAAAAAATTACGGATTTAGAAGTTAGTGCTTACTCTGCCAGAGTAAAAAATAATACTCCACAAAATGGGCCCGGATTGATTCCAGTTGCTCTTCAAGATAGGGCATCTGGGGCTATTTCTTATATTACTGTTAACGGTGCAAATATACTTAAATTTGCAGCAGCAGTGCAGTTAAAAAAATTAGATAATCTTGATGTCGCTAAAAGAGCCATTTTTATTGAGATTCTTGGTGAGACTGTGAAAAAATTAAATGGGTTACAAGTAAGTATAATTTGTGCTTGTGAACCAGAAATAAAAGGACAGTTACTGAATTCTAAGTTAATAAAAGCAATAGTAGTTCAAGCGGCCGGTCTTTAAATCTAAGCTGAAATTTCTAGTGTTTTTTAGGGATTTCAGCTTTTTTTATTTTCATCGGACCTAATATCAAAATTTCTATCTTCTCGTTTTCTTTCTATATTTTCGATTTTATCATCATGTTGTTTTTTAGCGAGTTTCAATAATTTGATCTAACTCACTTCTGCAAGATTCTGGAAAATAAACATACAGCTTGTGTTCAGGGAATTCCCACCAGTGTCGTACTGCGTCAAATAAGATCTCAATATATGCGCGCTCAATTTCTTTGTTTTGATAAAATGGGATATCTTGATGAATAATAAGTACATTTTTCTCATTGATAAATTCGAATAATCTTATATTATCAAAAAAAGCATTCCAATTTTTTCCAAAATCTGAAGGAATATTCAGTTCGCTTTCATATAGATGAAAAATATCGATGGGGCGTTCCAGATTTTCTGGGATATGGAATATTTTTGATTCAGTGTCTAATTTAATTTCATTTTTGGTATTGTAAAAATCAAAGTATGTCATGTTAGTTTATTTTGGTAAATGATTCATAATGATCTGATGTATAATATATTCTGCCATTATTCGAGACTACAAGTCGTTGTTTTCCTGCATGACTTACGCCATGAGTTGGAACAACAAATTCTTTGTAATGTCCATTCATTGCTTTCTGCAGCATATTTTCAGCAGCCACGACATTCCTCTTATCACAGTTTGCTTAGATGTGAATTTAAAGTGAGTTTTTTGCTTCAATTTCGGTAACCAAAGTTTGTGATTTCTCAGGAAAAATGATGCTTATTTTTTTTGTTTTGCTTGCAGCCCACTCTAATACAATTTGATGTAATAAGAAAATATATGTGTTTTGTCCTTCTTGGTCATTTTGTAAAGGTACATCATTATGAAAAATGTAAATCTCGTTATCTGGAAGGGTAATCATGCACTCAAAAAATGCATCCCAATTCCAACCGAAATATTCAGGAAAATTCAATTCAGTTGCATAGTATTTAAAAAGCAGTCGTTTCTCTTTTATATTAGAAGGAATTTCAACTAGTATAGGTGTTTGTGATTCTTGTATGGTTGCTTCATTGGCGTAATAAAATAAGCTCATATTTTAATTTAGTGGTGTAAAGGTTTTATAATGATCGCTCGTATAATAGCATTCGCCATTTTGTCCAGTAATGATTCTTTGTCTACCAGCATGATTAACTCCGTGCGTATTGACGACGTGCTCCCGATAATATCCTGATGGTTTCATGGGTAACAATTTTTCTGCATTATGGTGAATTGTCCCATCTTTAATATGAGAATGTTTAGTTCCGTTTTGTATTCGTCTAAGAGTCGCCCCTACATCAGACCAGCCTTCGACAAACTTACCATTAATTTCAACTTTTCCCCAAACAAAATCGGTAGTGGGACGGTTGCCTCTAATCGCAATATTATAGGCACGTGTTATATGAGAGGTTTGATGAGAAGTGTGTGTGATACAGGATCGAAGCCTTTTTGTGATCTGTTTGCCAAGCCAGCTTAATGCTTTTGATCCGAGTCCTGCGACTTTTGCATTTGGTGTACCGCACGCTAGTAATGCCATTCCGCCAACATCTGCGGCAGTTAAAGCAATCTCTGCTGAATCTAAAGCATATGCTGCATATTTGTTAAAAGTATCCTCGTCATCAGATTCATCTTCTGGAATAGATATAGTGTATGGATGGTCATATGAGTAAACAAAACTATACTCTGTGCGCCCCTCCCGAGTATCTCTGGATCGAATGTCATACTCTTTCGCCCCAAGTATGCCGTGTGTTGCAGTGTAATGTATCTCGGCACGTTCTCGCTCAAATTCTACATAGAGGCCATATTCGTCAAAACTATTTAAAGGATTATTAAGGACGTAGGCATAGAGATTGGGCCCAGCATTTAGGCCAAGAGGGTCTTGGGTGAGCCATTTGCCAAGCGCTGGGTCGTAATAACGGCGGCCAAAGTAGATGAGGCCAGTTTCTGGGTCAAAGCGTTTGCTTGAGAAGCGCCATGGGCTTATTGGATCCATGGTGGATTCATTGCCAAAGGCATCATAGGTATAGGTTTGTATGGGGTTTCCCTGCAGATCAAGAAGGAGAGCTATATTGCCTTGGCGATCGTGAATAGGGACGTACGTTGTATTGTTACATTCGAGGAGTACGCTCGCGCCTATTTCTGCGCCAAGGCCTTCTCCTAGTATGCGGAGTTCTGTAATCGCATTATTTTCATCCATGGCACCGATTTCATTATCTTGGGCATAGATATAGCGTACGTTATTTTTGCTAAGCCTGCGGTTGAAGGGATCATATGTGTAGCTGAAATGGCCTTCAGGTGTGCTCACTTCTGTTAGCCTATCAAGGGGGTCATATTTGTACTCTATAGCGCCATTAGAGCTCTTCATCTTTATTCGATTGCCTCTAGCGTCGTAGCTGAAGGAATTAAGGCTATTATTTAGTACAGAGTGAAGGCTGTTTACTTCATAGCTAGTGCCGTTATGCTCGAGGCGATTGTAGAGCGAGTCATAGCTGTAGCTATGGGTTGTTGGGCCTTTTTCTTCTATCAGTTGTGAAAGGTAGTCATAAGTAAATGAGCGACTGCTTTTTCGATGGGGCTCTATAGTATGCAGATGTAAAAGGTTGCCTACTGAGTCAAATTCTTCAGACTTTTGTTCAAAATGGCTGTGGCTAATAGTTGTATTTCTGCCAAGGAGGTCATGAGAGGTGGTTAGGCTACCTGCGTTGCCAGGTAGTTGAGCGTATGTCATAAAGCCTGATAGGTCTCGCCCGGCCACTTTGTATGTATAGTCATTCCTTGTGACGGAATCTAAATAGGCAGAATGTGAATAAGCAACTGTAGAATTATCTGGTAGCGTGAGCGTAGCAATACGTCCTGCTTTGTCATAGTCGTAGGAGAGGGTAATACCGGTTTCTAGGGTTTCTGAAATGAGTTCGCCAAATGTGTTGTATGAGCGGAGGGTTTTGCTGTTTGTGGAGCCATTATGCACCTCAATAACCCTGTCTGATGCATCATAGGTATATGTATAGTCAATGCTGTAGTCGTTTGAGTAAAAGTGTGTAAGTCTTCCTTTACCGTCATATTGGTGATTTAAGCAAGTTCCATCAGCATGAATGATCGTTTCTAGTTCGCCATTTTTGTTGTAGCGATAGCGCGTGATTTTTTCTTCTGGAGTGCCTGCAGCTTCTACAATTTTTGTGAGATGCTGGTTTTTGTAACTAAACAGGGTAACTATAGACTTTTCGCCAGATTGAGATATGGTATTCTCTTCTATTCGTATGCAGTTATGTCCTGCATCATAGTAGAGAGATTTTTTAGCAATCAGAGTATGCATAGGATCATAGCGGCAGATAAGGGAGAGGTTGCCACTCGTGTCAAAGGTCTCTTCCTGAGAACAGCCTTGTGGGTCTATCGTAATTTTGCAAAATACTGTTTGGCCATGGTCATTTTTATGGAAGTAGCTGTATTTATGCAGGGTTTCATGACCTAGTGCATCTGTTTCAACATCTAGCAGGCCTCCTGGACGAAATAAACGTCTTGTTATCGCTTCATTGTTTGCTATATTTTGGGTATAGGTCGTGATGTTGCCTTCTTGGTCATAACCATAGCTTTTGTATGATCGCAGAGGGGAGGTGTGGTCATAGAGCTTTTCGTGGACAATGCGATTTAGGCTGTCGTAGCGAAAGCTTTTTGCTACAAAGCCATCTTCAAGAGCTGTACGCTCTTTTTTGAGACGCATCTTTTTGTCATAGGTATAGGTGGTTTTTCTTCCATTTTGTTCTTTGGAGATAAGCTTGCCGGCATTGTTGTAGCTATAACGGATTTTTTCTCCGGTTGGGCCTTTTTCCATAATTTCATGAAATGTGGAATAGTCGATGGACCTTACAGAGGAGAGTTGAGAGGTCTTTATTACCCTGTTAAAGCAATCATATGAGAGGTAGGTAGATGTTTTATTTGGGGCAACTTCTTCAACGACATTACCTTTTACGTCGTATAAATATGCTTTTGAGGATCCATCTGGAAGTTCTATTTTTGTAATTTTACCGATGGCGTTATACGATGTTCTGGTGATTTCTCCCAGCTCATTTGTTTCCGTAATGATGGATCCTAAATTTTTGTAGGAATAGGTTTTCTGAGGGGTAATTTTTGTGCCTTTATGATCAAAGATATCCGGGTAGGTGATGCTCGTGATGCGATGTAGATGATCGTATGTATATCTAGTAGTGTTGCCTTGAGGGTCAACTACAGCAACTTTTCTCCCTAAGAGATCATATTCAAATTGCGTGACAAGCTCAAGCCCATCTCTATGGCGTTCTGTTTCTTTTACGACATTACCTTTGGCATCATAGCTATAGTGCCAGCGAACATCATCTCGTAGTCCTTTTTTTTCTATGAGACGGTGTGTGATAGGGTCATATGTGTGGGTTTCGGTATTTCCCTGAGGATCTATAGTTTGTATAAGACGATCAGCTTCGTCATAGATATAGTGATAGGTAACGGCATCTTCAGCACTATCAATGATCTCTTTTTTAATTACTCTTCCACGCTCGTCAAATTGATTTACCTCTTTTTTAAAAGGTATAAAGGCTGCTTTTTCAAAGTCGTAGTAGGAGTCCTCGATTTGCTCTGCTTCACCAAAGTGTGGACGGTTTAGACGAGGCTTTATTTCTTTTTTGTGGCGTTCTGTAACGCTATCAAGGCAATCCTTATTTGTTGATGAGCCATCGTCGACAATATGTTCAATCAGAGTTGCATTTGCATCGTAGGTGAAAAATTCGCGCTTACGGATTGCTTTTTTGTCGCAAATAAATGTAGCCGCGAGAAGGTTTGAGCCAGGATAGTATTTATAGTAGGTATAGTTATCATGGGGATCGCACTCACTCGTTTTTAGGTTAAAGCCATCGTTTGAGTATTCATACCATGTCACTATTTTGTCTGAAGTTTCATCATGTGTCAAATCATCTCTAAATATGATTTTGCCTTCATTTTTTGTGATGTGAGCAAGGAGTGTTTCTTTCTTAATATTGCCAAAATCATCATATTTGTATTTGCGTACGAGTCGTATTTCGTTATTTTCATCCTTTACAACGTGTGCTCGCAAGTTGCCTTTATTATCGCTATGATTTTTTGCCCAGTAAAACTGCTCGTGCATAAGTTGCTTTTTTTGAGGAGTAAGCCGCGTTATGCCTACAAGCCGCTTGTCGGCATTCCAGTAGTAACGTGTTAGGTTGTCACATGCATCGCGGACAGAGCATTTGCCTGAGCCATCTTTCCATTCATGATAGTAATACTTATGGGTAGTTACTTCTTCACCATTTGGACCGATAGGTGAGCTCTGCTCGATCACTCTGCCTTTTTCGTCGTATGTATTTTTTATGTAATAGCCATCGGCAGATGTTTTTTTAATGAGTCTTCGTTTGCCTTTTTTATCAGCTTCACCATACTGAAAGCTCACTTTTGGAAGTCCAAGACGATTTATACTAGACACGGCATATTGACCGTCTAATTTTTTGCCTTTTAGCTTTTCAAAATGATAGGTATGTGAGTGTCCATCGCTAGTCTTCACAAGAAGCGTTGGGTTTTGGCTAAACTCTTTTGGTGATTTTTGGTCGAACCATACCCATGATAGTTTGTGCGATATATCTTTGTTGTAGGTCTTAACTGCTGTAACGTGATGATGCTTGTTATAGTAATAGGTTCGTCTATTGCCATTTGGTAAAAATTCTTTGTGAAGCTGATAGTCGCGGTAGTATTTGGCATGATGAGGACGCTTTTTCTTCATCTTTTTGTACTTCCATTGGCGATCATAAATGCGCCATGTGCCATCTCCAAACCCTACGTGGAAGCGATCTTTCTTTTTATCCCATTGGATTTTGATGTTCTTTACATTTGTTTGCCCCGAGATTGTGCCATGCATGACGTTGGTAATGGCTGAATTCTTCATTTGAAGCTTAAAGTGGTGCAAAGGTCGTTTGCTGTTATATTCATCGTAGGATGTAACATAGAGGAGCCTTCCTCCAGATGGGTCGTAGAGCGAAAGAAATATGGGATCATCGATGGCTGTGCTTGAGCTTTTTTCAACTATATTATTTTGTAAAAAATCGATCGGCTTTGCAAAGAGGGGGTGCTCTTCTGGATCAATTGAGCTTTTTTGGATTTCGTGAGGAAAAAGAAGTTTCTTGCCTGTACATGCCTTGTAGAGCTCTGTCATCTCAAAGGGATAGAGATAGGGTGTTGTTTTAAAGGCATCTTTTCTTACATATTCGATTCGACCCGGCTGGTAGACTTCTAGAAGATGGTGATGAAGAAAGTTCCAGCCCGCGCTGAGATTTCCCTCTTCAAGGCTTGTGCTTGCGTAGCTATGCCCAAGAACATAAGGAGCTGAGCCACCTGAAACAACATCGTCTTGCTCATATTCGTAATAATCACCAGAGATAACGTTTACGCATCCATTTACAACAGCTGATGGAAGGGAAGTGATGTTTACGACAGATGGCAGGGCATCAGGATGGACTTCTCCAACTTCCTGCTCAGGACGAATTGGTTCTTCATCTGCAAGTGTTGTACCGGTAATGAACAAGAAAAGCAGCAAATAGACATGCATGTGATCACCATAAATATATGAGTGTTAACTGCGATGTCGATCGAGAAAAAGGCTGCAATATCGTTGTCGAGTTCTATATGTGTAGGTGATTTCGTGAAATATTTCAAGAAATAGAGTGAGCTATTTTCAGTATATGCATGTTCATGACAAAGATGTTTTTTTTCTTGCGAATATTTTGCTATGTGCTATGGTTGATGCTAAACAATTCGTGAAACTCGCTAAAAATGAGGGATCGAATGAGCAAAACGACTCGAAAATCTCTACAAGCGCCTCGCATATCTCTTATTGACAAAAACTTGCCCAATGTGTTAAAATTGTTTTTCAATTTTAAACTACCCCCTGCATTTTGCAGGTTTTTATTAAAAACCCAGTGGCAAAGCCACTAATAGAGGGAGAAAAAGCATGTCAGCACCATCAACAGTCCAAAGAATACCAGGTGCTCCTGGTGCGGGTTATCCTCAGCCTCCAGCACCTGCTCAGCAACTAACTCCAGAAAAATTACGTCAAATTGCAGATGCAGTCGTAATCCAATATGCAAAATTAGTTGGTCAAGGCATTCAGACTATGTTCAAAAATGAGCATATCCAGTGTGAAAAAGAAGGCACAGATAAGGGTGTTGGTGTTGCAACAATCAGGATGCCGGATGGAAAAGTTTATACTACGAAGTTTCGCAGTGAAAGACTGCATTCAGGTTATTCGGATGCTAGTATTGATAGCAAGATAGAAAAGTTAGATGTTCCTCATCGATATATTTTTAATGCCTTGTTAAAAAGAACAGAAGAACTTCTCGATCAACCATACAGTGGTTTTCTTCGATTTATTCAAGCTGATGCAAGTAATGCATTAAATAAAAATGTTCTAGTACAGGGAGCTGTGTCTCAATCTCAAATTTTTAAATCTCAAGTGTATATTTGCGTTTCGAAAATGTCACAAGATCATAAGATTGTCGTGTTAAAAGGTGTTAGTAAATAAGACTAAATAGTTTCGGGGAGAAGGTATTAGAATCAGCTTTTACTTTCTTCCCATTTTTTTTGCTCACTCTTTATTTCTTCGCTTTTTTCACGCTTCTGTTCTTTAACATCTTTGCGATATTTCTCTTGTAACTTATGACGATTTTCACTCGCTTTTTCATCTGCGATTTGATCTGAAATCCTTATACTACTTTTGATGGAATCTTTTAGTTTTTGTACCGCTCTATCATTTTCAGATATTCTTTTTTCTTCTGATTTGTCCTTTTTATTAGACTTATGCAGTGTGGGTGATGGAAAAGTGTTTTCTGATTTTTTTGGTTCATCTTTTTTAACCGTTTTTTCTTCGACCTGTGATTTTTGGGAGTTATTTAATTCCAAAAGGGTTGTTTGAAATGTTTTCCATGTCTCATTATCGACAATAATTATAGTTATAGCTTTGGGAGGGGAAAGCCCTTGTGCTTTGTGATGTTGTTGTGCAAGTGCCATTAATTCGGAAAGTATGCCATCAGGCGGAGGCTGATTTATAATAAATCCGCCTACTTTTGGGGAGTATGCAGCGTCGTACTTGATGCCATCTCTATCTAACGAAAATATTATATTATTCGGGTCTTTGTGAAATGCTTCAGCAATTGGATTGCCTTTGCCTCTCCCATCAATTACTTTTGTTTCAACATTGTTAAAATTTTTGTTGAGATGAGGGAGTGTTGTTCCTTTAAAGGCATCGTCAAGTTCGAAGCAGCCTGAGATAGTATTTGATAGATCCACAGCTCCGAAGTCTATGTCACTTTTGACGTCGGCGGATTCCATTGTTGTAAGAGCGGAAAGATCGAATTGAAGGCCTTCGGGACTGGCAAGGCTTTGGGCAATTAATGCTTCAAGAGAATCAGAACTATCACTTGGAAGTTGAGATAAGTTGTGATTTTCTGTAAGTGGTGCCGAAGCGTGTTGGTTTATTTGTTCGATTGCTTTGTTTGCAGCTTGAGTAATTGAGGCGTGTTCCTGGTTATTTGCTTCTATGGCTTTTTGTCCAGGGAGGGTTGGTTTGCCCACTTTGACTTTGAAATCATGAGATTCGCCGCTTTTGGCTTCGCGGAGGCCTGCAGGGGTTTGGATGCCGTTGGGGGCTTCGTTTGTTGAGGACGTGGGAGATGAATATGCTGTTAGGTCTGGGTGTTGCGGTATTTGGCCGCCTACTTGATGATCCATGGTAACCTCTCAGAGGGTGGATTTTTCCTTTTAGTATCCTATTTTTTATAGTACTCCTAATAAAGATTTATTTAAATTAAAATTTTATAGTGTGCAGGTGCAAATTCCTGATATTTAATTACTTAATTTAAGTGCTTGGCTTAGCACTTGGGAACAAAATTGTATTCCTTTTCTGAGGAAAATAAGTGACCGGATGTTGGGATGGTGGACGATTGGGTTTTGCACGTAGATCAACAGTCACTTCTGTGGGAGGTGTTTTATGATCATTTCGATAGTTGAAACTTTTTAAGCCTGATTTATGCCTTGAGTTTATTTTCCTAAATCAGCTATCACTTAACGAACTACATTTTCTATCTCTTTTAACGACAGTGCTCTGCGAGTAACTACTTAATAAAATAGAGGCTATTGTATGTCTTGGGTGCTTTTCGTTATTTTTGCTCTGCTACCACTATCAAAAAGCTTTGGCGAGCCCTTATCTAAGCAATCGCCAAGCATTATTTCGCACCAAGCTCCAGAATCTTTTGTTAACGATACAGTAAATGTTATAGATGGTAATTTTTGTATGCAAATAGAGCATCTTGATGTTCCAGGGCATGTGCCACTTGATCTTGTGCAGTATTATAACAACCAAAGTAACTATGAGAGCTGGTATGGGACGGGCATGAGCCTAAACTACAGCTTCTGGATGCAAGGAAGTAGTGAATCTTTCAAGAAGAGAGATACTAAAGATAAGTATGAGCTTATGCTCGCTGAAGCTTCTGGAGGATCGATTATTTCTTGTATAGGAGAGGCGATATGGCATGGCACAAGGGATTACTTTCTCGATCCAGAGGTGATACATAAAAGCCTATCCAATTGTTCGGGAAAAATAAGCGCTAGAACCAATCTCAAAAATACCCGCATACGAGAAAAAGTTACAAATAACGTCTACGCTGACTGGAAATGTTACCTTCCTGACGGAACAGTAAGAAAGTACTTCAGGAGTTATGGCAAAGAGGATGCCATGAACTGCGCCTCAGAAAAACGGCTTAATGGGTCTCGACTTGAATTTAGCTACCATAATAAGGGGACAATCAAAAGGATCGATGGTAAGGCGCTTCATACAATGAACTGGCTCAAGTTTTCGATAAACGACAAAGAGCGAAAGGCAACTGTCACATCCTCAAATGGCAAATGGGCAAACTTTTACGGCTTTAAACATCACGATGATACCTACATTCATAAAATAGAAACCTCCGATAATCCAACACAAGAGTTTTTCTATACGAAAGCTGGAAAGTATTACTGCATAAATAAAGTTCAGTGGCCAGAGGGCAGATATTTGGAAGTGGCATATAACAAAAAGGCACAAGTTATAGCACAAAAAGCTCCTGTAGGCCCAAGTGGCGAAGAACATACAATCTTTACCTTCGACTATCATGATGGTCATACAGATGTCACAAATGCGCTTGGACAGAAAAAGATATATCACCATACAGCTGGTAGGATTACATCAGTAGATGAGCCAGGATATCGCTCTCAGGCCTACTATTGGGGTAAAGAAAAGGGGCTATCCTGGGGGAAACAGCCTAAAACTAATGAAGGCAACCTTTTAGGGTATGCAACCCGTAATCATGAAGGATGTGGAGTATCAAGTTGCTTTTATGAGTACGATGATTATGGCAATATTCTTCAAGAAACTCATTCAGGCAATCTTTCGGGTAAATACCCATGGGCCTTTTGGATCGATGATAAAGGAAGACCCGAAGACCCTCATGTAGAACAGTATAAAAAGCGCTATAGCTACTCCCGTGATCATCTCCTTACCTACCAAACAGAAGATGCTGGTCCAGCTGTTGAATACAGGTATATTAGCGGTACAGATCTCATGTGGGCTAAGTTTATTAAAGATGGCGACAAAATCATCATCCGCGAATTCTACGAATATGATGAAGATCATATTTTGAAGGAAAAAATCGTAGACAACGGAGATACAGACAATAAATCTTGTCTATCCGGAGTCACAGAACGCTTTGTCACCCATATATGGCCTGTTCGCGGCAGGGTAGGGTATGGCCAAGGACTGCCGGAACATGTATGGGAAAACTACGTAGACCTTGCAACGGGAAACAATAAGCTTTTAAAGCATGCCAAGTACACATACAACCAAGCAGGAAAGGTCACT
This sequence comes from uncultured bacterium, assembly GCA_964512205.1. GTDB lineage: Bacteria > Chlamydiota > Chlamydiia > Chlamydiales > FEN-1388 > SZAS-7. Next base: position 28,359 of record CAZEGK010000018.1, on the reverse strand, counting down.
GAGGAAGTCATTTTTGATGCAAATGATAATGTACGCTACTCTACGCGATATGAATATACTGATAGGGGACTGCTCCATAGGCAAACGGATCCCCTTGGACATGTTACAGAATATACCTATGATGCAAGCAGCAATAAAATTAGTGAAAAGCTCGTGGCTGTGGGTTGTCAGACTACTTACGAATATGACAAAGCAAACCGTTGCATAGAGGCTGTAGAATATCATCCTGACAATATACAAGTTCGCACAGCATTTGAGTATGACCTTTTAGGTAATAAAATTGCCTCGATGGATAGATATGGGCAAACTACGCGTTATGAGTATGATAGCCGCAACCGTCTAACGAAGATTCTTAATCCTGATGGCACAACAATCCAAAAAGAATATGATATTTTTGATAATATCATCAAAGAAACAAATCAAAATGGCTCTGTCACTACGTATGCGTATACCATCCGTAACCAACCATCACGGATCACGTATGCTGATGGAACAGAAGAGCGTTTTGAATATAACCTAAATGGCACGCTTGCTCATAAATGGGATCAGTGCGGAACAAAAACTTCCTATGAATATGACATCTTAGGCCGTATCACAAAAACTACGCTGTATGATGCACAAAGTATTGAGCTTGCATGCACTGTACATAGCTACAATAGTTTTCACCTCCTCTCTACTACAGATCCTATGGGGCTCACAACCTTTTATCGCTATGATCTAGCAGGTCGCAAAATCGAGGAATATAAAGAAGATGGCACAAATTTTAGCAAAACCACTTTTGAGTACGACCTTCTAGGGCGCCTTGCAAGCACAAAAAGTTATTATGGCGATGACAAGTCAAGCTACATAGAATCAAGGCAAGAGTTTGATAACTTGAATAGAGTGATGCTTGAGTCTACTCTTGATATGAATGGAAATTGCCTAAGCTGGACCTATTACGAATATAATCCCCAAGGCATGTGCACCCTCAAACGTACAGGCCACTTAGAAGGAGATGATGCAGAGCTCAGAACAACCTATAACTCAAGATGTGAACAAACCTCTTTGATAGACGAAGTAGGAAGCAAAATAACGAGCATATGTAACCACGACTTTATAAATGACCAAGGGCAAAAAACCCTTCAGAAAATAACTGTAGATGGTCTAAATAACGCTACAGAAGAGTATTATGACATCTCAGGACGCCTCATCACCACTCTTAAGAGGAATGCGTCAGGTAAGCTTTTGGCAAAAACGGATCTTTCCTATAGCAATACCGGTAAAAAGACAAAGCAGGTGGAGCACATTGTCATTAATGGCCAAATCGATCATGACTATACGATCACCTGGAACTATGATGCGCTTGACCGCATTACCACTCTAGTCGAACAAGAAGAAAAGGTTACCACATACACCTATGATGCTGCCGGAAGGATTAAAACCATCACAAAACCAGATGGTATAATCATCTATCATACTTATGATGCGCTTGGAAGACTGCTACAGCTTACTTCGTCTGACTCTACCATCTCCTATGACTATAGCTATGATCTACATAATAACCCTATTGAAGTGCGAGATAATGTAGCAAACATAGTTACAAAACGAACATATGACGGCTGGAATCGCCTCCTCTCGGATGGAATCGAATCTATCTCTACCATATCTTATAGCTATGATGCTTTAGGTCGAGTGCTATCTCTTACTTTACCTGATCAATCATCAGTTCACTATACCTACCACAACGCACATCTTGCTACAGTCGAGCGCTTCTCTAAGGACATGCACTATGCACACAAATACCTAAACTTTGATAAAAGGGGCCGCATATTAGAAAGTGAGCTGATCAACAATGTAGGCAAAGCCTCCTTTAGCTACGATAAAAAAGGTCGCAACATCACATCCGTATCCAACTACTACTCTCACATCATCTCGGAAGATGGCTTTGATGCCGTTGGCAACCTTAAAGCCTATAGCTTTGGAGATACTGGAGGAGCCGTAACTATTACCTGTAATTACGATGACCTTTATCAAATCACCGAAGAATGCGGCTTGCAAAAGCATGTATATACTCATGATTCACTCCACAATCGCCTTTCAAAAAATAGCAACGCATACACTGTCGATCCCTTAAACAAAATCACAAATGACGGCAATGCCGCCTTTACCTATGACAAAAATGGCAACCTGGTCTCTGATGGCAAGCTTACCCTCCGCTACGATGCATTAGATAGGCTCATCGAAGTAAACAACACCAAATACATCTACGACAGCTTCAATCGCCGCATCAAAAAAGATGATACCTATTTTCTCCATCACGACCTTCGTGAAATAGGCACTATCCGAAATGGAAAGATAGAAGAATTTAGAGTGCTAGGCCTTGGCAAAGGAGCGGAGCTTGGCGCAAGTGTTGCAATAGAGCTCTCAGGTAAACTCTACTGCCCTCTGCACGACTTTAGAGGCAATATAGTATCTCTCATAGACGCAAGTACTTCAGAGCCTGCAGAAACGTATCGCTACACAGCCTTTGGTGAATGCGAAGTGCTCAATCATGCTCCGATGCAACTGAATCCATGGCGCTTTGCGAGCAAGCGTTTTGATCCAGAAACAGGCTTTACATACTTTCTCCGCCGCTACTATAACCCCAATCTTGGCCGCTGGATCACCCCGGATCCACTAGGATTCGCTGATGGGCCGAATATATATGCGTATGTGCACAACAACCCTTTGACTCTACTTGATCTTTACGGCTTGTTGGCCGTGGAGATTGAGCGCTTCAATCAATTAAGTGGCTTTCAGAAAGATACTACAACGAGAAAATCGGACTTATTTAAACGAGATACTCATCGGTCTGCTTTTGAAACTCTTAAAGATTCTGAAAGTCATTTGGAATTGGTTAAAGATTTTAGCTCAAATCAGTGGGAATCTCTTAAACATCATGCAGACGATGGCTTAGAATTTCTAGATAAGTATTCCTATGCAGCAATGCTTATGCCAAACCAATACATCAAAGCGGGTGGCTTTGCTGTTCATATGCTTGTCAAATGTGCAAAATTCTGTCGGTCGCCAGTTCTCAAACCTATTGTTAAGCATCTCATTCACTCAAATCATCTAGTTCAAAAGTCTCTACCGGCAGTGCAAAATATTGTTAAGCAAGAGTGGAAAGTTGGATCAAATTATGTTAACTTAGCAAGTCCCTCACGCACGAGGCATATACTTTTTGGCGAGGGAGCAGGTTTTGGGGGTCATCTTTGGCCTGGAGCGTCTGGTAAATCATCATTTCCTTCAACTTGGAGTCCTGAAAAAATCATGCACAATATATCGGATATTGCAACTGACCCAGGAATTCATTGGAAACAACAGGCCCCTAAACATCCTGATCAGTTTATAAGATATCGTGCTGATGGCTTGCGTGATGGCGTTAATATACGGGTTATAATTGAACCCGAAGGTGAAGGTATTATCACGGCATATCCAAATCAGAACTAAAGGTAATTAAAGAATGTATTCGCATTTTGAAAAAATGGTTATAAATTTGTTAGATCTAATAAGATCTCAATTAACGAATGATAATATTGAAAATATTGAAGATTTAATAGCACACAATGAATCAGGCGTTGCTTATGAAACCATTGTACCTTTAATTTATGAGTACAAAATTCCTTTAACAAAAGAATCTTATCAACTTGTTACGGAGATTGGCCAAGCTATGAAAAAAAAAGAAAGTTACTGGCTTATTCTAAGGGATTTGATAATAGAGACTGGATAAAAGGAGGCGCGCTTGTGCAACCATGAACGACTGTAAAGCTGAAAAAGAAATTGTTAAGACAGCGAAGGGCATGTTAAGTGGAGATATCCAAATAATAATTGGCTGTAGAATAATAAAAAGCCTTCGACATCAGACAGATAGGCCCGATGACGAAATATTTACCCCATTCATTGGAATTGATTCTCAAACAGATCATTATCCTCTGGGAAATGTTAGAGATCTTTGTGATCCAAATTATCTCGCTAGAGTAGATAAGGAAATGGAGGAATTTCTTTGCTTTGCCTCGGAGTGCATACGCGAAGCATGCTGCGATTTGATAAAAAAACTAAATAATAAGGATTACTTTGCAGGTTAAAAGTAAATATTCATTTACGGGCGAAGTTGGTAGGTGAACATTTTTATCGAAAAAGTTTGTGAAAGTAGGTCAAGACTCTTTTTGGATTTGCTCTCGCGTGTCTATGATATCATTTTTTGCAGGCACAGCTTCAAAAAAACTCAAAATCTTTTCTCCTGCTGAAAATGCCATCAGAAAAAGTCTCTACCGGCAATGCAAAATGCTGCGATGTCGATTGTGATAATTGGACATCGCAGGGTACTGCCCCTTATGCTAATATAGATCCCTTAAACAAAATCACACGTGACGGCAATGCCGCCTTTACCTATGACAAAAATGGCAACCTGGTCACTGATGGCAAGCTTGCCCTCCGCTACGATGCCCTCGGTAGACTCATTACAGATGGGAAGGAAACTGAAATCCATTGGGTTGAAAATGCTAAAACAGAAAAGTGATTTAACCACAAAACAATAGTTGACGTTGACTGGAAAAATTTCTGTGAAAAACGAAGGAAATACTTGATAATGGATAGCGAACAAGTGATAAGAGAGGCTGTGCGAACAGCTCATGAGATGATTAATGGAAACATGCAGCTGATAACCGGTTGTCGAATCATCAGGAACTTAATTTGGAAAACCGATTTATCAGAAGATGATATATTCTTACCTTTTATTGCAATTGACTCAGAAACAGATCATTTCCCAATCGGCAAAGTGCGTGAATTATGCGATCTTGATTATCTAAAGAGAATAGATGTTGAGATCAATGATTATCTAGAACATGAGAGAGAATATATACTTACTTCCTGCAATGAACTGATAGAAAAATTTGAGAACAAATAGGATTCTTTTAAAAAGTGTAACTTCTCAACTTTGACAAAAAAGGCCGCGTTCCAGTAAGAGCACTCATCAACAATACTATTTAGTGTATGTTCACGGGTTAAAGGATTAGACATTCTTATGTTCCTTAAAAAGTAAGCGGCGTTGCCAATATTTTCATTTTTTCTTTTGTGATAAAACTGGACAGGAGGTTCAATGAGACAAGATGACTTCCATAGGCCATTTGAAGTTACTGGTGAAAAAATAATACAACAAACGAGATGAATAATGTTTTTGATCAGAATCGAAGGTGAAACCATATCGTGTCTAGGCATACAATTCCTTGATATACTCAAAACTCTGTCGGATCAACTTAAAGATTTGTATTGGTATGGGGCTGATGTTGAAATCAATGGGGCCATACCTTTCAAGTTAAAACTTCACGGTTATGCTGCTAAAAAAATAGGGACACTTAATGATTTGATTGAATTATGTTGCCATATAGATCAATTTAACTCGGGTGTATTCTTTGCTGCGAACGATGATATGCCCCAATTCTGTGAGATTGAAATCTCCACAGAAGACGAAGAGTTTAGAGCAATAAATGGGTCTATTTTAGAAATTAGAGCTTTCGACACATCCTATTTTGAAATTTATACTGAAGACATCAATATAGTTAATGCTTTAAAGAATCGATACCAAACCAAATTCAATGTTTCGAAGGATACGGATGTCAATCGTGTTTATTTACAAATGCCAATCAAACTAATCAAAGATTTAAAAAAGCATCATCCATTAAGATGTGGAAAGGCAACTACATAAATACTAGTCAGAATTAATCAGGAAAAGATTTCCCAAAAGGACAAGATCTTCCGAACTCATCTGGTAAAGCCTAAATAAAAGGAGCTTGGGGGGGGCTGTGATGTGCAAATTGAAATGTATTGAATATCGCAGGGGGCAGTCACTTGTTTTTAAAGATAATATATGTCGGTCTTGCGATTTTTAAAATACTTTGCCTAAGACTTCTGGAAATAAACCAAATAAAGGTGTGCTTTTAGTGAAATAGCTTGAAAAAGAAAACCCGATAGGGCGAAGCTCTATCGGGTAGAATTATCAAGTAAAGAAATTACTTTCTTGACTTAGAAGCTTTTTTAGCGCGTGATGTGCGAGCTGTACGCTTGTTTGCTTTTGTTGTACGCTTTTGCATAGTAAATCCTCCTATAAGGTTTTTTATGATTCAGGCCAGGTGGCCAAAATATCCACTACTACTGGACAATTCTCTTATTGTCATATTTTTAATTACTATGTCAATATAAAACTTTAATTCTTTATTAATTTTTGTAAATTGGCCAGTTTTATTAGTGCATCAAGCGGTGTAATTGTAGAAATATTTATCTCTAAAAGTTGTTTTTCTAGTAACGATTCCTTTGGAGGGAGATTTTGTTTTGCAAAAAGGTCGGGAGCGGGACATTTTTTAGGCTGTTTTGGAGTCTCTTCAAGCTTTTGCAAAAGCTCCTCGGCTCGCTGGATTACAGCATCTGGCATTCCGGCTAGGCGGGCGACATGGACGCCGTAGCTTTTATCTGCAACTCCAGGAACTATCTTTCGCAAAAATTGTACGCTCTCTTTTGTCTCGGAGATGGCAACTGTAAAGTTAGCACATCCCGGAATCTTATCAGCAAGTTCTGTCAGCTCAAAATAGTGTGTGGCAAAGAGTGTCTTTGGCTTTGCTTTTCCCTTTAGCAGGTATTCAGCTACTGCCCAGGCGATAGAGATGCCATCATAGGTGCTTGTTCCTCTGCCGATTTCATCCAAAATAACGAGCGAACGATCTGTCGCCTGGTGAAGGATGCTTGCAGTTTCTGCCATCTCAACCATAAAGGTAGATTGGCCCCGTGCAAGATCATCACTTGCTCCAATACGGGAAAAAAGCTTATCTACAATGCCAATTTTTGCCTCTTTTGCAGGGATAAAGCTTCCCACTTGAGCCATGATGACTAGGAGAGCGATTTGGCGAATGTAGGTGGATTTTCCTGCCATGTTGGGTCCCGTCAGGAGGATGAGGGATTGCTCATTGCCGTCGAGGAGGATATCATTTGCAACAAAATGGCCGCTTGAAGGGAGAGATTCAATAATGGGATGGCGCCCCTCTTTTATGAAAAGGTGTGCGCTATCTACAATTTTTGGACAGTTGTAGCCGCGCCGTTTTGCAGCAATGGCAAGCGATCTAAGTACATCGATTTCAGCAATACAGCTTGCCGTCTTGAGGATGCTATCGTGATAGGTTGCTAGGCGGGTGCGAAGTTCTCTAAAGAGCTCCTCTTCGAGCGATTCGATAACAGAGTCTGCATGAAGAATCTTTTCTTCATAGGCCTTTAGCTCATCTGTTATATAGCGCTCGCCATTTGTGAGGGTCTGCCTTCGTTGAAAATGGGCCGGCACTCGCTCGATCTGGCCTTTGCTAATTTCGATGTAGTAGCCAAAGACTCTTGTATAGCCAACTTTTAGCGTTTTTATCCCTGTTTCCTGGCGGAGCTTTTCTTGATATCCAATGAGCCAATCTTGGCTTCCTTGGCGTATGCTCGTGATCTCATCGAGTTTTTGGCTGTAGCCTGGCTTAAAGAGGCCGCCATCTGATGCTCTAAATGGGGGATTGTCAATAAGAGCCCTTTGTATCAAGGAGGCGCACTCCTCGTGAAGGTCGATTTGCTCTTTAAGTATGCTAAGCCGTTTTGCGCCCTCAAGGCCCTTTACAATGTGAGGGAGCTGCTCGAGGGAAAGCCTCAAGCTTACATATTCCTTAGGCCCTGCGCTCTCTGTTTTTATGCGATACATCATACGTTCCAGATCGCGTATCTGGCTAAGTTCTTGATCAAAAGATGCGTCAAAGAGTGCTTTAACGGCCTCTTGACGGAGCTCTATGGCTTCCACATCTATAAGTGGGGCTTTAAACCATGATCGAAGCAGGCGGGCGCCCATTGGCGTCTTTGTTTCATCAAGGAGCGATACAAGGGAGTTATCACTTTTTTCGCGATCTGTTGGCTCTAAAATTTCAAGGTTTGTAAGCGTTTGCCTATCTAAAAACATGGTCGATTGGGCATTATGTCGCTTAATTTCTCGTATGTGATCTAGTGGGCAAAGCTGCCAGTCTGAGAGGTAGTGGACAAGGGCTCCGGCTGCTGTAATGCCGCTAAGGCCTGCTTTTAGGCCAAAGCCATCGAGTGTCTGGACTTTAAAGTGGCCTTTAAGCCTATCTTCAGCATCTACCGGGTCAAAGAGCCAGTCATCTTGTATGGATAGCTGCAGCTTGCTAGCAAGCTGGATCTCCTGTAAAAGCTCCCTATTTTTTGTCTGAAAGCGTCTTGAGATAAGCAGCTCTTTCGGGTTTTGCCTAAAAAGCTCATTTAAGAGCTCTTTTGGCTTCTCTGTCTCGTAGACAGTAAAGCGGGCGCTAGCAAGATCTACAGTAGCAAGGCCAAAAATATCATCTTTGCAGGTAAGGGAGCTAAAGTAGGAGCTTGTTTTTTCCTGTACGCCAGGGAGCGGGGTGTGGGTTGCCGGGCTTACAACACGAACGAGCTTTCTTGATACAAGGCCCTTTGCTTTTTTAGGATCTTCTACCTGGTCTGCAATAGCAATTCTATAGCCTCTATTGACGAGCCTTTCGATATAGCCTTCGCTTGCATGCCATGGTATGCCGCACATAGGGGTGTCTTGACGCTGTGTGAGGGTGAGTTCTAGCTCTTTTGCCACAAGCTGGGCATCCTCCTCAAAGCACTCATAAAAGTCTCCAAGCCTAAAGAGCAAAATAGCCCCCCTTGCCTGGTTTTTGCACTCTAGCCACTGCTGCATCATAGGAGTTAGGGTTGCCTGCATGTCTCACCTCGATAAAAAGGGGTCTATTTTTGCCCGCTTTTGTCTTATTTGCAACTATGATGTTTCTCTTGACGTATCAAATTAAAATTATTTATAATAATAGATAGGGGAATTACTATATTATTAGAGGGGAACTATGGCTACAATAAGTCCATCATCGTCTCCAGGGCGATCTCCGCTACCTAATTGGAAGCAGGAGAAGTCAAAACTTTGTTATGGAAATGTCGAGTATACTGTAAAGGTCCTAAAAATCAATAAACAGGCAAGTGGAAGACTTACTCATAACCAAGCCCTTTTAGAAGAAATAATTTCGGATCTCAATAGGCCAAACAAGGTGCAAAAGCCTCTAGACGGTGACGATGTATTGATTAAAAAACTTAAAGTGGGAAAGCTTGATTATCTCTTTGAAATTTCCATTAACCCTACGCCTCCAAGCAGAGAAAATCGGCCTCCAATGCCAGACTTTAAACCGCAAAAACCAGGAGTATCTGAACAATGAGCGGAGTAAATAATCAGCCACAGTATTCTGTCCAGGCTGAAGGTACCCAGCAGCACTACCGCGTTGAGTTCGATACAAAAGCTGGCCACCATAAGCTCTATATTGGAAATAAAGCCTGCGTTGTAAAGCAATCTGGTAATGTAGTTACTACTGAAAAAGAGTTACGAGAGATTGCCGATCTCTTTACAAATACACTCGCTGAAGAAAAAATCGCTAAAGGTGAAAAGTGGCATCTTGGTTCTGAAGGTGTTCAAAAAATGAAAGGAGGCGCTCTCGCAGGAACTGTGAAGCTTGTAAACAAAGAGCTTTATCAAGCAGGCGTCCAGAATTTTGTGAAAACAGCTGTTAATACAAATAAGGCTGCCGAAGAGGTTTTGCAGAACGCAGCACCTCCAAAAGAGGCGCCGCCGCCAAAGCCTCCTATAATGGATCTTGCAGAACCTGCAGAGGAGAAGGAGCCAAAAGAGTCATCACGAGAGATGCCCCCTGCTGCTTCTGAGAAAAAAGCATGGGTAAAAGCGCGTGAGAGCGATGAAACAAAAGCTAAACGTTCAGATAGCCTGCAGGCTGGATCAAGGAGAAGCTCTATTTCATCTGAAACAGTAGCTGAGCTTGTGCCCGTAAGTTCCTCACAAGAAGCGGCTAAAAAGACGCCACTTGAGAAGAAGAGTCAAGAGTTTGTTAGCATAGCTAAAAGCCTTTTAGACATTACCTCTAAAGTTGGATCTGCTCTTAAAAAGGACCCTGAAGCCTTTTTAGATGAGATAGAAATTCTTGATCGTGTGCAAGAGGGAGCTAAAGGATTTGCTGAAGCAGTAGAAAAACTTCTAAATCCAATAGATACAGATGGCCTCGCAAAACTTGTGGAATCTGGAGCTTTTAAAGAGCTTGCAGCAAATGTTGAAAAATATGTCACTATGCAGGGCGGTCTTGAACAGAAGCTTGCTTCAAAAGATCCGTCAAGCCAGCAAACGGTTGGAAAGAGGCTGAGATCGCAGTCAAATATAGACGTTCCCACTTTGTCAATTAAGCCGGTACAGATATTTGCACAGCTTCAGCTTCACATGACAGAGATCTCAAAAGAGTTTCCTGAAGGATCTAGAGAGCGTTCTAATATGGAATTTGTACAGCAGACTCTTTCAAGCACTGCGGCAAAGATCAACGATGAAATGAAACTGCTTAGTATGAAGCAATCTGTAAAAGACATTGGCCGTTTAAACGGGTTGGTTCTTAAATGTATAGAAGATCCTAAAGTCCGAATAACCATCAATGATGCAGGTGATCTTATAACTAAGGAAAGAAAATTATTAATTCCCGGCCAAAATAGAGTCATAAAATCCGATAGTGCATCAAAGCTAATTCAAATAGCGCAGAATGCTAAAAACAACGGAATTAACGTTGACGCGCTCGTACAGGCTCTTCACGCTATGAAAGACTTTAGGGCAATTCTAAAAAAACATCCTCAATTACAGGCTAGATTCGAAGAGCTTGCGTCTAAAGAAGTTGAGCCTAAACAGGTGGCAGATGAAGGAGCCACACTAGAGGTAGATAGTTTGTCAGAAATTTATCACACAGGATCATCGGAAGAGGAGGATGAACTTGAAGGATTTGATGAAGTAGCAGGGGATGAGGTTGAAGAGGAAGAAATTGACGTAGATGCTTTAAGTGCAGCACTAAAAAGTTCATCGGCAGCGGTAGAAAAACTGGAAATTCCTGAAGAACTTAGTAGGATCCGGGATTTGATTACGGAAGATCAAGGATAAATTCTTGCCTAGTAATAGATAATTTATTATAGCTAAAGTTATGACAATTTCTGCATTAAAGCACATTTCATATGCAGCGGCAGGCGGCTTATCAGCTGGATGGGTTGCTGGCCAAGGCCTTTTTTATACAAAGGGTCTACAGGTTGCTTCTCGTATGCCGCATCTTGGGATTGTTCTTGCTGTGACGAGCGCGGCTGGCAGGGCTTTTGATGAATTATTTAAGGCATCTGGCTGGACTCATCATACGGCGTTGCGGCTCATTGCGAGTCATATGGTGACCTATGTTGCGATATTGCCCTCTGTTTCTTTACTTGTGGGCTATCCCGCTGTTGCTGCGAGAATTACTGCGGCGGCATTAACATCTGCCGCCTTGGCAGTAAATATCCTCGTTAAGTAGCAGCTTTTCCAATAAGCTTTGACTTTGATTCGAGCATTAAGAGGGCAAGGCCGCCAAAGCCGATCGCTACATTTCTAAAAAGAATTTGAAAATACTCTGGATTAAAGGCAATAATCCCTACCATCAAAGATACTGAGATGATGGAGGCATATTCAGCCTTCCAGCCTGTAAGAAGCCAGACGGCTAGGGCAAGTTCTGCTACGCCAAATGTATAGAGAAAGAGGTTCTCGGGAACAACTTGTAAAATAAATTGCGGCGTATACTTTAAAAAGTTAGCCGGATTAATGCATATCTCATACGATGCATATGCAAAGACGAACGCTAAACCAACGCGTAAAAACCATACCGCTAATTTATTGTTACTCATATAAAATCTCCAATTTAGTTACTGAAGTGACTAATATACATATATTTAGTATATATTGTCAATGATAATTTAGTATTGTCAGAATTGTTATTTCATAGTATTATTTTTCCCTATGTCAATTGGAGTTTGTAATAGATTAGCCTGTGTCTTAGGAATCGTAAATCAAGATTCCTCACGCTTTATTGTGCTCGACGAATCAGGACTCAACTGTACGAAAGAAAAAGAGCGAGAGACAAAGGTAGCCGATGTTGCCGCTTATGTACTGAAGCAGTTAGATGATGTTATTCAGAACAAAGAATTAAAGGGCAAATTTTCTAAGAAGCTTTATAAAAATATCACTTCTTACTTTGATAAAAGAAGTGATGATGAGCCGCTTTGTGCCCTTATCAGATCAGCGCTTTTTGCTGCTAGCATGCGAATCAAGCAGAAAGGTTCAGCTTTTATAGAGACTATTGGTCAATGTTCTGTGGCATTTAGCGAGGTGGATGTAGATCCAGAAAATCGCTATCTCGTCCTCGATGAAAAAAATGGCCTTTCAGTTACAAAAGACAAAGAGCATGCAAGTACACCGGAACAAGTTGCCACCTATCTAAAGGGAATACTTCACACTTTTATCAATCAAAAAGAGCTGTCTATTCGCTTGCCAAGCCATAATGGTATTTATGCGCTGCAACGATCTGCTATTCCCTATTTTGAAAGAAACTTTCCAAAAGATAGCATGCTTCGCCATGAGCTTTGTTCCTTTTATTTACCGATGGCAGAGGAAAAATGGATCTTTTTTAGAGGCCAAGCTAAAAAGAAAGAGCTTGATCGGGCAGCTGATAAAGAGTATGAAGCCTGGATTATTGATCCACCAAAAAATCCCAAAAAAACAGAGATGGATGTCCTTGTGTATGCACGAGATATTCTCTTCTTTCAGCAAACGATGCACCATTTTGCTAGGCGCCATGCCGTACTTCAGCTTGCGATTTCCGAGCGAATCGTTCATCAATCTTCACAAAATATCGAAGTGATCTTTGCTGGCAATACTTTTACCTATAATCAAGAAGAGTGTCCGGTTCATAAAGCAGTTATGAAAGCCTGTAAATATATTGCAAAGGAAGGGGTGACGAGCCGGATTGAAAGCGCCCTCAAACTCCTTGTCGACTACAAAAAAGATCCCAATCATATTCCAGAGCATTATGAGCGTTTAGTTCACTTTTTAGAGCTTAATGAGCTCTACTATCAATCTGTTCTGTTAGAAGAGGAAGAATGGGATAAGGTTAGTTATTCCTGCAAAAAAATAGTAAATAATGTAATAAAGGAATTTAGAACAAGAGGCTATCTTCCCTGTAAACAGCTTGAATTTCTTATCTATAGCCATATAGCTTTTAAGGATAACTTTTTGCCTGCAGTTACAGCGTGCTCGGTAAAAGAGCAGGCCGCTTCAATCAAGGTAAAGGCAACAGAATATCTAGAGGTTCTCGATAGCCTCTCTATCGAGCCAAATCGCACCTTTTTTCAAGCAGTGGATAAGGCGCTCCATACAATGCTTGCCAAGATGCCAAAATCGCGTCCATTCGATGTTACGACGAGATACTTTGCTTCAGATAAGGATAATGATGATGATGGGTACTTATGGACCAAGATCTCATATGATACGTATATGTCTCTCCTTCAATCAATTGAAGAGCTTTCTCGTGGTGTCTGCCTATCTCTTCCTTCTGAACTTATACGTATTGAACAGAAAAAACCAACAGCAAATAGAGGATTCGATGTAGCGATTCCTGAGAGAAAGGTTGTCGTGCAAAAAAAGAAGCGCAAAAAGCCTCCAACACCGACATCTTCGCCCTCTCCTCCGCCAACTCTAGAGGGCTCAAGAAGCGCCTCTCCTGAAACTATTTCTCCTCTGCCAAAGCCGAAGCCACAGCGAGAGCGAGAGCCAAAAGCTACTCGAAGAGTTGAATCGCTTACAAAAGCGATAGCTAATCTTACGCTCTTTCCAGAGCCAGAAATTCCAATTGTCCAATCAGGGCTCAAGTATGACAAAAGGGTGACTCGCTGGCGACTTGATGTGACACATCCAGACCATCCCTTTAATTCTGACCCGGCCTACCAAAATGTGGGGAATAAAGATTGGGTGATACTAGAGCATATTGTTGCTCGCTATATAGACCAGTTTTACAAGTATGCAGTTGCTGATAGGCCAAAAAAAGAATATGACTTTGCAGAACGAAGGCAGCTTGTTGTGTCTATAACGAAAATGGGCCCAATTGAAGAGACAAGAATGGGTGTTTTAATTTGGGCAAAAGGAAACAGGGATGGCCTTGTTTATCATCGATGGTTTGAGCCAGAAGAAGCTGGAAAAACTGAGCATTTTGATGAATCCTATGTCCAGGAGTCCTACAAAATGCTTAAAGCACGTCCACTTCCGCCTCCATTTATGGGCAAACCAAAAGAAAAGGCGCTCGATGGAAGCTTCTTAGAGCTTCAGGATGAGCGCTTTATAGTCATATCCGACCCTCAAAATAATGTAAGAGTCCGCTTAATCCTCCCTTCTTCTTCCATTTAAAATAAATATTTGCTATTGGTATAATAAAGCCATATAGAAGGTATTATTATGGGAATCCAGGGTTTTGATTGGGGCATATTAAAAGATCAACAAAGAGAAGCGTATGCAAACCTCGAAAAGCGAAGCATTGGTATTGGGCGAGAGATTGCTCAGATACGAACTTCTGCTTTAGAGGGACGGGGACTCATCGCAACTTTTATTTTTGATAAAATCTTGAAGCCATTTGGAATCGGCGATAGCGCAAAACAAATTAAGACTCTTTCCCAAGAGCAGCATCAAATCGAAAAATTACTAAAGACAGTTCCAGATAAGCTTATTTGGTCACAGGAGCTTAAGCCGCTACAAGGACTAGGTGATCTAATCAAATCTACACAAAGGGAAATTGATGCGCTTAACAAACGTGGAGTTGGATTAAATAAGGTACTCTCTCGATTTGAAGCGCAGCTTGCTGCCCTAAAGCTGATACAATCCGTTTCAGATAAAGTAGTCCCTAAAATCCCAAGAGAGTCGCTGCGTGCATCTCCGGCAATGGTGAAAGAGCTTAAAGCTAGAGTCTCCATGAGAGAAGTTCCTGATGAGACCGAAGAAGATTCTTTGTCTCCACGAGTAAAGAATATTGAAACAAAGATACAGCTACTAAAACGTCAACTGGAAGCAAGTAATGCACTAGATATCGATCCAGAAGTTTCGCATAGAGATGTTGATACTCTTGCAAGAAAACTTCTTGAGTTGAAAAGTGATCCTACAGAACAAAAAGTGCGAGAGCTTGAGCATTCGCTTGGGCAAGTTGAAACGGATTCTGAGTCTGAGGCTTCATTCGAAGATCTTGTAGATGATGCTGATCTTGAAAGTGAATTGGAAGTTCCGGAGCATGGTGATTTTGGAATAGAAACTTCTACAGTTGAAGAGTTTACCGTTCCAGAAATTAGCCAGTCAAAAATAAAATTTATTAATCCATCCCAAAATCCTATAGACGACCTTTTAGAAAAAATTCATTATAGCGAGCAGAAATATCAAAAGCTTAAAGCAAAAGTGCTTGAAGACAATAGCGGACTTGCACGCTTAATAATTTCTCCAAAAGCAAAGGAGACGCTTGCTCTTCTTCGAAAAGAAAAGGAGGGCTATCTTCAACAGCTTCACGCAGAAGTCCATGCACAAAAACAGACATTAGGACCTGAAAAATTTAGGCAGCTCGAAAACTTTGTGAACCAGAAGATGAATGAAGAAGCAAAGGTCTTAGAGCAGAGGATCATCCGTCAGCTAACGAAAGGGGAAAGAAGTGAGCTTTTGGAGCAAGAAGTAGTAAAGTCTACAACAAATGCTTTGAGAGCAACGCTGTCGAAAATATCGCTGAGTCCGAATGATTTAGATAAAACAGGCAGAGAAGGAGAGAATGTCTTTAAGGAATTTGATAGCAATCTCGTTGATGCCGATCGTAAAATCACAATGATAGGTTATGGAATTGCTGCCAAACTTCTGGCAGAACCTAATCACAAAAAACGCCAACGAGCAAAGGAAAGTCTTTGCAAAAGTGCTGTAGCGTTTGCAAGAAGTGGCAATTATATCGCAGCTGGGGCGCTTTTTGCAGCACTCAACTCAGAGGGTCTTATGAGGCCACAATCGCGGGGCTATGAGACACCTAGCGAAAGCTACAATGAGGGATTTAGAGAGCTTCAATCGTTATTTGGCACAAATACACAAGCGAGAACAATACAGGACCATGCTAAAGGCAATAGCTATATCCCAACGATCCTTTCAATTAAACAAATAGCTGATGCATCAAAGCAGGGGCTTTCTCTAGGCAATAAACTTCATCCAAAAGTAAAACAGAACATTCTTAGTGCAGTTAACGCATGGAAGGGTGCTGTAGACAGCGCTCAAAAAGATGAAAGTTTACTTACGCTCGAAGGAGGACTATTCAACAATATCCCCTCTACAGCAAAAAATGTGCAGGATCATCTCATAGGTCTTGCTGACAAGGTAGCTCCAAGAAGATGATGAGCCTTAAAGAGAAACTTACAAAGTGCCAAGAAAATCTCGACCAGATCTTAGATGATGTGGCAAATAACCTTGCAAATCAGCTTAGAGATGGTGAGAATGTGCTTTTGTCGAAAAGCGCTCTTGAAGAGCAGATTGGATTAGAGCTTGCTGAATCAAAAGAGCGCTTGCAAAAGGGCGTTATTGCACTCTATAAAGCGATAAAAGAGCGATCGCTTATGGAAGAGCAAGATAGCTCTATTGCTGCGGATTTTTTGAACCTTTTAGAGCTCGTTTCTTTTGCTGCAGAGCAGCGCGCACAATTTATTGATGCACTTAGCGAAGGTAGGACGCTTCAAGAGATCGGCAAAATCTCAGATGCTACAATTGAAAGGATGTACCAAGCGGCAAAAGAGCTCTACGAAGCAAATAATTTTGAAGAGGCTCGGGATGCTTTTTCATTTTTGACGCTTCTGAATGGACAAAAGTTTGCTTTTTGGCTCGGCCTTGCAAACTGTGAACTTGAGCTAAAAAATTACGACTCTGCCCTTTATGCCTATGCCTTTGCCTCAAAATATAACCCGGAAGATTATCTAAGTCATATTTTTGCTGCAGAATGCTATGGGGCGATGGGAGATGCCGATAATAGAAAAAATGCCTTAGAAATAGCTTTGGATTTAGCTGTGGATGTCCCGCAAATAAAGACTCTTATTGCAGAGATGCTTCAACAGGGAGGTCGCTAAAATGGGTGGATCTATCAATATAGGCGGACCCTATGAACCACCTGCAATGCAGCCTATGGGCGGCGGGGGAAGTTCAGTTTCTGAGGCTCTAAGAAAGCTTAGAGGCTTATCTCTTCCTGCGCGGCCAGTATCTCTTCCTCCAAACACATTTTCACATGCTAAAGTGCGTCCAGATAGTGTTCTCGGACGAGTGTTATCGATCTTTCACAAAAAAGAGCCTATAGCTCCTCTTGCAAATCCTCAAAGGCCAAAAAGTATGCAGGCTATGGAGGCAGTTATGGGTGATGAGCCTGTAAAGGTTATTTTGCAAGCAAAGGGCGCGCCGCCTCTTCCTCCAACAAAGCCGCACGAAGCAATACGGCAAGCTGGCCTCGAACAGCTTGCAAAAACTTTGAAGGAAGTGTTTGTGCGCGATGCAGCATCACGAGGGGATATTGATGAGTTGCAAGAGCTTCTCCAAGATCCCACACTATCAGAGGGCGTAAAAAAACTTGCCTACAAAGAAGCAAAGAGTGCAAATCACCTTGACGCTGCAAACTGCATTGTAGACTCCATGAAACCACCAACTAAACCTCTGCCGACAAGGTCGCTTCAAGAAGGGCCTCCGCCAATTCCAGATAGGTCCAAGAGGATGGGTCCATTTGAAAAAAGCATAGTAAACATACTGACGAATCTGAATACAAAAGGCAATCTCTCATCTGATGAGCTATTGCTTGGTTATAAGCGTTCGATGAGTACACTTGAGCTTTTTTCTGCTTGTAGATCAGTGGCGCAAAATGGCACGGATAAAGAAAAGAAAGCAGTTGCCGATTTTGCGCTCAGTTGGCTGCAAAGCGGCTATTTTACCGATGAAGTGCAAGAAATGAAGGGTATTTTAGCAGAGATCGGAGCCTATGCACATAATGAAGCACTGCAAAATATCGGTACTACAGCGCCAAAAGAGCAGAAGGCTACTTTGCAATCAAATGCTTCCACTACAGATTCAGCGATGATGGAGCGCGTACATAAAGGAAAATATACTCAATCCGATAGCAAAAATTATGCAGCATCTCTTACAAATGCTTTCTCAGCTCTTTTAAAGCATGCATCTATGAGCGAGATGTTTGTAGACAATACAAAACAAGGCTTTGCTGAGAAGGCGCCGCATCTTAAGGCAGCTCTTGATTTTCAAATGAAAGTAACGCAAAAAGTTCAAGTGGAGCTTATTGGCGCAAAAGAGGGCAAAGTGCGCGAAAGGCTCTACCAATTTTATGCAAATGTTGCTGTAGCTGCATGGAAACAGGGCGATATCACAACTGCGCAGTCGATAGCGGCAGCCCTTGAAAGCCCTGCTGCAAGTAGAACGTTAAAGCAAGACTATGGTGTAAAGCTCCCTGATATAAAAGAATATACAAACATTCTCGAAATTATCAAATCGCCTTCTAAGTATAGCGCAGCACTTGCGGATATGCGAAAAAAGGGCCCTGTCCTTCCTGGTCTTACCAATTTTTACAAAGAATATGCCGGCGCAGATGTACAAAATCCTGGAAAAGCAGAGTCTGGAGAGGTAAATAGCTCAAGCATCGAAATCTACGCAAAGCTCACACAAGCCCTTGCTGAATTTAAACAGATGCCTACTATTTTATCTACAAAAGCAGTCTCAGACCTTGAGGAGCAAATCAAAGAGACAGCCCTGCTCCCAAGTGAGACCATCTACCAGCGCTCACTCACCAACTTTCCCCGAAAATAGCATCCACTACCCAAATACAAAGCGCTCGTCATATTGCCTCTGATGGCGTCCTGGAAAAATTTTCGAATGACGTGTGGGCATGATGCTTTCCCGCGTTCCATTACAGGCGGCTTTACTAATTCGCCCTGAACGGGCTCTAAAACAGCCATTAGTGATGGAATGGATAGAGACACAATTTTAAGGAAATTTAGCTGTTAAAAGTTGAGGATTTTTGACAGTCCAGGCCTGTAATGGAACGTAGGGAATAAAGGGGAAATGGGGTATACTTTCTCCCTTTACAGGTGGGAGAAGGTGAAGGCAAAGCGCTGGCTTATTGGGGTGATCGGTAATATCTTAGAGCATTATGATAATGCGCTCTATGGGTTATTAGTTCCTTTTTTAGCCCCTCTTTTTTTTCCTGAGCAAGATCCGGTTACGCAGCTTATTATGGGCTATGGCATTATGCCCCTTGGGATGATTGCAAGGCCTGCCGGCTCACTTTTTTTTGGCTGGATTGGGGATGTTTTTGGCAGGGAAAAAGCGCTGTCGCTTTCTCTCTTAGGGATGGCCTTTGTTACCATGGCGATGGGCTGTTTGCCTGTATATAGCGATATAGGGGTGCTTGCACCTATTCTCCTTGCTTTACTTCGCATGCTTCAAAGTTTTTTTATGGCTGGGGAGACTGTAAATGGTGCTGTTTTTGTCCTGGAAAAGAGCAAAGAAAAAAATAGATCTTTTATAAGTAGCATCTACGACGCATCTACCGTCGCGGGCATTTTACTTGCCTCGCTACTCGTTACTATGCACGCAACTCTTGATCTCAGCTGGCGATGGCTTTTTTGGGCAGGCTCTTGTACAGCGCTCTTTGGCTTAGCTATTAGGCGAGAGGAGGCGAGCGTTGCAGATCTATCCAAAAAAAGAGTGTCTCTTAAGGGTAAATGGCCGCTTATTTGTACGATCGCATCTGTAAGTGGATTTACCCATATCACCTACATATTTGGCTTTACGCTTATGAATGGGCTTTTACCGCTTATTACAGATCTTTCTAAGGCAGATGTGATGAAGGTAAATAGCTTGCTTTTGCTTCTTGATATGCTTTTTTTGCCTGTTTGCGGATACCTTGCAAAGCTTTTTGGGAGAGCGCGCATCATGAAGGGGAGCGCACTTCTTTTAGCTTTTGGAGCAGTGCCGCTCCTTATGCTTTTAGAGAATGCATCCCTTACCACGTGCGTAGTAGTTCGCACAGTTATCGTCTCACTCGGCGTAGCTTTTGCAGCGCCATACCATGCATGGGCTGTAGATCAAGTAGATGAAGAAGATCGCTGCACAGTGCTATCCTTTGGCTATAGCCTTGGCTCGCAGCTTATTGGCGCTCCTACTTGCGCTTGCGTTCTTTATCTTTTTCACCAAACAAACTCTCTATTAGCTCCTGCTGCTTATCTTCTGCTATTTGCTCTTGTCGCATTCTATCAAATTGCGAAACCGGGCAAGTATCGTTCATTACCTCTAGAATATCAGTAGCAGAATATCGTTTTTCCGGGTTTTCCTGGAGGGCAAATACAGAAATGTGGCGCGCTCGTTCTAAGTCATCTTGAGCCCTTTCAAGTTGTGCGTATGCTTGAGTTCTTGATGCTGTCATATCAAGTTGCAACTGCAATGCTGATTGAAGTAGCTCGGGATTATTAGTACTTTTACTATCGATAAGATAGGTAGTATAGGCCGGTCTTATACCATATCCAACAGCATATGCAAGTACGCCCCATGCCCAAATATCTGTTTTTCTGTAGTCCGTGGCTGTCTCTTGCAAAAGCTCAGGCGCTGTATAGTGATGCGTGCCGTAAAAAATTGAAGACCATCTCGGTTTTTCTTCCTTTTGTATAAAGCTAAAATCAAAGTCAGCTAGTACGACTCTTTGATCTTCAGTTACCAAAAGGTTATTCCAAGTAAAATCGCCATGGACAATGCCATATTTGTGAAGAAATTCAAGAGCTCGCAGTGCATCGTGGAGATAGCAGAGAGCAAGTTTTGGATGTGTTTTAAGGGATTCTTTAAGTGTAGATGGACAGAAGGGGTAAAAACCGATGCTTCGATCGTCAAATTCCTTGTGCTGCTTTACGAAAAACTCGCACTGCAGCACAAGAGCTGCAAAAGGTTTTTTCTCAACTTCCGGTAGACGTCTTGCAATTTGCATCTGATAGGGCTCGTTATGGGCAAGTTTGGAGCCTGCTTTAGATATAAGAAAATAGAGTTTATCAATGACTGGAATAATGGTTTTGCGAGGTTTTGATAAATCCTCTCTCTTAGGCTTATGCCAAATTATTTTTGCTGCATTACATCCCTCTCTATGAGTCCCTTCGTGTCTATTAGTTTTAAAGATTAGGTAGGCTGTATGCTGGTCAAGACTGTAGTATATATCTGTTCCACTGTTTATAGACTCGTGCGGCACTTCTTCAAAAGCCTCGCCATTTCTTGAATGATTACTAAGTGTAGCGATAACTTTATAGACGAGGGTTTTAATTTCTTCAGCCCCTAGTCCGTGATACTGCTCACCATATGAGAGTAGGGCGTCGCACATGGAAACAAAAGCGGATTCATTGCTATCAATGATGAGATCTCTAAAAGATTTCTTCCCTCCGATTGTAATATCGGCTACGGGTGAAATAAATGGGTTAACTGAGTGCTCTACCAAATAATCTCTAGCCGTACTCACCTGATTTTTAACAGGTTGTGGTATCGGTATTGGAGGCGAAGTTCTTCCTTTAATATAAAATGGGTTCATTAATTTCCTTTATTAAATCAAATAATATAGCATATATTAATATATTTATGCTACTTTAATTTTTCTTTAATTAAATCTTCAGAAATTTCTGATTGAAGTCCATATTTAGAACGAATGGCCATAAAGAGTGAATAAACTTTTTCTTTATCATTAGGTGAAACAGCTATGGTTGCCTTAAAACAAAGATATTTAAAGGCATCTGGATAGTTTGCAAATGCACTCTGTAATCGAGTGAGTACAAGTAGCACACTATGACTCGGAACTATCTCATAAAATTGAAGGGAGTTTTCAGGTTCGCCATAGTAAAGATGTTGAAAAATAGCGTCTCTTGTTTTTTCTGAGATGGCCCTGGATTTCATTGCTTCTATAAAAAGAGCTGGCTTATTGGTAACCGTACAGCCCTGAGCAACTTTAAGTAGATTCATAACATCTAGGCTTGGGCATAGAGAAAGTGCCCAGGGAAGATCTTTTTCATAGTCTTGAAAACATTTTGGAAAAAGTTCTACATTCAGATATCTTCTTGAACGATTGTTTTGCGATAAGGCGAAAAAGGTTTTTTGTTCTACTTCGCTAAGAGTTTGAATCCATGATGGATTCGTCATATCTTGGTCTACAATTTGGGCAAAGGCTGTTACAAAGAAGCCATCTGGTTCAGATCTGTTACCGGGTCTCACGGCAAGAAGTTTATTGTCATAGCTCACAAGTTCACGAAAAAGTAGATGGGCTACATGCTCTTCCTGCTTTCCAACACCATGTACAAATTGCTCAAAAATTGATAGTACGCGCGCTATTCGCCTTCCACTTGGATTTGTTCTTGCATACCAGTAGCAAAGCGACGGGACAAGTGTCTCAAGTGGTGCAGTGGTTCTTGGAGCAATGACACGGCATATTAGTTTATTTATTTGCTCCCAGTCTGCTGATGTCGGTGCTATACTTCCTGTAAGAGAAAGCTCATTGATCGTTTCACAAAGGGCCCGCTTTATTTCAATATCAGATCCATCAACAGACTTTGTCAGGCTATCACTCGCTAGTCCTTGGAGATAGTCAATGCAGTAGGGAAGGGCATAGAGAAGTACAAGATGGCAGCTGATAGCTCTATTTTGATCTTCTTTAAGTGTGCTTCCAAGAAGCAGCCAGAGGAAAATTGCTTCTATTCGTTCAGGTTTTTGCTTGTCAAACCTTGACTGAGGATTGTTTGTAAACATGAAATGAAGCTCTGATAAAAAAGCTTCCACACTTTTTTTCCCAGTAAAAGCCCGCACAATAATCGTTGCGGCAAGCTCGCGAGATTTTGTATCTTCGCCATCAGCTTCTAAGCACAATCGAACAAGTTCACATCTCGTTGATTTTTTAAAAGTAGGCTTAAGGCAAGCTGTAAGGAGGATATCCTCTTCGTATTCACGTAAGAGTGTTATCCAAGATCCATTTTTTTTCGTGTGCAGAGGATGGGTGTTGTCGCTTTCGATAATATGCTGGAGAAGTTTTAAAGATGTATCTCCATCATCTTGTGCCTTTACAAATTCATGAAGAAGCACGCAACGTAGGTGATGAAGTGGTTCATTCGGCTGCATCGCATGGAGAAGCTCTGATAAGATATCAAAATTATCTAGGTTTAGAATGGCAGCAAATCGCACGTAGGGATCAAAGAGATGGTCAAGCGCAAATGCCGTCATCTGGACAATATCTTTCCATTCATCATCTTTATTTCTAAGCTCTGGTGAGAGTTTTTTCTGAAGTGGCAGTTTAAGCGCGAGCACCTCTCTTGATTTATGCCGTAGAATATCGTCAGAAAATATCGCCGGTATTTGGGCGTCTGGTGTATCAAGAATCAACTTTCTATATGCCACAAAGGCTTCTAGAAGGTGTTGTAGTTGACTATCTGAGGGGGTTCGGGTATGAGGGACTTTAAAGGTTTCTGCAAGCTGCAGGAGAAGATCCTGCTGCCTATATAGGAAGAGGTTTTTGGGGTCATTTTTAGTTTCTCCATTGTAGTCTTCAATGACTGGAGGGCGAAAGTGAAGCGTTATCATTGTTTACTAAGAAGCTTTTCCTCAAAAAAAGAGCTGGCTGGGTGATCGGGGTTCTCTTTACAATCACTCGCTAGTTTTGCGACAAGTTTAGGAAACTTTCTAAGCTCGTCCAAAATAACAGCTCCGTCGTCTCTAACAAATCTCTCTTTCTTGATAGAGCGAGAGATGATTTTGAGGGGAAGATGCTCTCCCTCTGCTGGAATATAGGTATGTAGTACGCGTACAAGACGCTTTAGAGCGATAGATCCAACGCGAAGTGAGATGCGAGCGGCTATTGTTAGTTCTTGAGGAGTGCTATTTAGGCATGTGCAGCTGTTAAAATAGGCAATTCGCTGTGTGTGGGGATAGCTTTTGCTGTTTATGCAAGCAACAAATGCCTTTAGATATTCTGAAGGAAGATTAGCTAGCCGGACTTTTGGATGCATTTCCTTGATAATTTCCACAGCTTTAGATGGGTCCTTAAGCTCTTTCAGGATCAAATAGGGAGCGGCGAGCGGCGTGTAGAGTGCAAAAATTTGTGTAATTTTATCGATTTTAGGCTGCGCAATCTTGATCCATTCTGAGATGGCATCTTCCAAAAAGGATACTAAATGGGTTTCGCCGCAGTCTTCGGCGATAGTCGAAATAAGTTCACCATACGCGGAAGGGTTTTCTGTATAGGGAATAGCCCAGAGAGCAAGTTCTATAAACGTGCAATCCTTTGTCTCTTTCCAGCGCTTTGTAAGCCAAGAAATTTGATTTGCCTGTTCTTTAGGTGGATATTCAGAGAACTTTTGTCTGCTTTCTCCAAAAAGTACAGACGCAATGCCTTGTACATCATACAAAGTCATTGCTTCAAGCTCCGCTACCAAAGACCGAATAGCTGTAGGACTTACTGAAGTCATACTTTTTCTCCAATTTGAGTGAAAAAGTATAACGAAGGGTGTCTTAAAAAGCTATCTAATAGCTGCAAGAACCTCTTGGATTGGCTTTGCACCATCTATTTCTTTAAGTTGGCCAGCTTCTCTAAAAAAACGCTCTATAGGCTCTGTCTGTTCGTGATATATTTTGAGGCGCTCTTTTATGGCATCTGGAGTATCGTCGCTTCTGTGGGTTAGGTCGTGGCCGCAAAGGCTGCATTTTTCTGCCTGAAGCTGCTCCTTATTCCACACATGGTGGCAATTTGTGCAAAAAAGCCTTCCGCCAAGGCGGTTGATGACTGTATCATCACCTACGACAAGTTTAATCGCAGTAACGTCGGCTTTATTGCGTAAGTAGTCTTCTAGCTCATGCACCTGTGCGACATTTCGTGGAATGCCATCAAGTATATAACCTTTTTCACAATCTGCCTTTGATACACGATCATACATAATATCTAGCACAAGATCGTCCGGGACAAGCTGTCCGCGGTCTAGATAACGCTGCACTTTCATGCCAAGCTCAGTTTGTTGGGCGAGGTTATCAAAAAAGAGATCGCCTGTGGAGATGTGTGGGAGGTTTTTTTCGAGGCTGAGCACTTCTGCAATCGTGCTTTTCCCTGCACCTGGTGGACCAAGTAGTATGATAACTGTCGGTTTTGCATCCATAATGACCTTTCGTGTATAGTCCCTTTTCTCTAACGAACAGAGGTATATTTATGCAAAAGATTTTTTATATATTGATGATCGCCTGTGCCTCACAACTTTTCTCTCAAGAGGCAACCTATTTTGGGATGAGCCAGGAGGTTCCGCCACAAATCAGAGCCTTTATGGAAGGCCGGTCATGGAAAGAGGGCTGTCCTGTTTCATTTGAAGAGTTACGCTACGTTAGCCTTAGCCACTATGATTATGATGGCTACATTAGAGTTGGCCACATGGTGGTGCATAAAGATATTGCTGAGGAAGTGGTGGAGATTTTTGAAGAGCTCTTTTATGCAAAGTTCCCGATTGAACGAATGGAGCTTATTGATCACTATGAAGCAGATGATGATAGGTCAATGGCCGCAAATAATAGCAGCTCATTTTGCTTTCGTCCCAACACAACTACTCCAGGCGTCTATTCAAACCACAGCTGGGCAATAGCAATCGACATAAACCCTCTTGTAAACCCTTACGTAAAGGGTGAGCGCGTCCTTCCTGAGGGCGGAAAAGCCTATCTCGATAGAGAGCTCTCTTATAAAGGTGGAATCACTGACTCGCTAGATAACGCCTGCTACCAGGCCTTTATAAAACGCGGCTATGAATGGGGAGGCTCCTGGCCCGACAGAAAGGACTACCAACACTTTTCCAAACTGCACACAAAATAAAATGCTTACTTAGCAAGCGGCACAATATTTTAATTGTTTATCCTAACAGCATTAGAAAGCGTGCGTTTAGCGCTTTTCGTTCTAGGTCATGTAGGCTTTCAGCAGTTGATAGGTGGTTTCTTTTTGCTTGCTCGGCCTGGCTGATAAGGGTATTGCAGAGGGCTTCTTGGGCAAGTACTTGTTCTCGGTAGAAACGAGAGGCAGATCGTTTGTTATCGAGAAGGTAGATAATTTGTAGATCATGTCTACGCTTTTCTTGACGTCTTGTGTGATCAAGAGATTTTATGGCATCACTATGGCGATTATTTTCGGCGTCGCAGTTTGCAGGAGGGTTTTGGCTTTGAAGAGCCTTAATAGTCCGTCGATGTGCTTTACGCTCTTGGTCAATCTGTCCTTGGATGCGAGAGAGGTTTTGCGAATAGGTATTGTTTTCGTTTGTTATCGCAACTCGAGCGCTTTGCTTTATCTGAAAGCTTGAGGCAAGGCTTGCTTTTTTTGCAGCGCGAGCTACACGATAGCATTCCTCATAGGCTTGTTCTGCTTCCCTTCTTTTTGTTTGGAGGCGTGCGTCTAGTGCATTTTTTTCTGCTACAAGTGCATGTATGTTATAAGGTATGAGGGCATAGGGAACGAGTATGTCTTTATAGGTATCCATCAATGTACAGAAGGGAATGCGCTCGCAAAGGCTTCGTACTTTTGTTTGAATTATAGGATCTTGTGCTGTAACAATCCATTTAGTAAAGAGATTGTTTCCAAAACGCTCTACGATTTGCTCAAAGGTTGCAATTCCTTCACATTCTCTAAGGGCATATGGAGCAAGGTCCTGCCTAGTAGCAAGTTCTGTATCAATAACTTGCCAGCTGTAGCGTTCAATAATTTGAGAAAAGGTGAGGTTTTGTATTTCAAGCAAAAACTTTTGGCGAAGGTCTTGTCCCTTGACTATGCGATGTGAAAAAAGCTTCCAGCTATAGCGCTCTAAAAGATCATGGACTGAGCTCTCTTCTTGTAAAACAGCTTCTTTAAAAAATTCTGGTGGCAAAATGTCATCTTCTAGGATGTTCCAAAAAAGCTCAGAGCCTTGCTCCTGATAGATTGTGAAAAAACTTTTGTTAGCGCACTGCGTGCGTATGGCGTGTGCAATATCTTGTGAAGTGATGATGTTTTTTTCTCGCTCTACTTTGTAATCCTTGGCGATTGTGTGGTAGGGGAGATCTCCAATTGCTCTTTTGATCATAGCGACAAAGAAGTCATCTTCTTGCGTAAGTACGCCATCTATAAGCGGCTGATCACCATATGTAGCTTTAAAAGTACTTGCGGTCAAATTTTGAGCTTCCTGGATAAGCTTAGGCTTAAGTTCGCTAAAGGAGATAAATCGATGCTCGAGTATTTGCTGCCTATGCTGATCGATGATGGATGTGTAGTCGAGCTGCTCGATCTTATCAAAAAACTTTGTTCTTATAGCTTTATTTGAGAGTAGATGTCCTGAAGAAATATGCTCCCAGCCGTAGGTATTGACAACGTCATCAAAAGACATCTTCATCGCGTGAAATGACTGCTTATCGACATAGCTTTGGTCATTCCAGTAGGATTTATTTAACAAAAAGATGCCAGTGGCGACGGCAGCGATAGAGAGTGCTATACCGCCTACGCCTACACCGATAAGTCCTGCTGCAGGCAAAGCTCCAACGCTTATGCCCATGGCACCCACAACTAGAGAGGCTACTCCTAGAAGTGCGCATGCTGCACCTATTGCGATGAGTGCAACACCGGTAATCTTCATATTTCGTTCGTTCTCATGCCAAGATGGTGAGTTTGATAATAAAACTCGCTCAGGATCTAGTTTAGTTAGTTGATCGGAAATAGAAAGATTACTGCTCATGTATTATTATCCTTAATTAGTAAGGCAAGGATTATAATATATTCGGGCTAATTTCGTCACTTAGTATGGAGTGAATATTTAAATCTACAAAATCGTGCATTTCTCTGCACGCGCTGCAATACTCTTCAGCTGTCATCCTATCAAGAATTTCTTTCTTATAGCTATGAAAGAGTTGAGAGGGATTGCAGCAGGTATTTAGCTTTTGGAGCATTGTAATGTAGGTAATTTGTTCGCTTGTAGCAGCTGGTAAATTTTTTATACGATGCTTTAGTGCTTTCCGGGTCTCTCTTCGACTTTTTTCAAGAGCATCTCCTTCAAGATAGATAGTTGCGCGCGGAGGATCAAGAAGCGCTATATAGACAGATTCTGGCACATGTTCATGACTTTTTATTACTTTATTGTCATGTATCACAACAACTTTGTAATCAGATGCGCTCTTTTGCAATACACTAGCTGAGAAAAAATCCTCAAGCTTTAGTCTTTCTCTCCCAAGAAGTCTCCTTTCAGCAACATGTGCGCCAAAGGAAATCCTCACAACAAACGTAAGATCGGAATTATTACAAACCTTCATAAAAGTCTCTCGCGAAGGAATCTCTTCAACCGCCTCTTGCGGCCATACCCTATCTA
>CAZEGK010000017.1:0-48328 GCA_964512205.1 uncultured bacterium | reverse complement strand
CTAGAACCTGCAAATCTAAAAGACATAAGGGTCTAGACCCTTATGTCTTTTTTTTTACCCAAGCAAAGCTTTTTGGAGTGCGGTGATTATTCACCGCTCGAGAGTTTGACTACCTAAACCATCCATTACGTACGAGTAGCCTACAGCGGATTGTTGGAATCATTGAGGCGTTGCGAGTTGTTGGGGATAGTAGTTCATGACGTAGCGCTCGTATTGTTTTGTATCAGGATTGTAATTATAAATAGCAAGCATTCTAAGATGAGGACTTAGTTGTTTGTCTTCTTCGGTAAAGAATGTAACGACCTGAGGGAAATTTTCCCACCAGATACCCGACTGAATTTTCATTGCTGTGGGAAGAGGCTTTCTTGATGGGATACCTATGCTCACTTCACCATTACTCTCTAAGAGATTTGAAGTGTGAAGGGTGTAATCTAAGCGAAAAGAATTTGCCTGTTGAAGACGCATAATAATCGGTTTAGCTTTACTGAGAGTCCATGGAAATTTTTGTTTTGCGGCTAAGTGGATTTGTTCAGCAGTAGGACCATAGTAAAGAGCAGATACTGCATCTACAACCCGTTCGATTTTTTTAGGGAGAGATTTTATATAGGCCTCTTTATCGGTTTTTTCTGAGCAATCAATGCGGGTTGCAGTAACTACAGAAATATAGCTAGTATCTTCAGCGATGCTAAACTGGCCACTATGAAATCCATGAAGCTCTGTGTAGTTTCCTGTATACCAAGCTGGCGGGGTGCCCTTCCTTTTTGCCGTCTCTTCACGTATTTTTAAAATCTGAGGTGAGTCGCTATTTTCTTTATATGGGAACTTATTGAGTTTAATTGCTAAAGTAATAAGGGTTGCTTTTGCAATTGCTTCATCATTCATACATTCATCTAGCGGCTCTATCACTGCAGCATGTTCTTCACGGCCTTCCTCAGGATACATACAGTAGGTGTTTTGCTGCTCCATGCGTCCTGTCACTACAGGTAGATGTGCACTGTAATTATAGGTAACGACAGCTTCTCCTATATTTTGTCCGTTGGGAGAATAGCAGAGATGAATCCATGTTTCGTCTATATTTCCACAGTGAGCAAAATAGAGAGACGATGTGCAAGCTTTTAATAAGGGAACTGCAGCAGCATATACCTGTTCCGATACCCTGCATTTTTTGGACACGTTCCAATTAATTCTTTTTGCAATAGGTAGTTGTTTAATCCAGTCTCGTACTGTCGTGACATCGTTGTAGCCAAGCTTATCAATAACGGCTTGTGGTAAGCGAAGTGTCGAAATATCCTCATTGAATACAGTGAGGCGATGATCTTTTGCTTTTGTTGAATAGACCGCACCATCTGTTCGACGGGGCTCAGTTACCGCTTCAAGAGAATTATCTCTCTCACATGATCGAATAACTTGGCTTGCTATGAGATTATTAAATTCATCTGGAGAGACTACTCCTTGACTATCTAATAAATGCTGAAACCCACCAATCGATGACATAGCTAACTCCTCATAAAGAAAGCAGATGAGCATATAGAAGGGTATCGATTAGATCAATGACACTTGAAAGCCCTTCGTGGTTAAACAGATAAATTGCGAATTTTTTCCAAAGCAATGCCGAGGGTGGTTTTTTGGTTTACTTCATTGCTCACTTGCTGGAGTTTGGCGACTATCCTTTGTATTTGTAGCATACTGCTGGGATGAATCGCTGCCTGCTCTATTATTGCTGAAAAGTCACTACTTATAGTTGTTAGAGTTGTTAAGGCATTTTCTGCTTCCTGGGGAGAGAGAAGCCTTTCTGCAGAAAGTTGATCCAGTCGTGTACTAATAGTTTCGATAGAGAGGTTGAAGGTCATATCATAAACTCCATTATTGTTTGATATTTTGGCTTATTCATCCACAAGAAGTCTCTCTAGCTCTGCTCGAGCGCTTTCGACTTGTTTAACGATTTTTATTTTTTCTATAAGGTGTTTTTTGCACCTTTCTTTCAACCCCTCGTCATTTGTCATATCTCGGATAAGTTCTGCAAGATCGTTAAGAGTGTCAAGTAGCGGTTGATCAGTTTTCTTCTCTTGCTCGAAGTAGGTGAGCAGCTTCTCAAAGGTTGTGTCAGCAGAAAGCGTAAAGACCACATTGGTTTTATTTTCTCTATAAATTCCTATGAGCTGTCTGACAAGTTTTTCTCTTGCAGGAAGCGGTACAAGAACCAGCTTTACGATAGACTGCAGTGCGGTAAGTGCGCCACTTGGTACACACTTATTATGGCTCAAATAGAATGGTGCACGAAACATTTGAAGTACAGCTTCGAGTTGGGTTGTAAAGAGTGTACAATTTTCCCCTTTGTGAAGGTTCCAGCGTACTCCATTGTTGAGTAGATCTGTCATCGCCTGAATGTAGCGGACTGCTGAACTACCTGCTTTGCTTAGCAATACTTTTGCTTTGCCTTCAAAAGCTCCATTTGGATGCTGCTTTACAATATGCTTGTAGTTATCGATAAGAAGTGCAAGGTAGCCGCTAAAGGTTGAAATATCGCCTTTATTCCATAGCTCTGTATTAGGTGAGATAATCTCTCCCAAACTTTCTGCAATTTTGTCATTACGGATTACATCCGGATATTTTCGCCATACACTAAAAAGGCTATGCATTATCGTGCGAAAATCTCCTGAAGAGAGGCTCTCTTGCCAGTCAATAATCGCATATTGCTGGTTAATCAACACCTCTTCAACAGATTCTGCGGTTGCACCGCCAAGAGCATCTACTATTGCTTGCCCATCTACCATGGGGGGAGCTTTAGTGAGCGAGCAGACTTCATTCATCTCATGTTCACTTAAGGCACCAAAATTTTGCGCTCTCTTTGCAAGTGAAAATATATGAGCGCTTTTTGTGACAGCGGCAAGTCTTCGTATTGTCGCAAAAGGAACATGTGCATATGGATAGTTGTCTAGAAGATTTCTTGAGGTTTGTATGGCAAAGTCCAAGAGAGCTTCTTTTGCTTTTGCTTTTTCTGCATAGGTAATTGCCTGTTCTATCCAGCAAATAACCTCATCGTTATATGGCCAGCGTTTATTTTTTTCATCATCGAGCGGGCAGATAGAGCAGACAAAGCTTTCACCTAAAGCTTGGCTTCTTCCAGTATGACATGGTGAGGCAAAGTAGGTGCAAAGATCGCTAGAAAAGGATACGTTAATAAAACTCTCAAAGCAGCGTGCAGTTATATCACCCCAGCCAAAGTATTCTATTTGGCGAAGCATGAGCTTTTGTGAAAGTGCCCTATCTATTCCCGGATCTTGAACTTTTTTCTCAACATGAATGAGAAGAGCGCGCGTTATATACTCAGGATGCTCGCTTTCTACAGCAAGGGCCAACAATCTATTATAGCCTTCTGTCATATTCGTGCTAAAACTTGCATAGTCAAGGCTAAAGAGATCAAGAAGTATTTCGAGATCGGCAAGCACGAGTGCATGCATAAGCGCTTCTGCGACTGCTAGAGATCTGATTGTGATGCTCTTAGTGCCAACTTCTTTTCCTGTTAATTGCTTCAACCTCGGCCAGCAGCTTTTTAGAATAGCGCGAAGCTCGGGACTTTCTTTTTTCGTCTCACAGCGCAAAAGCAAAATCCCAATATCATCATTTGGATTAAGGCTAAACCAGCTGTATGCTGTATCAAATTTTTTTGCTTTAACTAAGTTTTGAATAAGTGTTGGAATATAGCTTTTGGTTACTTGAAGCTGATTAAAAAAGGCAAAATCATCAAAAATGTAAAGAAGCTTCTCCTCCGAGATCCAGCTGCCATGTGAAAAAATTTTGTTCCAGAGCAACCTGCTCTCTTTTTTAGATAAGACGTTTCGCATGTTGTAGATTTTCTTTATTACTGCAACAGGTGGATCTAACTCGTCTGCTTTTCTCAGTTGCTCGGTTGCAACTTCAAAAAATGGGCGCTCCTCCTTTTTTTTCACTACGGGAACAGAAGGCTCAGGCACTTTCTTAGCAGGTTTTTTGAGGAAGCAGGTAAAATGTGTGTGTTCATCATCCTGAAGAAATTCTACAAATTCAGCTCTTTGAGCAGGAGTCATACGTTGATGTTGGGCTTGGACATAAGTAGGGTTTTGTTTTGTCTGATAGTGTCTAATTATAGAAAGATAGGCCCTCACATGATTATGAGGCTCAAATCGCGGAGGAACATTAGCGAGAAACCAATCAACGAGCTCTTCTTCAATAGGCTGATTTTGCATGCAGGTGATAAGTAAGGATTTATCCTGATCATCAAGCTGGATTCCAAGTGCTCTAAGACTAGCTACCGCACAGTTTGAGGGTAACGAGGGTAGGTATTCACGACGAGTTGCTGCAAGATGCCTTTTCATATCCTTTGTAAGATTAGCCCTTTTGATAAGACTAAGAACTCGATCAGGATATGTAGCTGCACAAAGTGCTCTGAAGCGGCCAGATTTACTTGTAAAAAGCGCATCCCACACGCCATCCATGTGAAGCCATTTTGTAACCCGTTTATCAACAAGCTCCGGGCAATTTTCGATCTGCAGTACGAGGCTGACAGCTACATTTGGAAGCGCACTAAGCCAGTGTATTTTTAGGCGTACATCATCACTTGCGAGAAGGGCAGTCCCTCCCTTTGCCTTATCGGTATGAAGCAGCTCTTCAAGTGTAGGAGAAGCAGTTTCAGATGGAAAATCTTCTGCGCAAATATCCTGATTGGGCAAAAAGATGTCTTCGTCATCGCTTCCAATGTGTATGTGTCCAAGTTGTGTGCTAAGCCTGTCAATACTCATAAATTCACATTTTTTTGGGCTGGGAGTCTACAAGATCTTGCTTTTTTTTGCTCATTTCACGTTTAGTTAAATAGATTAAATAAGGACCCAATATGACACTAAAAATCGCAATTAATGGCTTTGGAAGAATCGGTCGGCTTGTTTTACGCTGCTTGTTGAATGATCAAGATATCGAAGTTGTCGCTGTAAACGACCTCGTTCCTGCAGATAACCTTGCCTATCTCTTTAAACATGATACTGTGCATGGCAGGTTTAAGGGGAGTGTCTCTTCTCAGGATGATACTCTTATCGTCAATGGCAAGCGCATTATTGTCTGCAGTAAAAAGGACCCTGCCGAGCTTCCTTGGAAAGAGTTGGATGTTGACTACGTTGTAGAATCGACAGGACTTTTTACGACAGAAGAGGGTGCCAAAAAGCATCTAGAAGCGGGAGCTAAGCGTGTGATCATCACGGCTCCTGCCAAGGGGGATATCAAAACGCTCGTTATGGGCGTAAATGAAAAAGCCTATGATCAAAATAAAGACTTTATTATTTCCAATGCCTCATGCACAACAAACTGTTTAGCTCCAGTTTGCAAAGTATTGCTTGATAATTTTGGTATTGAAGAGGGTTTGATGACGACAGTGCATGCGCTTACTGCAACGCAGCCAACTGTCGATGGACCATCGAAAAAAGATTTTAGGGGAGGCCGCGGAGCCTCTGGCAATATTATCCCTGCATCGACAGGTGCTGCAAAGGCAGTAACACTCTGCCTTCCTGAACTTAAAGGAAAACTTACTGGTATGGCCTTTCGCATACCTGTTCAGGATGTCTCATGCGTCGATCTTACAGTTCGCCTCTCAAAAGAGACGAGCTATGAAGAAATTTATGAGGCAATGAAGCGGGCAAGTGAAGGCTCGATGAAGGGGATTTTAGCAGTAACTGATGAAGAGGTAGTGTCTTCTGACTTTATAGGAGATACCCATTCAGCAATTTTTGATAAGGGAGCAGGCATTGCTCTCAATAAAACATTTTATAAACTAATCGCTTGGTACGATAACGAAATGGGATATGCCGCTAGAGTGGGAGATCTCGTGAAGTATATGGCTAAAAATGACCACTTGCTTCATAATAGTGGCAGGTTTTGAATAAAATATACGTAAAGAAATTACTTTATGTTCCAACGATTAAATGATAAAGGATTATACGCGTGGACTTTACACGAGAACCAATTATTGAGACGGTCATTACGCCTCGCGAAGGCTATAGACTTGTCGTTAGAAGCAGCAAAGGAGCAGGCTCTGAAGAACATTTTGTAGATGCGCTAGAAGTTGTTTCCTTTGGATCAGGAGTCTTTTTTCGCTCCTTAGAAAGACCAAAGCCATTTATCGTGCCTGTAGCCGATTATGAAGTACTTGAAGTGAGAGAGCCTCGCATGGTACTTAAGACACCAACCGAGCAATCTGCAAAGGCACAACCTGCTCGTCAAAAGCGAGAAAATGAACAGCCAAAGCGTGAGCAGCAGCAACCGCCTCAACAAGAACAGCCGCCTCAACAGGCGAATGCTCAGCAAGAGGGTCAGCAGCCTCAGGAAGGACGTCAAGATCGCAACGAAAGAAGACGCGATCGTAGACGCGGTATGAGACGCCGTCGCGGTGGCCGAGATGATCAAAAGCAGGAGATGAACGAGCCGGCACCTGTCGAGGCAATGGCAGAGGGCGCAGAAGTTGCTGCTGGAGAATCGCAAGAGATTCCTAGCTCAACGCCTATGCTTTCATCGATTCTTCCGCCGCCTACAAAGCTTATTCGCGATGATTTAAAGCGCCTTAGAGAAGATTACAAGGGTGCTTTTTATATCAACGATGATAAAGAAGATGATGACGATGCCAATCTACTTGGAACACCATCTGAAGAGGATTTATCCTTTCGTGAGGCGCCTTATGCAATTTCTGAAGAAGACATTCGAATGACAGAAGGGGGAGATGCGGAGGTACCCCAAGACAATCCCTTTCGCCCCTCCGTCGTTCAGGAAGAAGCTAATAGTGGCCATCAACCAGATAGTCCATAAGTTTTGGAAATGACAAGTGCGCGTTATTGGAAATATACAATAGCGCGCCTTAATAGCTTCTGGGATTCGTGCCCAGTTCTCTACTATTCACTCTTTATTCTCTTTGGTGCCCTTTGGGCTTTGACTGAAAGCCCCCTCTTTCTTGTCCCTGCAGGTCCGCTACTTTTGCATAGCTCCCTTCGCTTGCCTTTAGCGCTTCTAGGCGGGATTCTCTTTTGGTTTTTCGTGGTAAATTATGTTCGCTATCCACCCTCTTGGGTAGATAGTATGCATGGAAAGGCAAAGTTTGAAGTTGTCGATTGGACCCATGAAATGCGCTACAATAAGCCCTACTGCAAGATGAAGCTGTTGCTGCATAGCTTTGAAGGGGACAATTCAAGCTTTTATGCGCAAAATATTCCCTGCAAGCTCTCGTGGAGTCATATCGCGACGCGGCCAAAAGCTGGAGTCCTCTACGAGGCAGATGGGGATCTTTGTGTCCATAATGGCATCTGTTCGTTAAAAGTAGCGGAGCTCAAAAAAACTAAACCTCTTTTTTCCCTCGTTGATCTCCGCCATGCTGCAAAGAGGGAGGTGAAGCTAGTTTTAGCAAAATATCTTAAAGCAGGTGAGACGAGGTCATTTCTTGAGGGTGTATTAATAGGAGAGTTTCATGATGCTCATCTTAAAGATGGGCTAAAGCGCTTTGGACTGCAGCATATCACCGTAGTTTCCGGCTTTCACTTTAGCTTAATAGCAGTGCTTTTTGCGGCTTTTTTTCGCATGCTTTTACCCTGGAAGTGGCTGCAGGCTGCATTGATTTTCGCAACCACAGGATATTTGCTTTTTATAGGGCCCTCGCCATCTGTTTTAAGAGCCTGGGCTGCTTGCACGATCCTTTTTTTATCAAAGCTTTTAGAGCGGGATGCAAATGGGCTAAACTCCCTTGGTGCAGGACTTATATTTGTGCTCTCTTATGATCCGGCTGCAGCCTTAGATTTAGGCTTTCAGCTTAGCTTTCTTGCAACATTTGCAATTTTGCTCTTCTATCCAGTTATTGATAAGTGGCTAAGAGGGCTTTTCCCGAACCGATCTGCTACAGAGGTTCTCTTGATGCCTTTTTCTGAGCAGCTTCTTTTCGTTCTCCTTCGCTTCTTTACGGCATCTATTGCCTTAGTGGTAAGTGTAAGCGTGCTTATGCTGCCTATGTCGCTCTATGCATTTGGGGAATTTCCTCTTCTTGGTATAGTCTATAATGTCTTTTTCCCATTTCTTGTGTCGATTGGCATATTTATAGTCGCTTGCGCCTTTCTTTTTTTATGGCTAGAGCCGGTTGCCTCTTTCTTCTTTCAAATAGCTGCTTTTTTTCTAGAATCTTCCCTTACCTTTATTACCCATGCCCCAAATGGCCTCGATTTTACCCTCAGAGCCTCCTGGATTTCGGCATCGATCCTTATTTTCTATCTAACAGGGGTTTCTCTCCTCGGCATAGTCTATAAAAAGAAAGCTCTTCCTTAATTAAAAAATATATTATATAATTGACTTAGAGGTGTTCTATGTCAAGTATTTCCCCAAATGCCCCAAGACAAGGTCTTCAATTTGGCGGCCATCGTGCCGGAACGCAGAAGAGTGCCTTCCAAAAAGAAAATGAGGCAGTACTTAAAGCTCTTGCCAAAGCAGAACTTCAAATGG
Source organism: uncultured bacterium (assembly GCA_964512205.1). Lineage (GTDB taxonomy): Bacteria > Chlamydiota > Chlamydiia > Chlamydiales > FEN-1388 > SZAS-7. The sequence goes on along the minus strand of CAZEGK010000017.1, from coordinate 39,832 downwards.
CTGAAGTGAGTGGTGGTAAGGGAGGGTTTTGTACAGCTACAGTCGATGTAAATGGCACTCCCAAAACCCTTTTTCTAAAGCCTATTGATGAGTATGAATTTAGCAACTACTCCTATGTCCAAAATGAATGCAAAGGCAATGAGGATGATTCAATCTTAAAATATATGCCAAGGGTCTATGGCAAATTTGAAAACTTCATGGTAATGGAGAATTTGCGAACAGCTGATGATAAACAGTGGAAGCAAATTGCTGACCTCAAAATTAGCGCAGGTGGTCAAAGCGATGATGAGGAGCTCCAAGCGACAAAACGACCAAAGGGGACTCTTGAAAAGGGTTTAATGAAAACACAAGATTCCTACGCGCCAAACTTTTTATTTTTAGTAAAATCAAAGGTAATGCGATCGGTAAACGCTATCATGGGAAGTGAGGAGATCTTTGTAGCGGCACTCAAAAAGGAATCCCTTCGTCCCGAAACACTAAAAAAGGTACGAGGCCAGCTTGTAGAACTTAATCAACTTCTTACAAATTCCCCGATGGCATTTATCGGCTGCAGCATCTTTATTTTCGTATCAAAAGATGGAAAGGATGTAAAAGTTCGACTTGCAGATCCAGCTCATGGCATTGCAAGGCCAGGAACTGAATCTAAGGACGAAAATGTCTTCTACGCTTTTCATGATGGCAAATTCGATGCCCGTCTTGCTGCAAACAAAAAAGCACTCGGGGAAATGATAGCGTGCGTTAGTGCGGCTCTTTCATCCGTTAAAGCAAAAGATGTCCTTCAGGAAAATGCACGTCCTCGTGCACAAACAGAACAGACGTTAAAAATAGGCTCTCGCCGCAATCCTTCAAATCTCGATAACAAAGTGCATCAATTTTCCGAAATTGAGCTCGAAGAGCTCAGAAAAGAATATGAAAAAGGGATAGAATAGGGCATCAAGGGTATCCCTCTACAGTTTCGTAAAGGTAGACTGCGGTTTGGTATTCTGGCCAAAGAGGGTTCTCTATGCAATCTAATGTTCCTACGCACTTGAAGTCATTTTTTAAGAAAAGCGCCTTTGATGCATTGTTTGGAAATGGTTTTGTTAAAATTGCAGCAATGAGGCCATTTGGGCTTATATCCTTAGCGTTAGCGAGTAAAAGTGAGCCATATCCCTTTCCTGAACACTCTTTTCTTACTGCTATCTGTTCCACGTAGCGCATCATTTGAAGATTTTGCTCGAATGAGTCGAGGTCACCAGTAAAGGAAAATGAGCGAATCATTGATCCCTTATAGAGGTCAAAAAATTCACTTATTTGGGTAAGTATTAGGTAGCCTGCGAGCTTATCCTCATCATCAATCCAAAGAATCTCTGCATCTTTTGTTTCAAGTAAAGCTATAAGTTCCTCGTCTTTCATGCTGACAAATAAAAAGCCAGATTCAAAAGATTCTTTAGAAGGTATTTTCCTTAGGTCCACCTTCCAGCTTTTTTGTATCTCTAAAACTTGTTCTATAACATGTTGTTTATCAAGGGAGTCAATTGTTGTGCGATGCAGTGTGTAGCCTGAAAGAAGGCTGCAAAGGGCAGAGAAAAGAATTAAGAACCGAGTGATATACATAAATCAACCTTTATAATTGTTCGTTAAGTAACGTTGTCAGTAAAATGGTAGGATCAAATTTATATGAAAACTATATTGTCGAGGAGATAAAAATGACTGTAGAGGTACAAAATAAGGCGTTTATGAATGCAGTCGTTTGGGGACTATTTGGAACACGGGTATGCGGTATCAAAGGGGGATTGATTACTGCCATAACAGGTGTCGGGCTCGTTTTAAGACGGCCGCTTATCTATGCCGTTGCAAAGGAGTATAAGCTCGAGGATCATAAAGTCGCTCTTCTCTCTTCTGCAAGTAGCCATCTACTTCATGCTATATGCTGTGTAGGTTTGTATGCTTTTAACGCTCTTGATGCAACTGATGCTCTGATTGCCGGAGTTGCTTTGACATCGAGTGCATTAGTCCTTGATCCTTCAAGCAGATTTGCATGGACTCACTGGGGCTCGCCTCTTAGCCGTGTTATTCAGCAAAATGACCAACATTTGCAAACGATCTATCAGTAAACTCAAAGTCTGCAATGAAGATGTGTGAGGCTATGCCATCTCGCTTTGAGGTCCACATCAGTTTTCTGCCGCTATTTGAGAAGACGGGGAGCCCATCGAAGGAGGGGTTTTCTGTGATCCGAGTGAGCGCTTTTGTTTCTACATCAACTACATAGATTTCATACTGATGATGGCCATGAAGGGATGTTGTGAACGCGATATATCTGCCACTTGGATGCCAGTAGGGTGCCCAATTGACCGCATCATTATCTGTAAGTTGCTGCTCGTTTGTACCGTCAGCATTGATCGTGAAGATTTGTAGCATATGCTCTTCATCTCGGTCTGAACGAAAGACAATTTGAGAATCATCGGGAGAAAAGAAGGGTCCCCCATTATAGCTATAGTCAGTATTTGTGACGGCAAAGACATTTTGACCATCTGCATCCATCGTGTAAATATTCATAGTGCCAGAGGAGTTGCTTGCAAAGACGATCTTTTTGCCATCATGGGAATATGCGCCCTCTGCATGATAGCTAGGGCCGCTTGTGAGCGCTTTTAACTCGCTTCCATCAAGATTTGCCTCGTAGATATTCATGTAGGGGGTAAATGCCCACATATAGCTTCCGCTTTTTCGTTGATATCCTGGCACTTCAGGGCAGCTGCAGCTAATATCGGCGTGGCTCGATGCAAAAATGATCTTTTTGCCATTTGGGTGAAAAAAGCCGCAGGTGCAAGCGCCAAGGCCTGTACTTACCATTCTAGGAACCTTTTCTTCTAGGTCCATCGTGTAGATCTGGTAATGCTCTTTGCCGTTTGGTACGGCCTGAAAAATGATCGTCTTTTCATCCGGTGAAAAATAGGCCTCTCCAGCCTTTTCAAAGCCCATTGAAGAGGATGTAAGCTGGGTAATGTTTTTAAGAAAGGAGGCCTCATTTGCCTGTAAAAGAGAGAAAATGGATAAAAAAATAACTAGTGATTTCATCTTGAATTAAAATAATTAATATGTTACCATTAGTTTATGGTAAATGCAATTTCTCCAGCAAATGTTCTTTCATTTCCACTTCGGTTTTTTGGGGCAAAAAACTGGTCAGTGCTTGGCCTTACAGTGCGTCTTCTTACAGGGCATGTCTTTTACGACATGGCAAAAAACAAAAAATGCTTTAGCGAAGCATGCTTTGGCAGGGAGCAGCTTTCTCGGCGCATGACGCAAGAGGAAGCCTATAAGGCCATTCGATACGTAACGTGTGCAAACTATATCCATGCTGGAAAAGATCACTGGATTGATGGTCACCTTCGCAAGGCCCTACTCGAAGACCTTGAAGGCTTTGAAAAGTGTGAGAACTTTTATATAGACCGAAAGCTAGGACTTAAAGTCACTCTTCTTGAGTCTGAAGATAATGAACTTCTCGTTACATTCGGCGCCCATGATTCCTTTAATGAATTTTTACCTGAAGCTAAAAAAAGAGCTGGAATCGGTCAAAGAGTTGCTATTGTTGCCAACTACGCAGGCCTCGTTCCGGAGCTCTATCAAAAGTCTTTAGAACTTGTCCAAAAGCTGAAAACTGATAAAAAGATCGTCCTTGTTGGACAATCGCTCGGTGGATCTATTGCCCAATATGTGGCATTAAAGAGCGATCATAGTGCTGTCTGTATAAATTCTGTTCCACTCGGAGCTGGCCTTCAGTGGGATATAGGAGATAAAGAGGGCGATAACGTTAAGCACATTACAGTCGAATCTGACTATGTTACAGATAACAAATACATTGAGCCTCTAGACCGGATTGCAAGCCATATTTTAGGGGTTCGTACCCCAAAAAATTATGGAAGTAGGCTCACAGTGCCTACAGCCTATTCTAAGGGTTCAGAGACTCACTGCTTTGCCATTGGAAGCATTATGAAATACCTTGGTCATAATGAGCGTACAAAGCCATCTGACGTTATTCAGAAAAATTAATTTCCTCTACCCAAAATTTGTGCTTACTTGACAGAAGCTCTTTATCACCAGAAAAAAGGCCTACCTTATAGCTTAAGAGGCCGCCCTTTGTTGTATAGTCTTCACCAACAATAGGAAATACGTAACTTCCCTTAGCTTCAGTAATATCTATAGCTTTTTTCAAAAGACCATCTTTTTTCAGGTGGATCTGCAAATGAAGCGTAAGGGGCCCTTTTTCAAATTCATCATTGGGTACATCCCAGTGGATGTAGAGTCTCTGGCCAAAGATTGGGCTCTGTTTATTTGGATCAGGTGTACCTACGTGATAGCTTGCAAGGTCTTTTCGTGTAAAATAGCCTGTTTCTACAGAGAGAGTAGGGCGGTTGCATGAGCAGCTGAGGAGAAGAAGAAAAAATGCTATACAGCGCAAGGTAGTGCCTTTGTTTTTAAGGTAAATGCCGCTTCGCGGATCAGGGCTTCTGTCGTCTGCCAATCTAAACAGGGATCTGTGATTGATTTGCCGATTTCTTTTGATAGAGGCTCAGATTGGGCCCCTGCTTCTAAAAAGCTTTCTATCATTATGCCGCGGATTGGGCTCTTTCCGGTAAGCACCTGTTCGATGACCGAGGAGAAGACGATCTCTTGACGAGCGTAATTTTTTTCAGAGTTATCGTGTGAGCAATCGATGATAATTGATTCAGTGAGGTTAGCCTCTTTTAGCTTTTTTGCAGCTGTTGCGATTGACCTATGATCAAAATTTGGTCCTTGATCTGACCCTCTGAGAACGATGTGGGGAAGGGGATTGCCGGTAGTTGTAACCTGTGTGAGCATCCCTTCGTCATTAATTGTCAAAAAGCTTTGAGCTTCTTTTGCCGTTATGCATGCCCCTACTGCTATATCGATATTTCCATCAGATCTATTTTTAATGCCTATTGGCATCTGAAGATTTGACGCTATTTGGCGATGTATTGGAGACTGGCATGTTCTTGCCCCGATGGATCCCCAGCTTATGCAATCGGCTATATAATTTGGGGTATAGGGCTCTAAAAATTCTGTAGCTGCAGGAAGGCCAAGTTTAGTAAGGGCAAGCAAAAGCTCCCTTGCAAGATGAAGACCCTTTTGCATGTTATTTGAGCCGTCGAGGTTTGGATCATAGATAAGTCCTTTCCAGCCAAGGGCAGTTCGTGCCTTTTCAAAGTAGGTGCGCATGACGATAAAAAAGCAATCCTCTACCTCATCAGCCACTCTTTTTAGCTCTTTTGCATACGCATATGCCGCGGCTGTATCATGGATTGAGCAAGGGCCGACGATCAAAAGAAGGCGATTATCTTTGCCCAGAAGTATATCTTCTATAGTTTGGCGGTACGATGAGATCTTTTCGTGCTCAAATAATGGTAATTTGTTTTTAAGCGCTTTTGGGGTAATCATATGGGTTATATATACCTCAAAGATATAATATTTATCATTTACAAAAAATTATTAATAATGTATAATTGTTTTTTAATAAAATAACTTTTCATCAAATCGGAATCAAGGTATCCTTTACCGGTTTGCTGGAGTAAACCTATATGGGGTATGAAATGAGCGAATTACTACACTTTTTAGAAGGAGTAAAAACTGCGTTGTGGGGCCCGCCTCTGCTTGCGCTTTTGATCGGAGTAGGGATTTACCTTACTTTTGCTCTTCGAGGGGTACAATTTCGCTATCTTTTTAAAGCTTTTCGTTTAATTGGCGCCCAAGATAAGGTGGGCGGCAAAGGCGACATCAGCCCATTTCAATCTCTTATGACCTCTATGGCATCGGCTGTTGGTACAGGTAGCATCGTTGGTGTGGCGACAGCGCTTACTGCGGGCGGCCTCGGTGCTGTTTTCTGGATGTGGGTAACTGCGTTTATATCAATGGCAATCAAATATGCCGAAAGCCTACTCGCTGTAAAATATAGAATCACTGATAAAAAGGGCGAGATGTGCGGCGGCCCAATGTATTACATCGAAAAAGGCCTTGGCTGGAAGTGGATGGCAATTCTTTTTGCGGCTTTTGCTTCAATTGCAGCTATTGGCACAGGAAACCTTGTTCAGGTAAACTCCATCGCAGATGCTGTAAGTAATATCTATGAAGTAAGTCCCTGGATTACTGGTATTGCACTTACTTTCATTACCGGTTTTGTACTCTTTGGCGGCATTAAAAGTATCGGTAAGCTTTCGGCTTGGATCGTGCCTTTTAAAGCGCTTGCCTATGCATCGGCTGGAATTCTTGTGCTCGTTCTCTATCATACAGAACTTCCGAATGCTTTCTCTCAAATTTTCAAGGCAGCTTTTACTGGACAGGCGGCTTTTGGCGGCTTTTTAGGATCGACAGCGGTAATGGCTCTTCAAATGGGCGTAGCTCGTACCGTATTTTGCTCTGAAGCAGGACTTGGCATTGCATCGATTGCTTCTGCTGCTGCAAAGACAAGCTCATCTGGCAGGCAGGCGCTTATGTCAATGACCGGAACACTTGTCTCTACTGCGATTATCTGTACGATCACAGCACTTGTCATTGCGGTAACGGGCGTTCTTGGATCTCAAGATGCTGATGGAACAGTCCTTAATGGTGCCTCTTTAGTAATCTCAGCTTTCTCGCATGCGATTGCAGGCGGTAAGTATGTCGTTATCGTTGGCCTTATCCTCTTTGCCTATACTACTGTTATCTCCTGGGCTTACTATGGCGAAAAATGTTTTGAATACCTTTTTGGTGAGCGCTCAGTAACGTTCTATCGCGTGATGTATGTAGGCCTGATTGTTCCAGGCTCACTCTTTGCTCTCGATATTGTCTGGTGCTTTGCCGATATTATGAATGCGCTTATGGTGATTCCCAATATGATCGCCCTTGCAGCCCTCGCCGGCGTTATACGCAAGGAGACTAAAGATTTTATTGAATCTGAAAAAAGCGAAGCTGCTGCAGCTCCAGTGGCCTCAGTGTAACTTAATTATATATAATGGATGAGTAGATGTACGAAAATGTAATTGCTCTTTTGGATAGAGTTTGGGCTATGGTATGGGGGGTTCCTCTTCTTGCCCTTATTTGTGGAGTTGGATTTTATCTCACATTTGCTCTTCGAGGGTTGCAGTTTCGCTACCTTTGGTATGCCCTAAAGCTTGCCTTTGGCAAAAATGTCGATAAAGAGGCAGAAGGGGACATCAGCCATTTTCAATCACTTATGACAGCACTTGCTGCAACTATCGGTATCGGCAATATCGCAGGTGTCGCAACAGGTATCGCAATTGGCGGCCTTGGCGCACTTTTTTGGATGTGGGTAACAGCACTTATTGGTATGGCGACAAAATATGCTGAAGCAATTTTGGCTGTAAAGTACAGGGTGCAAGATGCCCGCCAGGAAATGGCAGGCGGTCCTATGTATTTTATCGAGCGCGGCCTTGGCTGGAAGTGGCTTGCATCACTTTTTGCCCTTTTTGGCTGTTTTGCAGCCTTTGGTGGTGGCAACATGATCCAGGCACACTCTGTAGCTGACGTTATGCATAGCGTATTTCAGGTAGATCCTTTTTATAGCGCAATAGCAATGGCCATTTTGTCAGCACTCACCATTCTTGGCGGTATAAAGAGCATTGGCAAAGTAGCCTCCCTTTTAGTACCTTTTATGGCGCTTCTTTATATTGGCGGTGCCCTCTACGTGCTTACCCAGCGCTATGAATTGATTCCTGATGCCTTTATGACGATTCTTTCCTCAGCCTTTTCAGGCCAAGCTGCCTTTGGCGGCTTTGCAGGCTCTACGCTTTCTATGGCACTCTCTGTAGGTGTAAGCCGCGGCCTTATGACAAGTGAAGCGGGGCTCGGAACTGCTTCTATTGCTGCAGCGGCTGCAAAGACAGATACGCCGGGAAGACAGGCGCTTGTTTCAATGACCGGATGCTTTTTAGCAACAATCATCATGTGCACAGTAACGGGCCTTGTTCTTGGTGTAACTGATGCCTTTGGAAGTGTAGGGGCAGATGGCAAACTCCTTAACGGTGCCAGCATGACAGTTGCTGCATTTACTTCAGTTGTTTCTTGGGGCGGCTATGTTGTAAGTATCGGCCTTGTCCTCTTTGCCTTTACCACACTTATCGGCTGGGCCTATTACGGAGAAAAATGCGCAGAATACCTCATGGGCACAAAAAGCGTTCCCTATTTTCGCATTCTCTTCATTATGATCTGCTTTGTCGGCGCGCTTCTTGAGCTTGAAGTTGTCTGGAAAATCTCAGATATCTTCAATGGCTTGATGGCCTTTCCAAACCTCATCGGCCTCTCTGCTCTTTCAGGCGTTGTAGTAGCCGAGACAAAGACCTTTTTGCAGCAGGTGAAGGAAGAGAAGAGACTAGCCCATAGTTCAACGTAGTCTATATCTGTTTTGGATTGTAGTTTTCTTTTATAGTCTGCATTGATACTAAGGCATATTTCTGGAAGAGATCGTGGATTAATTTTATATTTGATTCATAATCATGTAACAGAAGCTGAACCTCTCTTTTATCAGAGACTTTTACATCAAGTGAAAGAGGGGATTCAGAAGTAAAATAGGTCCTAAAAATAAATTCTGCGCCCTTCTTTGTGCGATCATTTTCCCATTTTATAAAGTGTTGAATAAAATGGGGTAGTTCTGCCGCATGGATTTTTTCAAAATAGCTAAGAAGTGCTGAGCGCTCTATTTCATTTCCCAGAACGGCTTTAAAAATCATAATCATTGAATCTTGAGAATGGATGCCTTGTAGTTTTTGCTTTACTTGCACCTGCATCAAAGCGACTTGTGAGTCATCTACTGGCGCTGTTCTTCCCATGCAACAGTTCATGGTTGTTTTCCTTTAATTTGGGCAGGATCAGTGAGCTGATCCCAATACAGTTCACTTAAGTCATTTTAAAAACTGGCTGGATGGCTTTTTTTTACATTGTTCTTTTAAAATAACAAAAGATTAACCGCAGAGATCGCAGAGGTCGCAGAGAATAACAGATAAATTTCCTTTGTTTTTTCTCTCTGCGTCCTCCGCGTTCTCTGCGGTAAAAAATAAATCTAATTCCGTTACGTGAACGGTATTGGAGCTGACTCCTACTTTTTTATCCGGTGCGTTTTCTTATTCTTTGGACATCATCTTTAAGTGGTTCTAGAGGTACAAAGGAATAGGAAGTTTTTGTGTATTGTTCCGTAAGCTTTGCGAGGCCCTTATTATAGAGGTGGATGAAAAAGTTTGCAGCCACTTTTGCTGCCTCATAATCTCGGGTGGAGCTATAGGTTTTTCGAGATGTTCTTCGTGATACTTCCTTTCGCAAAAGCTCCATAGGGTTTTCAAGCTGCTGGTTGTCTGCCTTATAGGCAAGCAGTTTATAGCGTTTCAGTGCTCTATGGGCATCTAAGATGACAGTTTCTACTTTTTTTTGCGGATCCTTAAAGTCGTTCCATGGCTTCTTAAATACAAAATGGGTGTGATGCTTCTTCATTGATGCATTAATGATATTTTCAAGAAGTGATTTTCTCACTTCCTTATCAGGATGTTTTTTAGCTACGCGTTCAACAACCTCATCTGCGACATGGGCCATAAGTGTATGAAAATGCTCTTTTAATACACTATCTTCTATGTTGGGAATAGATGCTCCGATTAGATCCTCGACAAAGGATGTGAGTCTAGTTGTTTCAAAAGGGCAATAGTTATCAACCACAATCCTTTCAAAGTGGGAGGCGAGCTTATCTAAGGCAAAGGAATCTGGGCCTTCTAAAAGCTGTTGTAGGGCTTCATCATAAGGACCGATATCTTCGATGACAACTCTGTGAAAAAGAGCAGTTGATTTTTTGACAGCTTCCAGAACATCGTCTGATTTACCTCTATTTTCATATACGTAGTGTCTAATGATGGTAATTACGAGCTCTTTAAGATCTTTTGGAGTAATTGGACTACTTCCTGGACAGCGGTTAAAGTTCGCTATCGCTTGCTTTACCTTTTCGATCTCTTTTTCTGAGTGAGGCTCTAGTAAAAACTCTTCGATATTTACGAGAACCACTTTGCGGGCTTTTGTTAGGTCGTAGGCTTTTGGAGTATCGCGGCAGAAGAAATGAGTGAGGAAGAATGGACGCTTTTCTATGCTGCCATCTGATCGCATACGCTGATTTTCCCAGTTGGCATGTTCGATCCGTGCAAAAAATTGTACTGTATTACTACTCATGAGGGCCTCCTTTTTTATAAAAGGAGCGATCTTAGCTATCGTATCTTTCAATTTCAAGAAGAGACATCTGTTTTTGTCCAAGATGTTCTTCTTTAGATAAATAGGCACGAAGCACCTTGCCGTGCACTTCAACAGTCGGCCTATAGTGGCCGCTTCTTAGACTTATTCGCGTAACTTTGCCCTTGTGCATTTTAAATTCTCCGGCACAGGCTACCGGAAGGCCTTGAGTAAGGGAAGTATGGTGGATGATGCCTTTGATCTTTTTTGCGGCATACATATGCTTTTTCTTGGCATCGAGGACAAACATGTACCAGTCATCATCTTTTGGCGTTTTATTGCCAATTTTAATTTTTCCATTGTCAAAGCTGACTCTATAGGCTTCGAGCTCGTCAGGAGAGAGGTATGTAATGGTGTGAGTTTTTAAAAATTCTTTATCTTCATGCGAGATGTCTTCATTGATATAGGAGTTTAAGGACTTATCGAGTCCGCACTCATCCCAGAGGTCCCTCACTTTTTTGGCAACTTCAGAATAGGCATAGGGGTGTACGATGCCGCGGTCTGTCTTAATCCCTGCTGTTTCTAGGCTATAGCTTCTGCTAGAAAAACAGAGGTTTGATTTCTCGCGCAGTTTTTCACGAAAGAGTTCTATATCGTTGCTATTTGACCAAGGACGAATCGTCAGCTCATTCAGGGCAACGCCCGCAAACTGCCATGCTTTATTTTTTATACTATGTGTGGAACTCAGAAGGGATTCAATGATTGATACAAGGGTTGCATCATCAACTTTTTTAAGGAGCCTATTCCAGAGTTTTGCTCTGTCTTTAGCTTTTGCTCCAAATATCTTATTCGGTAATCGAGAATGGGTTGTTATCTTCATACTTCCTGCTCATAGCGAGCAGGAAGTATAAGATCAATAGAAATTATTTAGGCCCAATTGGAGGCTTTGATTTCTTTGCAGGTATAGGCAACAATAGCGCCTTTGATAAGACCTGGTATGATAAAGGGCACAAAGCCAAGATAAAAGGCTTTTGAAACACCTACAAAGCAGGCAAGCCAGCTGATGCCGCAGGCATAGAGGGCAACGCTTCCAAGAAGGCAGGCGCTTACTTGTGTAAGAAAGCTTTCTCTACCGATACGCTCTCTCACATAGGTCATTACTGCAACGCAGGCTAAAAAGCCAAATAGATAGCCAGCTTTTGGAAGTAAAAAGTGGGCAATGCCGCCACCAAAGTTAGAAAAGACTGGAGCTCCCATAGCGCCGATAGCTAAATAGGTAAGTACAGTTTTTATAGCTGTCTTATGAGAGTAAAAAAGGCCGATAAGGAGCACAGCTACTGTCTGCATAGTAATAGGAACTGGCTGGATAGGAATCGAAAGTTGTGAAAAGCCAGCTAGCAGGGCAGTACCTGCCGCAATCTGAATAACTTCATTTTTTAAAATCGCACTATTTTGTGCTTTGGCATACAGAGTAGACGCCATAAATCCTCCATTGGGGGTTTTGCATTTCCAATCATCTCGTTCCTCGTCCATTTATGTCAAGGTTCTAAAAAAAAACTACAAAAGCCTTTGAAGTTCTGCTTTGATAGCTTCGAGTTGTCTAATAGATTGCTGTTTTGTATCTAGCAATTTCTTTACAACGTCTTGCGGCGCTTTTTCTAAAAAGCTTGTATTAGAGAGCTTTTGCTCTAGCCCTTCAAGTGCTTTAGTCAGCTTTTCTTCTTCCTTAACAAGCCTTGTTTTCTCTTGCTCCTTCATCTCTGTCGGAACAAGGACGAGAAGTTCGAGGCTATTGATGATTGCTTTTGAGCCATTTTCTTTTGGAAATTCCTCGGAAAAAACCAAAGATTTGTTTTTAACAAGCGAGTTCAAAAGGTAGGTATGCTCTTTTGCAAGCTGATACTCCGGATCATTTGCTTTACCGATCACAAAAACATCGCAGGCAAGCCCTGGAGGGATTCGCATCTCTCCTCGGATGTTTCTAATTGTGTAGGTAAGTTTTGAAAGAATATCAAACTGTTCTTTTGCAAGCTTAGATGTGTAGACATCTCTTGCTTCAGGATAGCGGCTTACGATGCAGCCTTTTGCTGCAAGGGCCTCGAGTGCTTCTTTCGTATAGACATCGCCTTGAGGTGCTATTTCGAAACGCTCTTTTAGGATCTGAAAGAGCTCTTCTGTAATAAATGGTGCCATCGGGTGTAAAAGACGTACTGCATGCAGCAAGACGATTACCAGCATCTTCTGTTTGTTTTGTCTGAGCTTTTCATCTCCTACCTTGCCAAAGAGTGCAGGCTTAATGATCTCGAGATAGTAGGCGCAAAATTCATTCCAGAAAAAGTCATATGCCCCGGTTGTTGCTCGATCAAAGGCGTAGGTTGCAAGAGATTTATGCACCTCTTTTGTCACATCAGCCATACGGCTTAGTATCCAGCGATCTTCCAGAGTAAGCAGCTTTTCATCTAGTCCCTTGGCAAATTCCTCTTTGCTCAAATCCTCGACATTCATAAGGACAAAGCGAGCGCCATTCCAAATTTTATTTGCAAAGTTTTTAAACTCCTCAAAACGGCGCCTATCAAGATCAATTTGCGGCAGGCTTGTAGCACTCGATGCCAACGCCATTCTGCAGGCATCGGTACCATATTCATCGATGATTTCGAGAGGGTCTATAATGTTGCCTTTTGACTTTGACATCTTCTCCCATTTGGAGTGGACATCTTTTGGTATCTCCTTACCAAGGTCAAATTCTTTTCTCTCATCTTCTGAAACATAAAGAACACCCCCATTTGGCTGCTGCCTCCAGTAGGATTTACCATATATCAGCCCATGGAGATAGGTTTCAGGGAAGGGCACTTCATGCATAGCAACTTCGCCCATCATCAGCATGCGGGCAACCCAGAAAAAGAGGATGTCGTGGCCGGTGATTAGGGTAGAGTTTGGGTAGTAGCGCGAAAGCTCAAGAGTCTTTTCTGGCCAGCCAAGGGTAGCTTCTGGCCAAAGAGAAGAAGAAAACCAGGTGTCTAGTACATCGGTATCTTGATGCCAGAGTTCCGGATTCTTTGTAACTTCTTCCGGCTCGCCGTCGCCCTCGTAGCAGATCATCTTTTCTGGATCATCTTTATGATACCATATAGGAATGCGGTGGCCCCACCAGAGCTGGCGGCTTATGCACCAGTCATGAAGCGTGTCAATCCAGTGGTAATAGGTAGCTTCCCACTGTGCAGGAAGAATCTTTACTTTGTTAGTTTGGACGATCTCTCTAAGGTGCTTTTTGTAGTTTGTAAGCTTTACAAACCACTGCTTTGAGAGGTGAGGCTCAATAACAGCCTTTGAGCGATAGGATACGCCAATGCGGTTGAGGTGAGGTACAGCTTTTACAAAAAAGCCTTTATCTTTCATTGCCTGAATAGTGGCATCTCTTGCCTCTTGCATTGTAAGGCCTGCAAATTTTTGGCCATTTTCGTTGATTTTGCCATCGCCTGTCATGATATTGATCATCTCAAGATTGTGGCGATCGGCCATGAGGTAGTCGTTATGATCGTGCGCCGGAGTGATTTTTACAGCTCCAGTACCAAAGAGGGGGTCGATGTGTTCATCGGCGATAATAATGAGTTTTTTTTCTGTTAGTGGCTGAAGGGCCATCTTGCCAATAAACTGCTTATATCGCTCATCTTTTGGGTTAACGGCAACTGCAGTGTCACCAAGCATAGTTTCAGGACGAGTCGTTGCGATCTCAATGGTTCCTGTGCCATCTACAAGTGGATAGCGAAAATGCCACAAAAAGCCTGATTTTTCCTCATATTCTACCTCATCATCTGCAAGAGCAGTTTGTGTGACGGGGTCCCAGTTTACAAGGTAGTCTCCGCGATAGATCAGCCCTTCGGTATAGAGCTTTTTAAACATGGTGCGCACGGCTTTTGAGTAGGCACTATCCATGGTAAAGCGTTTTCGGGACCAGTCGCAGGATGCACCTAGTGCTTTTAGCTGGTCGATGATGACAGTTTCACTTTTTTCCTTCCAATCCCAGACAATCTTCAAAAACTCATCTCTTGAGTAGTCGCTTCTTCTTTTGCCTTCGCTTTTGAGGAGGTTTCTTTCGACAACTGTTTGGGTGGAGATGCCGGCATGGTCTGTTCCAGGCATCCAAAGCGTGTCAAAGCCGGACATTCTTTTATAGCGGATGAGTATGTCTTGTAGTGTGTTGACAAGAGCGTGGCCCATATGTAAAACACCCGTCACGTTGGGTGGTGGGATCATGATACAGTAGGCGGGTTTAGGAGAAGTGGGATCAGCTTTAAAAAGTTGATTTTGTTCCCAAAATTGATACCACTTTTTTTCAACGTCTTTAGCTACATACGCTTTTGCAAGTTCTGGCATAAAAATACCTATTTATGCCAAAAAGCTTACTATATGGCTCGCTTTTTTGCCATCATAACTGCATCATTTGGAGCTACTTTGCACCTTCCCTTTCCCTTGCAGCTATTTTGCCCTTTGCAGCTATTCGCATCAGATTTGCAACCGCCTTGACCTTTACAGCTATTTTTTCCTTTGCAGCCATGACTTGCAATTTGCATAGCAAGTCTCCGCCCCGGATTGCCCATCAAAATATAAGTCTCTACAGCATCGCCCGAAAGCTTTCCTTGAAATTCAAGTTCGCTTCTTGACATGTCCATATCCTGCATCTGGACATCTTCTGCCTTGGCTCCTGCAAAAAGTGCAGGATTTTGGCTAATCATTGCTGCTGTGTAGACACCAAGCGCCACACACCTACGTACATTTTCTTTCATAGAACACCTCTCAAAAATTTTTTCCATAACATTAGAAAGATTTTTGCTCAAGATATAAAGGACCACAGGGACCTAAGGGACATGAAAAAACAGTTATATTGTTTTTTTAGGATCCAAAATGGCTATATCTTCTGATGAAAGGAGATTGAGCTCTAGGGCGGCTTCTTTTAGGGTTTTGTCTTCGAGGTAGGCTTTTCGTACAATTTTTGCAGCATTGTCGTAGCCGATGATGGGATTGAGGGCGGTTGCATGCATGAGGGATTGGCTCACATGGTGGCTAATCTTTTTGTGATTTGCTTCTAGGCCTAGGATGCAGTTTGCTGTAAAGCTTGTTGTAGCATCTGTTAGTAGGTGGATAGAGCGGAGAAAGTCATAGGCAATAAGAGGACGCATCACGTTAAGCTCAAAATTTCCTTGCGTTGCTGCCATGCTAATTGCCATGTCAAAGCCAATAATCTGCGTTGCCACCATCATTAGGGCCTCTGACTGGGTTGGATTGACTTTTCCTGGCATTATGGAAGATCCAGGTTCATTTTCTGGCAAGATAAGCTCTCCAAGGCCGCACCTTGGACCAGAAGCCATCCACCGAATGTCGTTTGCAATTTTATAGAGGCTGCAACCTACTCGCTTTATCGCTCCATGCGTTGTAACGATAGCATCGCTTGTCGCAAGTGCTGCAAAGTGATTTTCTGTTTTATAAAACCTATGCTTTGAAATTTTAGTAAGCGTTTTGCAAATAGCATCTCCAAAGCCTTTTGGAGCATTAATGCCTGTGCCGACGGCAGTTGCCCCAAGTGCAAGGTGGGAGAGCTCTTTAAGGCTATATTCAAGTGCATGAAGGCCGCTTGTAACTTGATGTGCGTAGCCTGAAAATTCCTGTCCAAGAGTAAGCGTTGTAGCATCCATAAGGTGCGTGCGGCCAACTTTTACAATCTTCGAAAAAGCCTTTGCCTTGGCTTTAAGTGCTTTTTCAAGTGATTTAAGAGCGGATTTTAACTTTTCAAGTTCAAAGCATGCTGCAATATGGATCGCGCTTGGAAATACGTCGTTTGACGATTGCGACATATTGACATGGTCGTTTGGATGGATAGGCGTCTTGCTCGATCGTTTCTTTGTAAGCAGTTCGTTTGCGCGGGCTGCTATCACTTCATTGACGTTCATATTTGTCTGGGTGCCGGAGCCTGTCTGCCAGATAACGAGAGGAAACTGCTCGAGCAGCTTTCCAGAGAGGATCTCATCTGCTGCCTGAACGATCGCCTTCATCTTCTTTTTATCTAAAAGGCCAAGATCTGCATTTGTGATTGCGGCTGCCTTTTTGATCAAAACAAGAGCAAAAATAAGCTCAAGGGGCATTTTTTCTATGCCAATCTTAAAGTTTGCTATTGAGCGCGCCGTATGTGCACCCCAGTAGACATCCTCCGGTACTGCAACTTCTCCAAGAGAGTCATGTTCTTTACGATACTTTGCCATGATTTTGGACCATATAGGGTGAAAGGGTATTAATTCAATGAAATCCTATCCAAAGTTGACAAAAAATTAATATAATAATATTAAAGTTGTCCCAAATCAGAATCAATACTTTCAGTAAAATTGTTCTACTTGTATAATATTTTTTATGGTTTTTATTGATATTCGGCCACTAAAGAATAATGCAAATTTTCGCAAATTGTATTTGAGCCAGCTGATCTCTATGATGGGCTCTCAAATGACGATGATAACCATCCCATTTCAAATATATGCACTTACTGGATCGACCTTTGAGACAGGCATCGTGAGTGCTGTTGAACTTATTTGCCTTGTTGCTACTGCCCTTTGGGGCGGCGTTATTGCCGATCGCTTTAACAGGCGCCGCATCATTATTTGGGCAGAGCTTGCTATGATGGCCGTAATCTGTTTGATGGCCATAAATGCTGCTTGTAGCGCCCCTTCCCTTTGGCTTATTTATCTTTTAGCAGGTGTAAGTTCTGCTTTAAGCGGTCTTCATAGGCCAGCTCTTGAGGCCCTCACGCCGCAGCTTGTAGAAAAAGATGATCTTTCAAAGATCTCGTCGCTCATTTCGGCAAAATATGTTACTGCATCACTTGTGGGGCCTGCCTTTGCTGGATATCTTGTCGTTCTCTTTGGACCTCTTGTTACCTATTTGCTCGACGCATCTTCATTTGCTCTGTCGCTTCTTTTTCTGCTCTCAATATCAGTAAAGCTCCAAGAGGAAAAGAGGCTACAAACCGATGTTTCCCTCTTTAAAGAAATCGGTGAGGGCGCACGCTATGTCTATAGCCGAAAAGATGTGCTCGCAAGCTATCTTGTCGACTTCTTCGCAATGGTTTTTTGTATGCCGCATGTTCTTTTTCCAGCCTTTGCTAAGCTCTATGATATGAATGAGTGGCTCGGGACGCTCTATATGACAACTGCACTAGGAGGCGTAGTAGCTACGCTCTTTAGCGGCTGGACTCCAAAAGTAAAAAGCCTTGGCCTCGCAATAGCACTTGCAGCAAGCGGTTGGGCCTTTTCAATATGTAGCGCAGGTTTTATTCCTCTCTTCGGTATGCTTTTTGTGGGCTTTTTTGCTGCGGGTATGTGCGATACCTATAGCGGTATATTTCGCATGACGATGTGGAACGAAAGTATCTCAGAAAACTATCGAGGCCGGATAGCCAGTTTTGCAATGCTTAGCTATATGAGCGGCCCTCTTCTTGGCAATACAGTAATGGGATTTTTAGGGGAGACTATTGGACTTCATGCGGCGCTTGCAACTGGCGGGGCAATAAGCCTTCTTTCTATAGCGTTTGTCCTTATCCTCATGCCTCAATTTAGAAGCTATCAGTCTCCTGGCTCTCAGGAAGGTAGACTGGCACAGTAATAAAGGGCAGTTCAAGCTCAAAGATACGCCGCTGAATGGTAAAAAGCGTTTGGTTGTGCATCCAGTGGGAGAAGAGCGTTTCATTGGCAAGGACGATTTGTCCACCGACGAATATACTTGAGGGATGTCTTTCGTGAACTTCCTGGGCATCTTTTGCCGCTTCATCACCAAAATCAAGGCCAACAGAGACTAAACTTTCGGCACTATAGCCAAGTTTTTGCATCATCTTTACAAGTTTTAACCCTTCGAGCTTTGTATGTTCTTCAAGGTGCTGGATTTCGCTCCCGCCCTTGAAAGTTCCGGCATCAATGATGCCAATATGGACAAAGACAAAGTGTTCGATGCTTTTGCCAAAGAGTTTTATGGTCTGTGCGATGGCCTGGAGGCTTGCATTGCTTGTCCCGCTAATGAAAAGAACTGCTGTGCGAGATGTTGGGATTATTTCCCCTACGGATGCTGCCTCTTTTGGCGGAATCTCTACAGCATGCTCATTAAGCTGCCTTGCAAAGTTTGTATAGTAGGATTTTATCTTTTTGCAGATAAGGACAAGTAGTCCAATAACGCTAAGGGTAAGCCAAGCGCCATCTTCAAATTTGATAATAGTAAGTGAGATAAGGATACAGAAGGTAAGGGCGCAGCCTATGCCATTTATGATAAGCCCTTTTAGCCATTTTCTATTGTACTGCCGCTCAATCGCCCAGTGACGCACCATGCCAAGCTGCGATAGGGTAAAGGTGATGAACACAGCCAAGCTATAGAGCACGACAAGGTATGATACGCTTCCAAGAGAATAGACCATCAGAGCCGTTGCTGCAATCGAGACAAGAAGTATGCCATGTCTCATCACAAAGCGGTCGCTAAGGTTTGTGAACCTATTTGGAAGCCAGCGGTCTGCAGCCATATTTGCAAGCACGCGAGGGGCGGACAAAAAGCCAGACTGCGCTGCAACAAGGAGGAGTGCAGCTTCAGAAAAGAGTGTAAGCCAACTAAAAATAGGTCCAATTGCAGGTCCCATCTCGCTTCCTATGGCATGCATTAAAACACCGTTAAGGGTCATCCCAGGCTGCCTGCTCACTCCATAAAGAAGGTAGGCAATGATAAGTCCAGAGACAGTGAGTGCTAGAGCCACTGCCATATAGACCATCGTGATTTTTGCATTTTGTGTGCGAGGGGGTCTAAAGATATTCATTCCATTACTAACGGCTTCAATACCGGTATATGTACCGGCACCCACGCTGTAGGACTTAAGAAGCAAAAGAAGAAGGCCGCCGCTTCCAAGTGTTGTAATGCCTTGCTGCACATCAAACATGACACCATGTGCGATAAAGGGAAACCCCTGCATACGGCTGATGCATGCCCAGCTAATTGCGATAACGTGGGTGATGATGAACAAAATAAATACTGGAACCCAAGGAAAAACAGATTCTTTCACGCCGCGAAGGTTGAGTCCTAACATCAGCAGTAGCAGTAAAATTTTTGTTGTGAAGTTCCAAACCTGATGCTCATCTGGAAGCGTACTAAAGAAGGCATCAACGCCAGAGGCAATAGATATTGTAATTGTCAGCACATAGTCGACGAGAAGGGCGCAGCCGGAAATTAGACCAAATGTTGGCGAAAGAAGTTTTGTTCCAACGACGTAGCCACCACCCCCATAGGGAAAAAGGTCGATAATCTGGCTATAGCTTGTGCTGATGATCCAAATGGTAAGTATGGCAAGCAGACCAACAAAGACTATTAAATGCTGAAAAGGCCCCAAAGCAAGAAATGCTTCTTCAGGACCATAGCATGAGGAGGATAATGGGTCAGAGCCAAGGCCGACAAAGGCAAAAAATGGCAGAAGCGATATTTTATGAAACATCGATCTGTCAAAACGAAAAGAGCCATTTGACTTTGTGACGTCTGCCATTAATAAGCCTTATATGATGAGTAGGGCAAAGACGAAGGCAAAAAGGGCAAAGCTTTCCAAAATGCCGATCGAAACAAAGCACTTACCATATACAGAAGGCTGCTTAAGCGTTGCCTGAATACTTGCCGCAATGACTCGTCCCATAAAGACCGCAGATGCCATAAGGGCAAGGCCTACGCCAATACCAACAAACATTGCAGCTATTGGAGAGAGCTCTCCAGTCTGGATCTTACGGAACATAAGCAGCATTAAGATAAAACCATAAATGGCCTGTGTTGAGGGAACAGATGCCATAGCGATAAATTTGCCATGCCCCTCTTCAGTTCTCGCCATAGCAGCGCTAGATGCCATCCCGGCAATATAGCAGCCTATAGAGCTTCCGCAGCAGCCCATGCTTAATACGATGATTGGACCTATCTGCTGAAGGTCAAAAACGAGATTTTCCATAGTTCAATAACTCCTATTCTAAATGAATTAGCTGTAGTGGACTAAAATCTTTTCCACCACCAAAAAATGAATAACGGTACCATTCAAGGAAATTTAAACGAAGGCCATGTATGGTTCCGCCAAGTATTGCAATCGTCATATTGAGTATATGTCCAAATATAAGGACTGCTACTGCAAGTAAAATGGGCATCCGTCCTGCAAGCATATTTACCGTTTCGCTCACAATAAATCCCGCATAGCCGAGAGCATAAATACGAAGATATGAGAGGATGTCTGCAAAAAGCTGTATGGCATGCGTCCATTCAAAGAGCCCTGCCACTCCATGTAAAATAACGCCCGCTATCGCTGCAAAGACTATGCCAAAAAGAAGAAGCTGCAAGCCAAATTGCGCGGCAGGTGCTGCCTTTAGGCCAAAGACAAAATGAACGAGAGAGGAGGCATGCAGGTAGTAGGGGATGTAGAGGTATGCTCCTATGACAAAGGCAATCCAGCCAAGGCCTACAGGATTTCTGCCTAAGTAGCGAAGAAGGCCAAGACAGATATGGACTGTACCGATAAAGAGCGAAAGCTCAAGCAGTATGTTATCTGCAAATTTACTTGAGATTTCATGATGCTGTAGAAAATCCTCTGCAGTTTTTGCATTTTGAAGATCAGGATATTTTTTTACATACTCTGCATAGAGCTCATCTTTTTCAGCAAGGGTGTAGGCAGCTTTTTTCTTTACAAGCCACGTCATAAGCGAATGTTTTCTCAAAAAGCTATTGGGGCCAAATTCAATGCCAAAGAAGGAGTGGGTGAGTCCTCCCCAGAGGATACAGGCGACAGAGAGTATTGCAATAAGACTAATAAAGCGCTTTGTCGAAGGCGCACTTTTTTTCAGGCTAACGCGTAAGAAAAGGGCAGCAAGTAAAAAAATGATACCATAGCCAGCATCATATACGATCATCGAAAAGAAAAGGGCAAAGGCAAAAAGAACCCATAACGAAGGATCTTTATCGCGAATAGAGGGAGTATCAAAGATACGGATTAAATCTTCGCCAACTTTTGCTGTGCCTTTATTTTCCAGATATGTTGGCGGAGTCTCTTTTGGAGCGCTTGCCACTTGTTCTGTATAAACGCCATGCCTATCGCAAAGCTCGCGAGCATGTGCGATCTTTGTTTTTGGTACCCAGCCGCTTGCAATAAAGAGCTGACTTTCTAGCTCAAGTCCTGTCGTCTCTTTTGCAAATTCAAGGTGCGCGTCGTTTAGCCTTGCAACAAGTGCTTGATGAAGAAGGACATTGTAGATCGTCAGCCCTTTTAGCTTTTGTTCTATATGCTCTCGTTCCTTTGTAAGCTCGCGCTGTTCTTTGTTTAGCTCAGAGAGTGACTTTGTAAAGTAAAATTCAGAGAGATCTGCAAAGACTATAGGCTCATTCTGTATCGCTACAAAGTAGTCTACGCCATCTTGAGATTTTATCAAAATAAGTGCAGGCTCTATTTCTGAGAGCTTTTTTGCAGATTTTGCGGCAAAAAAGCGAACCTTTCGTTTGATCTCTTGCTCAAGATGTGAAAGGGCATCAAAGGAAAACTCCCCAAAGGGCATGATGCGATCGAGTTCTTGTTCGACATCGCTCAGCTTGGACTCTACGCTGTCTAATTGAGTCTTTAGGTCTAAAATGTCTTTAACAAAATGCGGTGCATCATGGATTGTCTTTGCATGATCGGCAGGAAGCTGCACAAAGCCGCGCAAAACTTTTATTGCAGACCCAAGATTTTCTATGTCTTGGGGAATATCATGCTTTTTTTTGCCTTTTGGATCGATAAATTCGATGATACCGGCAACTTGGGCTGCTTTGAAGAATTCATCTCTCTCTTTTGCTGGGCCTAGGAAGAGAAATTTTAGCACATCATAGCGCATATTTTTCCTCCTCTTCTTTTCTCTCTAAAATCTTTGTTTTAGCAACTTTTGCCTGAGATACTGCAGCAAGCTGCTGATCACCTAAAAAGACCTTAATCTTTTTAATATTGGCTTCGCAGCGCGGAATGAGGATTTTTTCAAAAAGGTTCACCCGTATCGTTACCTCTCGCAGTTCTTTCTCAAGGAGGTGGAGCTTTTCTTCCACAATACCGAGTTTTGCCTTTGCTTCACTCACTGATCGCATGGCAAAAATAGCACCTTCTAGCCAGCTTGGCGTCTCAAAGAGGTTATAGGTTATAGGACCAAATGTCACAGCTTCAAAAAAGGGCACTTCTGCTCCGGCAATATTTTCATATCGCTTATCAAGTTTTTGAATTTTGGCAAAATTGTTAATGTCAATCGGCAGATTTTGGGTAAAAAGAGAGGCAAAATCCTCTACCTTTTTCTTTTCAACATCAACCTTTTGCTTGAGGACAGAAAATTCAGCGCGAGCTTCAGAGACTTCCGCCTGCAAAAGCGCTTTTTTCAGTTGCAGGGTAGGAAGGTACTTAAAGAGCTGTGAGAGCTTGTTTTGTTGAGAACGAAGCTCATTTTTTGTCATTTTCAGTTCTGCCATAGGCTTAGCCGGCTACTCGCTTGTTCCAGTATTTATCGACAAGGCTTTGTTTAATACCCACTTGGTCTGGTTTAAAGCATTCGGCAAGTATTGTCCAGCCCATATCAAGTGCCTGCTCTAAGCTCATATTTACTTCGAGGTTCATCATCTTCTTCTCAAAAAGCGAGGAGTAGTGAAGGAGCTGCTCGTCCCATTTAGAGAGGCGAAAGCCCATAGACCTGCGCTCGCGAGCTTTTTTGGACTCGGCATATAGCCGTATCATCGCATTTGCAAGATCGCCATGATCTTCTCGCGTTACTTTACCAATGACGAGCTGCTTTAATCTTGAGAGGGATCCAAAAGGATCGATTCTTCCACCGTGAAGATAGAACTGACCTTCGGTAATATAGCCTGTATTATCCGGGATGGGGTGTGTGACATCGTCTCCTGGCATTGTCGTCACACTCACAATAGTGATGGAGCCGCTCGATTCCATAGAAACAGCCTTTTCATAGCGGCTTGCAAGGTCAGAGTAGAGCGATCCTGGATAGCCTCTATTTGAGGGAACCTGGTCCATCGTAATGGCAATTTCCTTAATGGCATCAGCAAATGCTGTCATATCCGTCAGCAAGACAAGCACATTGCGATCTTCTAAAGCAAATCGCTCTGCACAGGCAAGTGCCATATCTGGGACAAGAACGCATTCAACAGCAGGGTTTGTGGCGCGGTGAATGAACATCAATGTTTTGTTCATGGAGCCTGCGCGTTCAGCATTGTCGATAAAGCCCTGGTATTCAGCAAAGGTAAGTCCCATGCCTCCGATGATTACGACATCAGCATCCGTTTGGTTGGCAATACGCATCAAAAGCTGGTTGTAGGGCTCTCCTGCAACAGAAAAAATAGGGATTTTCTGCGACATTACAAGGCAGTTGAACATGTCGATCATTGGAATATTTGTCCGGACCATGTTGCGCGGAATAATGCGCTTTACCGGATTAAAGGATGGTCCTCCAATTGCAATCGGGTCTCCGACAATATCTGGGCCATTGTCGATAGGGACACCAGATCCATTGAAGCGCCTTCCTAGTAATGATTCAGCAAAGGTTACCTGCATCTGGTGACGCAAAAAGGTTACCTTATCGCCGGTAGAGATCCCGCGCGTGCTTTGAAAAACCTGCAGCGTGACCTTTTTGCCATCGATACGAAGAACTGATGCATAGGCGGATCTTCCATCTTTCATATCGATCCTAGCTAGCTCGCCAAGGCCCACGTTATCTGCAATAACAGTGATGAGGTTGCCGCGCATGTCGGTGATTTTTTCGTAGATCGTTCTCATAGCACTCTTCCAAGGTGTGGGTTAAGCATGTCGTCAATTTCTTGGCGAATCTCAAGATATCGTGGAGATTCAAAGGCGGTAAAGTTCATGTTTTTTATCTTGTTTTGCAGGATCAAAAAGTATGAACGTGCTTCATCGTGGGTTGCAAAGTGAAAATCGATATCAAATATCACTCTGATAAGTTCCAGAAGGGCAATCTGTCTGTTAATAGGGCAGTAGGCATCTTCTTTGTCGAAGGCATTTTGCTGGAGGTAGCTAAAGTCATAAAGCTCTCCTTTTAGGAAGGTGATCATATCCTTCATCGAGGTGCCCTCTTCTCCTACCACTTCCATGCGCTTTCTGATTTCATCGCCCTCGTGGAGATAGGCTGATGCGCGCTTTACGGTAGCTGCCCACTCTGGCATATCTTTTGCAAGAATTTTGCCGACAGGTTCGAGATACTTTGACCAGGAGATAAGCGGATCAACAGCTGGGTAGCGACGAGAGTCTGACCGCTCGCGAGAAAGGCCTACGAACGAGCCTACCACAGCAAGCGTTGCCTGAGTTACAGGCTCTTCAAAGTTTCCACCGGCGGGCGATACGGCGCCGCAGATGGTAAGGGATCCAAGGTTTCCAGTTTTTAAAGATAACACTCCGGCTCGCTCATAAAAAGAGGCGATACGTGATGCTAGGTAGGCTGGAAAAGCCTCTTCACCGGGGATTTCTTCCAATCTTCCAGACATCTCGCGCATCGCTTGCGCCCAGCGAGAGGTTGAGTCAGCAAGTAGCAAAACATCGAGTCCCATCTGGCGATAGTATTCTGCAATTGTCGCTCCCATGTAAACCGAGGATTCTCTTGCAGCAACAGGCATGGAGGATGTGTTGCAGATGATGACGGTGCGCTTCATAAGCGTCTCGCCGGTATGTGGGTCGATAAGGTGAGGAAACTCTCGCAATACCTCTACCACTTCGCCGGCTCTTTCGCCGCATGCAACGACCACAACGATATCCACGGATGAATATTTTGAGAGGTGGTGCTGAAGAACAGTCTTTCCCGCTCCAAAAGGGCCTGGTGTGCAGAATGTTCCGCCTTTCATCTGAGAAAGCTGTGTATCGATAATGCGAAGGCCTGTATCCATCATCTTGGTAGGCTTTACGCGCTCGCCCTCGATAAGAGGTATTTTAATCGGCCATTTTTGCAGCATGCTGAAGGAGTGTTCTTTGCCATTTTCATCTTTTGCTTTTGCAACGACTTCTTCAATCGTATAGGAACCCGGTTTTGCTACCCATGTTAGTTCATACGTGCCAAACTTTGAAAAAGGCACCATAACCTTGTGGTGAAAGCGATTTTCAAGTGTGGTTCCTAGCGTATCGCCGCGCTGCAGGACATCGCCAACTTTTGCAGTCGGTACATAGTCCCACCGTCTTTTTTTATCGAGCGGCTGCATATAGACGCCGCGAGGCAAAAAGTAGCCTGCAAAGTCTGCAACCTCTTCGAGTGGGTTTTGCAGACCATCAAAAATGCGGCTTAAAAGCCCAGGGCCAAGTTCTGCTTCAAGAAGCTCTCCAGTAAATTGTACGGGAGTGTCAAGCTTTACGCTTCTTGTATCTTCGAAAACCTGCACTTTGGCAACGTCGCCTGCGATTTCGATGACTTCTGCTTTTAGCTGGCTTCCTTCAAGCTCAACCATGGCGACTTCGCCTTGTCGAATATTGCCTTCGTATCGCACCTGAAGTAGGTTTCCAAAGGCAGAGAGTGTTTTTCCGGTTGCGTGTGTCATACTACGTCCATCATTTGATCTACAATTTCTAGTCCCTTCAGCTTGTCAAGCTGAAGCCATTCTTCGCATATTTTAAGCTCTGCAACATATCCAAGTATTCGTTCGATAGAAAAAAATTCCCACTCAATAAGCTCTTCGATATGGCTAAAGCGCCATTCGGAGAGTGTTTGATAGAGATCTAGAGGCTGATCTTTTTTCGCATCGTAAAGAGCTTTGATTTCCTGATAGGGGGCAGGTAGTTCAAAATGCTTATCCTTGCTTCTTTCTAGAAGCTCTGTCACAAAAGGATCTTCTTGATCCTCATCTTTTAGTTCTTCTTCCAAATTGCGCCCAAGCTCATGGGCTCTGATTGCAACGAGCACAAGTTTAAGATGCCATTCGAAGGTGATATAGTTTGCTACAAAAGAAGATTTACTCTTGCTCTCTTCTGCAAAATAGCGGTGAAGTAGGCGTGCAAAGTTATCGAGAAGCTCTTGTTTATCTGCTCCTTCTTCGAGATAATCTAAGACATACTGCGGAAGGCCTTCTTTAAATGCCACACTATCTTCAAGATCATACTGATCGAGAGTGCCCCCTGGCATGATAGGCTGCTTTTTGAGTACGGCCCTGATATTTTCTATATCGATAAAACGGTTGAGGGCAGCTACACTTTCATAGTCCTCTTTTGTCAAATTTTGCTGCAAAAGAAATTCTAATTCCTTTGAGTTAAGTTCGACTGGAGCGCCCACTTTTAGTGGTGGCAGCAATGTGGCAAGAAAGTAGTAGTTTGCCATTCTTTATTCTGATCCAAAAAAGATTTTGCGAAAGTCTTTGTGAATGTATGTGGCAACAATATCTTGCAAAGCTTTTGACGATAGGTCAAGAACCATGTTTTTGCCTGATACTTTGATTTGCACCCCTCCAGGTAATCCTGAAAGCTCTACAGTTTTATTTTTTAGTTGGTTGAGGACATCTTGGCTAAGCGCTGCATTGATAGAATCGGTTGTAAAGTATTCTGGAACGACTACGCCAACTTCCGTTTTGATTCCATCCTTCTGAAGGGCTTTGACAAGGGCATCAACGAGTGATCCATAGGATTTTGCCTCTCCAAGCTGTTCTTTGATCCATTTTTCAAGGGCAGGATTAAACAGCGATCGCTCAATTTTTTGTTTGAGAAGTTCAACAGCCTGCCTGGAGGCCTGTTCTAAGGAAGATTCAAAAATTTGCTTCTCCTCGTCGAGGGATTTTTTTGTCTCTTTGTGAATGCGCTCGCGCTCTTGGTGAGCCTGCTGGAGGATGCGGTCTGCCTCTTTACGCGCATTTTCGATAATCTCTTGTGCCTGTTCTTTCGCAGGGTCAAGTGTCTCTGTGCGTATTTTATCACAAATTATTTGTATGCGTGTATCTGCTTGCTCTAAATCGGCCATAAGGAACCTATTTTTGATAAAGCAGTATATCGCCTACTTCTGGTATTTGTGCAAGGTTTTCGTTGCAATCAACGCGATTTGATTTTACCATGGTTTGCGATATTATCTGCACCATAGGATTTCTCATGGCAGTAAAAAATAAACTTGCAGCGCAAAATCCGCTTATTCTTCGATGCCATCGGTTGATGGAAGCCTTTGCAAAATCAGACGATGAGCGCGATTTCTACCTTGATAGACAAGAGGGCTTTTTAGTCTATGTCGATCTTGATAAGTCTCAAGAAGAACTCGATGAGCTCAATCTTGAACTTCTTAAAAATAAAGATCGCTACTGCATGATCCCAAAGCTTACCTTTTATGAGGTAAAGAAGGTGATGGAAGGCTTTGTCAACGAAAAGGTCTATGACATAGATACGAAGGAAAAGCTTCTCGACATCATCCAATCAAAAGAGGCAAGGGATAACTTTTTAGAATTTATCTATGACCACCATTCAGAGCTTGAAAAGTGGCAGCAGTACTATCAAGAGCGTTTTCGCGTTCGCATTATCGAATGGCTTCGCAACAACCAATTTGACTTTGTTTTTGAAGAAGACCTTGAGATTACAAAATCAATGTGCGAAAAGCTCAAGCTCAATCTCTTTGTGCCAAAAGTGCAAAAAGATCTTGTCACGCAGAGAAAAAATCTGATGGCAAAGGCAAAAACCTACTATTCGAACGAAGCCCTCAATCCTCGTCCTAAGCGTGGCCGTCCACCAAAGCAGGTTGCAAAGGTTGAAACTGAGCCGCAGTTTTCACAAGATATCTATACGCAGGTTCCTAAATCAGCAAAGCCCTTTATCTTTGCTCCAGAATATCACGGATCATCTGCAATATTTACCTTCTCAGGCAAATTTACTTCAGAAGAAGAGCTTCTTGCCCACAGAAGACAGCAGCTTACAGGCTCTCATAGCCTTGAGATGCAAAACCTCAATCAAAAGCTTGCAGCAATTCGTACCCTTTCAAGCAGCTGGACCCTTGATAAAAAAGATAAACCTGAAAAGGCGCTCGCTATTCCTGTTATAGAAGTTGATGAAGTGGAAGAAGAGGCTGAAGAGGAAGAAAACTACAAAGTACCAAAAGCAAAAAAAGCAGCACCAAAGAAAAATGGCGCTCCAAAGAAAATAGCCGAAGTGCAAGCACCTGTTCAAAAACAGCGTCTTAGACCTCTGCCAAAGCCCACAAAAAAGGCTCCGGCTGAAAAAGCAAAAGCTCCTGTAAAAGCAAAAGCTCCTCAGCTCAGAAAACTTAGACCAACCAAAAAGAAGTAATACTATGGTAAAGATACTGGCCTTCGCTGGAAGTCTACGAAAAGACTCCTGGAATAAAAAGCTTGTAAAGATTGCTGCAAAGGGCGCTGAAGCTGCTGGAGCTGAAGTTACCTATATCGACCTTAAGGACTATCCACTCCCGATCTATGATCAGGACATTGAAGATGCATCCGGTCTTCCGGAAAATGCGCGCAAACTTAAAGAGCTGATGGTTGCCCATGATGGTTTTTTAATCAGCTGTCCGGAATATAACAGCACAATGCCTGCTGTCTTTAAAAATGTCATCGACTGGACATCAAGAAAGGCAAAGCCAGATGAGATCTACCTCTCATGCTTTATCGATAAAGCTGTGGCGCTCCTCAGCGCAAGCCCAGGCGGCCTTGGCGGCATGCGCGGTCTTGTCCATGTACGAGCTATGTTTAGCAATATCTACAGCATCGTGCTTCCAAACCAAAAGTCAATTCCTTCAGTTCATGAAGCCTTTGACGAATCTGGCACCATCAAAGATCCCAAAATGCAAAAAGAGATCGAAAAGATCGGCGCTGATCTCGCAGACTTCCTCAAAAAATACAAAGGATAACCTAGGGCAACTCAAACCTTCCCTATTTAACAGAAAGAGGATCTATACTATGTCACCTATGTCATCTATACTTCGAAGATCTATGTCTACTGAATTGGCATTGATGACACTTCATAATCAATTCCCTTCGACTGATTTTAAAGTCGAAAAGTTTGTTAAAACTCATGATTGGAAACCCGCTTTCACGCAAGCCTCTGATCAAGAAAAAAGAGCTTTTCTACTCGCAGCAAAAAAACAGATCCAAAGTACGCCATCGATTTTTGATTGTACCTTGCAAGACATCGAAAGCCAGCTTGCCAAAATCCAATAAGTACGCATGTACTGTCAGGGAATCTTGCTCATTCTAAATCAATTGAAGGGGAGCGGGAAGGGTTGACGAGTGTTGAGACGCCGCCTTCCAATGCGCCGGCGATTAGCTCATCAGCTGAAGGCTGGGGTTCACTCTTAGCTGCTATGCAGTCGCGGCCTTGGGATATGCTGTCGAGTAGATCACTTAAAGTGGCGCTTTCATGAGTGACGACTTGCTGCATTATTTTAACGCGGCCCAAAGCATCTTCTATGACTTTTTCGCTCATGCCGCAGGCCCTCATTTGTTTTTCAATATCGGCAACTGGTAAAAAGCGGATTCGATTAGTGGTTTCTTCAGAAAGCGGTCTATCAGTAAGTTTTGAAGCTCCTTTAAAGCAGACATAAAACTCACCTTTACTTGTAGGCCATGAAAGTGGTGTATCGATAAGTACCATTTTGTAGCGAGAAGAATCATCACCTGAACGAGCGAGAAGCACATTCTCTTCATTAACATCGGTAGCACCGCTTAGGCAGGCAAGAAGCGCTACATCCTCTAAGCTTTGCTTGTCGATGCCTTCTACTATATTATGTTCAATGTGTCGGTCGGTAATGTGACGGGTTGCTTTGAGGCCTTCCTGCTGTTCCCTAAAGGTCTTAATGGTTATGGCATCAGGGACAAATTCTTGCACAGAGCAGACTTTTGTTCGCACAGCTTTACCAAGCTGCTTAAAGCGAGTGGGGACAAGACCGTCAGTGACGTCATGAAAGGCATCAGAGGTAAGTATTGCTACATCAGTTTTTGGTGTACAGGTTAGGCCGATTCTTTCTGCTACTTTGTAGGTCAAGGCTGCGCGAAGAGCATCTTGTCCTACTGGAATTGTGGCACGTACAAGCTTTGTTTCCACAAGTGGGGATGCCTTTTGCTTTGGGTTATGTAGACTCAGAGGTGATTCATCATCGGGCTTTACAACGAGCACTTTTTGTCCCTTTTCATTTCGGACCATGTAGGTGCCGCCTGTGCCACCTGTCTCTAAAGATATTTTACCTCTGTCTTGCATGGCTTTTTCGCTAAAGGCTCGAAGACCAAGTGCATCTGGATTGGCTTGCATATAACTAGAGACAAAGGTTTGGCGATTTTGTAGTACTTCACGACCTTTTCGTACGAGTGCCTGGATTTCTTCCTTTGATTTTTTTGCCATTTCATCGGCTACAAGTTCTGACTCTTCTCTTGTCGCCCATTTACTTGCAAGGTGCTGAGGGTTGCGAGGTGGTGCGGTATTATCGCCAAAGGGAGATTCTACCTCTTCGAGTTGTACAGCTTTATTTGAAGTAGATGAAATGCCAGTGCATAAGGCTGCAATACTTGCAGGAGGGGTAAGGTCATCTTTGATAATAGCCTGCAAAATAGGTTCTGGTTCTACAAATGATATTGTTCCTTTAAGCTGCTGCAAAAGAGATGCCGGTGTCGTTAAGGCTAGTTTTTGCTTTGAAAATGGATTTGGAGAAAATCTAAGCTGATCAAGGGCTGCGCCCTGGCTTAGTGCGCCCCACGCAGAGCAGATCATATCAGGGGTTGTGCGATCGCTGGGTGTTGAAGAGATAAGTTTATTAAATTCACGAGAGAGGTCACCCTCATTTTTGCTTCGCGAACTGCGCGTTAAAATGGGTACAACGGAAGCAAGGCCTGCCTTTAATTTGGATACTGAGCTATTGGGCAACTGGATAGAATCGGGGTTAATGCCTTGATGCATAGCATTTGTAATTTCTTGAAACTTTGCTTCTTGACTGGCATCGACATTTATACGAACGGTTACAGAGCTCAGACGGTCAAATAATGTAAAATCGTCTATTTGTAGCTGATCGACAACGTGGGACATTTTTTCTCTGCCATCTTGGCCTTTAAAGAGTATAGCAGTATGACTTACCGGTATATTGCCCTGAAGGGTTCTTTGCAGGCCCTCTCCTCGTCTATCTTCTCTAAGTGGACGAAGAGCTTTCATACGATCGGGCATCGTCGAAATAATATCGCCGGGACGAAAGTTAGAGCTATTTGCAAGGGTGTTTTCGATTTGATCGATGAGTAGGCAGGTCTTTTCGTTGGCTTTTGCGAGGTCTGCAAGCTGTGGAGCATGTTTTTCGAGCCCAAGATCGCGTATAAAGCTGCATGCAAGATGGCATTTGCGAAATGAATCTAGGCTCCCAAGTTCTGTAAGAGACATTTTTTCGCCCGCTGGTTCGTTGTTGAAAAAGCTGTCTAGCAGATTTTCGAGCTTTTTTACACTCTCTGTTGGGTTTTCAAGGCCTTGGGTTCTAAAGGAAAAATCCATTAGCATATGAACGACGGCTCGAGGAGGTGAATTTTTGGGGATTTGGGTTGTAGCACCATCCATTTCTGCTAAGAATTGTTTCATCTGCCTGTTTACATCTGGATTACCGAGTGCTTTTAGGAAAAGTATTGCAAATTGTTTGCACTCCCTATCGCTTGGACGCTTTGCTCCGACTTCTCTATTCATAAACTTATGCATTTCTGGAAGCTGAGTAAGCTCTGATTCAGAGAGTGGTCCTGTGCGAGGAGAGATTGTCCCTTTCCGTTCTTCATTTAAGGCATTAGAAAGTTCCTTTCCAAGTTCAGAGCCCATTGAAAGGCGGACTTTGCTGCTTTGAGTGAGAGAGTCAAGCGATACAGTTGAACCAGACCTTGGACGAGAGGTAATCGATGTAGAGGAGCGGCGAGATGAGGATCCTATAACTTTTGAGCAAACCTCATCAATTTCTTTTGCGACAGAGCTTGAATCTCCCATGGCTCTTATGCGGCCCTGAAGAGCGGCAGCCTGCTCTTTTAAGGCAGGGCTGGAAGTAGCTGGTATGTTTTTTAAAACGGCGAGAGCCGTCTGCACGGTCTTTGAGGAAATGGCTTGATGTAGAGATCCCGTCTCCTGTAAGGCCGATTGTATAACACTAAATGCTTGTGAAAAACCCGATAGATGCATTGGGCACCACCTACCTTAATTATATAGTAAGTTTAATTTGATTTAAACCATCTATATTCGGATTTTCCAGCATAGTGCTGTTTATAGTAGATGTTGCTAAAGGCCTTATAAAAGTCAGGATCATCGAGTTTTACAAAGGCTTTACCTTCATATTGGGCACGCATTCCCTCTGGAATAGCTATCCCATTCTCCCTTAGGCTGTTCCTTTCAAATTCACTGAATACCTGCAGCACTTTAGACTGCTCTTTATTGACTTCAAAAAGGCGTGGCCATTCATGCTGAGGCTTCCCTTCAACAACTTTCATTAAAATAACACTCATAACTCCTTCCTATCACAGTGTATTAAAAAGATCAACATCTCGTGGTCTCTTTTTGACTGGTTTGGTTAAGGAGCTGTTTTAGGAGTTGTTCATCCTTTAATCGGCCATCTGTAGTAAAGGCGCTAGATGCATGAGGAAGGCTATAGAGTTGCAATTGCTCCTCTTTGCTAATGGCTTCTATGATGGCCTTTAGGTTGGCAAGAGCGCGCTTTCCTCCGCCAGCACCTGGCGATGTGCTTAAAAGAACGAAGGTTTTTCCTTGATAGGCCTCGCGTGAGGAGCCGCCTTTTTCTTGTCTTGAAGTCCAATCTAGCACATTCTTGAGCACTGCAGAGATCGAGCCATTATATTCTGGAGTTGCTATTGCGATAATATCTGCTTGTATCATCTGAGATTTTAGCTTTTTTGCCATATCTGGCATGCCGGATGCAGCTTCTAGATCTCCATTATAAAAGGGGATTTGATAGTCTCGTAAATCAAGAACAGTTGTTTTTACGCCAAACGATTCAAGGATGCGTGCTGATTCATTGATCAGCTTTTTATTGTAAGAGTCGGCTCGAGTGCTTCCGGCAAAAAGGAGAGCATTTTTTTCTTTAGCAAAAAGGGGAGTGCAAAAGAGAGAGAAAACTAAAATATATGTGTACATGGATCACCTCTTATCAATTTTACACGAAAAACATGCTAAATTGCTTGCTGATTTTTTCAAATAAATATATGTACAGTAAAAAACAGGAGATTGCTATGCATATTATTGGTGTTATTCTTATCGGCTTCATCGTTGGTCTTATTGCAAGAGCTTTGATGCCAGGAAAGGACATTACAGGATTTATCCTTACGTCATTACTTGGTGTTGGTGGAGCTGTTGTCGGCCAATACACAGGCCAAGCTTTAGGATTTTATAAGCCAGATGAGCCAGCAGGTTTTCTGATGTCAGTCGTCGGCGCGCTGCTCATCCTTTTTATCTTCCATATCTTCAGAAGAAATCAAGCAGAGTAGTTGCTATCCATTTTCTGATTAGCATCGCCCCTGCCATGTCCTGCATTGAAAAGGGGCGATTGCATGCTAAGTCAAAAGAAAGTGCGATGCAATAAACTATAGTAAAAAGAGCATTGCTGGATAAGTAAATAGATTCTACTAAGTATTTTAATGCGCAATTAGAGAACCCTATTTCTATAGACAAGATTGGCTGCCGCATGTATTCTGATGCCTCTTACAGTGGGGGCGATAACGTGGAAGCCATTACTATATATACAGCTATAAATTATTCACGACAAACATCGCTATCTGAAAAAGCTCTTTCAACTATAAGTAATTATTTTTACCTTGGCGGAACAAAGGTCACCGTAATAAAAGGTGATGAAGTTCAGGTTGAGACGGGGCAGGTTGCATGGTATGAAGCCGCTGCAAAAGTTGCCTCATATATTCTTCTTTTTCCTTTGACACTCACTCTTTGTGCAGTAGGCCATGGCCTTAGATCTGGGCACACTTTTACTGTACTAACTCTTCCTCAGCCTGTAATAGAGCAAAATAAGCCAGAGCCACCACTTGCTCCTATGGTTGAAACTGCACAAGCTATTAAAGAGCAGCAGCCGGAAATTTGTATTGCTCCTCCTCGTGTACAAGAACAAGAAGAGATTTTTCATCCGTTTGCTATTACTATTTCTGAAGAATCCAGCCCTCAATTCAATTCTAAAAATGAGATGCTCCTCAAAGCGCAAGAGCTTGGCAAACAGGTTTTGGCTGAGCACCGCAAGCTTAAGCTTACTATTAGCGCTGATTCTGATGGGCAAAAACAGGTGCAATCTTTCATAAAAGAATTAGAAAAGTATGTAGATGCAGATTGGAATAGCTGGCGTTCTGTACTAAGCATTTCACCGAAAAAGCAAGAAAGCGCAAAAGATGGTCAACTTGTTCGTACCTATACAAATGGAATCGTTGAAGAAGTTGATTCTTCGAAGCCAAATCCTACTGAAAGTTTCTGGTATGGCAAAAGAATATATCCTGATGGGGTGATAGAATCTGGGGGATTTGATGATTTCATTTGGTATAATGGAAAACGCGTTGAACAGGAAAGGACGCTATACCGTAGGCCAAAGGTAGGTCTGCAGTCTTATAGCCAAAATCGGTATGCAGTGTGCAGTGAGGTGGATGGAGTAAAACAAGTCATATTTTTACAAAGATGGTTAGGCACTGGAGATTTTGTCGAGATAAAAGAAGAAAGCGTTCCGATGCTTGCTGCTATGCTGAAAGAAGAGTATTGCCGTGAAGAATTTCTTCGAGAAATTCTATCGGGACCAATTGATTGTGAACAGTTCATACAATACCTATTTCACGAAAATAAGATATTCTATTTAGGTGCTTATACGGTAGGGATAATTTTAAGTCTTGTGCAAGAAAATAAATTTGCAATAAATTTACGTCAGAAAAATCCAGAGACTAACAAAACACTGCTCACGAGTTATCCAGCGGACGGAGCCATTACCCAAACTATCTTGGAGC
The DNA here is from genome assembly GCA_964512205.1 of uncultured bacterium. Lineage (GTDB taxonomy): Bacteria > Chlamydiota > Chlamydiia > Chlamydiales > FEN-1388 > SZAS-7. The sequence continues at coordinate 4,666 of CAZEGK010000017.1, read as the reverse complement.
TAGATCCAACGCTTTGCGATGAAGCAGAGCCCATTTTAGTAAATCAGTTTGAAGATAAATTAAAATCTTTTAGTGGCCATAGAGATCATGCTTCTAGCCTTTTTAAACAGATTCCCAAAAGTTTCATGTTGCATGAAGTAGTGGATTGTATTTTTAAACAATTTAGATTTGGAAAAGAAATCACAACACTTATACATGCTTTAGAAGAGGAATTTCCATCGTTCAAGCTATCAGGCTGTGATACTATACGGCTAGCCATTGTTGAAGATAAAGATCAGACTCTTACAAATGAACAGATTAATAGTATGTTTAAAGAGCACAACATAACTGATAATGTAGAAGAGATGGCAAGTTGTTATGATTTAGCCTATAGAATGGATCATCCCTATATCTACCCAGTAGCCGGCAAAACAACCCTTCCAAATGAATACACTATAAACTTTCTTTGGATTAACCTTAACCCTCAAGATCGCACAAAAGATAGCGCAGAACACATCTTCAAAGATGGATTAGATCCATCAGAAAATGCTGACTTGATCAACGATGCAAAACAGCTGGAGGATCTTGAAGAAAGTGAAAAAACCCTCCCTAAAGATGAACTAGAAAGTTGGATGAAGGTTAAAACAAGTTATATGTACCGTCTTGCTAAATGGGCAGAAGCCAACCCCGGAGCTCAAATCAATCTGTGGTATGATAGTGCACTTGTCACAGAAAAAGCACGTACAAACACATTTGAGATGATGAAACGCATTTCACAATCGCGCAGTGTCAAACTCAAGTTAAGAGACCTTCGCTACCTACCCCAGTGTACTGGAGAAATAGAAAATCTCTTTCACCCGGGCGTGCCTGTCTATTTCAGAGTTGATCTACTAAAAGTGCTTATTGCCGATGAGCTACTTTTGCCATCTGTAGATGAAACTAAATACTGCATTGTGACAGATATCGACGTTGAGCCAATGACCCCTCAGCATATGTTCGATCAGCGCACAGTGGATTACCTTTCTAATAATGGCTATGTTTTCAATCGAGTAGGGCTAAGTGATTTTGAAAACAGCTTTTTTATTTTCAATAAAAAAAATAACGATATTCAGAAAGCCCAGCAAGAAACAGTCATTCAAAAAATAGTCTCAAGAACCACGAAACAGCGCGGATATCCCATAGATACAAACTTTAAATCAGAAAAAACCTTAGGCTCTCAATCTGTCTTTAGTCGATATTCTTCGTTTAAGTATCAAATGGGGGAAGTAGAGGGGAAAAGACGCGATAAGGCTCCTAGAAAAGTAGTAAAATGCCCAGCAAGTCAATTTGGCGCACGCATTTTTTTCGATACTGACCACCAAAAAGAAACATTTCGCTTTATAGGTGAAAGCAATGTTCCCTATACAAGATTCGGAAGAAATAAACGTATGGATTGCGAAGCGCAAATTCCAGAACTACAAAACTGGACAGCCCAGCCGCTGCCTCCTTCTCACCAATAAATGCTAGGATTAAGGGCATATTACGCGGGGTTTTGTTTTCGACGATAAAGGGTCCCAGTCAGGGTCTACAATCGATCTGGCAACAAATACTGTTGTTCACACAACCATTATCGATGATAATCTTTGGTCAATCGCACTAGTTCCTGATTCTCTCTAACACTCGGGTATTTGTGATGCACCCCTGCCCCATTTTCACACCCGAATAGCAGCAATCCATCAATAATAATGCCGAATTTCGCCGTAAATCGTCAGTATTAATGAAATATCACGCTATTTTCTTGCTAGAAATAGCTCAAACCCAGTAAAATGTCAGTTGTAACCACGAATTTTGGAGAAAATCGTCAACATGAGTTACATAATACGGAAAATCCAGCAAAGGATCGAAAAAACAGCGAAAAGAGGCAAGAGCATCTTGCTGCTAGGGCCTCGTCAGACAGGTAAAACGACGCTCTTGCATAAACTCGCACTTGATCGCTATATCTCGCTTGCAAATCTTGAAACCCGAATTGGCTATGAACAGGATCTTGGACGATTTGGAAAAGAAATTGAAGCCCTATCTGCAAAATGCGCACACAAACCCCTTATTGCTGTTGATGAAATCCAAAAAATTCCCATACTCTTAGATGCCGTTCAAGATCTTATCGACCGTGATTTAGGACAATTCATACTGACAGGTTCTTCTGCTAGAAAGCTAAGAAAAACACTCAGTTTAAATCTTCTGCCTGGTCGTATTATCCCCTTGCATATGGAACCCCTTTCGATTGCAGAAATTCCCATAGAAAAGCGCTGTATTGAGGATCTCCTTCTTTATGGTAGCTTACCAGAAATTGTCCTTGAAGATGATCCTGAGATCCGAGAAGAGAATCTCGAATCGTATGTTTCACTCTTTCTTGATGAAGAAATAAGAGTAGAAGCCGCTGTTCGCAATGTGGGAATTTTTGCACAGTTCCTTCATCTCGCAGCGCTTGAATCGGGAAAAGCGCTGAATTTTGACAAAGTGTCACAAGATATTGGCGTTTCCAGAAATACCATTTCTTCCTATTATCAAATACTAGAGGACTGCCTGCTTGGAGAACGATTTGAGCCTATCTCATATTCGGCAACAAGAAAGCGTCTAGTAAAAACTCCAAAATACCTGCTCTTTGATGTTGGCGTGCGCAGGGTATCTGCTAAGCTCGGCACAAAAATATCAAGTGAAGAGATGGGTAACCTCTTTGAAGAGTATATAGGGCTTGAACTTCTTCGCGACACGCGCCAGCTTGCTCCAAGAGCCGCTGTGAGGTTCTGGAGAGATAGCAATGGACCAGAAGTTGATTGGATAATTGAAAACAAAGGTGCGTTTCTTCCCTTTGAAGTAAAATGGACACAAAAACCAACCCTTAACCAAGCAAATCACCTGCATCTCTTCATAAACGAGTACCCCGCTAAAAAAGGCTATATAGTTTGCCGAATACCCTACCGGCAAAAAATATCCAATCAGGTTGACGCTTTACCTTGGCAGGAATTGCCAGAAGTGGTGCAAGAATTTTTATCCTAGAAGAAAATGATGTGACCCCAATTTGCAATTTGAACCCTGATGTTTCTGATGTTTCCTTATGTTACGTTTGCGAATTTGGTACGCTTTGGCCCCGATGTGCTCGATATTTGGGGGAATAGGGTTGTAAATCCTACTGGGTCCATAATATTGCTCATTTTTTTACTAAGTATACTTCATTGGAAGTTTGCACGATACCCGTAACGAATACGGGGCTCAAGGTTTTGCTTTGCCTTAAAAAACTTCTGTCAGCATCGAAAGAGGTGGGTTCAAACAGAATCGCACGTATCGCAGTATACGGCTCCTTTCATAGATTGAAAGGAAACTATATTTGTAGTAAAGTCCTTTCCTGATAACAACCCCTAAGGGTCAGGAGATATTTATGCATATTAATGAGATAACAAATCGAGCAGTAGCCATTGTTCAACCAGTAGGATCAACTTGTGCTGGCGTAGCGACTGCTGTTGCGATGGTAGTGCTTACTCCTGTTGTCTGTCTGGTTGCACTGCCTATTTTTGCCATTAAAGCAGCTATAGTTGCAATAGAGTCTAAAATTCTCTATAATAAGACATTGACTAACCACACTCGCGCCCCTTACGGGAGAACTGCAGAACAAAACTACACTCGATGGGATGGAAAAGAAACAGAAAATGAACTAATCAAAAACGGCAAATTTTGCCATGGCTGTCCTAATGGAGAACCTACTGTAATCGATGAAGGCTGCGACACTACATTCAAATCAAAAGAAGATGCTGAGTGGCTAGAGACTGAATATGCACGAAAAGTCAAAGAAGAGGACCTCAAAGAAACGATTGATATGATGATAATTATTGCAACAGGTATTATTCCTATTTTGGGAGTTTACACGTCGTTGGGATATTTAATCGTGAAGGGAAAGTATGAAACTCCAAAATCTGATTGGCAAAACAAAGAGAGCTGGAACTGGAGAGCCGCAATTCATTTCCATGAAGCAAATCTTGAAAAAAAGTTGTTATTATCTCAATAGGGAGTTATTTTATGGCACATGCAGAAGGATTAAAATGAATTGGTTTTTAAAATCCGTTTTAGCATTTATCGGTATAATCTTCTCTACTAATCCGATATCTATTGAAGCCTCCACTTTGCAGACAGCAGCTATTTCAGAAAGGGAAAGTAAAGTTATGGATTACGAAAAACTTAAAATAAAGTCATTCAAATACTGGGATCTTTATCTACATGAAAACCAGTGCTACCTAGGCAGAACATTTGTTCAACTCAAAGATGAAAATGGTATTGAAGACTTTATGGATATCAAAGGAGAAGTCCGAGAAGAATTTTTTCAAATCGGACAGCTCGTAAAACAAGCTCTTAAATCTCTATTCAAGCCAGACAAGATGAACTACGCTGCGTTGAGCAATACCTCTCCTGTCATCCACGTACACATCATTCCTAGATATAAAGATACAAGAGAATTCAATGGGGTGACATTCAAAGATGCGCGCTGGGGTCAAAATTATGCACCCTATGATCGTTCCTTTGTGATCGAGGAATCAACATTATTTAAAATTAGAGACGCTTTAAAAGGCCAGTTGTGAATTCAAAACTGGGGTCAGTATTGGCGTCTGACCTGGGCTGTCAACTTTCTTAAAATTTCGCATTCTAAATTTATTTAAAC
>CAZEGK010000016.1:34155-51874 GCA_964512205.1 uncultured bacterium | reverse complement strand
GAGCTCATAGAAGCGCTTAGATTTTCTCGCCTTACTATTAGTGAAGGTAAAAAGCAGTGTAGTATTTTGTAGATTGAGTCAGGATCTGACGACAAGTTCAGATCCATCATGTATTTAGTGAGAGCTTGAGCCAAAAAAGTTCTTCAGCTTATCGAAGAAGCCTTTTTTCTTAGGAAAATTGGCAGGAGTTTCGACAGCAGCGAACTGCGTGAGAAGTTCACGTTGACGATCCGTTAAGCTCGTTGGAGTTTCCACTTGGATGCGGACAAGAAGATCGCCTTTGCCAGAGCCATGGATATTTGGAAAGCCCTCTCCCTTTACGCGGAGCGTTTTTCCAGATTGCGTACCCTCAGGTATTGATATGCGGGCAACATGCTGGGAAAACGAAGGGACATCTTTTTTGCAGCCGAGAGCCGCTTCTGTAAAGGTTACAGGAAGATCGATGAGAATGTCATCGCCATGGCGATGGAAGTACTCATGCTGCTCAACTGTGATATAGACGTAAAGATCACCGGGAACACCGCCACCAGGAGCTGCATCGCCGTAGCCTGCAAGCTTTAGTCTCATGCCAGTGTCAATGCCGGCAGGGATGTGGACATTTACCCGTTTTTTTGCTTTCGTGCGGCCTTCGCCGTTGCATGTTTTGCACGGGTCTGTGACAATTTCACCCTCTCCATGGCACTGTGGGCAGGCCATAGACATGCTAAAGAACCCGCGCTGTTCAAACACCTGGCCCTGTCCATGGCATTTTGTACAACGTTTTACGCCATTTGGGCTTGTAGAGCGCTTGCCATGGCACGTTTCGCATACCACGTAATTGGTGATCGCAAGTTCCTTATCTACCCCTTTTACTGCTTCTTCAAAGGTGATGGTGATATTTGCACGCTTAGATGCACCGGCTTGCTGATAATGACCACCCTCATACCCGCCTCCGCCCATGCCGCCAAAAATCTGCTCAAACATCGACTCTCCGCCAAATGCTCCCATAAAGGTGCGTAGAGCTTCATCCATGGATGCATGATGAGCGTGACTTCCCGCTCCAGCTTGCGCATGGACAGCATCAGCACCATATCGGTCGTAGAGCGCACGCTTTTTCTCGTCGCTCAGCACCTCATAGGCTTCTGAGATATCTTTGAACTTCTTTTCAGCTTCTTTGTCGCCTGGATTGCGGTCAGGATGGTACTGCATAGCCATCTTGCGATAGCCTTTTTTGATCTCATCCTGAGACGCTCCCTTCGCGACTCCAAGCAGTTCGTAGTAGTCGGTCATAATCATATAAATTAGTAAGGAGCTAACGTATGGTTATACGCGTTGCTTTTTGTACTTGATTGCAGCTTTTGACTTGGCGCGCTTCTTAACAGATGGCTTCGCATGAAAACGATGTGCCTTCACAGCTTTCATAACGCCTTCTTTGTCGAGACGCTTTTTTAACGCTCTGAGCGCTTTGTCGATTGAATCGCCAGGTCGAACCTTCACACTTGTCATGTAACGTATCCTATAGGTTAATAAATAGAGCCAATATCTTACTCAAATTGCATTTTATTGGCAATAGTAGTTCAGTGCCCGTGCCCGTGAGCGTGCCCGTGCCCGATTATTTTTAATTTTGAGCGAGTGAAAAAACAAAAAAACATTCATTTATTTCGACCGCTCTATCTCTGCTTGAGTAAGTCGTAAGTACTGAAGCGCTAAACTTCCGTCAAGTGAATACTCTTTTTTATTAAATTTTTCACTTGCCTCATGCATAAGCGCTACTGCTGAGGGCTTGGTTTCAAATACTTTTTCTGCAGATATTCTTTGCTTGAGCGGTTCCCAATCTGGGGTTACTACAGCAGAAAGATTTTTGAGGGTTTCTACGGAAGCAAGCTTTTCCACGCCCTTTTCAAGCACATAGATGCCCCCAATACGTGCATCGACGCACACTATATACTCCCCCTTATACTCTTCCGGAGGGCAAAAACCTTTAAGGCTAGATATCCCTACAAGAGGGATTTTGCATCCTACTGCGATTGCCTTTGCGGATGCCGCGCCCACTCGAAGACCCGTGTAGGATCCAGGGCCATGTCCACAGGCAACAAACTCAAGGTCCTTTGGTTTTTTATTTACCTTTTTAAAAAGGGCGACAAGAGCCGGCTCAAGCGAGCGAGAGTTTGCTAGACCGAGAACAAGCTCCTCTTCAGCTAGCACCCTGCCGCTTTCGCAAAGTGCTATAAGGCCGCGCACTGTGGCGGTTTCGATTATAAGAAACATTATAATTTAATTGTTTGAGGGATTACAAATTGCTCTAACGTACTGATAAAATAGCGATCAGTCATCCCTGCCATATAATCTACTATTTTACGCATGTCAGAGGTATCTTCTAGATAGCTACTTGATCTACTGTGAAGAAAATTTTTGTGAAGGTTGCTTTTTTCACCATTTTTTCTATGATCATCGATCAAAAGCTCAAAAAGCTGTCTATAAGCACTTTTAATTTTTTGAGACTCAAGCTTTAACTTGGGGAAGGTGTAGATACGCTCAAAGTTAAAAGCTCGAAGCTTTTTTAAGCTCGCAAATACTTCTTCCGAAAAGCCTATATAGGACTGCTTTTGGGATGTAGCCACAAGATCCATTGCAGCCTTTTTAAGTATTTCATCGTTATGAATGCCTAAAGCAGTCTTTGGCACATCGTCTCTTGTTATGATTCCAAGCTGCAGGGCATCTTCAATATCTTTTGCAAGGTAGCTGACGCTATCGCACATCTTCACAAGGCATCCTTCAAGACTTGCAGGCTGAAAATCTTTTTCAGGCTCTACAGTGCGCATCTCGATCTCTTCTAGATGCTCTTTGAGCCCCTTGTCAAGCCATGGTTTTGCAAGCCGCTCCCTCATGCCGCCATCATGACATAAGAACCCATCATAGACCAAAAATCCAAGATTTAAAGGCTCAATTACCCGAAAGAGCCTGCAGGACTGACTCGCGTGTGAATAGGCTCCAAGGCCATATTCGATACAAAGAGTAGAGAGATATCCCTCACCTTCATGACCAAAGGGAGGATGGCCGACATCATGACCGAGCGAAATTGCCTCAACAAGGTTTACATTAAGATCTAAAAGAGTTGCTACTCCTCTTGCAAAAGAGCTGACGAGCTGGACATGGTGGCCTCGATGCGTCAGATGGTCATTATCGACCAAATAGACTACCTGCGTTTTATCGCTATAGCGCTTAAAGGCCTTAGAGTGGATAATCCGCTCAACATCTTCTTTATAGGGCTGCCAAAATGAAGGCTCCTCCGGCCGCTCTCTCCTATGGTCAACTTCTTTTGCTTTCATCGATTAAAAGTGGTTATGGGCAGCATCCGGCGTGCCCTTATGGTAATGATCGACAAGAACATTTTGGATCTCTATCGACGTTTTGAGCTGCAGGACAGTTTGCGCTAAAAGCTCTGCTTCTTTTTTATTGGTGCTTCGTACGATGTATTTGATAAGAGGCAAAAAGCGAGAAGCCACTGAAAGCTCTGTTATACCAAGGCCAATCAGTAACGGTACAAATCGCGGGTCAGATGCAATCTCTCCACAAATGCATACAGGAACGTTTTCACTAAGGCCGGCTTGTACAATTATTTTGATAAGCCGGACAACGCCTGGATGTGTGGAGGAAAAGAGATCATTTGAAGTTGACTGCATGCGATCTATTGCTAGGGCATACTGGATAAGATCATTTGTTCCTATGGAGAGAAAATCGCACTCCTTTGCTAAAAGGTCAGCAATCATAGCGGCAGATGGCACCTCTACCATGCAGCCAAGCTTTATGCTTTTTGGAAGCGGATGGCCCTCTTTTAAAAGTGCATCGTATGCTTTATAAACAACCTCTTTTGCCTCTCTTAGCTCATTGACGCTTGATACCATGGGAAAGAGAAGGCGCACATCGCCAAAAGCTGCAGCCCTCAGCACCGCCCTTACCTGCGTGCTAAAAAGCTCTTTTTCGCGAAGTAAAAAGCGAATTGCCCGAGCACCTTCTTTGGGCTGGGGAAGTCCTTGAACTACTTTATCCATCCCAAGATCAAAAGCTCGTATCACGATAGGATATGCCGACATATGATGTACGAGGCGCTTATAGATGCTAAACTGCTCTTCTTCTGAAGGAAAATGACCCCTTCCAAGCACCATATATTCCGAGCGAAAAAGTCCAACACCTTCTGCACCAAAATCGCAAAGGGATGAAAAATCATCTGCAATTTCAACGTTAGCAGAAAGCCGAATGCGCACGCCATCTGTTGTAAGTGATGGGAATGTGGAACTTTTTTTATACTCGTTGAGCTTATTTTGGATGTGGCCTTGAAGCTGTCTATACTCAGCAAGGGTTTTATCTGATGGATTGAGGATGATTCTTCCTAAAAGGCCATCGACAATTACTGTTGTAGCACTTTTTAAGGAATCTACCTTAGAAAAATCGATATTGGCGACATAAGGGATACCCTTTGCTTTTGCGACGATAGCCATGTGCGACATTGCGCCGCCATATTGGGTGACAAATGCTGCAACGCGTGCTTCTGCTGCACTCGATGGTGTAATGCTCTCTGCAAATACAATGGAATCTTCCGGTATTTCGAGCAGGCAGCATTGCTTGCTTTTTGTAAGGTGGTCATGCACGCGCTTATAGATATCTTGCACAATTTCAAAGCGCTGTTGAAAAAAGGGATCCTGCATCTTGCTGAATTTTTTTCTAAAGCCCTTCATTACTCCGGCTAGAACAAATTCTGCATTTTTACATACTTTTACTATCTCTTCTTCCACTTGTGCGTTGAGCAGTGGATCCTCTGTAAGCTGCACGTGAGCATCTAGAACTTGGACACCATCTTTAATCCCCTCCACTTCAAGTGAAAGCTTTAGTGCCGTAAGATCACGTCTTGATGAGGCAAGCGCCTGCCTATAGCGCTCTACTTCGTCATGAATTGCGCTAGGGTCTATTGCAATTTCTGCAATTTCGACATCTTTTCCATCTACAAAAAGTGGACAGCCTATAGCAATACCACGCGAAAGGGCGTTGCCTTCCAGGTGTATCTCGGTAGTTTTTTTACTCTCCAAACTTGGCTTCAAAGGCACCTACGAGCTTATCCATTGTTTCCTCGGCATCATCTCCATCAACAGTGATGGTTACAGCAGAATTTTTATGCACAGCGAGCATCAGTATGCTTAAAATGCTTTTTGCATTTATCGTTTCGCGCTTATGTGTAAAAAACACATTAGACTTTGTGCCCTGCAACAGCTTTACGATGTATGTTGCAGGACGAGTATGGATGCCGAGATCGTTTTTGACTTTAACTTTTTTTACGATCTTTTTCACTGCTACCCCTCTCGTTCGCATATTCAATGAGTGATTTGCAATAATTGCGAATTTATTGCAACATTTTCCGCCTCTAATGAGAAAAAAACAAACAAAAAGATGTCCCTTTGGTCCTTTTCGTCCCTTTGGTCTTTTTTAATACACTGGCTCTTCTATTCTTATGTTCAAAAATAGTAGGAACCTACTATACTTTCCCCGATTTAAAATTGGTGTATTATGCTAAAGGTTTTGCAAGATACGAGCACTCCCCCGCCCGCTCCTAAAAAAGCGAGAAGTGGATCGCCTCATTTTGGCATCAAAGGAAATAAAGTTTATTTTATTAGCCTTGGCTGTCCGCGCAATCTCGTCGATACTGAAGTAATGATAGGACTTTTGCTTCAGGCAGGCTATGAAGCGGCATCGCTTCTGGAAGAGGCAGATTTTATTGTTATCAATACCTGCGGCTTTTTAGAAAGTTCAAGACAAGAGTCTCTAGATACTATTGGCGATGCGATTAAAAATCGTAAATCCGGCGCCAAGGTAATTGCTACAGGCTGCATGGTACAGACACACAGTGATCTTATCAGAAGCCATTTCCCCGAAATCCACTACCTACTTGGCTCAGGTGATGTAAAGGAAATTTTAAAGGCTGTAGAAACTAAAGAATCTGGCGATATCGTCTCAGACGCAAGAAGCTTTATTGAAATGGGCGAAGTGCCAAGAACACTCTCAACACCAAAGCACTATGCCTACCTTAAAATTGCTGAAGGATGCAGAAAGCGTTGCGCCTTTTGCAAAATTCCCACTATCAAAGGCCCACTCAAAAGTAAGTCTGTCGAACAGATTACAAAAGAGGTAGACATACTCCTTAAACAAGGTGTTAAAGAGCTTATACTTATTGCGCAAGACCTTGGCGACTGGGGAAAGGATATGGGCTATAAGGGCTCTAGCGGACTCTCTGCACTTTTAGAAGCTATCCTTAAAGATGAAAGGCCTTTTTCTCTCAGGCTTCTTTACCTCTACCCGGATGAAATCACAGATGAGCTTATCGCCCTGATGAAAAAAGACAGGCGTATACTGCCCTACCTCGATATGCCCATTCAGCATATTAACGACGATATGCTCAAAGCGATGCGCCGCACGACGAATAGAGAGCAGATCATATCCACTATCACAAAGCTTAGAAAGGCTATCCCAGAAATCTCTATCCGCACAAGTCTTATGGTAGGATTTCCCGGAGAAAGTGATGCCCAGTTCCTTGAGCTTTGCGAATTTTTGCAAGAACATCCCCTCGACAATGTAGGAATATTTAAATTTTCAAAGGAAGAGGGCACACACGCTGCCACACTTGAAAATCAAATCCCTGAAGATGTGAAAGAGGCGAGGTTCAAAAAGCTTGCTGAGCTGCAGCAAAAAATGGCCCGCAAATTAAATAAAAAGCGGATCGGCAAAACGCTAGAATGCGTAGTAGAGGGCTACCATCCAGAATCTCGCATGCTTATGCGTGCAAGACATGATGGGCAGTGCCCGGAAATTGATGGCATCGTTATCATTAACGATGGCCGCAAAGTATCTGCCTTTGGCATGAAATATCAAGTTGAAATCACAGATGTCACCGATTATGACCTTATAGGAAGAGTTATATGAACTATAGAGAAACAGAAGAGTACGAAAATCGCCTCCGCAAACTAAAAGAACTTGAAGCACTAGGGATAACCCCCTATCCCCACAGCTTCCAGCCGACAAATGAGGCTGATAACCTTCTCAAAGAGTATGGCCAAAATAAAGTAGGCTCTAGTGAAGATGCTGAGAATAAAACAACTCCCCACGTCGTTGTAGCAGGAAGGCTCATGCTTTTTAGGGCGATGGGCAAAAATGCATTTGCACATATCCAGGATAAATCTGGCCGCATTCAGGTTATGTTTAACCGCGATAAAACCCAGATTGCAAACTGCCCGGCAGATCAAGAACCGATGAAGGTCTTAGAGAAAAAGATAGATCTTGGCGATATTATCGGCGTCGAAGGCTACCTCTTTCATACACAAAAGGGCGAGCTTACCATCTTTGCAACGAAGGTAACACTGCTTTCAAAAAGCCTTCTTCCTCTTCCAGAAAAACATAGCGGCCTTGCTGATAAAGAGATTAGGTATAGAAAGCGCTGGCTTGACCTCATTTCACATGCAGACGTACAAAAAACCTTCCGCGATAGAAGCATCATCCTCCGCATGGTACGAAACTTCTTTGATGAGCTTGGCTTTCTGGAAGTGGAAACACCGGTACTACAAAACATCTATGGCGGTGCTGCGGCAAAACCCTTTACCACCCACCTTAATGCACTCGATCAGTCGATGTTTTTGAGAATTTCACTCGAAATTCCCCTCAAAAAACTGATTATCGGCGGCATGGATCGCATCTATGAGATCGGTAAGGTGTTTCGTAACGAAGGAATCGACCGCACCCATAACCCAGAATTTACAATGATCGAGGCCTATGCTGCCTACTGGGATTATAATGACATGATGCGCGTAACAGAAACACTCTTTGAAACAGTAGCGCTCGCGTTGCATAATAGCACCATTGTCACCCTCTTTAATCCAGAGACCGGCGAATCAAAGCAGATCGACTTTAAAGCTCCATGGAGACGCATGACAATGAAGGAGAGCATCCTTCACTATGCAAAAATCGACATGGATAAGCTATCAGACGATGATTTGAGAAAGCTTCTTTTGGAAGAAAAGATGGATCCAAAAGAGCTTGCAAAATGCTCCCGCGGACTTTTAATGCAGCATATTTTTGAGACAAAGGTAGAAGAGCACCTCATTCAGCCTCATCACATTACCGATCATCCAATAGAGACAACACCTCTTTGCAAACTCCATAGAAATCCACACGATAGAGCGCTTGGAATTATTGAACGCTTCGAAAGCTTCGTTTGTGCAAAAGAGGTAACAAATGCCTACACAGAGCTAAATGATCCCGTACTCCAAAGAGAGCTTCTCGAAGATCAAGCAGCAAGAAAAGCTGCAGGTGATGAGGAGGCAAACCCGCTTGATGAAGAATTCCTCGAAGCGATCTGCCAAGGTATGCCGCCAACAGGAGGTCTCGGTATTGGTATCGACCGACTCGTGATGCTCTTTACAAATAGCCATTCAATCCGCGACGTTCTCTACTTCCCGCTTATGAGGCCTCTCGCAGAAGTGCAAATGGTACAAACGCAAGAAATTCAATAAAGATTCAATTGCAAATTTTACTCTAACGCTGTAGGGTGGGGTTCTTATTCATGGTGAGTCATGACAGAGCCCCGAGAGCAGCTTGAGAAGCCTAAAAATGGGACACGCACACGAGTGCTTGTCCTCGTTACGCTCGCACTTCTCGTAGTGGGTGTACTCTGGTTTTGCCTCTGGTTTTTCTACTTTCGCTTCTATGAATGGACAGATGATGCCTATGCAAATGGCAATCTCATCACTATTAACGCACCAGTTTCTGGCTCTGTCGTTGCCTTCTTTGCTGATGATACCGACCTTGTCGTAGAGGGACAGAGGCTTGTTCAGCTCGATACTACAGAATATCAGGCGCTCTATGATAAAGAGCTTGCTGCACTATCTCGCACGGTACTTGATGTCCAAAAGATCTATGATCAGGTTTTAGTTTCAAAGCAGCAGGTGCTTACTCAAAGAATTGCACTCGAGAAAGCTCGCTACGACTATAAGCAAAGGCTTGCACTTCAAGGAACGGGCGCTGTTGCAGAACAAGATTTTGTCCATGCAAAAGATACTTATAGGGCAGCGCTTGTCGGACTTAAGCAGTCGCAATATGAGCTGCAGCTTGCAGTAAATGCCCGCGGCTCTACCCCAATAAAAAACCATCCGCAAATAGAAGAGCAAAAGGGAAGTGTGCGCTCTGCCTATTATAACCTCAAGCACTGCACAATCCTTGCCCCTGCAACGGGCTATGTGGCGCAAAGAGCCGTTGAAGTTGGCCAGTGGGTGTCACAGTCTACAAATATGATGGCCGTTATCCCAAAAGATTATGTTTGGGTAGATGCCAACTTTAAAGAAACGCAGCTAACTCATATGAGAATCGGCCAGCCTGCCGTTGTTACCTTCGATATATATGGTTCTAAAGTGGAATATAAAGGCTTTGTTGTGGGTATTGCCTCAGGAACTGGCAGTGTCTTTTCTATCATCCCCCCTCAAAATGCTACTGGCAACTGGATTAAAATTGTTCAGCGACTTCCGGTACGGATAAGCCTCAACCCCGATGTTGTAAAGCAGTTTCCAGTAAGACTTGGCCTTTCTGCGGAGGTGCAGGTAGATATTGCAAATCAGGATCTTCCAATGCTTTCACCAAGCCCATCGAAAAAACCGGTTGCAATCACTAATGTCTTTAATATTCACCTCGAAGAGGTCAATACCATCATGGACGAGATTATCGCTGAGCTTCTCAAATGAGCTACTTTTCAGGATGGCGTCTCCTTGTTCTAAATATTGCGCTTGGACTTGGCACCTTTATACAAGTTCTTGACACCTCTATTGCAAATGTAGCGATTCCCTATATTGCAGGCAATTTAAGCGTCTCTGCCGATCAAGGCACCTGGGTTATCACTTCTTTTGCTGCAAGTAATGCTATTGTATTGCCGCTCACAGGATGGCTCTCTGATTATTTTGGACGGGTTCGGCTTTATGTTGGCTCTGTACTATTATTTGTTCTAACCTCTTTTCTTTGCGGCCTTTCGTCATCTCTTACGATGCTTGTTATCTTTCGCGTCTTGCAAGGAGCAGTCGCTGGCGCTCTCATTCCCCTTTCGCAAAGTTTGATTGTTTCCTGCAACCCTCCAGAAAAACAGGGCGCTGCTCTTGGTTTTTGGGGCATGGTCGTTGTTGTTGCACCTGTCCTTGGACCGATTGTCGGCGGCTATCTGACGGATGTCTACTCTTGGCCATGGATCTTTTATATCAATGTTCCGATAGGCCTTATCTCGGCTGGTCTCACCTGGTTTTTCCTTAAAGATCAGGAATCAGAAATTGTACGCCACCCTATAGACTGGATGGGGCTATTTTTACTTACGACAGGCGTCGCATCACTACAGATTATGCTTGATAAAGGCAAAGATTTAGATTGGTTTGAATCAAATGTAATTATTGCATTAACAGTACTGTCAATAATTTCGTTAATCTACTTTTGTATATGGAACTATTTTCAAGATCATCCTATTGTAGACTTTTCAAGCTTCAGAAACACAAACTTTACGCTTGGCACAATTGCCATAACTATTGGCTTTCTTGTCTATTTTGGAAGCACCGTTACAACTCCCCTATGGCTTCAGCTCGAACAGGGCTATACACCTTTTTGGGCAGGCCTTGCAGTGGCCCCTATTGGCCTCGCCCCATTTTGCCTTGCCACCTGGGTAGGACGCAATATGCAGCGCTTTGACCTTCGGGTTTGCGCTGCCTTTAGCTTTTTTATCTTTGCCATGAGCTTCTTTTATCAAGCAAAATTCACCACCCAGGTAGACATAGAAAAAATCATGCTTGCCCGCTTTTTCCAGGGCTTTGGCCTTGCATTTTTCTTTTTGCCGCTTGTTCAGCTGTCTCTTGCAGAAATTCCAAAAGATCGTTATGCAAGTGCCGCAGGGCTCTTTAATTTTATCAGAATTTTGATAGGAAGCGGCTTTGGGACCTCTCTTTCCATCCAGCTTTGGAGCCACCTCGAAATCTTTCACCATGCAAGGCTTACGGAAGCTGTTACAAGCTATAATCCAGTAACCATGGAAGTCTATAAAAAACTAAGCGCCTTTGGCCCGGAAGTAACAGATCGCCTGCTTGATTCCCAAGTAGAACAGCAGGCTTATATGCTTGCTACAAATGACATAATATGGCTTGGGGCATGGCTCTACCTTATCGCCATCCCCCTCGTCTTCTTTTGTAAAAAGGTTGAGGCCTCTAAAGAAACAATCGCGGCCCACTAAAGCAATAATACCCTTTTTAATTGCACACTACTATTATTTAGATTATAATATTTTGAATGACAATAAGCAAAATTGAAAGTTCACACCACATACTATCTTATATTACAAGTTTTGGAGAAACCGCTCTACATCCCAGGATCATGAAGCTTATTGGCGCCGTAGCTTACGGTGCAGCATGGGCAATAGATAGCCCGCTTCAAGCGGCAGGACATATCATTCAGGCTGGACTTGCCACTCGCTCTATGCAAAGCTTTACTCCCTCTACTCGCGCTCTTGTAGAGCGCTCACTTGGCAATAATATAGCCCCCGCCAACCTACGTGATCGCGTAGTAAAAGCAGCTATTCCATGGGGAAGAGCTATAGATACAGAAACGTGCGCCGCAATTGATGCCGCCCGCCTCGTAGAAGCGCATGAGCAAAAAAACTCATCTACCCTTACCCGCGTAGTGGATAAAGTACGAAATATTGTCCCCTCGCTCTTTTCTTTTGCGCTTGGCTATGGCATTACTCCGCTTCGAGAATATGTTACAAAACCTTTACGCAAAGCATGCTCTACTCTCTGGACGCATCCTGAATGGCCAAAAGAGCTGTTGCAAAATGCGCATGACCGCATGCTAAGTAGTAGCATAGCACCGGCATCTCCTGTGCAGCATAAAGAAAAACCGCCCTTACCAGCTCCAGTAACAGACATTTCCTTGTTTAAAGGCGAAACGAATGAGACAAGGAGCGATATCCTATTTTTAGTATGCAATAGCACCGAGTATCAGCTTTCTGAACGGTTGAAAACACGCATGCAACAGGCTGTATATGCCCTAAACAACAAAATGCGCGCAAACACAGCTGCTTTGCAGCAACTTGTAGGGCTCTATGATGGCCTGAAAGAGCAGGAAAAAAATGCACTTACCCCATCACTATTTTGCACCTGCACTGAAGAAGAAAGGATGCATCTTGTGCAAATAGTGCATGATCATGCCCTGCTTTCCACACGTGAGAGACTACAAATATTCCAGCAGAATATCACAGACTATGCCGATAGAAACTTTGCAGAGCTTGTGGTTAAAAAATTTAACCGCCTTCCTATTAAGCATAAAATGAAAATGTTCTTAGAACATAAACCTCCTGCTGTCGAAAAAATCGCTGCTAAGCGAATTGAGAACGTCCCAATCGAGCCAGTAGCAACATGCCAATGGTTTCAAACAGCGCTAAAAACGCTCGCTACAGCAACAGACCTTCTCCTTTTAGTCCCTATTCCCACTGAGCTGCCGACATCTATTAAAAACAGCATACGAGTGCTTCAGTCGCTTTATTATATGTCAAACGCTGCACATAGATTTTTGGAGTCAAAACCACCTACTACGATACCCCAAACAGCTATCTCTGTTGACATGCCGGTAGATATGGCGCTCAAGATACTTCAAGACAAATCTGTTGCCCTGTTGCACGAATCTGAAACGTGGCAAAAAAAGCAAGTATTGCGAGTTGCAGCAGCAGCACAAGGAGCAGCGCTTGCCCTAAGAGTATTTACCGGGACGTTTTTACTACTTCCTGAAGCACTTCGCATGACAATCCCTCCCGCCCTTCGCGAGATGGCAGCCTACTCTACAAAGACGCGCGTTGAAATCGCCGCTTCAAATGCGATCCCCTCCCCGATCTGCATAGAAGACTTCATGGATCTTGCAGAAGAGGATCAAGAAGATATCTTATTTCAAGTAGCCCATGATGAAGGCTATTCGGATACACCATTTCAGACCTATACCAAGATGCGCCATGCCGCTAAGATGAAAGAGTTTGCTGGTGTTCTTGCACACTACAACAAGATGCCGCCTATGCGTCGCATCTCCCTTACGCCATCAAAGCTTCGCACATCCTCACGTGAAAAAATACTACATGTCCTCCAGCTTGTAAAAACGTATCGGCAGGATCTTGTAAGCAAGGATCTTGAAAAGCATATTAAGGAAAGTGCATACCCTAAGAAGCGCTCTATCGCTCAGCTTGCAAGCAGTTTTGCCCAATTGCGCGCTCACCAGCGAGCTCTTGTTTTACAGCCTACATCTGAAGAAATCGCAAATATGGGTCACCTAGAGCTGAAAGAGCTTATAACCCATATTATGGGACAGCCAAGCGAGAAGGAGCACACATTACGCTATGGAAAGATCCTTCAAGCACTTGACGCAAACGAGCCTGTCGATCTCGACTTTCTTCGACTCCGCTTTCAAGCAAAAACAAGTGATTATAGTATTTGCTGCGAGGAAACGCTCACTACAATAGCTGCTCGCATAAAGGTATATAACGAAAAAATCGTAGGCCACGAAAGCCGCTTTCAGGCACTGTTACGAATGGGAGAGGCCGTTGATGAGTGTGCAAAGCTCATCGATATCCTCCATAGTGAAAGAGCGACGCTCATTAGAGAAAGCAAAGCACTTATTGAGCTTTTGCCTGAGGCAAAACGAGAAAAATATGCAGAGCTTGAAACTATACCTCTTCCTAGTGAATGGCTCAAATACATCGATGCAGGGGTTTGCAACGGCATGAGCGTAGCCGCCTCAAAAGAATCGCTCATAAAAACTAAAAGAGTCTACGTAAGGCAGGTGCTTGAGCTTGAAGAGCAGCTTGCAAAAAGTGATTCGAGCGCTAAAAAAATAGAGCTGAGGATGAAAATTGCCTTCATCAAGGCATTTTACTACAAAATTTATGATAAAGCTATCTCCCCGCCTCCATCACCTCGCGTCGCAGCAAACGACTAATTTTTTTTATTGACTATGAAAAAAGCGATCGGTAGAAAGGTGAAAAAGTAACTAGAGGTTGCTATGTCTCTTCCTGCTCTTTCCCCAATCATTGCCCTTATTGCCGGGATTTTGATTCTCTTTTTTCCACAAATGCTCAATTTAGTAGTGGCTATCTACTTGATTATTGTTGGCATTTTGGGGCTTACAGGCAAATCTAAGGCCCCTTAAGGAGGGCCGTTGTTGTAAATTGCTGTCCAATACACAATGACTTTTTCGATACTTTTCGGATAAACTAAAGAGTCAAAGTCACCCTTTGTGAGCATATCGCAATGGCTTAGGTTTATCCTTCTAAGCTTCTGCGCCTCCAAAAGTATTGTTTTAAGATGTACCCCTTGAACAGAAGTTCCTTGAAGGCTTAGCTCTTCAAGATTTTTACATGTTTTAGCCTCGGCTAGCGCACTCCCAGTAATATTTGCACAAAACTCAAGATCAATCGCTTTTACCTGTCGATGGGCTCTAAGAATAGGCAAAAGCATCCTATCTGTAATACTATGTCCAAAAAGCTTGAGCGATTGAAGGTTTGGAAAATTAAAACCCTTCACCTCTTCGCACCTATGGAGATGAATTTTTCTAAGGTGAGGATGCGTTTTTTCTAAAGTCTTTACACTTTCTTCATTGCAGTGACTCATAATGCAAGAAGTTACCCCTGCAAATGGAAAAGAGGCAGCCTTCTTATTGCCGCTAATGTGCACAGGCAGCCTCCCACTTTGAAGAACCCGCATTGCAGCATCACGAAAAGCTCTGCATGCGCCGCCAAATGCAACTAAATCCCTCAATTCAAGCCATGGGGCAATGTAGAGAAGAGCATCCAGATTGAGCACTTTTACAAAACACTTTTTTGTAAGAATAATAGGCTTACCCGGCACAACATGGACAAAGTATTTCTTTTGGAGACATTCTATAAGCGCTTGCCCTAAATCGCTCTCATTTTCTTTTTCTTGAAGAAGGTGATTGAAAAGTGATGTCAATGAGGCTTTTGGATTTGGTCGCTTTTCTATACACTCGATGAGTCTATCTGGCCGAGTAGTGTCATTATCTCTATAAATAGTAAGCAGCATATGAAGTGAATTTGTAAGAGGAAACATATCTATTTATCCCGTTCAGTAAATGATGTTCTATTATTACTGCATCACCATTTTATTCCCAAACTAATTCATTCAAATATTTTCCACATGCTTTATACCTAATGCGGGCCAGGCCCTCTTTCGGTAATGCGGGCCTGGCCCGCATTCGGTGTTACAAAACTAAAGACGAGACCGTTTTTCTTGCATGGCGTTTTCAAAAAGGGCAATCCTCTCCGAAAGTGGCGGATGTTCTACATCTCCTCGTTCGTTGCCCTCTGCATCAACCTGTAAAATGAGTCTAGCGGCTATTTTTGTTAGAAAGGTACCATTTTCAAAAGTCCGCTGCGCTTCATCAAACAACGCGATATTTTTTTCACGTTGATCTTTAAAAAATTTTATCGCTTCATCTGCCTCCTCAAGAGGAGTATGCTCTGCTGCAAAAGCGTCGGCCTTATATTCCTTCTGACGCGTTAGCCAATTACTTGCCCATTGAGAGATTTTATCTGCAGAGACTCTTTCAATTACATATCCTACAAGCAGTGAACTGAGATAGCTATATCCAGAGTAAGAAAGTGCTAGTGTAGGCAGCACTCGCACCGATCTTTTGACAACTTCTACAATAAATTCGTTTCTTTGGCCAATGACATCATAGTCACCGTTTAGAATATGTCCCAGTTCATGCCGAAGGCTATAGCTAGCTTCTTTGGCGATGTTATCTGATTTTTCTAAATGCTCATATTCACTAGGTGATATCCAAATGATTGCCCGGCCATTATTTTTAAGAGAACCAAGGGATCCATAGGGGCTTGAAAGAACACCCGCTTTCTTTATTACAAACTTTACATTTTTAATATCGTGATCACCTAAAGCTGGCGCGATAATTTTACGCAATTCACCCTTCAATCGCTTATTTACTTTTTCAATATTATTTCCGATATGGCTTTTACTTAATGCAATCACATCTTCTACACATTTTGCTATTTCAGGCTCATACTTTCTTCGCGCTTTGTCAGCAGCATAGAGATGAACAGCTAAATCAGAAGCATGAAATGCTAACTTTACATACTTATTGTAATTTAGAAACGAACAGATTGAGTATATCATAAAGAATATTATACACCATTACCAGAGTTGAGCATAACACCTAATGAGGGCCTGGCCCTCATTAGGTGTTATGCTAGTTATTTTTTGTTTAATTCGGCAAGTTGAGCCTTAACGATTAACGCTGTATATACAAGAATGCACTCGAGCTGATCTTCATGTTGGATCATACTTGATCGCTTTTGACGAAGCGTACGCAAAAGCTCCTCAAGGTTAAGAGACCACTCTAAAAGCTCCTGAGGATCTGTACAAGCATTGACTAAAGATCTGATAATTTGGCACGCAATAAAAGTTCCCGTTCTCCCAAGACCAAGCGTACAGTGCACAAGGGTTTCTCCCTCATGCTGCTTTTCAATTTCACAAGCCATTTCAATAAGTACAGAAAGGATATTTATGTCTAAACCATATCCATCCGTCCAATCAACCTGTATGTGATGCACAATATCGTTATCTAACTGTAATGTACGCTTGGTTATTGGATGCACATCATGTTTAGAAAGTGCAATACATTTTACAGCTATCTTATGCTGCTCTGTTCCAAATTCATTTACTTCTCCACCATCAGTGGATAGTAGGGCGTAACAAATGCATCGCGAGTTTTTACCTTAACAATCAGCGGCACTTTTCTGGCATATTTCCAAAAAGCAAGAATTTGTTCAGTATTACGAGGCTCCTCTGCAGCAATACGCATTCGATCAGGACAGCCAATGGGGCTTGCACCAGCAAGACCTTGGCAGACATTATGTGTATAAACGCAGCTATACCGATCTACAATAGTCCAGTTTTGATCCTCGTCTTCTCCAACTTCCGTTAAAAATTGTGCAAGCTTACCAAGGTCCCTGCTCCCTTGATTAAGTGTTGCAAGTGGATAGCAGTGCTCAAGATCTTTTTTATTTGTAAGGATTCCAAAGAAATTTTCTCGCAAAGCAGGAGCTGGTGGCGGCTCAGGTTTAAAAGAAAGCTTTGGAAATTTTTGCTGTATCTTACGTAATTCTTTTTTACCCCCCCACGGGCTTCTTGAAATATCAAGTTGCTCTAGGGAAGTTCCTTCGATAAGAGTAACAAGATTATTGAATGTGTCAGTAATACGAGAACAAGCATCAACAAAAGATAAACTTTTTAAAGGAAGACCCTGAAGAGATCTAAAAAACCCATATACAAAATTTGCTTTTGTAATGGTAAGAGATTCTAACGGTGGCCTTTGACTGCTTTCTTCAAATCCATATACAGCATTAAAAGGTCGTACATCTTGTACCTTAAGAGAAAGATGTTTGAGCCTCGTGCATGAGCGAAACCAATCAAGTTTGATATCATCTGTCATATTAATAACAAGATCCAACACTACTACATCACGAGTCCGTGCAGTGATCCAAGGAATCTCTTTAGAAATGATTGGCGCTTCTACTTTAATATTCGTAGCAGTGCCCAACTGCTCTTCCACACTCAAAACAGAAATGCCTTGTGGAACATAAAGTGATACAGTAGTGATGTCACATTGC
>CAZEGK010000016.1:0-34055 GCA_964512205.1 uncultured bacterium | reverse complement strand
CAAAACAGAAATGCCTTGTGGAACATAAAGTGATACAGTAGTGATGTCACATTGCCTAAAAGTTGCAGCTAAAGCATCCATAATTACTCAAAAAAAAGCGCGAGTATAGAGAACGACTAGAGTTTTACACAACTAGACTCTAATTAACCTATTCAGCTCGTAATACCGAATGAGGGCCTGGCCCTCATTCGGTATTACGAATAGCTGAAGATAATTACTTAATAGTGCTATAGTGGCAGGCAAAAATATGTGCAGGATTCTATGGAACCACTTAAATCAGATAACGAAGATTATGTATTACAATTAGGAGATATGTCTCTTGAGGATGTGCAAGCGGCAAGTAGAACCTTAAATGGAAGAGATTTCTCTTACGGGCAAGTCCCAGCAGCTCATGAAAAAATCTCGCAAACGGTGGATGAGTGGCTCGTAGGACCTAGCATGGTTACTAACAACAATAATAACAATAATAACAATAACGACAATCACGTAGTATCACCTCAGGTTGTTGCACATGCGCAAATAGAAATACTCCAGGCTGGCATGAAAAGTTATGAAGCCTGTTTGGAAGCTATCCAGAAACATGCAAGTCTCATATTTTCTGAAAAAGCTGTTCCTATTCTTGATACCTATCTCCATTCCATAGATATGCTAGCAGCTCCTGTACGGCCAAAGGATGCCCCATCTGCCTATGCATTTTTGGCAGCGATCAACCAAGTAGGCAATAGATTTGACGGCTTTTGCTCGGTTAAAGAACGTCTTATAGGGCGCGCACTTGATTTAGATTTATCAATGCTCGTAGAAATACTTACGACAGAGCAGATGGATAAAGAAGCGCTTTGTTCAATTGCAGCGCGCCATGAGGATAAGGAGCTAGAAGAGTGGCTCAAGCCAGCGATACTCAGGGATCTTGCACAATTTCGCAAAGAAATTCAAAAAGAGCCCCAGGATGTTTATGAAAAAACAAAAGCGTTTTTTGTAAAGCATTCTGAAATACATACCTTTAGAAACCCAAATGATGGAAACACCCTCCTGCATGAGGCTTTTTTAGCCTACATCAGCGATCAAGCCATAGGAGCAATTGAATTTGCTGTTCTTTTGGAGCTTGGCATGAAGAAAGGATCTCGAAATGAGGCAAATATTTCCGTAGAGGAAATGGCGCAAAATTCTGAACTTGGGATCTTTATAAAACTACTTAAGCACGAAGCGCCAACAAAAGAGACTTTACTCGATATCGTACTCCAAGAGCTCACCGAGCACTCTGATGATCCGCTTCTTCAATCATTATCTGAGTGGCTTACTCAATAAGCCACTATAGAGCCTTTTGAGCTATTACAAAAAGCGCTCGATGTTCTGATAGGCTTCGTCGTTAAGGGCTTCCATAAATAATGCATAGCCATTCTTCCATTCAGGGGAGACTTTTTGATCATCTTGGCTGCTTTTTACGTATGCATACAGCTTAATGTACTCTTGCCTTTTTGTTGGATCGGCTAGAGCGCTATCGGGATCAAGGCATCTACCCATTTCTGCTGCCATATAGTTGGCAATTTCTTCGCGTAGGGTTTTGTCTTGGCAAGCTTCAAGTAAACAAATCTGCTGAAAGGGTGATAGGGCGCTGAGCATTCTCTCGCGATCATTTATGTCTTTGACTTCCTTGATAGCCTTAACAATTTGGTCCAAAAGTGCTTTTCTTGGTGTCACTTCGCTCGTAAAATGGTATCTGAATACCTCTGGGCTTTCACCTCGCTTAAGCATTCTAATAGCCTCTGCCAATTCTTTCTCATCCATCGGAAAAAGTTCTGCTTTTTTTGTAGTGCGTGCCCTTTCGGCAGCGGGTGGGAAGTTCGATGTACGTCGCACTTCCTCATATTTTTTTATGAATATTTCCCCATCTTTAGCCTCAGCTCTTTCCTCATCGTTAGGAATGAGTTCTTTTTGCATTGATGCTAAAAATTGCTTTAGATCTTTAGGCACTTCTTTTCCTGAAAGTGCCTTTTCGCCTTTATCAGAAAGCAGCATACTGAACGGTATACCCATATCATAGAGCTTAAGTTTCAAAAGGACAAGTTCCTGATACTTTGCAAGCACTGCGATAGGATTCTTCAACAGAGCGGCTTTGTCTTTTACCTGGATAAGATCTAAGTATTTTTCGAGCTCCGCTACTGCTTTGGAGTATGCAAGCTCTCTTTGAGCTGGATCCAATCTCACAGCATGGGGATCAAACAATCTAACTACAGCATCTTGAGACTCTTTCGTCTGCATCAGCTTTAAAATATCCCGATATCCCCTGATATCCTCTGGCAATTTGGTACTTGTAGAATCACAGTACTTTTTAACATCTGCTTTTAGTTTCTTAAACTCGATTTCGACTGTATTTTCTTGAGAAAGAAGCCTCTCAATTTTCTTCTCCCCTTCTCCCTTTTGTGTAAAAGATGCAGTAAGAATCTCTCTCATGTCATCAACGCTAAAGGTTCCGGCAGGTGATGCTTGAACGGGACCGCTTTTTCCACGAGACACTTTTGGAGTTCCTGCAAGCATGTCACTTACAAGAGCATCTTGACGCTTTGTTGATGCTTCTTCACTTCTTTTATCACTTTCTATCTTTAGAGCACTGGTTTTTTCTACATAGTAATCTACTGCCTTACGCCAGTTTTGAAGATGCGAAGGAAGCTTGTCCACCGATTGATTGGTAAAAAGATCGTCTAGATCTTTTTTAGACAGTCCCCCTGGTTTATTCTCTAAAGATTGCCTAATAAACTTTTCTGCAGCGAGTTTTCTTTCCTTTTCACCAAATTGATTGCTTGCAAATTGCTTGGCAAGAGGCACTAAAACGTCAAATATCGCCGCTTTCACTTGAGCATAACTTTTCTGTGCTACTGGAGCCTGCTGAGCACCTTCTGCTCGTGGCGATTCAGACCGCGGCAATGGAGGAGGTGGTGGTGGCGGACCGCCTGTAGTCTGCATGGGTGGTGGCGGTGGTGGCGGCGGAGCTGGTGGTGTTGGTGGAGCCGGAGGGGCAGGTGGAGCCTCTGATCCTTGTTGCATCTGGGCAAGCTTCCCTTCTAACTCCTCAATCCGTTGAGAAAGCGAATCATTTTCGTCTTGAAGACTTGCTAGCTCTTTTTGGAGTGCAAGATTTAGTTTTTCACCGCGAGCTTTTGCTTGAGTTGCATCGTGCGCCTCTTTCATAGCTGGATTTAATTGCGCCGTAAGCTGACTTATTACTTGCTTAAGTTTTTCGACTTTAGTCGTTAGCTCGGTAATCTGTTTAGATTCAAGATTTTGGGGTTTTGACGCTTCAGCATGACTTGCCGTAAAGAGCTCTGATACTGTAGAGTCGCTATCTTCCTTAGTATACGCACGCCCACTAGCTTCGCCACTCTTTTTCTCAGCTTTACTTACAGACTCTCCCTGCGGAATATCCTTTGGATAAAGTGGTGTTAATTCTGGACCAGCCATAATTTTAGCCCCCTAAAAAGCTATATATTTATATTTTTATTTTATACTTACAAGGATAGTTGTCAACAATCATTGCAACTCAATGTATATATTTCTAAATATAAGCAATTTATGTTAAATTTCACTAATACAATGTAATAATAATTACTGAAAAAAATTAGTAAATTGAGGAATAATAACATCTAAAATAGGTTTATTATGACTTTAGATATTGTAAAAGTTAATGCTGGTGGAGAGAGGTTTGAATTTGCAAAGACCACTCTACAGCTTCCTCAAAATAAAGATTCAACACTTGAACGCAAGGTAAGCGGGGTATACGACACAACGCAAGAGCTGTTTTTAGATATTGATCCAGCCATATTTCGCAAATTTTGTGCACCCTATATTCGACATACTATCTTTCCACTCCATGAGGACTTTCAATCTCATACAGAAGCAAATCATGCTGCGGCAGCCTGTGATAGCATAGGGCTTACTATCCTTGCAGATTTTATTCGCAACGGCAATGAAAAATTAGTAGATGTGTATATTAATTTACCACGTGTCGATGGCACAAATAATCGCATATCAGTACCTATGACAACAAATCACACCTTTGCTGCATTACGAGAAAAAGCTCAGACAATGATAACCGAATATAACACGGAGCTTACAAAGAGTAATCAATGGAAGATTATGCACGCTATGCGGGAACAACAAGCTAAGCCTCAAGAACTACGTGTCAAAATAGACTCTGATAAAATCACGGAAAAGGAACTAAAACCCATGCCAGACGATGCTCAATTTATGGTAAACGGCCTTTTAGTTGAAGATGAGGACAGCCTTTCCCACTTTATCTCGCATAAATCCAATTCCATTTCGGTAAATTACTAAAATGTAAGCAAAAAGGCTCTCTAGCCCTTTTTTATCCTGAGACCGGTTGGGCTATCTTCGAGGAGGCAGCCCAACTGCAAAATGAGGGCGCAAAGCGCATCTGAGCGTGCCCATTCCTTGCAGACAAAAGTAGAAGCCGCTAGCGGCATCTCACTAGTATAGTAGCTCAACTCCTTAGCTGACCTTTTCTCACTACTTCTTGTAGCCAGCAAGAGTGACAGATTAACGGGCATGACCCCAATACCGTTCACTTAAAGTAATTAAACTTATTTTTTACCGCAGAGAACGCCGAGGACGCAGAGAGAAAAAACAAAGGAAATTTATCTGTTTTTCTCTGCGATTTCTGCGATCTCCGCGGTTAATTTTTTGTTATTTTAAAAGAACAATGTAAAAAAAAGCCATCAAGCCAGTTTTGAAAATGACTTAAGTAAACAGTATTGGGTATGACCCCAATTTCAATTACAAGAAGATTTACTCCATATTCCGGCCCTGATATGGCCTAAGCTATTTAAGCAAGGAGCAATCTCTGAAGAGATGATAGAACTAGTAAAAAAGTAAACCCTTGGTTAGCATCTAAAAAATGAACTTTAAGATGAAGTTCTCTAACAAAAAAGGAAGATTATGAAAGGTATTACCAAAAATTTGCTCGCGATTTTGTGTACAGCAATCATGTCCCTGTCATGTTCCTCAAGGCTTACTGCTGGATCCTGGACCTCTCTTACCAATCCCCCTCCTTTTGCCACACCTATTGATCCTGGATTGGGAAGTTGTAATAATCCACTTTTGCTAACAGATGGATCCATTTTAGTCCAAAATGTCGGTTTTAGTGTTGTTACGGGCGAAATTTGGAAACTGACACCTGATGAATTCGGAAGCTACGTCAATGGAACCTGGTCGCAATTGGCTTCTCTTCCAGCTGGATATACACCATATGGCTATGCTTCTGCTGTTTTAAAAAATGGCAAAGTGATCTTTATCGGTGGAGAATTTAATAGCCCCGACTTTATGTGGTCTGAGACTAATCTTGGAGCCATCTATGACCCCGTTTCTGATACATGGACTCCAATCATTGGTCCTGATTTTTTTACATTTGATCCATACGATCTTCAATTTAACATTGATATTCACGGTTATCCTCCTTCAACTGATCATCCTGTGGGAGATGCAGCTTCTGCTATTCTCAATGATGGCACGTTTATGCTCATGGGATCAAAGTGCCGAGCATCCGCGCTCTGGGATGGAGAAACAATTCCTCCAGTATGGAAAGAAACCGGCACAGCAACTAAATACGACCTTAATGACGAAGAGGGCTGGACACTTCTTCCAAACGGAAAAGTTCTTACCGTCCTTAATAATGTTGATGCTGTCGTTGGTGTGCCAGGCTATATACCAAAATTTACTGGAGCACAAGTGTACAATCCTAAAAGTGGAAAATGGAGTTTCACACCAAGTACTGTTGTACAGCTTTCCCCCTGTTGTGATGTAGAAAATACGCCTGCTGGTGAAATAGGCCCTAGTGTATTAAGGCCTGATGGCACAGTCTTTGTGGTAGGGGCTAACAATGGATTTACCTCGATATATAACACAAAGAAAAACAAGTGGAAACCAGGACCTAGACTTCCGGTGGATCCAGTTCTTGGAGAGCTTTGCAATATCGACGGAATTGGTTCCGTTTTGCCAAATGGAAACGTCTTCTTTAATGCAGGACCCTACCAACCTCCTTTTGGAAGCGGAAATCTTTTCTTTGAGTTTGATGGCGAAGCCTATATGCAACAGCCACCAGCACCAAATCCAATTTCATCTGAATTGCCTACCTTTTTCTATACTTCTGTTGTATTGCCTACCGGGCAGATTTTCGTTGTGGACGCCACTACAGAAAATGGCTACATTTATACTGCTAGTGATTCGAGATATAAGAAAGAATGGGCACCAAAAATTTGTTGCTATCCAGAAAAAATTCGTCAGGGTAAAACATATAAAATTTCAGGCATTCGTTTTAACGGCATGACTCAAGCCACACAGTGTGGAGATGATGCTCAAGCCGCAACTAACTATCCCTTAGTGCGCATAACGAACAAACAAACCCGCCATGTCAAGTACTGCCGTACTCATGATCACAGCTTTATGGGGGTTGCCTCTGAAAAATGTGTGCATACATTCTTTGATGTCCCACAGGATATAGAAAAAGGCCCAAGCAAGATAGAAGTGGTAGCAAATGGCATTCCATCAAAAGCAAAGGACATTTACATAAAGTAATTTATTCAAGTCCAGATTCACTACACCTGGACCTATATGTTTTAGAGCCCATATGGGCTCTAAAACATCCCTTATCTCAAAAGACATTTATGTAGGAAAGGATGGTCTTAAGTGCGTGCATTTCGTCATCCAAAACTGGCAAGCATATGTGCCCCTTATACCCTCAACATATCTTGAATTTCACTTGCATCTCAAAAATGAATTGCTTATTCTCCTGAATGTAAAGAATGTCCTATGTCCTGTCAGTATGTCCAACCAACACTTAGATAAGGAAAGATTTATGACCAAAAAATTATTGTCTTTGACGCTCTTTTGCGTTCTGCTTGGAGCAAATTTATTTGCAAAATCTGAGTCTGTTCGCAGCAATCACGGCACAGGTGGATGCAAATTATGTAAGGTAAATAAAGAAAAATGCGAGAAAAACAAGTATTTCAAGCACAAGATTCAATTGCAACTTGCTGATGCCAATGGCTTTCTTGTTGAGAATACTGAATTCTGGGTAACGCTAAATATTGTAAAACATGACAATTTAGTCACAGTAAATATTCCGTTAATCAACTTCCAAACTGGGCAAGTGTCTCAGGATGATCCATACTACCCATCAGGTGAGCAAGTGCCTGGATTCCCTCCAGCTGGTGGATATATATATACTACGGATGGTTTTTTACCTGAATGCGTAACTCCTAACGATCTAGTGCCAGTTTCTATAGTAGCAGCCTCAAACAACGGCATGAGCCCTGTTTTTTCGTATGCACAAGATCCAGCTACGCTTCCAGTACCGCCTGTAGGGTATATAATTCAAGTTACGAATGCAGGTGAGCTGCAAATTCAGTGTGCGGGCACTTTTGGCAATATAATTCCGCCAGGCCCACAAATTGTAATGCCTTGCTCAATTACCTATGTAGTGGGACCAAAAGAAAAATTGTGCAAAAATAGCATCATAGCCAAAGGCTTTAGCAACACAACCCAATTTACCGGAGGATTTGCAAATACTGGATTTCGAGACCTTGAGATCAATGATGCCTACGATGGAGTTGTTGCCTTCTCATGGGGTGATAACTCAATGTTTGCAGATAAAACAAACAACATACTTAATTGTATGGTCGCAGTTGGCTCTGTTAAAAATGGAAAATTAAAGGTTCGCAAACCTGTTAACATATCCAATATCACCACCCCAGATGTAACTGCTGCTTTTGACCATGCAGTAACCATAAACAGAACTGATAAGAAAAACATTGTTGTATCCTATACAGTCATTCAAGGTACTGGTACTATACCATGTCCTGGGTCTGCTTCCACATATTATAGAGCAGTTTCATTTGATGGTGGCAAAACATGGCCAGCTGAATTTAATGGGCCTTTGAATCTTGGCGCTCCTTGGCAAAAAGGACCATGCTCATTTGATGTAGGTGATGCTCGTGGTGTTGGCTCAGATCAATATGGCAATATTTGGTATGCGGGCACCATTCGCTATGATGGTAGTGGTATTTCGCCACTCCCAGGAAATTTTGTAAATATTCCGTTCTTTGCGGTGAGCTTTGATAAAGGAAGAACTTTTCAGACGATTTTTACCGCACCAACTGATTCATCATATTTTATTCCTGGCATAAATGCTTACGACTTTCCAATGTATGCCTTTGGAACAAATGAAGAGGGACAATATGGTCTGTATTATACTTGTGCATTATTTAACAGCGATACGCTCGATGGTATGCAAGTAATAGGATTTATCCCGATCAATGGATTTGGGCTTTCAAATATTGACGTTGGAGGCGCTTTATTTGATTTACTTCCACAATTATCTATGGAACAAGTCACAAGCGATATTACCGCATCTGATGATGGTAGAGTTTGGCTCATTGCCGCGCCATCGCCTGAAGGCTCAACGCCATATTCCTTCATACAACCCGCTGTTGTTGCATTTAAATCACCAGGAGGAACCATTGGGTCTAATTGGGCAGGCTCTTGGGATTTTGCAATGATTGTGAATGAAGGAAACAATTATGTTGAAAGCACCCAAATAGCGCAGCCGTTTTTTGGTTTTTCAATGCCTGGAGGTCATGCAATCATTTATGATACTACTCGTAAGGCATTGTATGCTCAGGTAAATAATCAAGTGCCAAGTGTTTCTCAGGACATGCAAATTTACTTTGCAATATCTCGCGACAATGGGATGACCTGGTCTGATCCGATTGCCGTGAGCAACAGCAGCTTTGCAAACCGTGGATTCATGTCTATGGCTCTTGATGAAGTTACGGGTGACCTAGTATTCAGCTGGCATGATGGACGAAATGATCCAACGTTTGAAGCCGTTCAATTTTTTGGTGCAGTAATCCCTGCAAAACAACTAGATAAGATGGTGAAAGCAATCCCATTATCGAATCCATTGTTTGAAGTACCTTCTGCTGATTAACAGATCAGAGATACATATCGGGGCATGAGCAATTATGCCCTGATATCATTTGCTGATCAGCCCCATGGAAAGTTCCTAGGCCTAGCCTGCATTTGGCACTATATCAGCTAAATCTCGACAGCTTTCGATATAAGATTACTAAAATATAAACAAAAGGCTCTCTAGCCCTTTTTTATCCTGAGACCGGTTGGGCTATCTTCGAGGAGGTAGCCTTTTTCCAAAATGAGCGCGCGAAGCTCATCTGAGCGTGCCCACTCCTTTTGCTTTCTTGCAAGCTGCCTTTCTTCGGCAAGATCAATGATCTCTTGAGGGATCTCTTCTTCCGGCTTTTGCATAATGGCGAGGACAGCATCTACCTTTTTGATGGCATCTTTAACTTTAGCAAGATCATCAGATCCAAGCCTATTTGCATCCATTGCACTATTTACCTCCCTGACAAAGTCAAAGAGAAAGCTCAAAGCTTCAGAGATATTGAGATCTTGGCTAAGGGCATGTGAAAAACCTGATAGAAGCTTTTCGATAGCACCATCTACATCATCCCATTTACCTACAGGCATATAGGCGCTAAGTCTTGCCATAAAGTCATGAAGCCGCCCTACTGTGGTTTTTGCTGCATCGAGGCCCTGAAAAGTAAAGTTTAGCTGCGTGCGATAGTGTGATGAGAGCAGCATAAAACGGAGCGTCACCCCATCATATCCCTTTTCTAAGATATCTCTGAGAGTATAGAAGTTTCCAAGGCTTTTGGACATCTTTTTACCATCTACGAGAAGATGCTCTGCATGCACCCAGTAGCGAGAAAAGGGCTTACCGGAGCAGCACTCAGACTGGGCGATTTCATTTTCATGGTGAGGAAAGATAAGGTCCACGCCGCCGGCATGAAGATCTATCGTATCTCCAAGGATACTTTGCGCCATAACAGAGCACTCTAGATGCCATCCAGGCCTTCCCTTACCAAATGGGCTCTCCCAGTAGATGCCGCCATCTCGCTCCTCGTCATAGGCCTTCCAGAGTACAAAATCTGATGCACTCTCTTTGGCATATTCATCGCGAAGCGCACGCTCTGATGCTCCAAGCTTTAAATCATCAAGGTTGAGATGGCTGAGCTTTCCATATTCCTTAAAACGGGTAATAGCAAAATAGACGCTTTTATCCTGGCCTTGGTATGCAACATTCTTTGCAATAAGCTCCTCACACATTTTGATCATCTGAGGGATGTAGTCTGTCGCTTGTGGATAGTGCTCCACCTTTTGTACCCTTAGCACGCCAAGGTCTTCAAAAAAGGCATCTTTATAGACCTTTGTAAAGTCGTTAAGGGATACATTTTTTGCACAGGCTCCCCTAATCGTCTTATCGTCGACATCGGTAAGGTTCATCACCTGGTCCACACTGTAGCCAAAAAATATCAGCGCTCTTCTCAAGAGATCCTCAAAGACAAAGGTACGAAAATTGCCTATATGGGCATAGTCATAGACAGTGGGGCCGCAGGTATAAAAGCGCACACGTTTTGCATCGATTGGCGTAAATTCTTCAAGGGCGCGAGATTCTGTATTAAATATTTTCATCGTCTTTATTTTGGTTGGAGGAGTTTTTCGAGCTGGCGATAGGCAATTTTGCCGGTGCCTGTCTGCGGCATTTCATCAAGGTGTATAACTCGGTCTATCTTCACAAGGTTGCTAGAGCCACCCTTTCGAAGCAGCTGGTTTGCTTCCTGTGTTGTCACCCCTTTTGTCGTAAAGAGGACAAGCTCTACCTTCCCAAGGAGATCTCCCTCAGTAACTACTACAAAGCTATTTGGTGCTGCATCTGTCTGGTTGGCTAGTATCTCTTCAATAGCCGCAAGGCTTATCATCTCCCCGCCTATCTTAATAAAGCGCTTTAGCCTTCCGGAAAGAATAAGGTTTCCCTCTTTGTCAAAGGATCCAAGATCCCCTGTCTGATACCATCTTTTACCATCAATCTCGATAAAAGGATCGCTTAACCCCTTGTTAAGATAGCCGGAAAAGACATTAGGCCCAGAAACGAGAATGAGCCCAACTTCAGCTACCTGCTTTTGGAGAGTAAGATTTTCTGGATCTACGATTCTAACATCGACACCATTAAGGGGCCGCCCTACACCATTTTTTCTCTCCCCAGAGACATTTGCAGAAATGACGGGAGAGCATTCTGTAATCCCATAGCCCTCTACAAAGAGCGCTTTTGGAGAGCATCTGCTAAGGAGTGAAAAAAGCTCATCTGGCGCCTTTTCAGCTCCGGATATCACCATTCGAATCATCGAGGTATCGGCATCTTTTGTAAAAGATAAGATATTCTTGAGAAATGTTGGCGCACTGCATAGCACTGTTACCTTCCAATGACCTATTGCCCTCGCTAGACGTTTTGAGTCGGTAGGATTTGGAAAAAAGACGCTCTTTAAGCCCGCAACAAATGGCAAAAGACCTGTGACCGAAAAGCCAAAGGAATGAAAAGGAGGAAGGTTCGCTAAAAGCGCATCATCTTTTTTGAGTATAACGGTATCAAGTGCTGCTCTGAGATCTGAAATAATGTTATCGTGAGAAAGTGGAACACCCTTTGGCATACCCTCTGTTCCGCTTGTAAAGAGTATTACCGCATGTTGTTCTTTATCGATATCGTGAACGGTTGTTGCAGCATAGGCCTTCATCGATGCCTTGATAAGATCAAGGGGGCTAAAGGTAGCTTTAAGCTCTTCTAAAAAGACAAGATGAGGCTCTATAGCTGAGAGATCGACAGCATCGAGTGCATCAAGAAAAGCCCAAGAGCTGATCACACGCTCTATTTTTGAAACCTCTACTACCGTCTCAAGATGCTTTCCTCCAACCGTCCAGTTGATCATGACGGGTGTCTTATGAACAAGCTGGCAAGCAAGCACAAGAAGGTATGTCGATGAGGAAGCAGGAAGAAGGATGCCAATATTTTCTCCTGGCATATTTGCAATGGCTTCAGCAAGGAGAAAAACGACCTTCTTGCACCTAAAAAATGAAAGAGGGCCAAGCAGGGGATCTGCGCAGGCTATTTCAAAGAGATTGGCATCTGCTGTTTTAAAAAAGAGCTCAGGAATTGAGGATCCATCGGGCAGCAAAAGCCTTGTAGCTGCACGCTTTTTCTCCCAGCCTTTCATATTGAAGCGAGACTCCTCTTTTTCCCTCTTGGCAAGCGCCCCTGAGGCAAATAAAAGAACTGTTGCCACTGTGGTAAGCTGTTCGGGTTGAACTCCTGAGATATCAAACTCTGTTTCTAAGAAGGCCACAAGCTCTGCATGATCTAAGGAATCAAGGCCAAGGTTTTCAATGAGCTTAAGATCCGGAAGGACCTCTTTTTCATCCACTTTAGCAAGGGATGAGATCTTTTTGATTACCTGCTTTTTTACCTCTTCAGGAACTTTTGTGAGGTCGAGGTTTACCTCTTCTTTTTTCTCAAACTCAACAAACTGCTCCTTCCAAAAGGCATATGAGACTAAAGAGAGCGGCTCCCCTTCTTCGCCAAAGGGTTTGTTGTACCAATTTTCGAGGTAGCGGTTAAATTCCTGCTTAGATGCTCTGCGAGGAAAAGTGCTCTCTGCCACTTCAAATTCAACGAGAACCTTTCGTTTTGGCACAAAGAAAAAGCAGTTTTTGATGAGAGTCCACAAGCCATTTTTTAGCGCTTTGTTTGTATGAGGAGAGCCGCCATGGGTAGGTGCGCGAGAAAAGCTCGATCCCCATAGCCCTGTCATGCGAACGAGTATGATGGCAACATCTGGATTTTCCTGTACAAGCTGATGACAGCCAAAGGATCCGCCAACTATCTCCTTTGCTTGAAGCTTTGTAGTTCCCGATGGATAGACAAGAAAGCGATCTCCCTCTTTTAAGCCGTCAGAGATCTTTTGTAGCGATCGCTCTGCACGCTTTAACTTGAGCGGGCTAAAGCTTGTGCCAAAATTTGGCATGGGAAGTGCATGTATAAGTTTTGCCACCCAGTGCGCCGCAGGATGATAGAACATATACTCAATAATGAGCGGACGAACATTAAATTCTTTAATAAGCGGGATCGAGACGATGAGTGGATCGATAATGACTGCTGGATGGTTCGGCAAAAAAAGAGCGCCTTTTTTCTCTGAATCTAAAAACGCTTTTACCTGATCTAGCCCCGTATAGGTAATACGGTAGCGAAACCGAAGCAAAAGCGCTCCAAACATAAGCAAAATGCGCAAAAACAGCTCTTTCATGATCAATATGGTCCCAAAAGAGCTATTTTATGTCGCTACAGACTCTCTTTACAAGTAAAAGATTACTCTTTTTTCTCGAGCGAACAGCCTCTAAAGTAGCTAACCAGAAGAG
This sequence comes from uncultured bacterium, assembly GCA_964512205.1. Classification (GTDB taxonomy): domain Bacteria; phylum Chlamydiota; class Chlamydiia; order Chlamydiales; family FEN-1388; genus SZAS-7. Next base: position 20,723 of record CAZEGK010000016.1, on the reverse strand, counting down.
CAAGTCCAGAAAGTCCCACAACACTATATATGATGTGCGACAGTACGGAACCTACACCAAAAATATAATCTACTAAGTTAAAACTAAAAAAGCCAACTAGGCCCCAGTTCAGGGCGCCTATAATAGTAATCGCGAGTACGATTTTATAAAACAGGCATGAGTGCATCATATAACCCCCAAAGTATGAGGAGCAAAACCCCTCAAATCAATAATACAAATTTTTCACGAGATTGTCAATTAATTTTTTTATACTAGATAAAAATGGCAGGAGTGCTACCATTTTTGCTATGCATATATACTCAAAAAAGATTGTACAGTTTATCGCCAAAGTAAAGTCATCCGTCAAGGAAGTTATAGCAAAAGAGATGGGGCTTCGAGTATTTGGCGATCGCTTTTATGACAAAAGAGAGCGCATATCCTATCCGATCAAAATTGTGATCTATAACAACAAAAGCATGCTTGGCTACTTTGCACATGATTTTTATGAGTTTGGCTTTCATGAAAAGCTCATGCACATCTCACATGCTGATCTTGTCAATATCATCAGACATGAGCTTGCACACTACCAAACCTTTATTGAGTATCCCGAAGCTGCAGCACATGGCGTAGAATTTCGCTCAATCTGCAAACGCTTTGGATGGGGAGAAGAGGTCTTTAAAGCAACAACCTGTTTAGACGATGGCGTGCAAATTATCGATATTGAAGAAAACAGCATCCTTCGCAAAGTCCAAAAGCTCATGGCACTCTCCTCAAGCCAAAACCAACATGAGGCTGAGCTTGCGATGATAAAATCGCAAGAGCTCCTCCTTAAGCATAATCTTGAATATGTTGAGTCTGATGAAGAGCGAGTTTTTCTGATTCGCATTTTAAAACAGAAAAAAGAAAATGCAAAGATGAGGGCCATTTCCCAAATACTTGCTACTTTTTTTGTCTCTTGTGTCTTCTCGCGCTGTTCAGGATTTGTGTATCTTGAGCTTGTGGGCAATAAGACAAATATAGAGATCGCAGAATATGTCGCCCTTTTTCTCGACAAAGAGCTTGAAAGGCTCTGGAAAGAGTCAAAGCGAGAAAACAATCTACAGGGAACTGTCGCCAAAAACTGCCTTTTTATGGGCATAGCAAAGGGCTATTGCAACAAAATATCTGCCCTTAAGCGAAGCTATACAACCGATATTACAAAGCAAGTGATAGCGATCGAAAACAAACTTGTAGAGGTCCAAAAAATGTGCTACCCTCGCCTTCGCTACACTAAAAGCCAAGGCTCTTTCTGCAAAGAATCCTCACGACTTGGAGAAAGCCTAGGTAGCAAGCTCACAATTAAGCCAGCTGTCACCTCAAACTCAAATAAATGTTTTCTTATTTCTTCCTAGGTACATACAAGCAAATACAGATCCTGGCATGACGACCTAGTGCGGCCCTATCGGCCGTAAAGCTTATAGGACCATTAGTTTTAGTCGTTGCGATATCGCCAGCTGATACCAGCGCCGGCAACGAGACATGCGATTCCACCGACAATGTAGACCATGGTGTTATTTGTGTACTTGCCGCTTACTTTTTCAACTGCTTGCTCAGGAACTTTTTGGGATGCATTGATTCCAAAAAACAAAAGGACAACGCCTACTGCAAGTAGGACATAACCAATAACTCGGTTCATTTTTTCTCCTTATTTACTGATTTCTGCACTCTACATTTGAAAGAGTATATTTTTCTATAAAAAAAGGAATTTTTTCAAAAATTTCTCTGGGAATAGCCTGGCAATACTCATAATTTGCAGAAAGGCACTCACCGATTGCCCGCAAAATAACGAATCGAGGAGTATTGCTAAGGGACTTTTTATCCATTTGCATGACATCGAGCAAATTGGCTACTAGAGAACAGGATAAATCAATATCAAAGGCTGAACATAGAGAGCGTATACGCTCAAAAGCATCGAGAGAAAGTATCCCAAGCTCATGGGATATGGCGCTTTCTACAATCATACCTATTGCTACAGCTTTTCCGTGGGAGATTTGGCTTGTTATTTCAAGCGCATGGGCTACTGTATGGCCAAAATTAAGGAGGCGCCGTTTACCGGTTTCTCGCTCATCCTCTTGCACAATCTGCATCTTTATGCGAACGCTTTCTCGAATTACATACTCAAGGGTATCAAGATCTCTTTGCAGTATTTTTTCGACACTATTTTCTAGATAGTCAAAGTATTCGCTATCCACAATTATACCATGCTTTATGCACTCCACAAGGCCATTTTTATATTCATCTATCGGCAGCGTATGAAGCGTGGAGATATCGATATATATCGCTTTTGGCTGATATATCGTCCCGATCATATTTTTATAGGGAAAGACATTTACTCCAGTTTTACCACCAATAGCGGCATCTACCATGGCAAGAAGCGACGTTGGTACAAGAATTAGAGCCACACCCCTGCAATAGGTAGAGGCCACATATCCTGCAAGATCAGTCACAACGCCCCCGCCAAGGGCTAAAATGGTAGAATCTTTACCATATTTGTTAGCAAGCAGGTAGTCTTCAATGAGAGACTTCACCTCGCGCGTTTTAGACTGCTCACCGGCATCGATGGAATAAAGGCCCGCTCGATAGCCTCTAGCAAGTAATTCGTCTTGCAGCGTATCAGCATACAGAGCTTTGCAATTTGAATCGGTAATAATGACAATATTTTTGCTAAATTGTTCAAGCTTTGAAAAAAGAATATCGCTTGTCAGCAGGTTTTGACCGATTTCAATCATCATAGACGCGCGCACCGATTCATCAGCATCAAATCCACCAAAACTAATGCCATCATTGCCTCTACGACAGGCACTGCCCGTATCGTAACACAAGGGTCATGTTTTGCCCCTTCAGGGAGCAAAAAGCTCTTTTTTTCTCCTGCAAGGTTCACAGTCTCTTGCGCTATTTTAATGCTGGAAGTTGGTTTAAAGGCAACTCTTGTAACAATCTGCTCACCTGTCGATATCCCTCCAAGCACTCCGCCTGCGTGATTTGTTTTAGTTTGGCGAGGCCCTATAAAAGGGTCATTATGCTCTGATCCCTTCATAGTGACTGCCTGAAAACCAGATCCTATCTCAAAGCCCTTTGCCGCAGGAATTGACATCATAGCAGATGCAAGACGAGCTTCTAGCTTTTCATAAACGGGATCTCCAAGCCCGGGAGGAACTCCTACAGCGATACATTCTACAAGTCCGCCAAGAGAATCGCCTTCTCGTTTTATCTCATCAAGGATTGCCCTCATCGCCTTTGACGCCTCTTGATCCGGACAATAGATTGGATCGTTATATGTTGCTTCGCGAAGGTGAGCTATATCCGTAGTAGTGTTTATGCTTGCTGCAATAGGGCCTATCTGCTTGACGTAGGCAGCAACGTGTATATCAAAATGGCGCAAGATTTTTTTAGCAATGGCTCCTGCAGCTACGCGGCAGGCAGTCTCTCTTGCAGAGGCCCTTCCCCCGCCCATATAGTCAAAAATCCCATACTTTTGCAAGTAGGTATAGTTTGCATGACCTGGCTTAAGAAGGTCTTTAACACTTTCATAGGCACGTGGATCTTGGCCGCTATTTTTTATAAGAAGACAAATAGGGCACCCTGTTGTTTTGCCTTCAAAGGTTCCCGAAATAAGCTCGCAAAGATCATCTTCTTTGCGAGGAGAGGTAAATGGTGATCTTCCTGGCGCGCGGCGTTTGAGTTCAGCGTCGATTTCTTCTACACTAAGCTCAAGGCCAGCTGGACAGCCATCAATGACGAGGCCAATCGCCTTGCCATGCGACTCGCCAAATGTTGTAATTTTAAAGATATTCCCAAATGAATTAGATGCCATGACCATTTTGTATCACATTCAACCATTAATGAAAATCTAAGTGAAAAAGCAAAAGTGAGATTGCAACATGTTTACTATTTCTGCCTAAAATTCCGCATGTACTCTACGTTCTGTTTGTAGAGCATCAACTTTATCCTCTAGTACTTTTAAACGCTGTAAAATAGATGGCTCTTGGGCATTTGCCTCTGGTGGTATTTCGCTTGACGCTTTTGGTTTTTTAGCCCCTTCAACTTCATTGCTTGCAACAGAAAACACCTGAAACGTTCTCCAGCCCTCTTGCTGTGTTGCGTCGCATGCCTTCAAACATAGCTTGGGTTTATCTGGGTGCCAGTCTTTAGCTCTAAAAAATAGAGCAACTCTTCCTCGTATTTTTTCATCATGACAGAATTTCCAATCTACCCAAGTACGAGTCTTTAACGTTGTTGGTTTTTCTACTACCGGAAAAGCAAGGCAGTAGAAAGTCTTTGCTTTCCACACAAAATTTGTAGAATCACCGTAAACATCCACACGATTTGCCCCTTCAAACGTAGTCTTGACAAGTTCCAGAGGCATTGTCACTTTTACATCCAGGATGATCTGATGGATGCGTTCAAAAAAAGTAAATGCTTTACCAATACGTTCTAGTTTTTCTCTTTCATTTTGGAGACTCGACATAGTAAGCTGTCTTTCAAGTGCATGACGTACGTCTGAAATAATCTGCAAACTATCATTTGGCTGAGTCTCTATTTTCATTTGCCGATCACCAAGAGGCGCAGCATGCTCAAATGCATCTACTATGGCTTGCAAAAGCACTCGATTTTTTTCCCAATATTCGAGCTCATGTGCATGCAATGTCTTCCACATGCGCATGCGATGGGCTATTGCATCTTCTAGCTCGGGAGAATCTACTGGCAGTGACGTTGGAAATTCAGCGTAGATTTTTCTCGTTGCTAGGTAAACCTGCTCATATATTTTGGTATGCTCTGAATGCTGCGCTTGTAAAAAATCAATAGTGTTAGATGAGTCACAACCAAAAGGCCATTCATCCTCAAAAAAATTCTCCTCTAGTTCAAATAAATTAGTTCCGGAAGGAGTGATAGTGCCAAAAGAATTAGATACCATGATCATCTTGTAACACATTCAACCATTAATGAAAATCTAAGAGGACTTGAGTTTTCTTATTGATATTTTTAGTTGCAGCGTGTAGAGTTTTTTGTAAAGAACAGGGGAACTGACAATGATCCTATCAGATGAGACTATGCAAGAGCTACTTAGAATTGAACTTTTGCAAAAGGTTTTACATAAACCTATTGCATATCAATTGATCAAAAGGCACCCAAAAAATCGAGTAAAACTCGATCCAAAGCCGGAATCTGAGCTTTTGCTCTGCCTAGAAAAATTGCGACATCACGCAGAAGAAGTCTCTCACAACTCACCTCATGACATAGTAGAGGCTGCAAAAAGGGCTCGCAGCGAAGAGGCTTCAGTAGATGAGCTTATTGCTTTTGGGAAGCTGTTTTATCAGTTTTTGCTTGAGGAGCAGCAGTCTCACCTATCATCTCACTCACTGTAGTAAGGAGAAGCCGCATCTGCGGATAGGTAACCATCTGATGGGCTGTTGGCATTCCTACCCAGCGGCCATCTTGTAGCTCTTCTTTTTGGATACGGATATCGCCGGCAACTTCTGCGACAAAGTATTCCACAGTCTTGTGGATCTTTTTGCCACGGCTTGAAAACTCATACGACTCCACTAAAGGCTTATCAGAGATGAGCTTTACAACAGAAAGCCCCGTCTCTTCGAAAAGTTCCCTTTTAGCAGATTCCAGTGGTGTTTCTACCCCTTCAGCATGGCCTTTTGGCAGCGTCCAATGGCCGCCTCTATGGCGGATGATGAAGACGAACCAGCGAGTCCCTACCTTTCTTAGGGGAACAATTCCAAATGAATTGTCATACTTCATATCTATCAACTTCTGTAGCGACCAAGAACAATAGTGGAATTGTGTCCACCAAAGCCAAAGGAGTTTGAAATTGCCACATCGACATCCAGACGCTCTTTTTGAGAGGATGTTGCAAAAGGAAGATCTTCTGGAGATTCGAGATTTATTGTAGGATGGACAAAGCCTGTCTGAATAGCTTTTATAGTAGCTACAGCTTCAAGGCCGCCGGCAGCACCAAGTGAGTGGCCGATCATAGACTTTGTTGCATTCATCAAGATCTTCTGAGGCTCAGAAAACACTTTTGCTACCCCTGCCACTTCGCAAAGATCGCCAGCCGGAGTTGATGTTGCATGGGCGTTAATGTAGTTTACACGCTTTTCAGAGCAGCCGGCATCGCTAAGTGCCTTCTCGACACAAAGACGAACACCTTCTCCATCTGAGCGTGGATCGGTCATGTGGTGTGCATCACAGGTAAGTGCACCGCCCATATACTCTGCAAGGATAGGAGCTCCTCTTTTGAGGGCATGTTCCAGGCTTTCAAGAACGAGGCATCCTGCTCCCTCTGCCATAACAAAGCCATCTCGAGACTTATCCCAGGGCCTTGATGCTTTATGGGGTTCATCGTTTCTCTCAGACAGTGCCTTAAGGGCGCAAAAACCGGCAAGGCCTATAGGCGAAAGAGGCGCTTCTGCACCGCCTGCTACCATGATGTCAGCTTCGCCATTTCTGATATGCTCTGCTGCGGCAATGATGCAGTTATTGCTTGTAGCGCACGCTGTGGAGATTGAGTAGTTAGGTCCCATAAAACCAATATCCATCGCCAAAAGAGCAGAGCCCATATTTGTGAGGATAAAAGGAATAAGAAAGGGGGTAATCTTGCGATGACCGCGTTCATTTAAAATTTTAACATTATCAGCAAAGGTGCTCATACCGCCGATACCGGAGCCAATGATACAACCGGCTCTTGTCTTATCTATACCTTCGAGGAGGTTGTTTGGGTAGAGGCCAGCCATCTCAAGTGCCCGCTTTCCTGAAACCATCGCAAAAGCAATAGCCCTATCAACTCGTCTTGCCTGCTTTTTGTCGATATAGTCGCCGACTTCAAAGTTTTTTACCTCTGCAGCAATACGTGTAGAGTAGTCATCACAAGGAAAATGGGAAAGCAATCCGACGCCGCTCGTACCAGCTAGTAAATTGTCATAAAAAGTATCGACATCTTGGCCAAAACAGGAGACGATCCCCATCCCGGTAACCACAATGCGTTTTTTTGCCATAGCTATCCCCTAAAGTTTTGCAAAGAGTATAGCTAAAACAAGGTTTAACGTAAACTAACATGAATTGGTATATCAATTATTTGAGCCTCTTCCCATAGATGCTCAAGTCTATAGCGATCGCGAAGATCCGGAGTGAAGAGATGTATGACCACGTCCGAAAAGTCAAGCACAACCCAATCCCCTTCCCGGAGGCCTTCGACATGAATGGGGTTTCTTCCCTCTTCAGCAAGAACTTCTACGATTTCTTTAGCAAGGCTCTGGACATGCTTTTCCACATTGCCCTCTGCAATGATAAAATAATCGGCAAGAGTTGAGAGCGCTCTCAGGTCAAGCGTCATAATATTAAAGCCTTTTTTATCATACAAAGTTTGGCAAATGCGCTCTAACAATGGTAAATCATTCATAAAGTTTGTGGCGTTTTATATAGTTAAAAACTTGATTATCAAGGAGGTGTCTGCAATATTGGTTCTTTTTTAATCGAGACCTAATATCTGTTGCCGAGACTTCAAAATTAGGTGTTTTTACCCCAATATCACTTGTGCCCCTGCTAGCAACTAATAATTTTGCTTCTTTGAGTATGGAATCTGCCTCTTTCCAGCTGCTAAAGCCTGCAAGCTGATCTTCTCCTACAATAAGAAAGAGACTATCATCTGGCAAGATCAGCTGCTTTGCCTTTAGTTCTCGAATCGTATCGATTGTGTAGGAGGGCCCTTCTCTCTCTAACTCTATTTTTAGTACATGGCAGTAGGGAAGATCGCGAAAGGCACGCTTAAGCATGGCAAGGCGAAGCTTTCCGGATGTGCAGGAGTTTTTTTGTTTATGGGGATTGCAATTTGCCGGAATGAGAAAAATAGAATCTAGCTTATTTGCCTCCTGCATTGCCACCACAAGAGCTACATGGCCAACATGCACTGGATCAAAAGTTCCGCCAAAAATTGCTATCCTTTTTCCCATAGCATCCAAGTTAAGGGTTACTCTTCTCTATCGAGCTTCAATACATTTTTTGCAAATAAACTTTTTTCTAATATTTGCCAGTGTCTTGCTTCAGCTACTTTTTTAAGTTCCCGATCAGGACATACTGCTATTGGGGTCCCCACAGCCTCTAAAAGCGGCAAGTCGTGAATGCTATCGCTATAGGCGATGACATCCTCATATTTTACGCCTTTATGCCTCTCTAAAAAATGCCTCTTTTCTCTTCCTGAAATAATCGATGAGATACCGGCATAGAGGCCATCTTTTACCATATAGCGAGTGGCCTCTACCGTTTTAATGCCAAGGTAGGAAGCAATGGGAAGTACAATGCAGTCTGGCGAACTTGAAAGAAGCCAGACATCTGAGCCCTTAGCCTTTGCTTCGAGTAGGCGGCTGACAAGTTGTGGACGAAGAAGCCTTGGAAGAGCCTCTTGCAGGAATTGATCAATAAAACTTGAGATCTTCTGCACACTTTCGTTTTTACAAATAGTGCGAAAAGCAAAACAGTGAACATCTTCTATGCTCGATAAACCAATCTTATGACCTATATAGACACTGATAAGCGAAAGCATCTGCATAAGGGAAATTTTGCCTTGCCTATAGAGGAATTTACTAAAGGCAAAGCTGACATTTTCCGCTGCAAGCGTACCATCAAGGTCAAAGATGACAACAGATGGCATCCTAACGGCCTTGCAGCTTTTGGATCATCTGCTCGAGCTCTTCAATGCTTGCCTCTATCTTTTCAAGACGCACTTTCTCATCAAGGATCATGTCGTTATACTGAAGCGCGACAGAAAAATCAAGGCCTGATGAGCCGCTCTGTTTACGCATAGCATCAATCTGCGCTTTTATCTCCTGACGAGCTTTTCGTTTATCTTTGAGAAGCGCTTTAAGGGCTTGAACCTTTTCCCTGTCATCTGCAGACATTGAAAGCAGCTTTTGCTCCTTCTTGTCAGCAATATGGTCTTTGACATTGCGGATGATCGTCTCAAGCTCTTTTTTCTCGGCGCGATTTGCGATAAGCTGTCCGACTTCCTTTATTAAAGGCTCTAAAGCAGCTTCTAGGGCTTCCGGCTCATCTTGCGCGCTAAGGAGTGCCTCAATTTTTTGGCGAAGCTCCGTAAGGGCAAACTGTTTTTCCTGTTCCTTTTTAATGCTAGCTTCTCGTTTTGCCCTATCTTCTGTGTGGCTTATATCTTGGATTTTAAGCCTGATATCTCGGACGATGTCGCGAAGTTCACGAATTTCCATCTTGCCAAGCGTTGTATGTCTCATGCGGTTTGAGATATCTTCTAGCTTTTTATCAAGCACCTCAGCCGGCTGCTCTTTTGCATCAACTGCACCTTTAAGCGCCTCTAGCTCCTCAGCAAACTCATCGCGATGTTTTTTGAAGGCTGTCTTTTGATCGTGGGACTCTTTTTTGCGCTCTTTAACTACATTCTTAATGCTATCCCAGCATTCGCTAAGAGTTTTGCGAGTAGATGAAAAGGCTTCTGTATTAAGCGTAAGGATTTTAGCGATGCTTTGCAGCGCCTTAATTTCATCTCGGGCAGAAAAGAGCTGTACAGTTTTTAGCTCGCTGACAAACGTCGTCTTAATAAAGTTATCGACATCACTCAAAAAGAGCTCTGAAACTTTTTGGATCTTTTCTTTTCTTCGTGGAAATATCGCATCACCAAGCTTTGAGAGCCTCTCAAAGAAGCCATTTTTTTGACGTATGCGCATCTCTGTTTTTATAAGCTCTTTTCTAAGCTGTGAACATCTCGTTGCATAGGTATTGAGAAGATTGAGCTCTTTTTGCAAGCTTGCATACTCTGCCATATGGTCCTGAAGACTTGGAATTATCTCTCCCAATTCAACCTCAGGCACTTCTTGTAACAGCTCTTCAAATTTAGCAACGTCTTGCTCAATAGCATGAACGGCTATTTCGATTTGCTCAGCTGCAAATGCGCTTTGCTCGTCAAATATTTCCTTAAGCTTTCGCGCTTCGCGACATAGTTCACTATAGCGAGCCCACAAGTTGACACGGCTTGTAGGATTAATATTTTCCTTAAAGAGATCAAGGCAGATCCTTCTTGCATCCCAAAATTCCTTGAAGTGAGGTACGCCTGTTTGGGCAAGCCTCTCCTGCATAAACTGTATTGCAAGATCAAGCTTTTTTTCCGGCTCTGAAGCACCTCTCAAGGCCTCTTGCAGCCCTGCGAAATCACCAATGCTTGCAACTTGTTTGTTTTCAGATTCTTGTGGAGAATTTTGTTCACTCATATAATCACTATAATAAACGTTGTAGTTAGGGCCTCCCAGAATAGAATCTTACTGCAATAAATTCAAGCGAGAGTTACACTCCACAAAGCACAAAAAACAAAGAATTTCACCGCAGAGAGAACCCTAGTATCTATGGTAAAACGACTATCTTTTGAGGAAGGCTTACGGCTTTTTCGATTTGCACCCCTTCAAGAACTGCAAGAACTGGCGCAGGAGATCCGATTTGAAAAGCATCCCAAAAAAGCTGTTACCTTTGTCCTAGACTCCAATCCAAACTACACAAACATTTGCGATGCTGACTGCACATTTTGCGGCTTTTTCCGTAAAAAAGGGGCAAAAGATGCCTACTTTAAAACAGTCGATGAGGTGATGCTGCACTTTGAATTTGCAAAAAAGGCAGGCCTTACCACTGTTCTTCTCCAAGGCGGGGTGCACGATCAAATAACTGTCGATTACCTTGTAAGCCTCGTTAAAGCAGCACGGGAGCGCTATCCTGATATTCATCCCCACTTTTTTAGCGCTATAGAAATATGGAATGCAGCAAAGGTTTCGGGCGTTAGCGTTCGAGAAGCGCTAGAGGCGCTCTGGCTTGCCGGACAAAGGACACTTCCTGGCGGCGGCGCAGAAATATTATCCGAGCGCGTTCGTTTGCAAATTTCCCCTAAAAAAATGACGCCAGGCGGCTGGATGGATGTCCACACCACTGCTCATAAAGTAGGCTTTAGGACAACGGCAACAATGATGTATGGCCATATCGAAGATCCTGAAGACATCCTCATTCATTTAGATGCTCTTCGTAAAGCACAAGATCAATTTGGCGGCTTTAGCTCGTTTATCCCATGGAGCTACAAACGCGATAATACTGCCCTTAGAAGAAAGGTGCGAGGCTGGGCGGGAAGTGATAGCTACTTTCGTATCCTTGCCTTCTCGCGCATCTTTCTGGATAACTTTGACCATGTAGCAGCATCCTGGTTTAGTGAAGGCAAAGAGACAGGAATGAAGGCTCTACACTACGGTGCAGATGACTTTGGCGGTATCATCCTCGAAGAAAATGTCCACAGGGCCACAAACTTCATCAACAAAACCGATCATAACGGCGTGATGCAAATGATTAGGGAATCGGGCTTTGAGCCGCTCCAGCGTAACAGCTTCTACCAAGTGATCAGATCGTACGAAGGCATCGACAAAGTAGATGTCCCGGCAGAGGGCCGTGTCCAGGAACAAGACCAGGTGCTGATACTTTCGACATAAGAGCCTAGTGTCATGGTCTTGAAACAGGCACTATTTCGCGGATCTGACGGTGGAAAAAATCCATCCGATCACGAGAAAAAGCTCCTACTAACCTGTTGGAAATAACGCGCGTCCACCGGCTTTCGCCTGCATCTATATTGCCGACATGCTTTTTTGTTAAAAGATCGACTACATGATACTGATCATTTCTAAGAGCAAGATAAAGAAGACCATTTGAGACATGACCTTCACGCCAGCTGAAAGGAATCGGAGTGAAATCAATACCTTCATATCTTTCAAGCAATGCCCCTGTAGCAGGATCGTAGGCCAATATAGCCTTTGCTCGTGCATCCCAAAGATAGACAACATCGCAAGTGCCTGTCACAAATAAATATGAGCCTGTATTCGAAATAACTATCGGCTCCTTAGCACAGTCTATACAATCCACAATTTCAATATAATCACGATCGACATGGAAGTAGAGTGCATACCTATAAAAAAGAAAGGGTTCTTCTACCCCATTCCATTTTGCCATATGAGGATGAGTTGTATAGGTTGCCTTTTTCTCTCTCAAATCAAAGATAAGTAGATTATTTGATTGATGTCGGCAGTTAAGGTAGAGCTTTTCATTATGATAGCTCATGTGATCGATGTAGAAATTCCTCTTGCAGCGATAGAGATATGTACATGTTCGGCTAGTTTGATCAACCTCAAATATTTCTAGTGTATGATCTCCGCCAGCAACCCAGGCAACTCGACAACAATATATTTTATCAAGATTGTTCACGACGCGAAATTGAAATTCATACTGGTTTGGAAGCAATTTGAAGATATCAGAGATAGGGCTTAATCTTCCCTCTTTATATAAATAGAGCCCGCTGCTATCGAAAAGTATTGCTTCAGTAACACTTCCAAAAGATTCAAATTGCGATCGAGCATTCTGCAGATAAGCTATGTTTTTAACATGCCGATTTTCAAATTTTTTTGCTTTCTGAAGGAGTGCAACAAAACGTCTATTTTGCCTAAAGTCTACCTCTACCCCTTTTTCAGATCTAATAAGACTTGATAGATAGGGCAGATGTTGAGCCTTGAGTATTTGTTCAAGCGAGCGGTATTTACTTGCTATTCTGCTCCATCTTCTACAACTGCTCGATGCATGCAAAAAATCCAGAAGGCTAAGTTGCGCATAAATCCGGCTAAGAACATCTCCCGCAAGATGTGTTTGCCAGTAGCTTGCGCCCTCAAGGTGCAGCTGCTCAAAAGCTTTCGTACATTCCTCTAAACTGCCCCGGGGAACGTCCACTTCTTGCCCATAGAGATGGCGCATAAAGTTTACGCGGGCAAGGATTTTAAGGTCGGGATCAAGGTTAAGGGCTATACTTTTAAGCACGCCAAAGACAAAGAGTGTGCGCTTATAAAGAGCGCTTTCTTTGGGATAGACCTCTAGATGTATCTTTAGCCGCTCTAAAACAACAAGAGTATCGCTGTTTCCGACGTGAGAGCCCCACATGCAATCTAGCACCATTAAAAGATTTTGAAGGGTATTTTTTGGCTTTGGCACAAGCTTGAGCTTATCAGTGACTACAAGGTCATTTTCTCTTCCCGCGATTCCTATCGATCGAAAATAGTCAAAAACCCTATCAATTGGGTGCATATTACTGTTCAAAGTCATGGAGGATGATTTCCACTACCTCTTCTGTTGAAAGCTCTTCAAGGTTCAGCCATTCAAAGCTCGCCTCTTTTCGGAACCAGGTGAATTGCCTTTTTGCCAGGTGGCGGGATGCTGTTTTTAGATTGGTGACATAATCGTCGTAATCTTTAGCTGTCTGGGCAGAATCTAAAAAGTCTAGAGTTTGCCGGTAGCCTATTGCTTGAGATGCTGTATAGTTTTTGCGGATACCTTGACGATCGAGCCGGACAACCTCCTCAAGGAGTCCATATTTGAGCATCTCGTCGCAGCGCTTTTCTAGTCGTTTGTACAGGATTTCGCGAGGCCAAAAGAGAAACCAATTTCTAAAGTCAAAAAAAGACTGCATTTTTTTTGACTTCCATTCGAACGAACTAACTTTCTTTCCTGATATCTCTATGATTTCAAGGGCCCTTAGGATCTTATGGCGATCATTTGGAGAGATCGTTTTTGCATATTCCGGGTCAAATTTTGCAAGTTTATCGTAGAGAAGGTCTATACCATAGCGCTCCTCTTCCGCTTTTAGCATTTCGCGAATGGCAGGATCGCATCCAGGCCCCTGAGGAGGTCCATAGAGAAAGGCATGAATATAAAACCCGGTTCCTCCAACAACTATTGGTGTTTTGCCGCGAAGAAGAATGTCTCTTGCGGCCTGCATCGCTTCGTTATAGTATTCTTTTACATTAAGCGGTTCTGAGATGTCTCGTATATCTATGAGGTGATGAGGGACTCTCTCCTGCTCTTCTTTTGTGGCTTTTGCGGTACCAATATCCATACCGCGATAGACCTGCATGGAGTCTGCTGAGATAATTTCTGCCCCAAGACGATCTGCAAGTTCGAGAGAAATAGCCGTCTTACCAGAGCCTGTAGGACCGGAAAGTACTATGATTTTCTTTGAACCAAATTCCTCATGGGAAAGAAGCTTTTCCTGCACATTCATAGCAACATTTTCAAACACTCTATCAAGTGTTTTTGTTTCCCCCACAACCCCTCCAGGTTATTCTTACTATAAGCTACTCAACAGAAAAATAGCAAGTTGCTATACTAGTTACCCATGTTATTACCTAAAGATCAATTTGGATGCCCCTATCTCATCTTAGCTCCCATGGAGGGAGTAGGTGATCGCTCATTTCGTAAAGCAATAGCTACTATTGGCGGCTTTGATGAGGCGGTACGCGATTTTATGCGTGTTCCCTCTAACGCCCACGTCAAAAGTTTAAGTAAAGACTATCATGCAGATGAAATCGCCCCCTTTCCCCTCGCCTGCCAGCTGATGGGGTCCGACCCAGATCTTATGGCCGCAATGGCGCATGAAGTAGAAGCAAGAGGGGCAAAACGTATTGATCTCAATTGCGGATGTCCCTCCAATCGAGTAACCGGAAGAGGAGCAGGATCTAGCTTGCTAAAAGAGCCAGACTTTCTCTACGAAGTAGCTCATGCGCTTTGCAAAGCAGTAACAGTTCCTGTCACCATTAAGATGCGCTCTGGCTATGATGATATCTCATTATTTAGAGAAAATCTCTATGCAGCTCAAGAGAGCGGTGCCCATTACATCACCTTGCACCCTCGTACTAAGGCAGATGGTTATGGACCGCCGGCAAAGTGGGATCTCATACGGGAGGCAAAATCCCTTCTTTCTATTCCTATAGTTGGAAATGGCGACATCCTTACTGTGCAAGATGCACTCAGAATGATTGAAGAGACAGGATGTGATGCGCTGATGATCGGGAGAGGGAGCTTGATAAACCCCTTTATCTTCCATGAAATCCGCGCCCATTTTGCAAAAAAAGATTTTACCTGGACATTGAGCTCTCTGACAGAATTTCTTGAAGTATTTTATCGCGATATTGAGCAAGAGATGCCAACGAGGGGCAAGGTAAATAAACTCAAACAACTTTTAAGTTTTATTTTTAAACGAGCTCCAGACCTTGCAGAAAAGCGAGAGGCAGTACTCACCTCGCAGCATACATGTCCTCGTTCCTTTATGGACTTTGCGCTTTCTTTATTGCAATCAACAAACTAGTTCTTTATCCTTTCTTCCCCTAAATTAAGGAAATTACGATATGACATTTACTCCAGTTGTTACAATTAACAAAAATCAAAATGGCACTTGGGATTGCTTTGTCCAATCATACTCTACCAGGACTCCTATACAGACATGCACTACCAAAGATGCGGCAACATCCACTGCCACTGCCTATGCCAAATATAATGGACTTTCTTATATAGCTCCTGGATCCTCTTTCCTCTACATCGCACAAGATAAAGAAAGAAAGTTTGTTATAATAGAAGCAAAGCATAGTCAACCTGCTGAAATTAAAGTAATACGATATACGACATTTCAACAGGCGTTGATGATTGCAGATATACTAGCCTCGGTTGGGGGTAAGAAACTTATCCCCCATTTTGTACTACCAAAGTCTGCTACTGCTTCGAAGTAATTGTAAGTTTATTCATGAGCGTGTCAACATCTTCTACTTGTAGATAGGAGCAGTTTGCGTAGACACCCGCCACTTGAACAGTCGGTGTACTTAGAGTGGCGACCTCGTTATGGCTATTTATTGCCGCATCAATATCGTTCTCTTCATGCTTTGGCAAAATACCATGTAATACCGGTGGAAGTTGAATACCGCTTGCTGCACACGTTTGCAAAAATTCCATTGCACTCCTTCCTTCAACACCAGGAGCAAGTAAGAGGCTTGTACATCCGGCTTGAACTCTTGCAGCAAGAATCTCTTTTGCAAACTCTCTAGGCAATTCAGGCGGCAAAGCTACACATGTTCCAATGATAAGCGCATCATCTTGCAATACTTTTACTGCATGTGCAACATTATCTCCGTGAATATAAAGACCTGTGATCGAACGCTCTTTTGCCTTATCCCTCATCATCATAAGTTGATGATCGTCAAATCCTGTTACATCGACTGGTAAATAAATTTCCTTGTTCGTCACTTGTTTGAAAATGGTTCCAATTTCTATCAACGTATCGATATTTCCACCTTGGCGTAAAAGCATGAATCCATCTGCCCCCCTCGCTTCTTGAAATATCCCCCACCCATGTATCCTGGATGCAAAAAATGTTGAAGGATTAACTCCCAATATCGTTTTCGAAAGCGCTGTCATAAATCTCCTGTGAATTTGTTTTTGACTAAATTGAGGTGCGAGAGTATAGACAAGGTATACAACCTAAATCAAGGAGTAGTTATGGAAATGGCAAGCCCAAATATAGCAGCAATCATCGTAATGGCTGTTGTCTATATGGCAATAGGATGGCTCTGGTATTCACCAAAGCTATTTGGAAACATGATTGTATGCCCAACAAGGGATAACAATAAAGATGAGTGCAAAGCATGCTGCTGGATGAGCTATGCCGGGGAATTTGTCCTCGCCCTCATCATGGGATACGTCCTTGCAGTGTTTGCGATCAATATGAACTCAGTTACTTTTGGCGAAGGTATTAAGCTCGGATTTTGGACATGGCTTGGCTTTGTTGCTACAACCATGTTCTCAAAAGTACTCTGGGCAAAAAGACCCCTCTCCAACTTTTTCATCTCTGCAGGTTTTTATCTACTGATACTCATTATCATGGGTGCAGTATTTTCCATCTGGCGCTAAGTAGGTATTTCTAGGCAGCTAAAGCTGCCTAGAAATTTTTCTGTTATCCATTTGCCGCATAACAAACACTAACTAGTTATTTCTAGGCAACTCTTGCTGCCTAGAAATTTTTCTGCTATCGTTTTGCCGCTACTATAATGGAGGCATCATGAAACGCATACTTTCTCTACTACTTGTACTGCAGACGCTCCTTTCTGGAGAAACCATCGAACTACTCGATCTCGATATCATTTCATACGAGCAGTTTATTCATGATGATCCGGCTACTATCAAGCAGCTACAAACCGCCCTGCTTGAAAAAGGAATAGTCGGCATAAAAGGTGTCCCTGGCTATAAAGAACGGGTTGAAGCCTACATAGATGCAGCTCGCCTTTTTTCTGCACTTCCAGAAGAAACAAAGGAAAAGTATGCCCCAAACCGAGAGGCAGGAGATCTCTTTTTAGGCTATGAAAAGGGCAAAGAAAAATTTAAGACTGAAGATGGCAAGTGGGTTGTTGATGATCTGAAAGTATCCTATTATGCCTTTGTCCCAGATACTACCGTAAATAAATGGCCAGAAGAGCTTGAACTAAAAACCCCCTACGAAGCACTTGGCATGCTCATGTCTAATACTGCAGAAGCTGTCATGCAAAAAATAAACCTTATTGGGCCTACTACCCTTGACGGCATACCACGTGTTGGGAGAATGCTTTATTACCGAAAAAATATTGAAGGTGCTAGCGACAATCCCCTTTGGTGCGGAGCCCACTTTGACCACGGCCTCTTTACAGCGCTCATTCCTGCAGTCTACTTTGAAAATGGCACTAAAATCGATGAGCCGATGGAAGCTGGCCTCTTTGTACGAACACATAGTGATGGCATCTATAAAAAAGTTGTAGCAAATGATCCCGACCTTATGCTCTTTCAGGTAGGAGAATTTGGCCAGCTTGTTACAAACGATGCCATACAAGCTACAGAACATCGAGTTCAGAGAGCAAATTCTGGCTCTATCGAACGCTACGGCATGGCTCTTTTCTTTGATATGGACATGGATAGCGAAATCAACTCTACATCTGTACTTACAAAAGATGCACGCTACGGCGATGGTCCAACCTGCAGCTACAGACGTTGGTCAGAAGAGTCCTTCAAACGCTATATTGTTCAGTGAGACTTTGCGACTGTTCCTGGCGGGTTTTGATACCAGCCGGGATCATTATAGTTTGTTATACCCTCTCTTACCTTTAGTACCGTAAACATCCCTCCCATGCCGATTGGGCCAAAGGGCCCAGGAGATGAGAGAGGAGCAAGATTTTTTGGCATCTTCATCTCCGGCATCTCGAGCATCTCCCCCATTCCTGTTTCACTAAGTGGCATTGTCTTTGGAAAAAGCTTTTCTACCTCCTCCTTAAGACCTGAAAGGTCGGCTCCGATAAAGTTTGGGATATTGTGCTCCATGCCATTCATTACATGATGCGATTTATGGCAGTGCAAGGCCCAGTCGCCTGGTGTATCTGCAATAAACTCTATCTCGCGCGTATCGCCAACTGGTACATTGATGGTTACTGCATCATACTGCTGGTAGAGCTTTAGCCGTTTAGCTCCTAGTGCTGTAACGGTAAATTCATAGCCATGAAGATGGATGGGATGGCTATCCATGCTGAGGTTGCCAAAGCGAATCCGTACCTTTTCCCCCTTTTTTACAACAAGGGGCTCTGTTTTTGGCCAAAGGGTGCTGTTAAAGGTAAAGTAGTTAAAATCAAGCATTACCATAGGGTCTGGAGTCCTTGCACCGATTGGAATAAACCACTCATGAAGCATGATACAAAAATCGCGGTCTACTCGCTCTTCTTTATGCTCCTCTTTAGGATGGATGATAAAAAAGCCCATCATCCCAAGCGCAATCTGCGTCATCTCATCAAAATGAGAATGATACATATGTGTACCTGGATTTTTTAGGACAAATTCATAGATTCCTGTTTTTCCTGGGGCAATTGGCGCTTGGCTAAGTCCTGATACCCCGTCCATGCCGCTGGGAAGTAATATACCATGCCAATGTACTGTAGTAGGCTCTTTAAGCTTATTGGTAACATAAATTCGCACCCTATCTCCTTCTACAGCCTCTATAGTAGGGCCGGGAGTTGTTCCATTATATCCCCAACAGTTGACAATAAGTCCTGGGGCAAATTCTCGCTGCACCTCTTCTGCCACAAGATGAAAAACCTTTACATCTCCATCTTTAGTCCATTCAAGGCTTTTTCCATTTGGAGTGATAACCGGTGTGTAGGCAAATAGATAAAGCGGCGCAAAGAGTAAAAAAAGCATGTATTTCATTCGATATGGCCCCCTACACTTTTTTCAAGTGTTATATAACTTGTCCAGTACTCTGTAAGCGCATCTACGGCATCAAGTCTCAAAGAAAGCTCCTCTTCTTTAAGAGTCATGAGCGTGTAGAGGCCAAGAGCCATCACGTCATAATACTCCTTTGCAAGAAAAAGCCTCTCCTGAGTAAGTGGAAGCATCGTCTCTTTTACAAGCATATATCGCTCGTAAGCAACCGCTAGACTTGCCTTTGCAAAGGCTACCTCATGTAGGATCTCTTGCTCCTTTGCACAAAGTGTTAACCGACTTTGACGAACATAGGCTATCAGGCGTGCTCTATCTGCTTGTCCATAGTCAAATAAAGGCAGTGCAAATGAAAGGGTAGGGCCAAGCACAGTGATTTTATCTGCATCTTTTTCGTATGAAACACCGGTAGCGGGTTCAGTTTTTGCCCACCACTTCATTTCTCTGCCCATAGCTATGTAGCGTTTTATGTCGTGGCGTGCAAGGGCAAGATCAAGACGGAGCACTTTTGCTCGTTTTGCAACATCGAGCTCTTTGAAGCAGCCTTTAGGCTCGAGCATTTCGCTCTGCACCTGCCAAGCGGCCTCTTTAACATCGATACCAAGAAGGATAGCCAGCGATTTTTTGCTCTTTTGGATCTCCTGCTCGAGGGTATAAAGTGCAAGTGTAGCATACAAAAAAGCATCTCTTGTTTGCATATACTCTAAAGGGCTAATCGTCGAGGCATTATGCTGGCTTAATGAAAGCTTAAGCTTTAGATCTAAAAGCTTGAGCCGCTCGAGTGCTATCTCCCTTTTTGCAAAAAGAGCCTGAAGCCCATAGTAGCCGAGGCGTACGTCGTAGATGAGGTTTAGAACAAAGGTAGCTACTTCAAGCTCTGTTTTTTCGAATTCATTTTGGGCCACTTTTTTACGTAGAGGAATCAAAAAGAGCTCTAAAAAACTTTGGGTGAATGAAGCTTCTGTGTTTACTACAGAACTATGCGACATTGGAAAGCGGACATAGCCTGAAACAACAGGGTTATTTATGAGAGATGCCTGAAGAAGCTCTGCTTGGGCAATGCCAAGTCTTTCAAACTCTGCCTGAACGCGCCTGTTATTAAAAAGCGCAACTTGCACAGCCTCATCGCACGAAATAGGCCCTTGAGGAATAATTGGTGAGCGATCTTCCTCAGCCCATCTGACGTCCTTTCCGGTACGCTCTTTAACAAGCTCGTTTACTTGGAAATCATTTGCCTGTTCAACTTTGACACAACTTGTCACAAGCAAAAGAAAAAGGAGATATACCCGCATCTACCCCGCCTACCTTAAAAAATAACCTATACTTTAGAGTGGTTATTTACTAACAGATTTTTCAGCAAAAGGTGCTGTAAAAGCCGTAGGTGTTGTGGCAAAAGCCAGTGCGTTTTATTTCTTACCGCAGAGGGCGCGAAGGACACCGAGAGAAAAAATAAAGGAAATTTATCTGTTTTTCTCTGCGATCTCCGCGGTTAATTTTTTGTTATTTTAAAAGAACAATGTAAAAAAAGCCATCAAGCCAGTTTTGAAAATGACTCAAGTGAACGGCATTGGGCCTTAGTCCAGAAAATTAAGGCCTAGCGGAGATGCTGC
>CAZEGK010000015.1:0-53429 GCA_964512205.1 uncultured bacterium | reverse complement strand
AATTTTTGATTGAGCGAATGTCGCGACACCCGGATTTGAACCAAGGCGCTGCGGATTATGATCCCTATTCACGCAATATCTTCCGAAGAGATTTTAAAAATTCGATCATCTTTACTCCGTATTATTGAAAGAAAAATAGGTTGTAGTTAATTAAAAATCTCTGTATTATTTTTAAAAAAAGGCAACAATGAGCATTGATTCAATTAAATCACATTTTGATAGATATCAGCAAAATCCGCACACACGTGAAACTAATTTCAAGTTTGAAATCGACACTACCAATATCACTAACCTCCTTGCAAATAAAGACTATGACATTATCGTCAAAAATCCTGATCTGTTTTTAACTGTATTTGCAAAAGCACTTGCTAGTTCTATGCACGAAGTGAAAAAGCTTCCATCCCTTGTATTTAATATTACAGAGAAAACAACCTCCCTTGCTTTGAAAGGTGACTATCTTTTTGCGGATCCGGTGGTGAAAATTGTTGAAAAGCTGAGGACTCTATTTGAAGCAACCATGTACAAGGGCCGTGTTACCGTGCTGCCTGTTCCATGCCTTGACAAAAGAATTTATTTAATGCAGCCATTTAACCTTAGTGTAGATCTACGCGATATTGATCCTAGTTTTACCCATTCTTCGGAGGCATATGAAAATTATGTAAAACCTAGCCTCAAGAGGTTGTCCGAATTGCTCGGCGGAACTTATTCAGAGAAAAAGGAATATCAAGTTTTGCATGGTAATCAAGTTCCTCATATTGCAGGGTTTCATATTGATTGGACCGCTGAGGAACATTATGAATCACATGTTGCACCAATAGTTATTCCAGAAAGGGAAGGCCTGCAAATGCATCTTTATCGCATGTATACTGATGAAAAGCAGCCTGGCTGTGATCTCACGATTGTCTCTCAGGATATGAAGGAGATAAAGATTCATGAGTCAGTCTTACGCTGTTTTGGAGGGCCAATCCTTCCTATTATGCTCGATGGACAATGGAAAGAATCAAATGAAAAAAAAGTCGTATTTGGTGAAACCCCTTCAGATGTGCTAAAGGTATTTGTCGAATATCTCTACTTAGGTGAATCCGCACTGAGGCCCAAGGTATTCTTGCAAAAGAAAGTGGATGTATGCACACTGCTTGACTTGGCAGTAGCCTATCAAATAGATCCCCTTATCAAGTGTTGCGTAAATATCCTGTCTATTGGCGCGACGGTCGAGCAAGTAGATGAGGTCAAAGCATTAGCAGAGGCCTATAATCGTCTAGAACTAAAACCACTTGCTGAACATTTAACTTATTTGATCGCAGCAAAAAAACTAGGGATGGAATAATAAATAGGAGTAAAATACTCCACCCGAGTTTTAGGGGGCTTTTTTAAGCTTATTCTAAAACGTCATTGAAACAGGCTTGACTTGTAAAACAGATCCAGTGCGCCTCTGTTAAAACAGTATAAATGTAGTATCATCTTGCCCACTGAAAAAAATATGGAATTCTTATAGCTTTTCCTCTAGCAGCCAAGACTTAAAATTTGGATCTTCGATAAAATATATACCTCTTTCAGAATCCCTTCCAATCAACATTTTATTTTGTAGCATTCGAATTGCAGATTGAATGGTAGGTATACTCACTCGACTGATTCCGAGCTTTTCAGCCAAGATCCTTTGTACTTCCCCACTAAAGATTCGAGCGCCCCCAGAACCAATATGGAGAAGCAATAACCGCTCTAGCAAGGAACATTTGTCCCACTGTTCTACAAATGCTCTATCACTGTGTATATCCTCTAATAATTGCCTTTTCGCCTCTTTAATGGAAATATTTGGGTATAACGCAAGCCTTTCCACGAGAGAACGAATTAATTGTGGAACCTTTTCGAACTGTTGAAAAATGTCCCACAGCTCAGTTTTATTGATTTTTCGTTTTGTTACTTTATAGAATAGGTCAGCCAAATGATCGGTAAATTCCCTATCTAAATCAGGAAAAGGAAGGTTTTGACCAAAATGAAAAAATGGAGCGTTTGCTTGGGAAAACATACGGCGAAGCCCATCCCGAGATGAACCAGTGAAAATCACTTTAATATTGTCCTTGTACATATCCAAGGCTGTGCGCATTCCTGCTATAAAAGACTCATTGTTAGCATCTTTTGTCAAAGCTTGGATTTCATCGAGCAACAAGAGAACTTTCTTGTTTTTAGAGAGTTTCTTGAAGATTTCTTTCATTTTTGTATGTGATTTTTCAGAATCTCTAAATTCCAGACCTGCTTTTATCCCGCCAGCTTCTCCGGTAACAGCCTTAATTTTTTTAAGAAAATTAATCGGCTTGTTTTTTATATTTAAACCACTTTCAAATTTTGATAGTTCTATTAAAAACTCATCTTGAATACTTTTTTTTGCATCTAAAAAACTAAAATAAAATGTGATGATATTTTTTTTCTCTGCAAATGGTTGGATGTCTTTCAGTAAAAACTCCGTTTTTCCCTTTCTTCTAGGTGCAAAAAAAATCAATGCATTTGCTAAGCCTACCTCAATCATACCGACGACTTGTTCAGCAAGACTTGTTCTCGGAAAATGCCAGATATCTTCGGACATGACCCTCCTCCTCATTTTAGACATCTCTATATTATCACAATCTAATTAGATTGTAAACTCATAATAAAATATAATGAAAGGTGTACAGGCTCAGGATAAGGCTTAAGTGATAGGTGAAACATAAAGCGATAATGTACTTTTGCCTTATTGGCTGCTGTATAGTGGCGGCCGATAAATCGGCCTGCTGAAAAACCCACTAAAGTGGGTCACTCCAAAGAGCTTCGCTGATTAATTGTCTAATGAAGTGAAGAAGTAAACTATTGTAATTTGGGAAAGTAGCGGCACTCGGATTTGAACCAAGGACCTGCGGATTATGATTCCGTCGCTCTAACCAACTGAGCTATGCCGCCACAGATAAAAAGAGGGCCCTGGTGCGAAGCATCAGGGCCTGATTAGCGGGGGAAGGATTCGAACCTCCGGCCTTTGGGTTATGAGCCCAACGAGCTAACCCCTGCTCCACCCCGCGATAAGTACACCTACATTATAGCCCGCTAGGCTTTATTATTGCAACTGAAGAATTGCGGAGTGAGGTTATAAATTTCGTTGCGGGTGCGATTTGTTGCCCCCTGCATAGCTGTAACCATGGTGATGGCATTTTTGCCAAGTGTTTGGGCATCTTCCGGCTGGGACAAAAGACGCTCAATGGCAGCTCTAATTTCGCTACTTTCTAGCTGCAATATGGCATTATAGAATTTTGCGCTCTCAATAAGCTGCGGCTGAGAGAACATGTAGGGGCCGCTAATCACGGGAATACCAAAGGCTTGTGGCTCCATGATATTGTGTCCGCCAACTTTATCAGTAAAGCTGCCGGCAACGATTGCGATATCGGCAAGCTGGTAGCATTTTCTTAAGATGCCCATAGCATCTATAAGGTAGGCAGAAGCTGCCGCACTCCCATTTTCTTCCGACCATCTTCCAAAGCTAATATTATTTCTTTTAAGAAGCTCGGCAACAAGCTCAAAGCGTTCAGGATGACGTGGAGCAATAATTATTTTTAGCTTTGGGAACTTTTCAAGGAGCGGCTTAAGCTCGCCAAGGAGCATCTCTTCTTCTGGATCATGTGTCGAGCCAATTACAACCACCTTATCGTCTGCGTGGAGTTGCATTTTTTCCTTAAGGGCAGCTATTTCATCATCGGAAACCGGCTTTGGCAATGAGTCACACTTAAGGTTTCCTGTCACAGCAATTTTTGAAGCGGCAATTCCCATTTGCAAAAAGCGCTCCTTGTAAAGATCACTTTGCACTGCAAGAAAATCGATAAGAGAAAAAAGCTTTTTTGTAAAAAATGATAGTTTACTAAAGCGCTCAGCAGAAGTGGCTGAAACTTTGCCGTTTACCACCACAGTTACAGCACCTATTTTTTTAACCTCTCGCAAAAAGCGGTACCAAAAATCCCCCTCGCAAAGAAGTACGAGATCCGGCATGACTCGCCGTACAACGTAGCGCACAGGAAGGAAGAAATCAAAAGGCAAATAGACATGGTAGTCTGCAACCGTTATGGTTTTTTTAGCTTCAGCATGACCCGTCTCAGAGACCGAAGAGACGACAACTGTAGCTTCCGGAATCTCTTCCTTAAGTCGCTTTATGAGGGGATTTGCAGCATGACACTCCCCAACCGATACTGCATGGACCCAAATTATGGGGCCAGATCCTACCTTTTTTATGTGAGGAAAGCCAAATCCAAGTCTTTTAAAGAAGTTTGTTTTATGTTTGCCATAGCGAATGCACTCATAAAGCGCCTTAGGCAGCGCTATAATAAATAAAACAAATAATATAATCTCATAAAAGAGAGAAAAGAGCATAAAGCCTCAAAAGTAAGAGAGTAGCATAGCAGAAGCAAGTGTTGTTGTAAATTTTTTAAAGATTTTTGCTGAGGAATGTTCGGCAACAGGTGCCAGATTCATCAACCACAATGAGATCCGCGTCGCAGCCCTCTAGGAGCTGCCCTTTTGTCTTAAGGCCAAGGATTTCTGCCGGTTTTGTCGATGCGCATTTGATTGCCTCATGAAAACTGCAAGAGGTTTGGCTGTGAAGAAGGTTTACAGCATCTAATAAGGTGATAGATGAGCCCGCGATTACATCCGTCCCTGAAATCACCCTTCTTCCTCCCCTTTCTTCGATGATATGGGTGCCAAGGGTTCTTGCACTTGAGTCGCTTACTAAGACAAGCCCTTCAGGATTGGCATTATAGGCCATGGCAACAGTATCTGGATGAAGATGGACGCCATCGACGATGATCGAGTATTTGAGTTTTTTTTCTCCAAGGACATATCCAATCACCCCGGGATCCCTCTGATGAAATGGATGCATAGCATTGAATAGATGTGTAGCCATAGAAAGGCCATGGAGACTTGCCTGATGCAGCTCTTCTGTTGTGGCTTCGGTGTGGCCGCAGCTTACGACAATGCCTCGGCCAGTCAAAAGCTCAATCAATTCATGGCTTCTTCTACATTCAGGAGCAAGCGTTACAACTTTAACAACTTGAGGATCTGCAATTTCCTTCCAAAAGTCTATGAGGCATTCCTCCTTTATCGATCCAAGAGGATGAGCCCCCCGCCTTTTGGGGTTTATGTGTGGACCTTCTAGATGGAGCCCTATGCAGTTTGATTCTTTTGGAGAAAAGTGCTTGATGAGATCTCTATAGCGACTTATGGGCTGAGTAACTATAGCCGCTAAAAAACTGGTTGTCCCTGCTTTTTCAAGAAGAGCAGATGCTTGTGGGAGTGTGTCGATAGATGTAGTAAAATCAGCTACGCCAATCCCATTTACCTGAAGATCAATAAGCCCAGGACAGAGAAACATGCCCTGACAGTCATAGACTTTGTCAGCAGGCTGTGGAGCTACTATTTTGCCATTTTTGACATAGAGCTCGCCTGGAAAAAATCCTGATGGCTGATAAATTTGTGCATTTATAAAACAGCTGACCATATAATAGTAATAACAAAAAACCAATTATCTGAACATATGATTGATACCATACCGAAAGCGCTCCAGCCAATTGCAGAGAAGGTTATTGAAGGAAGAAGGCTCTCAAGAGAAGATGGCCTTTTGCTCCTGACTACAGAACATATTGATGCCGTGCAAAAGCTTGCGGATTTCGTCCGCCAAGATAAAGTGGGCCCCATTGTCTACTACGCCTCTACACTCTATCTCTACCCCACAAACCTCTGTGAATTAAACTGCCCCCTCTGCTCATTTTATGCAAAGCCTGGCTGGAAGAAGGCATGGTTTACGACTCCAGAAGAAATAGAAGCAAAAGTACGAAAAAACCTCGACAAAGAACTCACAGAAATTCACATCGTAGGTGGCCTCTGGAGAGATTGCGATCTTGATTACTACAAAGAGGTCTTCACACGGATCAAATCAGTAGATCAAAACCTTCACATCAAAGCGCTCACCCCCGTCGAATATGACTTTCTTGCGCGCCTGCACAATATATCCGTGGAAGAGGTATTTGAACGTATGATATCCTGGGGCCTTGGATCGCTTCCTGGCGGTGGTGCAGAGATCCTTGTGGAAGAGATACGCAAAAAAATAGCTCCCGGAAAAATATCCTCAGATCGATTTTTAGAAATACATAAGATCGCCCACAACATGGGCCTTCATTCTAACATCACAATGCTCTTTGGCCATATTGAAGAGTCTAGCGATATCATTACACACCTCGAAAAGGTAAGAAACCTCCAAGATGAGACAAATGGCTTTCAGACCTTTGTTCCCCTAAAATTTCACGTAGAAAATAATGCCCTCGGAAAAAGGCACGACCAGCTTAAACCCAAAAACATTTGCCGGATCTATGCCGTATCTCGCCTCATGCTTGATAACATCAGAAACCTAAAAGTGCTTTGGAACTACGTAGGATTAGATGACGCAAAAGAAATTTTACGCTGGGGTGCAAACGACATAGCTGCAACAGCTTTAGAAGAAAAAGTAATTGTTATGGCAGGTGGCATTCAGGTAGAAATGACAAATAAAATCCTTGAAGATCTCATTTCTAGCGCCTCTCGTATACCAAAAAAAATTCATTCCGGGTATGATTACATGCTCGATGATGTTGTGACTGCGAGTTCTGAGAAAAGATGATAAAAATTGGTGCGCTTTCATTCATAAACGCCCTGCCCTTTTTCAATCCGTTTATTGAAAAGCGTATCCCTTTTTCTGGTGAACTTTCCTTTGGCTCCCCTACAGAAATTAATAAGCGTCTGCAAAACTCAGAGATTGAAATTGGCCTCATTTCAAGTTATGCCTTTATTAAAGATAGAGAGCGCTACGTACTTCTCACAAACCTTGGCATCAGCGCCTCCAAATCGATGAAGAGCGTCTGCCTCTTTAGCAACCTCCCAATTGCCCAATTAGATGGCAAACAAATAGCGATACCAGATGTAAGTGCAACATCTGTCGAGCTGCTAAAAGTTTTGTGCAAATACTACTGGAATATAGCTCCAACTTTTATAGAGGTAAAAGATAAAACAGCAATCGATCTGCTTCTTGCAACCTACGATGCAGCACTTCTTATTGGCGATGATTGCTTGCTTCAACTCGGCAACAAAGCTCATCGCATTGTAGACCTTACAGAAGAGTGGTATTACTTTACGAATAAGCCGTTTGTCTTTGCACTTTTTGCGACGAGAATAGATGCCTGGATCGAATGGCCCGATGAAGTAAGGGATTTTCATCAAAAGCTTGTTCTCGCATACGACTATTCTACAACAAACTTTTCCGATACTATCGCTCTTGCAGAAAAAAAGACAGGCCTCTCAAAGGAACATCTTAAAGAATATTACCGTGGCCTTGACTACTACCTAGACTCAACCCATTTTGCAGGTCTTGAGCAGTTTGCAGCACTAAACTCTAGCCGCGCACCATGAACAACTACTGCAAGGAAAATCCAAAAACCATTGAAACCCTCTTCGATAGCATAGCAGCTCGCTATGATCTTGGAAATTTGCTAAACTCCATGGGTATTCATAAGCTCTGGAATAGACGCCTGATCGATGCTACGCTCTCTTGCAAGCCCTACTCCATTTTGGACCTTTGTGCAGGGACAGGTGAGATAGCAAAAGGCTGCTTAAAACAAGATCCCTCCCTCAAAATAACGCTTCTTGATTTCTCACATGAGATGCTCGCTCTTGCAAAAAAGAGAATCGACTCAGAAAGTGCGCTTTTTGTGCAGGCAAATGCCGAAAAACTGCCCCTCCAAGATCAAACATTTGATGCTGCAACATGTGCCTATGGAATACGCAATATACTTAATCGAAATGCCGCCTTTTGCGAGCTTTATCGCGTACTAAAGCCAGGTGGTTTTTTAGCCATTTGCGAGCTTACAAGACCAGACAACAACATCCTTCGCCTCATGCATAAAGCCTATCTTAAAACATTCGTTCCCCTTATCGGAAAGCTGATAACTAATAATGAAGCTGCCTACACCTATCTTTCTAAAAGCATAGATTCCTTTATTGCCAAAGAGGTCGTTGCACAAGAAATAAGGCAAGCAGGCTTTTCTGAAGTGCAGATAGCTCCTCAAACATTTGGAATCGCAACCCTATTTTTTGCAAAAAAACCATGAAAGAGATAATTTTAGGATCACACTCGCCGCGAAGAAAGGAAATTTTAAGCTACTTTTCGCTCCCTTTTCGCCAAGTTGCCTCACACTTTGACGAAGATAGCGTGCCCTACGAGGGAGATCCGCACCATCTTGCCAAGGAACTCGCTCTCGGAAAGTTACAAGCACTTGCAAAGCGCTTTCCTGATGATTATATCATTACAGCAGACACTGTCGTTGCGATCGATGGCATGTCTCTTGGTAAGCCGCAAAGTGAAAAAGAGTCTCGAGAAATGCTCGAGCGCTTATGCGGAAGATGGCACTCAGTCATCACTGCAGTTGCAGGCTATTATAAAGGCAAATTCGTTTGCGAAGACGAAGAGACAAAGGTTCTTTGCAACACCCTAACCCCCGATGAAATCCATCGCTATATGCGCGTTCATCACCTCTATGATAAAGCAGGCAGCTATGCTCTGCAAAAAAGCGGATCTATCCTCGTAAACAGAATCGATGGCTGCTACTATAATGTTATCGGGCTTCCTATAAACACACTGAGGCGCATTCTCAGCCATCTTGGTGTAGACCTATGGGACTATATTAAGGAGCTTGAATAGGTGCGCATCTATTTCGCAGCATCTCTTTTGCTTGCTATTTCTTGTACAAACTCCCGCACATCTTATAGTGAACCAGACCTTCCCATAATCCCTACTGCAAGAGCGACAAGCCAGCCATCAAGCTTTCGCTATATGGCCATGCGGGGAAAAGTAGAAGATGCCATAGATACTCTCCTTTTAGCAAAAAATGAGGACCCCTACATCTTTCACCAAGGACCTCTTGCAGAGCTTGGCTTAGAGCTTTTAGCCCAAGGAGCAAAAAGCCGCACTCCTGAAGATATTCTCACAAGCCTTTACGGAATTGATATAAGCCATGATGAAAAAGGCATTCCCCTCATTTCGCAAGTTATGCGATATGGCGAGCCAAATCTTCAGCTTGTTGCCGTGCAGGTGCTCTCTTCCTTTGATACGGAAGAGGCGACAAAGATTTTAGAAGAAGCTATGCGATCTGACTACTTGCTCGTACGGCTAGAGGCTGCATATATCCTTGCGCAAAAGCACTCTCCTAATGCTTATGGACAGCTTATATCTCTGATGTCTAAAGTAGAGCCTGAATTTTATGAGCTTTTTCCAAGGCTTTTTGCTATAGAGGGATCAAATAACTCGCTAGCTGAGCTTAGAAAGCTCCTTTACGATCAAAATCAACTGGTGCGAAAGGAGGCGATTTTAGCAACTTTAGCAACCGGACGAGATAGCTTTATTCCCGACCTTAGATCTCTTGCTAAAGAGCCCTCTATCATACAGCAAGAGGCCTGTGCGTATACCCTTGGCGCTTTTGGTGATGAAGACTCAAGAGATCTATTAGAGAGGCTTTCACACTCCTTTTCGCCCTCTGTACAGGTTGCAGCCCTTTCTGCACTTTATGCGATCGGATCTGACGATGCGAGATCTCGCCTTGTCACAATGGCAAGAAAAGGTGATCTCTTTGCCATTGCAGAACTTGGTACTATTGATGGTTCAGAAGTCTATCTTAAAGATCTGGTAAATCACCCGGATGGCGATGTTCGCCTCAATGTCGCCCTTTCACTTATTAAGAGAAGGTCCCCTGCTGCACTCAATGAGGTCTCTGACATATTGATCGATAGCGCGCGAGATATTACCTACCTTCCTATCGTCTCTCACGGTGGGGCGCTCCTTGCCTATAAGCGCTTAGCAAGTTCCGAAGAGCTCTTTAAAGATGAACCGCACTTTTTTGAATTATCTCTTCGCCTTAAAGAGCAGCTTCTTGTGATGTGCATGGAGCTTGATGAAGATGACTTTCTGTCTATTTGTGAGGAGATTTTTGAGTCTCATCAGCTAGATCTTGTACCGCTGACAGTGCAGCTTCTCGAAAATATACGATCTGAGAAAGCGATCAAGCTTCTAAAGCGCGAAGTACAGCGCCTAGGAGCTCCCTACATACGTGCCTGGTGCTCACTTAGCCTCGTAAGGCTGCGTGAAGAGGGCCCCTACCTTGATACTATCAGAAAAATGGTAGAAAAATATGAAGACAAAGAGCTCTTTAAAGCGCGCCTTGTACTGCCCTGGAGGATGAGGCAAGAAAAAAGCCGCCACGAGCTCACACTCGATGATTCCTGCGCCTTAGTAATTCAATCTTTTGCAACCCTTGCGGAGATGCAGGATGAAAAAGGCATAGAAGCCCTCCTCAAAGCAATCAGGAATGGCAATCCCCATAATAGATATACGCTTGCTGGGCTTTTGATGAGATCGTCTCTGTAACCCCAAAACACACCCTTAAATTCTAACTCTTAATCTTATTCTTATTCTTAATCTTATTCTTCTTCTTGTACTTTTTCGAGATAAATCTGTCAAAATAAAGGACGGAATAAGATTAAGACTAAGAATAAGAATAAGAAATAAAAAAGGCTTTGTTCCTTAAAATACCGTCGCTAGAGTACTACTGCAGACAAGCAGTTCATAAGCTAGCGTGTCTCTGAACGAGAGCAGGAACAAAGCCTTCTACTTATATTAAAATATATTCTAATATAAATTGCAACTAATTTTTGAAATGCTGGGTTTTAACGATTTTAATATCGCCAAAGAGCTTTTCAAGTATAGCCCTAGCATCTTTACCCTCTTTAGCAAGCTGCTGCATTTCATGAATTGGCGCCATAGTCTCTCCAGCAGAAAACCAGCGAACAGAAACGAGATCATTAGAGCCCGCCTTCTTCATTACGAGGTCTTTTGTTGTTTTAAGCGCCTCTTCAAATGGTGTATCATGTCTTTCGAACGCAGCGCCTCTATAGCCAACTGTTGCAGACTTTACATCCCAGTACTGGTTGTTTGCGATAGCAAGCCAGTAGAGAGCTTCTGTACGAAGCGCAATAGCAAGTGCGGCGATTGCTTCCTGTTCTGTAACATCTGATGGGATGTGAGTCGAAAGAATCGATGAAACAAACTCCTCAAGAGATACTTCATTCACACCGCCAAGTGTACCCTTTATTTGGTAGAGATAGGCCATGCCGCGATACTCTGTACCATTTACCAAAAGGGTGGTTGTCAATTTATCTGGCACAATAAGGACTTGATAGACGCCAGGAAACTCCTGTCCCCATTTAATTCCATCAATAGTAGGATACATATAGTAGCTAGAGCCTGCATATGCGCTATCGAGTTTTTTACCGGTTCGTGGATCAAAGAGATTATAAGGCCCTTTAACCTCAACTTGTGAACCTTCTGCATCGCTCATCAGCTGAATACGAATCGTTGGGCTGTGAAAACGCTCTCTAAGTTCTTCGATCCTCTTTAGTCCATCTGATGACTGATCTGCCATAACGAGGCAGTTTAGCCCTAAAAACAGGGAATAGACAAGTCTACGCATTGATTTATACCTCCATAAGTGCTTTGGGAATTTGCCTTCCAATATGTTTGTAGGCAAGTGATGTTGCTTCTCGGCCTCTCGGCGTTCGTTTAATAAGTCCTAACATAATTAAAAATGGCTCATGAACTTCTTCTAAGGTATGCGGCTCTTCGCCCACTGCAACTGCAAGGGTTTGAATACCGACAGGGCCGCCCTGATAGTTATCGATGAGTACCTTTAAAATTTTTGCATCCATTTCATCAAGTCCTCGCTCGTCGATAGAGATCATCTTTAAGGCATCAATTGTTGCCTTCTTTGATAGCCTCCCTTCTGCCTTAATCTGCACGTAATCTCTAACCCACCTAAGGAGGTTATTTGCGATTCGAGGCGTGCCTCTTGATCGATTGGCGATTTCTTTTATACTTTCCGCATCTGCCTGCACGTTTAATAATGCACAAGAGCGTGCAAGAATTTTTTCTATCGTAGAGGGATCATAGTAGTCAAGCCGCATACTGCTTGCAAAACGGGAGCGAAGTGGACTTGATAGTAAACCCAGTCTTGTCGTTGCCCCTACGAGGGTAAATCTATTAAGTTTAACCTTTACACTTCTTGCTGAACTTCCGGAATCTATGACAAGATCTAATGCAAAATCCTCCATCGCAGGATAGAGATATTCTTCTATTGTGCGATTTAGTGCATGGATTTCATCGATAAAGAGGATGTCTCCATCTTTCAGCTTTGTCAAAATACCTGCTAAATCCCCTGCCTTCTCGATGACAGGTCCGCTTGTTACAACAATATTTGCTCCCATGCTTGTTGCAATAATGTGAGAAAGTGTCGTTTTACCAAGCCCTGGCGGCCCGCAAAAAAGGAGATGGCCAAGGGCCTCTTTTCTTTTTTTTGCAGCTTCAATCAAAACGCTCATCTGTTCTCTCACGTTGTCTTGTCCAATGAAATGGTCAAGATTTTGGGGACGGAGAGGAACTTCATACGCATTGTCTTCTTTGCAAAATGAAGATTCAATAAAACTTTCAGACACGAGAAGCTTTCCTTTTAAATTACTCTAAAGATAACGTATACGAGACATAATCACAAGTCCCCCTTCTATTTTATTTGGCGATTTCGTACGCTGGAGTATTCAAAGTAGCGAGGTTGCAAATGAGTTTTATTCCAGGTTTTGTCGATGAGATGACAAAGGCAGTGACAGGTGCTGCAAACACTGTTGCAAAAGGAGCAAATGACGCTTGGAATACAATCACGGGAACAGTAACAGGCCAGAAAGGTGATGAAAAAGCGCCTTTGATAAAAACACCTGAAGAAACACTTCCAGAGAACATCTCAAAGCCAATAACTGAAGCCCCCTCCATCAAAGATCAAGAAGATTGGTCAAAATATTCCCTTCCAGGCCTTCTTTCGATGCTTCGCATGGAAGCGATGCACCACTGCGAACAAAAGGCAAAAGCTCCCTACCTCAAAGTAAAAGAGGCGCAAGCAAAATCAACAGATTTAAGCACTCTTTTACAGACCTTTACAGCGCACTCAGACCAAAATGGCGACCTCGATGTCACAGATGATGAAAAGACCTTAGAGCTTATGCGAAAGGCAAAAGAAATGGGCGTAGTTATTGCTGATCAAACACGCTTTACAAAACAAGAGCGAGACAGCGTCATCCGCAACATCGACCAGACGCTAAAAAACTTAGACTACGACATGAAAATAGGCTTCAATGATGCCCAGGAAGCGCTTCAGCAAAGAAACACATTCTATCAAGAGCTAAAAACCTGCTGGGATAAGCTTAATGAAGCAATACGTAGATTTATTCAGGCACTTACCGGAAGATAGCATGAGAAAAAAAGCAGCACGAGATAAAATACTCCACTACTTTGCATTCACCTGCTACCAGCAAGGGCTTTGGCAAAAGGCAATAGCAACCTATCAGCACCTTGTCATGCATAATCCTGGCTGCGGAATATACTGGTACGGCTTAGGATCTAGCCTTATGATGAGTGGAAATGATGAAGATGCAGCACACGCCTTTCAGATTGCATGTGTGCATTCAAAAAACGATCCACGACCACATGCCTATTGGGCAGAGTGTTCGAGCAGGCTTGGACGTCTTGAGATTGCAGATTCAGCAATCAAGCAGGCGGAAAAACTTTCAGTCGGTGAAAAATTTGCTCCATTTTTAGAGCGCGTTCAGGTAATAAAAGAGAGAATAGTTGAGGTAGTTCATGGTAGATAAAATTTCACTTGATCAAGAGCGAAGACAAGCAGAGCTTCTTGGCGCATGCATGGCTCCAGCATCCTCATACTTTGCTGCAAAGCCTATCATACACAACACCCCGACAAAAGATACCATAGGAAAAGCTGTCACAAATATCTCAGTTACCTACGGCCCAAAATTTTCTCATCCAGAACTTGATGATCCAGAAGATGCTGACTCTGAAGAGGTAAATCTAGGCGTTAGCGCCCTTCGAGAGCTTGTTGACAGAGACACTACAGATCTTGTAGATGACCAGGTGCACGCACTCTTTTTATTGATCCAAGATGCCTTCACAGAGCGTCTATCGATTACAAGAGATCTTCTCGTGCAGGAGCGCACCTATTCAGATTCCATCGAAAAAAAGCGATCAGACGAAGTCGAAAAGCAGCTCAACCTCTCAAAAAATGTAAGCACATGGACTACTGTTGAAAAATCACTTACCACAATTGGTCTAATAGCGGCAGGTGTAACGGGTATCGCAGCTGGCGCTGTACCGCTCGGAGCGGCAGCAGTAACGCTTGGCGTACTCGAGCTTCTTGATCAAGTGATGGAAGAAAAGGCCAAAAAGACAATTGCACTTTGGATGGCCCAAGGCGATAAAGAGAGCCAGCAAGAGTGGCTTGATCGCATACACCTCTTTACTGCAGCGACGTCGATGGCAATAAGTTTTGGCATTGCAGCGCCTGTTGCTGCCCAGTACGGCGTAAGTGTTGCAACAAAATATGGTGCACAGATTGCCCTGCAAGTAGCAAGAACCGGTGCCGGCGGAGTAAAGGGCGTCTATGAATGGATGCTTACAAACCAAAAGGCGCTCATGATTGAGCTAGATGCCTTCTGCACACTTTCGCAGAAAAACGTAAATAAATTGTTCTTTGATCTCCAAGAGCGTAGCAACGTGATCTATGAGCTTTATAAAAACATGCACGATATTGAATCTAAACGTGATTCCCTATCGCGGCAGATGCTACGCATACAAAATTCATAATTGAGAGGATGCTGCTATGTCAATTGATGCAATAAATTCTGTACGAGATGAGTTTTCTCATCATCCGATGGCCTTTGAAAATATGGCTGAACAGGAGTTTCAGCCGGAGGCAAAAAAATACATCAATCTTAACCAAGTTAGACAGGCTGTTGAGATGGCAAACAACGGCGTTAGCTTAGATGACGAAGATATCGACTTTGAAACTATCGTTACCGAAATGGCAAAGCTGATCATCAAAGGCCAGCAGGCAAGAGAAGCACACTTTTATCGCTTAAGCGAACTTGGCCGCACCATTTGGATGAGCGCAGTAAAGCGCCATGCTGCTGAATACTCAGGCACGAAGTGGAACATCATCGGCTTTCCTGTAGTAAAAAGCCTGCTTGATGTTGCGCAAATAGGTGCAACAATAGCAAATGCCCCAGCAGCGGCTAAAGTAGCGGGTATTATGGCCTCCTTCTCTGAAACCGGCAAAGAATACTTTGCAACAGTGGATACAGGCAAGCGAACTGAGCTTCAAGCCTTTGTAGAACTTTCTAAGCTTCTCTTCGAGCGAAACGAGCGCGAAAACCAAAACTACTCACAGCAGGTACAAGAAGCCTTCCGTAAGTATGACGATGCTCGCCGCCGCCGCGAAGAAATCGAAGGCGCAATGGCAAGGGCGTAAAGACTAAAGACGAAAAGGACCTAAAGGACGAAAGAACGCGTCTTTTAGGTCCTTTTTAATTGCCTTTATTCTCTTTATTTTAAACATTACTATATCCTACAATTGTGCGCCAATTATTAGGTTATATGTCTACAATTACCACTTCTCTATTTGATCCAACAAAAACCTGGACAGATTTTAATCAAAAATTTCATACGCTCACTACAGATCGTGAACTTTTACCCCGTACTCAAGTAGAGAGAATAGCCCCCTTATCCGATCAAGAACAAGCTGCGGCAAAGAAAATAGCAAGCTGGTGGAAAAGAGTGCGTGCATCCGGCAGATTTATTACGTGTACATCTACAGGCTCCCATCCTCCAGAATTTCACACCCTTCTCGTGGGCAAGACGATAAAAAGAAGACTAAGTTACTTTCAAGATAATGCCTTGCTTAGAGAACTTGAAACGGCTCCTTGGCAGTCTGAGCGTTTTAGAGACTCTCGCACGCAGCATAGTGCACTTAATCTCTTTGCTGCAGGCAAGATATCATGGCAGCAAAAGGCTACACTTTCTCTCATATGCGAAACAGCCCAGGTTTTTGGAGACTTTACCCCCATTAAATTACTTAATGAAGCGGCAGATGATTTATCTCCTGAAGCCGCAGCCCACATAACGCCTTTTTTAAAGTATAGTCCTTTCTATTTTGAAAAGCCGACATATCTTCCAAAAGATGGTTTTTTAACGGATGAAGAGAAGAAGAGATTCATAGCACTTGTTCGAGAATTACCTGCATCTGAACAATATATATTCAATTTTAGCAGACAACATCGTAATGCAATAAATAACGGCTCCCCTTCAGAAGATAGCGAAATGCGCTCTTCACACACGAGGTTTTTGAATCGTTCGCAAGAAACCTATTCAGGAATAGTGCTTTTTTCACACGGTGTCAGAAATGCAGTTGGCCTTTCACACTACTCGGTTAGCGATTGGGTTCCTCTTATTCCCCGCCTTGGGGAGCAAACAATAGATGATGTTGAATACTTTATAAAACGAGGTGCTCGAGTTACCGTCAGCGGGGAATCAAGAGAACTTGGTTTAACAAAATCTACCATGTATCTTCATGGGATACATATGAATTATCCAGATAACTTTGCCCATGATGAGTACCACTCCTTGATTGCATCAGAACTTGGGCAGCATGTTTTACGTGGTCTTGATAAAATCATCGATCTTGAACGGATGACTTTTGGAGTCCGCTGGAGCAAAGATTTATGGATCCTTAGAGATGGAGATTTAGCGACAGATACATTTAGTCTAGAATCTCGTGATTCTATAGAAATAAATACAAGCATATTTGCTGCATGCTTGCAGGGCAGATATCATCCAATGAATCATAGTGAAATTGGCAATTTTATAATGGAGGGAGTGCCGCTTTTATTCGGTAAAGATGGATTTCCTAATCAGGTGCTGCTTGCTTTTATCATCGATTTGGTACGAAACCCTAGAGAGTGGCAAAAGGTATGTATTTCTGACGATGAGGGGTTATATGATGCTTGCCTGCCAACTCTCATAAAAATGGCAAAATTTCTAAATAGCCAGCAACTATTTACCGAAAGCAGCAAAAGCAACATTTTGCAGTTTGATCACTTTGTAAGAGCGCATGGCCCTCTCAAAAATAATGATGAATGGATAGACTGGAAGGCCCCTGAGGCCATTAAAAGCGAGCTTTTAGCTCAGATGCAAGAGATTGCAAAAGAGAGCGACTCCTATAAAGTCAAAGTTATGAATAAAGGCTACTTTTTGGGATTTGTAAAGCATATAGAAATGCAGCCTACCGAATTTATCAGACAGCTTATAGATGCTTGCAAGGCAGCTGATATAAAAGTGATTGAGCACTTATTAGAAAAGCATAAGCATCTTTTAACATACGATACCTTTAATACTGCCCTTAGCCATGTCTCCGACCCCGCAGTTGCAGAGGTGCTGTTAACAAAGAGTGGCCACTACAAGTTTCCACTCGATGCATCAGGCAAACTCATCATGCCAACACAAACACCCCCTGAACAAGATAATACCTTCTATCAAACTGAAAGCGGCCTGCTTAAAAAACAAATTAACGCCATGCAAACACTTCTTACTGAAAAGGATGCATACATTGCAGCCTTGCAAGCAAGAATAGACTTCCTCAATCAAAAAATTCAAGTCAATATCTAGTTAGCGAGCGACTCCAAAGTAAACACACAGTTCGGTCACCGTGAGATTTCCGCTTATGCAACCTTCCACTTTCGATAACTCCCATGCCATATTTCCTCCACAGAGTTGTATGGCTTTATATTTTACGGATTATTGAACGTGTTACCTATGTCGGTGAACTGGACCATCATGCTGCCTCAGTGCATCTTATTCAACAAAGCCCTTTGCGATTTAACAGAAAGCTTTTTTACTATCAATTAAACTAGCATGAATCAACATGAACTAAATATTAATATAAAATTTATGTTTATTTTAATTTCTTAATAATTTACAATTTTTTTACAAAATTAATGAGGTCATTTATGCATCCATTGTGTGACAGAACTATCGCATACAAAGCGCAAGAACATATGGCTACAGATTCTCTTATCGCCCTTTCTTCAGTATCGAGGGGATTTCAAAAGGCCTATAGACCACAACTTATAAATCGTTTAATTGTTCTTTTTGGTCTCAGAGTAACCGATCAAAATGATGTAATGCAAGAAGTGCAACGCAAAATAACGGTTGATACAAACACTGCCCTGACTGCGCTCATATCTTGGCTTCCTGAATTAAGACAAGTGTTTCAGGATTTGAGGAGGAGAGCATTATGGTGTGAAGCACAACCTCTACCCAATCTCCTACATGGTGATATTTTGGCTCAACGTAGAGCCTGTTGCGAGCTCATTTCCATTGTTCGAAATCCTCCAGCTCCTATAGGCAAGTTAGAAATTCCTTATGCTGGGACTTGTTTAATCACCAGCGCGCGAAAGTTATCCAATAAAGGCTTAAACTCTGAAGCGTTAGATCTCACTTTATATGCACTTCGAAGGCTATTACCCAGGTGGAATGACCCGGTTGTACATGCTCATCTTAAATTTGTTTGGCATAGTCTCAAAAACTCGTGGAATAATATGACTGCGGCAGACCAGGTGAAGGTTTTTCTAGAAATTTGCCCATATCTAAATAGGAACGAGAACACGTCACCGTTGTACCATAAATTTGTTCAAGCAATCGTTTGCGATTCTTCACTTAGCTGGGCTCATCCAGCTATTCCTTTGGTGTGTGCATCTATACTTGATAGTAATTTGGATACGAGCGCTCGTTCAATTCGGCTCAATGTGCTAAGTGCGATAGTAGCGCTTAACTGTTGTGAGTCAGAGCAGATGCGCTTCTTCGGAAGTTTTCTTAAAGATTTACTGATTAGTGAAGACCCTGAAAGACTCAGAGAGATATCAGTAGTCTATATGCAGCGATTATGTGAGCTTCCATGCACCTGTGATCTAGCGGAATACTACAAATTGTGCTTTGAAAACCTGTATGAGGGTGCAAGTAGAATAGATTTTAATTCGCCTAATTCTCAAGCTGCAGCTGAGAAGTTAAAAGCAAACTGGAGCGATATGTCGACAAGGCAGCAAGCTATGTTTATTAGAAATTGCTGGGGGTCCACAAGAGATAATCTACCTTATATCGAACTGTTAAAAACTCTTGTTAGTGACTCTGCAATTACCTGGCATCAAAAAGCTCTTAAAGATGCGTGTTGCTTCATTATTGAGAACACGAGATTTGGAGGGGATCTCAATCCTCTGCTAGAAGAGTTTCGCGATATGCTCTATCGTCTCTCTGTTTGTGCAGATAAAGATTTTAAAACGATTTGCAAGTACGTCTCGAGTGTGGCAACCACAAAATCCTATGCCGATAAAATGTTAATTATTGATGAGTATTATATGTTTTTTGGCTTGCAAAGGTTAAGTATAAACGCTGCAGGATAAGAAGTGGGGTTCTCTAATTGAAAAGGGCCGGATACTGTGAAAAGGGCCGGATACTGTGTGAAAAGGGCTGTGAAAAGGGCCGGATACTGCGATTCGTGCGATTTGTGAAAAGGGCCGGATACTGCGATTCGTGCGATTTGTACTTGTTGCTTTTTAAAGACAGCTAGCGATTGGCAAGTAAACATTTAGACAAACTAGACATTGAGATCTCAAGCAATTGTAGATGAATTATTGCTTTACTTTTTACAAATCGCACGAATTGCAGGATCCGGCCCCCTTTCACAGGATCCGGCCCCCTTTCATAAGCGTATCTTTCAAGTATTTCTAGCAAAGGGCGATCATAGAAGTTTCATAGCTTTAAATATTGAAACAGGGGCTCTACCAAAGACATTAATCCAGACCTCTCTTCACATTTCATGGGCTATCTGTGACATCCATGTAAGCAACGGTATGCTCTATGTACCTACAAGCCCTTTTGAAACAGAGGCCTATGATATTCTTACAGGAAAGCTTGTCTGCAAAATTTCTTTTGGCTGGTTTAAGAATATTTCACAGATGCAGGTATTTGATAATAAACTTGTCTATCTAGATGGCAATAGGATTCGAATGATGGAACTTGATGAGTAAGCAAGTGAGCAATCCATACTAGCTCGTGAATCGCATGGGTTACCCCTCGTGTTTACTGGAGGCATTACTTGGCTAAAACAGCCTCGTTAGCGAGCGACTATGCGGGCTCTTCCGTGATGAGGAATCATCACAAAGACTTTCTGTCCCACATGTAGATATGGTTTTATCGCTTGGACAATGGTTTTTTCTTCGCCATTATCAAGCTGCACGATGTACTGCATGGCATGTTCCTTGCCAAGTCCTTGCTGAAGTGCGGCACCTCCTGTCGCTCCTGCTACACCGCCTAGTGCCGTAGCAACAAGCCTGCCATCACCTCTTCCAATTGTAGATCCAAGAAGCGCACCTACAATACCACCCCCAATGAGTCCCGTTGTATTATTTTGGATGCCTTCACCATTTTTTACTGTAACTTCCCTCATATCAAGGATCGTTCCCCGGTGGGTAGTTGTTGCCTCTCCAAATGTTTCGCTATCATAGACATCTGATGATGTCTCCCTTGCACAAGCTGCAAGAAGTACAAGTGAAAGCAGTGAGAAGAGTAGCTTTTTCATAGGACAAAAACTCCGGGTTTTCCCTTCCCATAAACTATAGTTAAATATTTAATCAATATGAATAAAAGTAACACCTCGGACGAGGTCAAAGATCTGTCTCCTGATTTTCTAACTCACAACTAGAGGCTTAAATAAAATATCAAGAAAAAGCCAATACTCAAAATAACAAGCGTAAGAGCGGCATTAAGTATTGAGGAGGAACTAAACCTTCCCCTCTCGATTTGTTTTTCAACTTTTTTATACTTAATATATGCAAGCAAGGCAATAAGCGCACCTGCAGCTACGACAATGGGCCCAAATAGCGATGAATACCCTTGCGGGAGCTCGACTTTATTGCCGACTAAGACCCCAAGTTCCTTAATAAAAAGTGCAAATTTTTCCACCACAAAGCCAAATGCCATAAGACCAAGACTTGTTCTAATCCAGGCAAGAAAGGTTCTTTCATTTGCAAGATGCTCTCTTGCATTTCCATCATGTTCCATTGGTACCTCAAGTCAAGTTGAAATATAAAAGCGGCAAAGTATTGCCGCACACCAAAAAGCTTTGCTCTAAGGCAAATGTCATTGTCACAAGCGCGCATTTCTCTAAATTCAATTTTTCTTTACATATATATAACACATTGTATATTAATCAAAGAAAAGGAATTTATTATGGAAAATGGACCTCTATTTGCCTTGATGAAGCGCTACAAAAAGCTCTTTATTATAGAAGGCATACTCTTTACCCTCTTTGGGGCATT
Source organism: uncultured bacterium (assembly GCA_964512205.1). Classification (GTDB taxonomy): domain Bacteria; phylum Chlamydiota; class Chlamydiia; order Chlamydiales; family FEN-1388; genus SZAS-7. Next base: position 32,081 of record CAZEGK010000015.1, on the reverse strand, counting down.
TGCCATAGTGCTTCCTCAGCTTTTTTCACTCACGCTCGACTACTTCATCGCATGGCTCTTTATTTTAAGCTCAGCAGCGATTGGCGTCTGCTCAATGCAGGCAGAAGAGCTTCCCAATAGAAAAATCGCTATACTCTCTGCCCTTCTTTACTTTGTCCTAGGTGTTCTTCTACTTGCCTATCCAATGTCTGGTATTCTCACTCTTACGCTTCTTCTAGCTTTTTATTTTATGTTCGATGGCATTGCAAAGCTCTATAGCAGCGTGCAGATAAAGCCGCTTCAAGGTTGGGGCTGGCTTGTAATAAGCGGAGTGATCTCTCTTGCCCTATCCATATTGATTCTTGGTTTTTGGCCACAAGGCGCATCGTGGATGCTCGGCATGCTCGTAGGCATAAACCTACTCATTACCGGCATCACAACACTTATATTTGTCTCCTATCTTTCATGAGCCAATTATTTGAATTTCTCATTCTCCCTAATCATGCGATTGACAAACGCTTTTTCTTTGTCATTTAATTGGGTGGGATGAAGGGAAGCTGTTAAGGTGAGAATGACTGACTTTTCGTTACCTTTTTTTGCTACAAGCAACCAATCAGTATTAGGAGGTGCAAGTAGAGAAATCTCTTGTAAGCAACGATCTCTTTCATTGACTTGGGAATAGCATAGATGCAACGCACACGCGCCAAGCTCCAAAGTTGCCCCCGGAGTAATATATTTAAAAACATTGTCAATAATCGCAAGTCCAGAAATACCGTAAGTCTTTTGAAACCATTCTCTTTGACCCGATTCTTGAAACTGTGTGGCATAAGATACTACTGGCTGCATAAACATCTCCTCTTTTAATAAGAGACAGTAGCACATCGTACTATTAAGCTTCACAGTTTAAAAGTAAGCCATTTACAGCTACTTTTTCATGAACAGCTTTTCAATAGTTCCCACTAAGAAAAGAGACCAGGCTTCTTCCTAGATATTATCGTACTGATTCATAGCCTCCATGTAGGCCATTTTTGGTGAGTACAACCTGCCAAAGCTGGATTTCGCGTGAGCGAAAGCCGCCAGCGCATGAGAGTAGGTAGTACTTCCACATGCGGTAAAAGCGATCGCCATACTTTGCTCGTAGCTTGGGCCATGCGGCATCAAAGTTCTCATACCATGCCATCAAGGTATTTGCGTAGTAGGTACCAAAGTTATGCCAGTCTTCCATAACAAATCTATTTTCAATCGCTTTGCCAATCTCTGCAATGGATGGAAGGTTGCCATTTGGGAAGATATACTTGTGAATCCATGGATCTGTAAGCAGGGATGATCCATTTGCACCTATTGTATGGAGCAAAAAGATGCCATCTGGCTTTAAGGCGCGCTCGGCGACTTGCATAAATTCATCGTAGTTTTTGCTCCCTACATGCTCAAACATACCTACCGAGACTACCCTGTCATATGTTCCCTTATGGTCGCGATAATCTTGGACCAAAATTTCTACAGGAAGGCCTCTGCACACTTCTCTTGCATGCTCTGCCTGATTTTCAGAAAGAGTAACCCCTACGACATGAACGCTGTAGTGCTCTGCAGCATACTTTGCAAGACCTCCCCAGCCGCACCCAATATCAAGAAGCCGCATACCAGGTTGAAGCTGCAACTTTTTGCAGATAAGGTCAAACTTTGCTTCCTGGGATCTATCTACATTGTCTACCTGTTTCCAGTAGCCGCAGCTATAGACCATAAGAGGATCGAGCATCTCTTTATAAAGGTCATTACCAAGCTGATAGTGCTCTTCAATAACCTGTTTTGCACCCATCTTATCTTGGAGGTTAAAGAGCCATGCTTTCAGCCATGTCCAGCGCATCTCCCATGTGGGCTCTACTTTATCATCAATATTTGCACGGAAGATATGTTCAATAAATTGGTCAACACGCGGAGAATCCCACCAGCCATCCATATAGCTTTCACCAAGTGCTAGCGAGCCTCCGGTTAGTACGCGGTCATAAAAGGCATCGTTATGAACCCGAATATCCCACGGCCTTGAGCCATTTACTTGGATATCTGCTAGAGCAAAAAGGGTTTCTAGCTGTTTTTTAGAGCCGGATGATGTGTCAGAACAGGCCGTAAGGAGCACGAGTGCGAGAATATATAATATGCGCATATCAATCTCTTTAAGGTTTTAAGCCGATACTAGCTAAGGCTTGACTTTTTATCAAATTTATTGTAATATAGTTCTCTATGAAGGTTTTAGCCATTTTTTTCATGCTTTTTTTTATCCCTATCCATGCAGTAGAAGTACGCACCAGCCTGCCTGAAAAAAAATCAGATAGCCATCACTACCACCTCTACGCAAAGCAGTTTGCAGAAACAATAAAAAGCCATGCACCCATAGATGAGTGTCACGTAATACTACATGACATCGAAAAAAAACTCGAGATTCGAATAGAGTTTGAAAAAGATGTCCTGACAAAATTCCTTTCAGAAACTCATAATATCCGATTTGTCTCTCAAAGTGATAGAGACCGCTACATCAGTAATTTGCGAACTACCCTTAAGAACTCAGCATCCGAAATTTTTACTGAAATTGAAAAAGAATCCATACTCATCCAGGTACAGATAAAGTAGCTTTCTACTCTAGCATAGTCTACACTCCATAAAATATATAAAAAATGGAGTATACTATGTCATTGCCGGTTACTTTAATAGTAGCAGTTCAGGCCTATTATAGAGGCGAATCTTCTCTAGATGCAATCACACAAAACCTTGGAAGCAATCCTGAAACAATCCCTACTCTTTTACAAGAGATTGCAAAAGCATCCATGCTGCAGCATAACGCCCTTAGCATTACATATACTGATAGAATAATTACCCTTGCAGAAAGACTCACCTGCATGAAGACACAAACGTTCGTTGCAAACGGCCACTTCGCACCAGCTCTTGCTCGGCAGCCCATAACCAAAGGAGATGTCCTTACCTTTCTTTTTGATAAAGGAACCACAATAATTCCAAAGGAGAGTTTTGAGGTCGTTCGCGAGCTCGATGGCCCCGTAGCGCTTACTATCAGCTTTGATTTTCAAGGCATTTTCGAAAGCCTCCAAAATGCAGCCGAGGTACTTGGACACATTCAAGAAGTTGTTGTCGCCTATGTCGATTATGAAGAAGATGACCTTAACCTGCTTTTCGGCAAACTTCCTGAAGTAAAAAAAATTGACCTTTCGCGATCACTCGCAGTAACGGATGATTTCCTTGCACATGCAGCTCTTCCGCGAACACTTGAAGAAATCAATCTTTGGGGAACAAATATATCCGCTCAAGGCGTCGCAACCCTCTTTGCAAAATGTCCTCTGCTTAAAAGAGTCAATCTGACAAACTGCAACCATATTCTTCATGAAGAGCTCGCAGCACTCCCCTGCCCAGAATCTCTTACCGATATACTCTATGATCCCTTTTGGAAAACTCACGACAACCTTATGCTGCTCGAAGAAGCAGCACGGCTAAATCTTAGCTCTCCAGTTGCAGCAAGCCTCTATGTGCAAGCACTTTTAGAAAGCAATAGAGCTGATAAATCTGAAGCTATTGAACTTCTTGCACCCATATGTCAAGCACGACCTTCATTTATTCCTGCCCAGCTCCTCTACATTGAACTACTTGAACAAGGCACGGGTAAAGTAGCCGCAAATCATCAAAAAGCAAAAATGCAACTTGCACGCCTTGAAGCTCTACATCCTGTACCATCAGCTCGCATGCTTGCTTTAAAGGCTTGTTTAGAGAGAGATCTTGATCTTGCCTATGATGCCTATACAAGTGAGCCATATGATGAATTTGTTTTAGCAATTCTTGCCGAACTTGCACTTGAAAACGATATTCAACCTCTTACCAGATTTCTGCTAACAAGAGTACATGATACAAGTGCACGAGGTCTTACCACAGCGGCCGATCTTGTAAAAAGCTATGCAGCTGATGTCGCTGAAGAGCGTTATAAAAAGGCTCTTTCAATAAACCCACATAACATACGAGCGCTTTTTGGCTTAGCGACACTTATTCAAGATACGCGAATTGATGAAGCGATACCCCTTCTTCTTACGCTCATTAGTTTGAAAAAGAGTGCAAAGGCTTACTATGCTCTTGCCAAACTCCATGAAAGAAAAAATCAAACAGATGAAGCAAGATCTTGTTATGATGAGGCCCTTCAACTCGATCCAAATAATCCAAAAATTCAAGCCTCATATGGTGAATTATTGAGAATGAACCATCAAGGCGCAGATGACAGGGAAAAGGCAGTGGCCCTATTTTCCGCTGCATGCGAGCCAAGAGAAAAAAAGGCAAAGCGAGTGCCGGAGGATGCACATATTGGCCTTGCCGCGCTTCAAATGGAAGAGAGTTCAGGAAAATGGGCAAATAGAGCAGAAGCTTTAAAACATGCAGAAAAAGCCTGTGGAAGAAATCCCGGCGATTTATTCGCTCGATCGGTTCTTGGAGAACTTCTCCTTCCGGTAGATTCAGATCGTGGAATTGCCTACCTAGAAGAATTAGTCTATCATGAAGATGAAATAGATCTCCCAGCATGCTTTGCTCTACTTACATACTATATATATGTAGACAGCGATAAAGCAGACACCTACCTTGAACTTGCAGAGCGATATGCCGAAGATGATGTACGCCTCTTAGTTGCAAAAGCAAAAAGACATATTTTTAATGAAGTATATGATCTTGCTTTGGAGCTTCTTGAAGATGCACAAACAGATGTAGAATCACTCCTTCTTCTTACAGAAATATACCTTGCTAAAGGTGAGAATGAAAAAGCCAAGGAAGCTGTTTTAAAAATCACCGACCCAAGTCGTGATCAGCAGATAGAACTTATCACACTCTTTGCAAAATACCCAACATTTATGAGTGAAAATAATGCGAGAGATCACTTGATGAAAACCTATGCTGACAAGTAGATTTTTTTGTTGTGAAATAAGAATCAATATGTTTCTTTATTGAAAATGCAACCAATATGGAGATTTGCCTATGAAGCTTTCACTGCTACCAAAAGTTGTCACGCTTTTGATGACATCGCAGGTGCTTTTTGCTGACGCCGGTCAGCAGCAACCAAAAAAAATCTATCCAGCTCCGGCTGGAAAACCAGTCCAAAAAAAGCAAGTTCCTGTTCAACAAGTTAATGAACTGAAAGAGCAAGCAAACGGTTCTGGTTGGGAAGAGTTTATCCCCCACCATGTCAGAGAATCACTTTTATCAAATGGCATTGGCGGTCCACGCGGCCAGCAAGGTCCTCAAGGAGAAAAGGGTGATCAAGGATTTCAAGGTCCTATAGGCCCGCAAGGAGCAACAGGCGCCACTGGCCCTCGCGGTGAAAAAGGATCTCGCGGTGAACAAGGCATCCAAGGACGCCAGGGAGAAATAGGACCGCAAGGCGAAGTTGGCCCTCAAGGTGAACAAGGCCCTCAAGGTGAAAAGGGAGATATCGGCCCGCAAGGTATTCAAGGTGAAACAGGTCCTCAAGGTCTTCAAGGCGAAAAAGGCGATAAAGGAGATCAAGGAGACCCGGGCCCGCAAGGTGAAGTTGGTCCTCAAGGTGAAAGAGGCTACCAAGGAGAGCAAGGCCCTCAAGGCGAAAAGGGTGAACAAGGTATACAAGGCGAAATTGGCCTACAAGGTGAAACAGGTCCGCAAGGTCTTCAAGGTGAAAAAGGTGATAAAGGAGATCAAGGTGATCAGGGCCCGCAAGGCGAAGTTGGTCCTCAAGGGCTCCAAGGTGAACAAGGTATCCAAGGCGAAAAGGGCGAACAGGGCCCGCAAGGTGAAATGGGACCACAAGGTCTTCAAGGCGAAACCGGCCCTCAAGGCGAACAAGGTCTTCAAGGCGAGCAAGGTCCTCAAGGTGAAAAAGGCGAACAAGGCGATGTAGGTCCTCAAGGTGAAATTGGTCCCCAAGGCCCTCAAGGTGAAGCAGGCCCGCAAGGTATCCAAGGCGAAAAAGGCGAAAAGGGTGATAAAGGAGATCAAGGTGAACAAGGTCTTCAAGGTGAAGCCGGCCCGCAAGGTGAAAAGGGCGAAAAGGGCGATGTAGGTCCTCAAGGCGAAATTGGTCCTCAAGGCCCTCAAGGTGAAGCAGGCCCTCAAGGTCCTCAAGGCGAAAAAGGCGAAAAGGGTGATAAAGGAGATCAAGGCGAACAAGGTCTTCAAGGCGAAGCCGGCCCGCAAGGTGAAAAGGGTGAAAAAGGCGATGTAGGTCCTCAAGGCGAAATTGGTCTCCAAGGCCCGCAAGGTGAAGCAGGCCCGCAAGGCCCGCAAGGCGAAAAAGGCGAAAAGGGTGATAAAGGAGATCAAGGTGAGCAAGGTCTTCAGGGCGAAAAAGGCGAACAAGGCCTTCCAGGACGTCAAGGTAACCAGGGTCTAACAGGACCGAAGGGTGACCAAGGCGAAAAGGGAGATGCAGGTCCCCAGGGTGAAGCCGGTCCTCAAGGCCTTCAAGGCGAAAAAGGCGAAACTGGCCCGCAGGGAGAAGCAGGTCCACAAGGTCCTCAAGGTGAAGCCGGCCCTAAAGGAGAAACCGGATCACAAGGCCTCCAAGGTGAACGAGGCGAACAAGGCCCTCAAGGCGATGTTGGCCCGCAAGGTGCGCAAGGAGAACGAGGTGAAACTGGCCCACAAGGCGAGCAAGGTCTTCAAGGCGAAAAGGGTGATAAAGGAGATCAAGGCGAGCAAGGCCTTCAGGGCGATGTTGGCCCGCAAGGTGAAAAGGGAGATCAGGGCGAAAAAGGCGATAAAGGAGATCAGGGCATCCAAGGCGAGCAAGGTCTTCAAGGTGTTGATGGCCTGCAAGGCCTTAAGGGCGATGTAGGTCCTCAAGGTCCAATGGGTCCTCAAGGCCCGCAAGGTCCCCAAGGCCTTCAAGGTCCAATGGGTCCACGCGGTCTCCAAGGTATAAAGGGAGAGAAAGGCGAAGCGCATGCTCGCAACTTTGCTTCCTACTACTTGACAGGAGCCACTACACTTAAGCGCTCAGGTGATGCTATCATGTTCAACAACAAGATGGCACATGTAGGCACTGCCTTTATGTATGATGATTCAACAGGAAGCTTTGTCTTCCAAGAAGATGGCGACTTCCAAGTAACATGGGGAGCATCGTTTGTGCAGCCTGGAGCTCGCTTCTCGCTTGCTGTGAATGGAATCATTGTTCCTGGAACAGAACTTGCCTCTGGCGATTCGACAGGTCAGCTTTCTGGAAAGGGCTTTCACATGACAAGTGGATCGGCTATCCTTTCACTAAAGAATGGCGACGTCCTTAGCGTAGTAAGCAACTCACCTACACTGCTTACATTAAGCGGCAACGGTCCTGCAACTACAACAGTAGCTGCCCACTTCAGCATTTCTCAGCTGTAGTAGGACAAAATAAAAGGCTCTAGCATCGCTAGAGCCTTTTTTCTTTTATAGTACATTTCTCTACTAATCAATATCATCGAGTGGGACAGTAGCAGAAAGCGGCTGATCCTCTAGCACTTTCTTCGCAACATTTGCAACGATAACAGAGAGATTATCTGTACTTCCAACATCATAGGCATATCGCACGATGCGCTTTGCAAGATCTGGGGCATCCCAGTGAGGCTTAATAACTTCTGCAATAAGTTTTTCTTGCTTCACAGCCTTCCAAATCCCATCGCATCCTAATATGACCTTATCTCCCTCTTGCGGCTGAAATAGGGTGACTACAGGATTTGAGCTAAAAGCAGATACCTTCATCCCCTCTTTATTTATATACCAAAACATCTTCCCACCAAAAACACGTGGAGAATTAACACCCTGTTTTATACCGGGAAAACGCCTAAAATCAGGATTTTCTATTGCAAGCCATTCAGCTTGTCTCTTCTCATCATCTACAACATCGAGGTAGCGCTTTTCTTCTTTGGGATGCATCCAGTTTCTTGCATCAGATACCGGAATCGCTACAACTTCATCATCATGCTTTTGATAGACATATTCTTCGCTATCGCCGACATTTCCTGTGTAGATAACGTTTGTGTTGTGGTCAAAGTAGGAAAAGAGCGCAGTCGATCCACATAAAATTTCAGGCGTCTCTTCCTGAGCTTTTTTACAGAAACCTCTAAAAAAGGTGCGGATGTCTTGGCGATTATTTTCAAGCTCTTCAAAAAAGCGTGCCTTAAAAATAGCAGCTACTTTCTCTGCCACCTGTCTTCCTCCATGACCATCAAATATAGCAACTAAATGGCCATCTTTTTTGGGAGATTCCAGGACAAGATGGACATCTTCCATAGTCGTCCGTCTTCCCTGTTCAGAGGCAACAGTACAAAAAAGTTCAAGTGGTGTTGGATTTTCGTTAGGGACAAGTGCAAAATTTGGCTTAAAACCCACATATTCCCACATATTGAGGAGATTCGTTCGCATACGCTCTTCAGGATCTCTGACCCTTATGCGCTTTATCCCATGAGATGACTGTCGCCTCTCAAGTGCATCTATCTCTTCTGCCTGTGTAGAACTACTCGATGATGATGAAACTACTTCGATGAATGACATTGCTCACCCTCCCTTTTTTGTTTTTTATGGGGCCTTGATTCTACAAGCTCGTTTTCAACAGTTGCAATAGTTTTCATCGCCATTTTAAGAAGATCTCGCAATGTATCATCAACATAATTTTTATGGGCGATGTTACTAAATTGATTATTAAGATCAATGACTTTATTTAGTGTTTCTCTACCTAAAACATTCACCTTTGTCTTCGCTATTTCCTCTAAAATACTATGATATTTTTTCGCTCGATGGATCATGAAGCGGGCAGTTTGCACCCATTGTTTCTTTCTTGAGGAACGGGTTTTGGCCCTCTAAGCCAGTTCAAAAGTGCCCAAGCTGCAAAGCCGCTGCGTAAAATGAGGGCCGAGCGTCCGGCCCAATGCCAACCCACCGGCAAATACCCTGAATAAGGAACTGATTCAAGCGTTGCCTGCGCGATCTCATGGACAATGTGTGTGCTATTTCGGACAATTTCCGGAGTATAATTTTTAATACCTTCGCAAAGCAGCGTGGTGAGCGGACTTTCATAGGCATGGGTGACTGTCTGAGCTCCACCATAAATGGCTGCAGTAATCGTAGCTGCTGCTTTAATCCGGGACGATCCATCTAGAGCAGTCATCTTTTCCTCCACATATGTCGTAGTTTTTTATGGATTTTCCACCCATGCAAGAAATAAATCTAGTAGAATTTACGATAAATCCGCTAGAAACAGGGATATGTTAGATTTTGAAAAACTGCTCCTTTTGATGAGTGCTGCAGTGCTTCTTGTCGCACTTGCACAAAGAATAAAGATCCCCTATCCCATAACGCTCGTGATTGGCGGAGCCTTTTTAAGCTTGCTGCCTGGCCTTGACTTTACCTATATTGAGCCAAATCTCCTCCTTACAATTATTTTACCTCCAATCCTCTACTACGGAGCCTTTTGGACCTCATTTACTGACTTCAAGAAACATGCCAAAGAAATCACCTCTCTTGCTCTTGGCCTTGTTATTGTCACTACTTTTGTTGTCGCATTTATTTTTAAGTGGTGCTTTCCTCATTTCTCCTGGCCGCTTGCCTTTGCGTTTGGCGCAATAGTCTCTCCTCCCGATGCAACATGTGCTACTGCAATTTTGAAGCGCTTTCCTCTTGGCAATAAACTCATAACAATTCTCGAAGGTGAAAGCCTTGTAAATGATGCCTCTGCTTTAGTGCTTTATCGAATCGCTGTTACTGCTGCAGTGACAGGATCTTTTTCGCTCTTTGAAGCTAGCTGGGAATTTGTCTATATGGCGCTCGGCGGCGTTGCAGTAGGCGCCTTCCTAAACTGGGCCTTTCAGCATCTTGCGGCTCGTTATTTAGAGCCAACAGTTAGCGCCTTTGCCTCTTTTATTATTCCATACGTAATCTATATCGCCGCATCAGCAATTAACACCTCAGGAGTACTTGCAGTAGTTGCAAGCGGCATAATAGGCTCTCGTATACTCTTTAAGCATCAAACATCGCTTAGACGTATGATCGGCAGAGTCACCTGGGATATGTATATCATCGTTTTAAACTGCTTTATCTTTGTCCTTATTGGATCGCAGCTTGATGAACAGACAAGTCATCTCAGCTGGTATCAGCTTGGAAAACTTACCTGCTACTCACTCCTTATCACTTTTGTCATGTTTGTCATACGTATTTTTTGGGCCTCTATTAAAAGCATCATCTCCTACACCCGAATAAAAAATAATAAGGAAGCAGCACATGAACTTTCTGAAATTATGCGAGAGGGCGTTGTCATAGGCTGGGTAGGCATGAGAGGTATAGTTTCGCTAACGGCAGCACTTGCCCTCCCCCTTACGCTTGATAATGGATCTGCCCTTCTTGGACGACAAGAAGTTATCTACATGACCTTTTGCATAATTCTTTTTACAATACTCATTCCATCACTTACGCTCCCCACGCTTCTCTCCTGGCTAAACCTTCCGGAACACACTCCAAAAGATAGTTCAAGTGAAACAAGAAGAACCTTAGTTCAAGTTGCTGAAGAGGAAATAAAACGTCTACACACTAACCAAACAGTATCAGAAGAAGAAAAAGCTGTACTTTTTAGCTACTTCACAACAAGAACAAAGCTCTTGTCTCTCGCCACAAAGGAAAATAAAAACCACAAACAGTTTGAACATGCGAGAAAAAAAGTTGTTCAGGCGCAGAGACGAGTTTTGCTTGAACAATGGGAAGATGGCACGATCGACGATAGAGTACTTGCCCAGATCGAGCACGAACTAGACATTGAAGAAACCCAAACAACCCGTGCCGAACTCTAAGTATCGTTCTTACCGTATTGTCGGTTTTAGCACTCGACATTTGAGCAATGAAAGAGTTATCGCACTATCGTGTTTGTTTACGACATTGCAGTTAATTGGCTGAAAGCAGGGAGCGAGAAAAAAATCGCGTTTTTTATCGACTCTTTCGGGATTTCCAAAATAGGTGCGCTCATAAAGCCCATATGCCCGCCTTCCTTCAAAAGGATCAATAATGCCAATAAAGGCCGCCTTTACACACATCAGTCCATAGTAGGGAACCTGTAACAAATCTGAAAAGCCTCGTTTCACTACATGTTCAACCATTCTAACAAGGGATATCAAAAGTGTGCTCGGAATCAAGGCTATGCATTTAATGCGAACGCACCATGCACCATCATCATTATAGAGCTCTCCTGTCGTTACATCTTGCATGTAGGTTTGAGAGAGCCTATCCCAACAAAACTCTACACGAGCCCACCTTGCATCGCTTGCCTCAAAGCGTAATGTGGCCTCTTTTGTAACATCGAGCTCTACGGGTTTACTTTTTATCGGACAAATTGAACAAAACATAGAGGTTTTTATTGATGTAAATCAATATTTCATTGTACATGTGAGGTATATTGTTATGGAGATACCCTATGTACAGATGGATTTACTATATACTCTTATCATCATTTTGCATAAGTACTATCGCTTTTGCCCATATGAGCAACCTTCCACTCGGCACTCCACCTCAACAATCGGCATCATCAAAATTGAGCAGCCAATCAAGTTCAAAACCACGTAGGGTAAAGTACAAAACGATTGTCGCCGTAAAAAAGAAAAATAAAAAAAATGCATCCGAAAAATCTCAAGTTAAGCGCGGAAAACGGGGAAAACCTGGGAAAAAAGGCAAAAGAGGACCAAAAGGCGATCCAGGACAAGGCATTCAAGGCTTTGTCTCAGCTGTGCATCCTCACACTGCTTCAAATATTAGACAAGGCGAAACAATCAAGTCTATGCTCTCTCTTGCGCATAACCAGATCTACTATGACACTATGACCGGTCTTTTTACTTCAGAAGTCGGGCCCGGGTTTTATGAAATTCACTTTGGCGGCAGCTGGTCGCCTCAATCAAGTCTTGTCCTTATTGTTGATGGAAATGAAGTAAATCCCTGCCCAAATGCGCCAAATCTTCCAACCTGGTCGAGAGAAACACTGATTGTCCATGCGACAAGTCCAAAGCCGACATTTGCACTCGGAAATGCAAAAAATGCCCCATCGCCTATGTCGCTTGTTATTTCGGGATCAAATAGCGCAGCCTTTATCACCATCAAGAAGATTGGTTAGCAAGCTCCTGCCAGCGTGCAAAAAGGGTCTCAAGCATAGTTTGAGCCTCTGCAAGGGCCTTATAGATTGCAGGATCATGTGAGGCGCTCTTTTTTTCTAGATCGGCAATCAGTGCTTCTTGTTTCATGATTGCTTCTTCCATCCCGTCGAGCTCTTTTTGTTCTTTGTAGCTGAGCTTTTTTACCTCTCGTTTTTCGCGAACCTGCACGCTTTTTTGTTTTTCCTCTACACGAGAAGCCTGTGCCCTTTGCTCAGCCTCTTCCCACTGCCTAGAATCTGCAAAAAGCTCTGGCACAACACCATCTCTTCCGAGCCCTAAAATCTGTGTGCATACCCTATCAACGAGGCATCGATCGTGGGATATGAGTACAAGAGCCCCTGGAAAGCTCTTTAAACTCTCCTCCATCACTTCAAGAGTCGGAATATCAAGATCATTAGTAGGCTCATCTAAAAAGAGTATGTCTGCAGGCTCAAGCATAAGCTTTGCAATTAATATGCGTGCCCGCTCGCCGCCAGACAGTCTGCCGATCGGCATCTCAAGCCTATCTGGAGAAAAGAGAAAGCGCTTTGCAAAGCCATTTACATGCATAGATTGTCCGCGAAATTTGACCATCTCACCATTTGGAGAAAGTGCTTCCTTCAAAGTGAGAGTAGATGGGAGACGCTCTCGATGCTGATCAAAATAGACAAGCTTTAAATCATCTGCATACTTTCTTGTGCCCATATCAGGTTCAATAGAGCCTGCAAGGATCTTTAAAAGGGTACTTTTTCCCGTGCCATTTTTCCCCATAATGCCGACCCTACTTCCTGGAGAGAGCACAAGATCCAATCCCTTAAAGAGAAATCGATCGCCATATGATTTAGCAAGGTTTTTTGCTACAAGAAGCTTTCTTGTTTCCCGCTCTGAGGCTGCAAAGTCAATGGCGACATTTTGCACCTTATTTCTCGATTTTACATCGGCAAGGTCCTCTAAAAGTGCATATGCCCTTTGGATGCGAGAATTGGATTTTGTTGTACGTGCTTTTGGTGATCGTCTGAGCCAGTCTATTTCTTCTAGTGCTTTTGCATTAAGCACCCGCTCTTGCTTCATTTGCGCTTCAAGGAATGCTTCCTTCTTATCAAGATAGTCGCTCAGGGTTCCATCACTCATGAAGAGCCCCTCAGGATAGCATTTATTTATCTCGATGATTTTGTTGGAAACATTCTCTAAAAAGTAGCGGTCATGACTTACGATAATGAAGGTAGCGCATGAGCGTATTAAAAACTTTTCAAGCCAAAGGATGCCTTCGAGGTCTAAGTGGTTTGTCGGCTCATCAAGTAAAAGGATATCAGGCTCGGAGATTAGGGCTTTAAGTACGCTAAGGCGCTTTTTCCAGCCACCTGAAAGAAGCGAAGCATCTTGTGAAAAGTCAGAAAATTCAGCTTTGCTCAGTAAAATTCGCGCCTGTACGCTATCGCCTCCAGCCTCTACTAAAATATCCTCCACACTCTTTGCTGCAAAAACAGGATCTTGCTCTGCATACCCTAGCCGAAGGTTATTTTTTTTCGTAATAGATCCACTATCTTGGGCATCAAGACCCATTAAAATCTTAAGCAGTGTAGATTTTCCCGATCCATTTGGACCGATAAGGCCAATCCTCTCTCCCTGCCGTACAGTAAAAGAAAGGTCATCAAACAAGATTTGTGTACCAAACGATTTTGCTAAAGAATGTATGCCGAGTAAAGACAAGCCTATACCTACTTTTTCGAGACCAAGAGTGTGACCGAGACAGCTGAAGCAAATAAACGAGTCTCGTATCTCATAGCAGTATACCAAACCCAATAATATATTTACAGGAAACCCTTAGCGCGCTATTTTATCCGCTTACACCGGAGTGATTATGTTTCGATTTATTCTTTTATCAATGCTTGCTATGACTTCCGCTCGCGCTACTATGCAAAACGACGTCGAACATGTAGTTGTCCTCATGTTAGAAAATAGATCATTTGATAATGTCCTTGCATGGCTTTATGGCGAAGAAAACCCACCGGCCTCTTTTATCCCGGAAACGGACACTACCCCCTTTCAAGGGCTCACAGAAAAAACTATTCCTTTCTACGTAAATGAACTCAAGGACTCATCAGGCAACCTCCTCTATAGCTCAGCCCCTATAAAAGGCATACCTTCCGTTAAAGACTGGGGATACCTTAACTCCCCGCAGTACAACCCCTATGAGTCATTCCCATACGTCGTAAAGCAAATCTATAGCGACAAAGCAACAAACAGCCCCGACATGCTCGGTTTTTTGCAAAATTATGCCTCAATGTGGTGGCAAGGACAGTGGGAAAGTGAGCGAGAAAAAATTACAGCTGTAATGGAAACCTATACAGAAAACGAGCTTCCGGTATTTTACGGCCTTGGAAAAAAATATGCTGTAAGTGATGCCTGGTTCTGCTCCGTTCCTACAGATACAAATCCAAACCGCGCATTTGCACACTGCGGAACATCCGAAGGGCAGATCGCTGATGGACCAAATTCACAAAGCATGTTCTATGCAGATACCATCTGGAATAGACTGACAGACCTCTCGCCAGATACTTCATGGAAGATCTTTTGGCAATCAAGCTTTGATCCTGGATTTATCTCGGGTGCCTATACAAGCCCAAATACATTTGATGCGATGAAAAAAATCCCCGATCTTGACAGCCACTACGATAGCATCGCAGGCTTTCACGAGCTTGCTCGAAATGGCAACCTCCCTGCTTTTAGCTTTATCGAGCCGCAATTTACATCTGCAAGAGAGATCGTTGCCGGTTTGCCGATAGATGAGCTTTCCGGCTTTCGCTTGATGTATGGCTTTGAAGGTAACGACATGCACCCTCCTGGCGATGTACGTCCTGCAGAAAATCTCGTAGCAAACATCTATACAAGCCTTATTGCAAATAAAGAAGCATGGAACAAAACGCTCCTTGTGATCACATTCGATGAGCATGGAGGTCTTTTTGACCACGTCTCGCCTCCAAAGGCAGTGGCACCGGACACAAACTTTCAAAATGGGTTTATGTTTGACCTCTACGGTGTTCGCGTTCCCACACTTTTTATATCGCCCCTTATCAATGAAGGAACGGTTATTCGCTCTGATGATCCTGAAGTACCCTTTGACCACACATCGCTTATATCTACCATACTTAGCTGGCAAAATATCGATAAAAGCGAGTGGAACTTGGGAGAGCGGGCCAAGATTGCCCCGAGCTTTTCACCTGTTATTACACGAGATGTACCTAGAGACGATGCAATTATAGCGCCGGATGACTACATTGCTCCGGATGATGAAAACGTTGTTCATATGGGAGATACCTTTTACCTTCGCGATAAAGATGGAAACTACCTTGTTGATAACTGCCTATTCTTCTTTTCAGGAGCATTTGCAGGGCCAGAAGATGAGAAGGCAACACTTTCCTTTACCGGCGGCTCTGGAGCACTTACCCATGGCTCATTTGCCTTTATAGAATCTCTTGATGACTATCTTGGAACCGGCAATATCTTGCAGGCATCCATCTTTGAGTCTGACTGTTTCTACACAGAAAAAGCCTTCAATTCTGCCCAGTGGTGGACAATCAAAAGCGTCGATAGTCCCTATCTTGGAGCACCTATTGCCTATGGCGATAAGGTCTATCTCGAAAATCATGTCTACTGGAACCTTTTTCAGTTTATTCCGGCAAGGCTCACAAAATCAGATGGTCTATTTTTCAAAAAACTTCTCACCTGCAAATCGCTTGCAGATGAGGGTAGCGAAGACTATTACTGGACCATTGAAAAAGCTCTTTAACCTTAACTTTTAGGAGATATTATGTACCGTTTTGTGTTAGCATTAAGCATCTTATTAACCAATATGTTATCAGCTATGCAAACAAATCCTGTAGTTACCATTGAAACAACAGAAGGACCAATAGAAATTACGTTGCGTCCTGACGTCGCACCAAAAGCGTGTGAAAACTTTATCGGCCTTAGCAAAAAAGGCTACTATAACGGTGTTATTTTTCACCGTGTTATCCAAAACTTTATGATTCAAGGCGGCGACCCAACAGGCACTGGCCGTGGTGGAGAGTCAATTTGGGGTACAAACTTTGAAGATGAGTACTCCCCTAGCCTTAAGTTTGACCGTCCAGGCCTTCTTGCGATGGCAAATCGTGGTCCGGCAACTAATGGCAGCCAGTTCTTTATCACGTGCGCACCTACTCCATGGCTTAACAACAAGCATACAATCTTTGGAGAAGTGACAAAGGGTATGGACACTGTCAAAAAGATCGAAAATTGTGAAAAAGGCCCGCAAGATCGTCCAGTAAAAGCTATTAAAATCGTAAGCGTTACTGTAAAAGATCCGCAGCCTGCAGCTAGCTAACTAAGATATCTTTTCTTAAAAAGGACCAAAATTCTTTTGGTCCTTTTTTATTTCATAAAAAAATCTCTTTACTGTATGACTTGGTAAAAAAGGTGTTTTTATGGATATACGTAAAGCTATACGCCATCTTGCCCTCCTTCTTTTAGCCCTTTTCCTCGCCATTCAATGCACTAAAGATTTTAGAATTCATCAAGAATCGTCTTCTCATCATGATAAGATTAAAGAACTTAACTGGCTTATAGGAAGCTGGAAAGCTCAAGATGAAAATGGCGAATTTACCTCTACATACCAGTGGACTCTCGACAAAAACTTTATTAAACAAAGCTTTACTTTAGCACTGAAAAATGAAGCACCCATCACCTGCGAGCAGTACATTGGGTGGGATCCTGTTCAAAAGGTCATTCGTTCTTGGAACTTTGATAGCACAGGAGGCTACGGCGAATGTATCTGGAATAGCGATGGAAAAACCTGGTATGTCCCAATGGCCTATACCCTTGCAAATGGCAAACGAGCCGCCCAAACACTTGTGTTTAGCTATGTAGATTCAGATACCTATACCTTTTCAGCCTACAATAGAGATGTCAACGGCACAATTTTGCAAGATCTTGGACCCTATTCGAATAGACGCATCGAAACTCTGGGTGCAAAATGAAAAAAAGAAATATTATCACAATCTGTATCTGCCTGTTTATCCTCCTTGCAGCAATCTTTTTACTTGGGCCCTCTTTTATTGATCCAAACCACGCTCTGCCTCCGCCCCCACCTCCTTCAAAAGTACCAAGTCAGCATTTTACCCCTCCACATGCTCCTCCTCCTCGCACTGTATCACCACCACATGCACCGATACAGCCTCCTCCTCCTCAAGCTGCTGCCCCTGCTCCTATCCAGCAAAAGCACTATTCTCAAGACGCGGTACATCCTCAAGGCCACGTAGAGAAAGTTTTGCCAAAAAGTACTTATACCCACACGCTACCACCACAGCAAGTAAGACAGCCTACGACACCCAGCCAACAAAGTCACTATTCAAAAGATGCAATACACCCACAAGGACATACTGAAAGCACCCCCTCTCCAAAAACTATTCCTCACCATCTTGGACAAAATCAACGAGATGAAAGTTATAGAAGAGGGACTCCTATAACACCCCAAATCACTCAGCAGCAAAAGCAGTATGCAAAGGACGCAACCCACGCTCAAGGTCGCATTAAAGAAAGAAATCAGCAGTATCATCAATGGTTTTCTGACGACTTTTACAGCCGCCATAATCACCATCCACACTTTCACGACCGAGGAAATGATTGGTGGAGTGATCCCTCTTGGAATGGAGTTTCTGACTGGATGTCAAATGGCAGCTGGGATGAGCCTCTCTACTATGGAGATGATGGCACTGCCTATGCAGTGCCGCCGGCAGATACAATAGTAGGTGGAGAGCCTATGGAGCAGAATGTCCAAAGCACGCCCCAGCAAAGCTATCTTCCGCTTGGCGTCTTTGCTGCAGGAAGATCAGCAAACGATGCGGCATATAGCTCCATGTTTATACAGCTTGCCCTTGGTAAAGATGGCCAAATAGTTGGAACCTATTACAATAGCCAAACAGATGAGGTCTTTGATCTTGCAGGAAGCGTTGATCAGTATACACAAGAAGCGACGTGGAAACTTGCAGACAATGCAACATCCCCTACGATGACAACGGGTCTTTATAACCTTACGCAAGATGCCGCCATCGTCCAAGTCCGTTTTCCAAACGGCACAAACCAAACCTGGACCCTTGTCCGCCTAAACAATTAATCCTAAACAATAAATAGACCTCCAGAGTATAAATGATCATAAAAACTCTGGAGGTATAGTAATGTCATCATTAAAAACTATAATTGCTTTATTTATTATTGCAGCCAACAGCTGCTTTGCTGCAGCCCCTTTTATTCCAAAAATGGTAGTTTCAGGCAAAAGCCTCCTTCATAAGCCAGCTGACCAGTTTGGCCTTAGCATAAGCGTCATATCACAGGCAGAGAGTGCCGATAGCGCGCTTTCTGACAATAATGAAAAAATGGATCAGGTAGTAGATAGCCTTCAAATGGCTGGTCTAGAAAAGGGCGAATATCATACAGGTCAATTTTCAATTCAACCGGTCTATTCAACTCCCCCTCGCATTATGCCGCAGGACTGGCGAGCAGAGATCATTGCCTACGAAGTAACGAACAGCCTGAACGTGAAGACACAAAAGCTCGATCTTGCTCCACAAATCATCGATGCTGCAGGCTCAAGCGGTGCAAATCAGATCTCAAACATTCACTTTGGCATAAAAGATGCAAGCATCTACAGAAGTGAGGCTATAACTTCGGCATGTGCAAACGCGATTAGCGATGCAGAAATCCTTGCAGCGGCAGCAAATCTTCAGCTCGTTCGCATTTTGGATGTAAAGCTTGATGAGCCTCAGGTGTATACTCGCAGCGGCCAAAACATGCTCTATATGGCAAAAGACAGCGCACCCTTTATAGAAGCGCCAGATGTAGACCTTTCAGCCAATGTCTCTGTAACATTTGAAATCGCTACGAAAGGCTAAGAACAATCGGATCTGAATATTCCGTATGAGAAGATGTGCCGTGAGGTCCCTGGTTTTCTCCTGTAAACTTGTAGATGATCCAGGTAAAAAAGTGTGCAAAAAGCCATGCACGCTCAACTGGATACCTTTCAAGCTGAAACCAAGTGACCTCACGCTCTCCCTCTGCATCTTTTACCCACTTTTTAGAAAAAAGGCATTCCTTACATAAGGGGCCTTGAAATGAGTACTGCGGGGCAGAAGATCGATGCGAGGAATCCCTTCTCTTTTTTGAGGGAACCTCTTCCACCCATTTATCATAAAAACTTCCTCCATCCTCTATCTGTATGTAGGCTCCATGGAGCGCCTCTTTTACAACCTCAAGTTTTTTTTCATCGGGGTAGTTCTTTAGTATATCCCCAAGGTGCTGCAAAAAACAGTGCTCTTCATGAGTGATGCGAAGGTCGTGCAGGATTTTCTTTTGAAGATATTCTGGAAGCTGCTCTAAGATTTTTCTAAATTCAAGGACAATGTGTTTTGATAAGATAGATTTTTTCCCAAAAAGGGGCTCTACTATAAATTTACGAAGGACTTTTAGTATTTTCGTGATGAAGGATGAGCTTCTATTTGTCATGTAGAGCACTATTGGGGCGTGCGTACCTTCATCGACTGTAATCTTTCTGCTTCCTGCATGACTAGAAAGGTTAAGTTCTTGATCTTTAATAAGTTGAATAATGATTTGCTCAACCTTTTCTGCCGTAAGTTTTGCTTCAAGGCCGCCATCATCGAGAACGCGAAAGCGAAAATTTCCGCTCGCCGTACGTACATCGACATAGCCCTTTGACTGAAAACTTCCCGAAAAAAACTGGTATGATACGTTATGTATATCCATAAACCAAAAAAAATAGGGCCAAATTTGGCCCCATTATCGTTCAAAACGTTTTACAGTAAAACTAAGAACTACTTAGCTCTCTTAGCTGTAGTTTTGCGAGCAGTTGTCTTGCGAGCAGTTGTCTTACGAGCTGCTGGCTTACGAGCAACAGTCTTGCGAGCTACTGCTTTTCTAGCTACAACCTTTTTAGCAACGCTTTTGCGAGCTGCAGGCTTTTTCTTAGCTGTTTTTCTTGTTGTTGTCATGGTTTTTTCTCCATTTTTTTGTTTTTACTAAAAACTTTCTCTATATACTTTTTCACTTACTTGAATTTTCGCAAATTGTCAACAGATAATTTTATGCAAAATGTAAATATCGCCTTCAGATCTAGTTCTGAAGGCGATAAATTTTTTACATTTTTTTGAAAAGAAAAAGAAAAAAAGCTGAAAATTTATAATGTATGTAGTAAAGAAGATGCAGATTTTAGGTCCTGAAGCATCTTTTGCATAGATTTTGGATCTCTACGTTCAGAAAGTACGGCTTTGACTACTGCTTCCATGTATTTTTCTGCACCTTGTGTGCGCGGACCTTGAGGTTTTATGGTAAGTAATCCTCTCAGAACTTGTACAGCAAGTTGTCCCTGCATTAAATTGAGCAACTTTAATGTCTGGGCATAGTCTGGCTGATCAATATATTTTACAAGGGCCATAGTCTTTTCTTGCATGAGTACAGAAAAATCGACAGTCTTGATTATAGAAGGAAGCTCTTTTGTACGAACTAACAGCAATGTTTCAAGCCAGTCAAGCTCGATAGACATTACAAAATAGTCGAGATCTCGCTTATTTGTATCTGAGAACCAGACAATCTTGTTACCAAGGTCATCGAGAACGCGCGATACGACTACTTTTTGATCTAATTTAATAAGGACAGCCAAAAAATCCAAAAGAAGCTGATAATCAACATATGTTACTGAGGCTGTGGCATTTTGATTGTTTTTCACCTCTACCATCCCCTCTTTTACAGAAGTAAAGAGGTAGTGAAGAGAGCCCTCGGGATCGGTAAAATACCAGGCCGTTATGATGTCTTTATAAAGCTCAGCAGGGTTTGGATGAGAAGAGAGGCTTTTTACAGCATTTTGGAGGGGGGCAATAGCAGATGTAATGCCATCTTGCTCTACACGCGAAAGAAGCGGTTCAAGAACCCGTTTCAGAGACTCGCTATTTACTTCCTTTGCACCGCGCAAATTTTTTACGATTTGTTCAAAAATAGCTGACTCTTGCTGATACATCACAACTTCTTGAGTTGCTGCTAAGAGTAGCCCTAAGACAAGCCCCACTACTGCAGTCAAAAACCATCTTCTCATATGCTGTACCCCCATTCTGGGAGACATACTACAGCCCGGAAATTATGTCAGTAAAAAGTTTATTTAAACGACCATTTACTTTGAACAAAGCTCGATGTGCTCGCTAAAGTGAAGCATACACATTGAAATGTAGCTCTCATTGCCGCCAACATGGATCTGCTCCCCTTGCCTAATCGGGTTGCCATCTGTATCCACTCGCATATTCATTGTGGCTTTTCTCCCGCAGTGACAGATGGTCTTAATTTCAACGAGTTCTTCAGCCCAGGCAAGAAGGTACTTGCTTCCCTCAAAGGGCTCGCCTAAAAAGTCGGTCCTAATGCCGTAGGTAAGGACTGGTATCCCTAATTTTTTGGTGATCTTTACAAGCTGGGCGACCTGCTGCTTCTTTAAAAAGTTTGCCTCGTCAATGAGGATGCACTTTGTCTTCTCATTCTTATGCTTTGCAACATAGTCAAAAAAATCAAAGGTATCATCAAAGAGCACAGCTTCTTGCTTGAGCCCTATTCGAGAATAGACCATTGGCGGGCCAAAGCGCGTATCGATATTTGGAGCAAAGAGTATGGTCTCCATGCCGCGCTCTTTATAGTTATAGCTAGACTGGAGCATGGTGGTGCTTTTTCCGGCATTCATTGCAGAGTAGTAAAAGTAAAGCTTCGCCATGAGCTGCTATTTCCTCTTTTTCTCGATAATCACATATGTGAGAAGAACGCTGAGCACAAATCCTATTGGAAAGATCACAAACGATCTCATGAAGTCGCCTTTGGCATAGCATCTGATGCCATCTACAAGCTCTCCATTCCACCCAAAGTCGATGAGCATACCGGAAATTGGCTGCAAAATCAGGGCAAGGCCCATGATAATCATGCCAGAGATGCCCATCGAAGTTCCTGTAAGCTCTGGCCGGCTATTTTCTGTAATAAGAGGATAGCCGAGCACCTGAGTACTTGTGGCAACACCTAGAAAGAAGAATAGTATAGAAAAAAGCGTTGGATCTGACTCTTTTGTAGAGATAATCACCAAAAAGATGGCAAGTGAGGCCAAAGCGCCTGCAAACATTGCCGGCTTTCTCTGCCTCATCTTATCTGAAATAAAGCCAACAAGTGGGCAGCCGACGATTGTCCCCATGCAGATCATGCTTGTAACAAAGGAAGCTTCAATGAGCTTTAAGCCATGCACCTGCATCAAGAAAAGAGATCCCCACATCGCGCCAAGGAGCATAACGGGAAGGTTCATAAAGCCGGTATAGAGACCACAGGCGATGTTTTGCCGGTTTGTAACAGCAAGGCGTATGCCCTCCCAAAATGGGATCTCGCTCTCACGAAATTCCTCTTCCTTTCGTCCATCGATAACAAAAAGGAACACGAGCATAAAGATACCAAAACCGATGAGTGCATCGAGAAGGAGTGCATCTCTCCAGCTAAAGGCCTGAGCAAGAAGCGAAAATGGCGTTTGGGCGACAACGCCTCCAGCAAGGCCCATAGTAAGCATAAGACCCATAACCAGCGCATGCCAGCGAGTAGGAAACCATCGAGAGCAGAGAAGCATGCAGCTTAAAAAGCAAAAAGCGTTGCCGATGCCAGAGAAAAAGTGGCATACGCATGCTTGCCAGAGGTTTTCAGAATAGGCAAAGCCGACAGTTCCAGCAATACAAAGGCCAAGGGCAAATAGGACGACGCGGCGCACAGAAAAACGGTCCAAAATCATTCCCGCAGGAAGAAGAAACATCACGTCTGCCAAAATATAGGTAGAGCCCAAAATACCAAGATCCGTTGCGACAAAATTAAGATCTTGCATGAGCATAGGCGTAATAGCATTGAGCATATGGAGCTGAACAAGTTCATATGCTAAAAAGAGCGATGCCGCAAAACAGACACAAATGGCCTGTAGTATTCTATTCTGAGTCAACCTAATTGCTAACATAACAAAATCTCCCTCAATGAGTTCGCTACACTATAGTTGACGCTCCAAAAAATGACAAGCAAGCTTAAGAGCTCGGCTCTGAAGAATGTGAATTGAAAACTTTTTATTAGTGGATACTAATGCTTTTCGAGCAAAATTTTGATTAGAGCTCAGGAAAGCGAAGAGCAAGGAGAATCACATCTTTTGGAGAAAGAAAAAGGCTACTTGGTTCGATTATGATGGCATGCTCTTGAATTGTAACATTTACTGAGCTTTTCCAGCTGCGGCCAGCTACAGCTACCGCTTCTCGGCAAATGATAGTTGACCCTGCAAATAGCGTCTCTCCTGAACTCTTCTTTACTGCGGCAATAAGTGCCACAAGCGATATGACATGTATCCCATCCTGGTGGAGACAATCATAGGCCCCTGGATTGCCAGGAAGTGGAACTATTTTCCGCCTCATAAGAAGGTGCGGCTCATCCGGCACCACAAGATCGGAAGGTTGCAGATCTCGGCTTATCTGAAGGCTAAACCCTTGCGATTTTGCAAAGGACGACACCTTTTCAAGAGTAAGCCCACCTGGCATAAGCATAATAACAACATCTTTGCCCCTATCTGTACCTTCTGCAAAAAGAGAAATGCGTCGATCCTTTAATTCACGCTGTTGTACGTCAAAGGAAAGCCCACGAACCTTATCCCAAACAGTATGATCAATGTATGTCGCGTGAGGAAATAATCCTCGAACCTCATCTCCAGTATATAGCAAGTTCATTCGTAATTTCCAAAATTAGCCAAGGTCTTTGTGAAAAGCAACAGAGACGTTACATGCAGTTTTATTCTTTTTGACCCTTCCCATAATTGCGTATACAAAATTCTGCTCCGGAAAAGCCTCGCTGTATGAAAGGCAAGCGATATCGCTCTTTGATCCAAGTTTTTTGTAGTGGCGATCTATATCCTTTAGCAATTCTTGGATAAAAGGTTTTTCTCCGTCATTGAACTTCGGCTCAAGTGCTTGCCTTGTGCGCTCCATATCAAAAGCACTTGTGCGAATTTTTATATGATAGCATGAGGTAAGAAGTGCTTCTCCATTTGTAAATATACGATCTATGATGTGGTGCTCTTCGTGGAGCTTTTTATTATTTAGCAAAATGCCAATACCAATCATTTGGTCATCTTCTTTAGTGGTAGTAACGATCCATTTTTCTTTTTTACCTGGATGCTCGTCTTTTGCAATTTGCATGCCTATAAAAGGCAGGCTATGAATGATACCGAGCCCTATATTTTTTACCCCATTAGGAATATGCTTTGCAGAAAGAACCAAGGCTCTAAAAGCTGCATGCTTATCCTGTGCCACTACCACAACAGCTGCCGTAAAGAGCGTAGCGAAAATAGCACCCACGGTTTCAGCAAGACCCCATCCTGCTCTTGCCAGCCCCACTAGGCGCCCCGAATAGGGCTTTGCGGCTTTGCGAGAAAGACTCTGCTCGAGCACATCAATACGCGAATCAATAGCAGAAATCGCATCTACAAAACGCGCTACATTCATAAATTACCTTTTTTAAAAAAAGAAATATAACAAAGTTGAAGCTATTTGTCAACCACCACATCGCCCTTACAAAGCTTGCAATCTTGATAAGCATACTTGATTAAGTGCGCATACAGCAGGATCAGTAAAAGATACTCTCCTTACAGAAAAGGATATCTTAGAGTAGATATTCAAAACCTGCCTCTCCTTATCCCCATATTGGATAGAATCCACAGTAGCTGCTTTTTCAGCCTGAAGATAGATGGCCAAAAGGATAAAATCTGCCTTTCTTTGAATGATCTTATCAAGATCACCAGCGATTTCTCTTACTTTGCCAGTGATTCGTTGATTCTGATTAAAAGCAACTATCACAGGAAGCGCTGGATCGACATCATCTGCATTCTTAACAGTAAGTACAACCTTATTATCTAAAGCAGCAGTCAATGAATCTGCAATGCCTGCAATCGACGATCCAATTGGAATAACAAGCTGAAAGCATCTTGGTGCCTTTTCCTGATCTTTTCGCGCATCTTCAATAGCTGTCCCCAAGGGTCGAATGGATTGTTTGGATTAGGAACGGCGAGAGTTTCTACATTCGTCCGCACATCATCTTGACCTACATCTAAGACTAATATTTTTTTGTTGGGGTAGCGCTCGGCCATGCGGTAAGAAAGCAAGCTTCCGGCTGTACCTGCTCCGACTATGATCAGATCATAAAGATTCTGCGATGTGCCATTAAGACTGCGTCCTCTGTTGCTGAAGCCCCACTTCCAGGCAGAGATAACGCGTGGCCTATAGGGTGTGGAAAGTTGTCGATCCCATTTCAGCAAGGAGGCGGGTGATCTAAAGACGTTTTGCAAAGAGAAGGCCGCTCTTTCAAATGGCCTTTTGTTTTGTTGAAGGTGCTGGAAAGAATTCCAGCACCTGTGTGCACTTACATTGAAGCTTCAAGGATAGCTTGCTCTAACCAACGATCGCGCCAGGTGGTGTTATCGTTTGGATCAGGCTGAGCTGTTCCATGAAGTGTCACCCAGCCCGGAAGGGCAGGATCTGGGTGTGGGTACATAAAGCCAAAGTCTACATAGACTGTCTGCTCATACTCTTCAGGAAGTGGATTGCCTCCAGAGCCGCCAGTAAGAGTTGGCGCAGGATCTATAGCAATATCCGGAGTTTGAAGAGTAATCTTATGTCCATTGAATGAGGTGACAGGATCTATAAAAGGTAGATCAATTCTCATTCGTGGAATTGCAGATACAGGATTGCCAGAAGAATCCTGAAGGCGTTCAGAATACTTCTGCAATGGCATACAATTACTGTATCCAAGCCATGAACCACCCATTAGTCTGCCATCTGCGCTTCCGAGAAATACCGTTTGTGTATTTGCTCCAAGCTGTTTGTCATTATTTTCACCAAGCCAGCAGTGTGTAAGAATTTCATCTCCAGCAGAAGCTGCTTGCTCATTATGAAGAACGACAACCTTGCCGCCGGAAAAGACAGCATCATTTCCGTAGCGCGCTTTCGTTTGATCAGCATAGACATAGCTATCTTGTAGATCGATAAGCGTGATGAGATGGTTATAGGCATCATAGCCAAGGTCTCCCACGTATGTTTCTGGAAGTCTTCGGCCATTATCTCTCCACCATGCGCGAGATCCATCACTTGCATGCCGTTTAGCACCAAACAGTGCGCCAAATACCTCATTTTGACCAATAAATCCGCCGCTATTTGTGCGGTCATCAACAATGATAGCATCAAGGCCTGGGCCGTCAGGGTGTTTGGTGTTAAGGTAGATCATTAACGGAGCCCATACTCTCGCATAGCCCTCAAGGCCAAATCGTGGTGAATTTTGATCATTCGGCTTAGTAAACACAATGCCCATCATCTGAGCAAATCCATCAGCTCTTAATTCATCCGGGAGGTGAATATACCCTACCTTCTTGCCATCTGTAAGAAGTGGATTTACAAAGCCAAAGAAGAGATTATTTGCAGCAGTCGCCGGATCGCCATCAAAGTCTACACCAAGCAGCGACCAGACATTAGGATCTGGGTTACCAGCTTCTGGATTTGCAAAATCCATAGGGGCAACTTTTCCTATAAAATAGGCACCTCCTATATCTGTACCATAAATATTCTTATAGCCAAATAGGCCAAGACTGCTTTGCTGAGCTGTTGTTGGCATCCCGGCAAGCGTGTAGTAGAGATTTGATACCCCTACAAGATAGTTCTGCCCATCTACATTGTAGTTAAGAAGAGGATTTACTCCTGGTAGAAGATCATAGGGCTCATTAAAGTCCCAAATATAGGAACCAAGCGTACGTGTGTTTAAATTAAACTGGGTCTTCACAGCTGGATTTTGATAGTATCCCGGAGGGCTAAATCGATTTGTTCTTGATCTCAAGGCTGCAATAAATGCCTCATCTACATCGAGTGCAGCTTGCAAATCTTCCCAGCTATCTGCCAAAAAGCGACGATTTTCATTAGTCACCCAGCCGCTTTGTCCGGTGTGCAGAGCCACCTTGAATGCATCGTAGAAGAATGCAGTCATTGCCGCAACAAATGCAGGGTACTCCATATCATCTGTGATCTTATGGGTAACAGTAAGAGTAGCTACGGTTTCTCCCCAAAGTGAGGAATTTGCAGATCCATCGGCAAAGTTTGGATAGCCACTATTTGCTGTAAATTGGGGGTAGCTTGAGCTGTCAAAATTAAGATAGAAATAATGCATCCACGTTCCACCCTCACCTACATCAACAAAGAGAGGATTTGGGTTAGGAATGCCGCCAAAAGCATGCACTGATACGCCATTTTCATACGTCCCATTGATGCCTGACCAGCCATCGCTAAAACCTGAAATTTCGACAGTGGATCCTGGAGGTGCATAGTGGAAGTCATCCGTAAAGATACTTGTCATGCCGCTTCCATTTTTTGTGGTACGTGTTTTGTTGATGGTGGTTGTATAGGTCTTTCCTGTAGTTAGGTACTCATTAAACAGAGCATGCGCTTCATAAAATCCAATAAAATCTTGATTCCAGTTTTCAGCTGTGCCTTCGCCGCCTCTTGCAATCCCATGATAGAGCAGACGATCGAAGATATAGCGAGCAAGGTTTGTAGGAAGGGTATAATCTACTGGACGATAGTCAAGAGCATCATACCGTGGAAATGGCTCCGGAAGATCCATTGCAGATATCTTCTTATAGATGCCACCTGAGATAAAATCACCGTCATAAGACGGAACTACGAAGTGAGAAACAGTCTTGGTTCCCTGGTCAGTAAGGGCTATAAGATTGCCATCAGCTTGAAGCTTAAGGCTATCATAGTCATTGCCATAGAGCGCTGTAAGTGGATCACCTGGGTTTTTTGCCAGTGTACTTAACAAGGTAGTTTCATCCTTTTGGTAGTAGGTCGGCCTATCTGCAATTTCATTTGGCTTTGGTGAGCGAAAATCTTTGCCATTTCCTCCCATCGTCCTAATCACGATTGGATCTGCAGTCATGTCAATAAAGATGTATGCATCTATATCTTCGCTTGTAATTTGAGCAAAGGTATTGTAATCGCTTCCAAACCCTCCTACAACACCTTTATCAAGCTTTGCCCACCATCCATGAAATGGATTTTGGCATGCTGACTCTTCAAGAGTTGTTGTTCTGCCATCCAAAAAGGTTGTGGCAATAACATTAGAATTAGCTGTAAGCTTTTTGCACTTTTTTTTAGCAGTGCAGGATGAACTTGAGTGATGTTTTCTTTTAGCGGCATCACTCGTTGTTGGAATAAGCATCGTGGCAATTGCCATGGCGCTTATAAAAAATTGTTTTTTAAGCATAAAATTAGTCCTTTATTTAGCGCTAGGTACAATTGGTAAACAGGTGCAATCTGCATCACATTTTTTGACATACATGCCATTTTTGTCTTGCACGACATGGCCCATTTTAATTGCTTCTTGGAGCATTTCCATGGCTACTTTATGATTTTGACGAGCAGAAGAGATTTTTTCTGCTCCATCTTCACCATTAGCATATAAAACGATTCGGTTACCTTGCTTTGAGGTAATAGCTTTTTTCTTCGTAACAAGCTGCTTTTTCGTTGGTTGATTCTTTTCAGCAAAAACCTGCTGCTGCACGCCTAACGCCATTGTAAGTGTAGCTACAAGGCTAAACAATACTATTTTACTGTTCATGTAACATCTCCTTGTGTTTTGTTTGATGTCGCACCAAACACTAACCCCCCCCCTCATTTTCAGCAAGAAAAATTTTGTATTTGAGCAGAGCTAATTCTAACAACCTGCACTTCATAGTTTGTAGCGGGATCATGAAGGGGTGAAGGTAGAAAATCAAAATACAAATACAAATGCGCATTTTTGGCTTTATTATTACGCGGGGATAAACGATTATGTGGTGTCACATAGGTGTTCATGATGATTGAAGTTGGGCAGAATATTCGCAGTGTTGTTGAAAAGCTGGTGTTTGGCGGTAAAGGGCTTATTCGTCATGAAGGCTAGCCCAATTTGCGCCCAGGTTCCATAATTCTGCACAAGCGCTCCACTCGGAATAAAAGGCAGCTATTTGTAAAAAAGTGCAATAGCGAGGCTCTTTTTCAATCCTATGTAATGCGTTTATTATTTGAGGCTTTTCTGCAATTAGCGCTCTAAGAGGTTCTATGTTGCCGTCCAAAAGAGCCTGAATTGCTTTATATTCAGGAGTTGAAGAGTCAAAGTCCTGCTCTGCAATATCTTTTACTTGTGTTAGTTCATGACCATCATATGGATAATATCCAACTGGCAGCATAAATCCTCATTTTTTACATGCACTATGCCAGAGTAAAGCTAACTTGCCAATTAAAATGCCTTATATTACTAGGCTAATAGCTTGACATACGAGGATATGACTAAAGTATATTAGAGTGTTAAGCGAAGAGCATTAAGAGTCTAAATACGTCAACTATTGCTTTGGTTCTGAACTGTTATCAGGAAAGGGAGTAAGGTGAAAAAGCATGCCAAGACCTCCTCGTTTTTTGAGGATAGGGTAGATTTTCCAAAAGAGCCATGCAGTAAATAGAAATAAAATAACAGGAAAAGCACAAACAAAAATCATAAAAGCACGAAACAAGCCTGCTGAATTTTTATCGACTGAAAAACCAAATACATCGATATATTCTTTAGATCCAATGTCTATCACTGTAGAAGTTGGAATAGCGAAGCGAGCCCGACTTGGAATAACTGTTACATTGTCATAAGATAATCCAGCTATTGCTCCCGAGACGAGCTGTTTGATCTTTGAAATCAGATGTTCGTTTGGATTATCTAAAATACCTGTATGCTTTACAAATACAGAGGCAGTAATAGGTGGAAGTTTAGCGGAAGGATTGAGAGCATCTTCTTCAGGAAAAGAAAGCTGCACTTCAGCATCGACAACCCCATCTATTTGGCGGATCATGTTAGCGATTTCATCTGCAAGTCCCTGTCTATAGCGGATTGTTTCAGCAGTGTTTGAAGGCACAAGACCTGTATTTGTAAAAAGTTGTAATAAATTAGGACTCTTTGTTCGAGGAAGGCCATTTTGTGCTAATAGGGATAAAGCACTCTCTGCATCTCCTGAAGGCACAGATATGTCCCAAAGCATCTCTTTTGGACCTGTAGAAGGGCCTGCAGCTTTTTCTTCTGTTTTATATCCTTGTATTCCTTTCAGATCTAAAAGAACGAGAATTTCATTGGCATCGCTCTCATCAACGTCATTTACAATAGTCCGTTTTGATTGGCAGGAGCAGACTGAGAGAAGGAAAAAGATGAGATACAGAGCTTTAACCATGACGCTACTCCTCAACATTTTCTTGAATTGGTGGCTTTTCTTCAGGTGGTTTTTTTTCTTCTGATTTTGCCTCTACCACTTCTTCTAATTTCACAATTTCTTGCTCATCCTTGATAGGAGAAATGCTAAAAATCTGCGAGATACCTCCACCTTTTTTCGCTATAGGATAAAGCTTCCAGATAAACCATAAAATCAAAAATAAAAGGATGAATGCAGCCACAATAAATACAAAGATTACCACCTGAAACTGCACGAGAGAAGATTCAGCAAGCGTAAAGCCCATCACCCTTACTTCATGCTCTTCAGTAGAGGACGAAGGGAGAGAAAATCGTGCCCTATCTCCAATTACCGTAACATTATCGTAAGAAAGCCCCGATATGGAGCTTGAAACAAGCCGTTTAATTTGCGAGATGATGGTACTATTTGGATCATCTAAAATTCCACTATGCTTTACAAAGACGGTAGCTGTGATCTGCTTTTTGGGGGCATTAGGATCAAGAGGGTTTTCCTCAGGAAAGGAAATGATTACCTTCGCATTTAGAATCCCATCAATTTTACGTATAGTATTGGCAAGAGTTGTGGCGAGACCTGCTTGATAACGTATCTGTTGAGAAGTATCGGATGGTACAAGACCACCTTCAGAAAAAAGTTGCAAAAGATTTGGACTATGCTTACGAGGAAGTCCATTAGCTGATAATACAGCCATCGCCTTCATTCTATCTGCAGAATCAACTGAAATATCCCATAAAACCTCTTTAGCAGCGCCTGGTCCTCCCCCTGCCGACTGAGGAAGCTTATATGCTGCGAGGCCATCTTTTGCTAAAAGGACCATTATTTCGTTTGCAGCAGACTCATCTAGACCATGCACGATCGTGCTCTTTGACTCACAGCCAGTGAGAAAAAGTAAAATGCATGCGATGAACGTAAAGAGCATTCTAAGGTTCATTTTCATATCCATAACAGAAATCCTTTTTTTCTCACAAAAAAATCGAGCCAAGCTTCATTTTTCATTCAATTAATAGGCAAATAAATATGTCTTGGTTTTCAGGTTTTGTAAGGTATGCTACAGGTGTATCAACCGTTGAAGCAGTCGCAAATGAGCGTATTAAAATCATGGAAGAAAGCCAAGAGAGCTACCGTAGAATGCGCATTGTGAATATTGCAGCGACGGCTTTTGGAGCAATAGCTATTTTATTTTTGTCTCAATCTCTTGCTGTAGGCCTTCTTGGCGCTTGGGCCTTTAGCTTAGGTCTTCTCGGATGTGCAATTACTACTCTTATACTCATTAACGACCAAGAGCCTCTTGATAGACTAAGGCTTGGAAGTGCAGCCTTAAGAAGCCTGTAAGTTCTTAGGGCATGTTTGATTGATGTAATCGATAGTCTTCTATATGCTCATCTGCTTTCATTTTTGGAGCGAGTTATGAAAGGGGCTGAAAGGGGCCGGATACTGTGTGAAAGGGGCCGGATACTGTGTGAAAGGGGCCGGATGAAAGGGGCCGGATACTGCGATTCATGCGATTTATGAAAAGGAAAGGACTATTTCATCTGCAATTGCTTGCAATTTTGGACACTTCATACACTTTGAAGCTA
>CAZEGK010000014.1:0-58657 GCA_964512205.1 uncultured bacterium | reverse complement strand
TTGCACCCGGGGCAAGTACCATGGTCATCATACGACCAAACATCTTTGCCGGGGCCTCGCAGGTAGAGATCTCCTCTAGGTCCTGAGACATCTTTGAAAGGATGCGCTCCCCAAACTCAGGGTGCATCATTTCGCGGCCGCGAAATACACAACTAATTTTAACTTTGTCACCTTCTTCCAAAAACTTTTTAGCTTGTTTGAATTTGACCTCAAGGTCGTGCTCAGAGATATTAGGGCTAAATTTAAGCTCTTTGACCTTTACCTGATGCTGCGACTTTTTACTCTCTTTTTCGCGCTTTGTCTGATCGTAGCGGAACTTGCCGTAGTCAATAATCTTACATACGGGTGGAACGGCCGTTGGCACAATTTCCACTAAATCAAGCCCTTGCTGATCTGCCATTGTTAATGCTTCGTGCAGGGATAATACCCCTAGCTGTTCCCCAGTCTGTGTAATAACACGTACTTTAGGAACTCGAATCTCGTGATTCACTCTCAAGTGTTAGTTCTTCCTTCGTTTTAACAGTTACCAGTCTCCCCTCTTTTTCGAGCATTAGAGCTACTGCCCTCTCATACGATAGTATGGGTACGCACTCAATAAGGGGTACTGTCTCATGCAGGAGGCAAAGTTTTGAAAGGGGCCATGATCTTCCTCTTTGATCTGTCAGATGAAGCTCTATCTGGGTGGCGTTTGAGCTGATTGTCTCAAAGGAATACCCGGCGGCGCCAATTGCTGAAACTAGGGCCTTTTCTTCTACCTTTCCACGCTGCAATAGGAGAAATTTGCTCTCCATTTCTAAAATGCTAGCTATTTTTTTCATGAAATGCAATGACGAAATCAACTCTTCATGCAAATTCAATGGCTGGCAATATGTATATTGTACACATGATGTTGCTTCTTGCACAAGAAAAAGACCATCTGCGTCATCATTTTTTCTAACTACATTTTGATAAAAGCGGTAAGGCAAAGCTTTATTTTTGGCTCTATAGCTACTCCAGAGGGCTTTTATCCCCTCTTTGACTTCAGTCGAATAGACTTCTTCAAAACCCTGTTTTGCAAGCGCATTTATTGCCTGCATAAACTGCACACCGCGTGGATGCCACACGCAAGTGCCATCAAAATAGGTAAGAATATCTGCTTTTTCAGCAAGCTCTATTGGATTGTTCTTTTTTGCTTTCTCAATCTGCTTTTGAAAGGATTTTATCTCTTTTTTATCAGTAAATGCCCGTCCGCGGATGCGGATAATGGAATCTTGCAAAAAATCCATTTCGTAGAGTAAGAATGCCGGAATTTCTCGACTTGTAGCAAGGAGTTGCCCCGGGCAGATATCATAAAAATCTTTTATTTTGCAGAGCGGCACAATGGTAGCCGGATAGTCTGCACAGACTGCAGCAAGCTTTGGATGTTTCTTTTGAAGAAAAGCCTTTGCGCTCATCGGCACCATTTCCATGCGCTCGAGCGGGATATCCTGCTGAATGAGCCTTCTCATTTCCTCAGTAATCAAGAGCAAAACGCCCTCTTCACAAGGAAATCTTGCAAAAAAGTCATATTCAAAGCCCCAATCAAAAGCCTGGCCTTTTATGGGTATAAGTGTGGGAAGTACAGAAGAGGCAGCGAGCGCTAAAAGCTTCTCTGCAGAAGCTTGAAGTGCTACATCATAATCGAGACTCATAATGGGATATAGCTGACTCGAACAGCTGACCTCCTCGATGTCAACGAGGCGCTCTAACCAACTGAGCTAATACCCCTAGTTAGATGCGAAAATAATACGGATTACAGAGTTATCTGGCAATAAAAAAGGAACTTTTCTTAACGCTGTCGCTTATACTCTATAACTCACAGAGGTTTTTTAGAAGGGTGTTGCCGCCGCTTGCGATGCAGACTATGGGCTTTTGGCTTTTTGGCTTGTAGCGAAGGGCACCAGCAAGGGCAAGGGCGCCAGATGGCTCAACGAAGAGGTGGGCTCTATCGAGCGAAATTTTTAGAGCCTCCCTTACCTCCTCTTCTGATACAGAAATCATCTCGTCGACATATTGCTTCATGATGGGATAGGTAACTTCGCCAAGCTCTTGGATTTTGATTGCGTCGCAGATGCTTTTGCTTACATGGTCAAGCCTGACCCTCTGCCCTGTTGCAAAGGTTTGGCAGGCGTCATTTTCGAGCTCTGGTTCTACGCCAATGACCTTTACATGAGGATTTTTTTGTTTTATTGCCATAGCGATGCCGGCAATGAGCCCTCCCCCACCTACAGGTACAAAAACGTAGCCTGGTTCTACATCCTCCAAAATTTCAAGCCCTATTGTCCCCTGCCCTGCGATGATATCGAGATTATCGTAGGAGGGAATAAGGGTAAGATCTCGCTCATCTGCTAGCCTACGGGCAAGTTTCATTCGAGCTTCAGACCCAGGCTCTGCAATGACAATCTCTGCACCATACTCTCTTGTGCGCTCAACCTTAAATGCTGGAGCCTCTAGAGAAACCACTATAGTAGCGGGTATAGAAAACTGTTTTGCCACAAGAGCAACTGCTTGCGCATGGTTTCCTGTTGAATAGGCAATTACACCTCGCGACCTTTTTTTTGGAGGGATTCTCCCAATGCAAAAGGTAGCTCCCCTGATTTTAAACGATCCGGAGGGCTGCAGTGATTCCGCCTTTAAAAATATATTTGTTCCTTGAAGAGCAATAAGAGGCGATCTGAGCGCTTTACCCTGCAATGCCTTTTGCGCCTCTAGAAAGGGAATATCATACATGCTGCTTTTGCACCTCTTTCACGGACTTTTTCTCTAGAGGTGCTCCGGTAAGGCCAATATAGTAGAGGCAGTACCAGACACCGATAATAATAAAAAAGAGTAAAAGCAGGCGAAAAATGAGCTTGAAGCTCAAGGCAATAAGTATCACCGCAAGAAGAACGATTACCGGAAAAAAATGTAGATGTTCATCACCTGTCATATCTTGTTCTATGCAGGATTTTGTATTTTTTGGCGATAGTGACTATCGATCATTGCATAGACCTCCTCTGGACAAAAGGAGACACCAAGTGAGACATCCGGCTTTATAACCCCATGAAAATCTGAGCCTCCCGTCACAAAACGGCCTTTTTCTTTTGCCCTTTGCACCCAATGCTGATTTTGTTCATAGGAAAAACGGCTATAATAGCCTTCAAGCCCGTCAAATTTCTTCGCAAGAAGCCGTCTCACAAGCGATTTTGAATCTATGAGATGGGGATGGGCAAGGACTGCAAAACCCTTTGCCTTATGGATTGCATCAATGCCCTCATCAACTGAGCAGCGCTTTCCTGCAACATAACATGGGGCTTTATCGCCAATATATCGCTTAAAGGCATCGCTAGGATTTGTGATATAGCCTTTTTTTAAAAGAGCAAGTGCTACATGCACTCTCCCATAACTTATCCGAGGATCATCAGATGATGCAACATCACCCACTGTAAGGGGTAGGCCATGCTCTGTTAAAAGAGCGCACATCTTCTCAAGCCGCTCTCTTCTATAATCTCGCTGTTTTTGGCAAAAGGCAGCAAATTCTCTATCATAGGGATCAAAGGCATAGCCTAAAATATGAATGCTTTTTTGTTCTGCCTCACAGGAAAGCTCGATTCCTGGTATGCAGGCAATATCTTCCTTTTCAAGCTCAAAAAAAGCATCAAATGAATCGTGATCAGTAATAGCAAGCCCGCTAAGCCCTGCACTTTTTGCAAGTGCGGCAAGTGCTTTTGGAGTTTCGCTTCCATCAGAGTAGACTGAATGGCAGTGTAGGTCATAGCGCTTCATCATCTGATATCCAGTAGACTTCTTGGTGAAGGTCGTAGCCTGTCTTTTCTTTTACAACCTGTTGTATGTGCGAAATAAGCGCTTTAAAATCTGCAGACGTTGCCCCTCCACCATTTACCAAGAAGTTTGCATGCACTTCAGAAACCTTAGCTCCGCCGACCGCATGACCCTTAAGCCCGCATTTATCTATGAGATGGCCTGCAGCGACATTTTGAGGGTTTTTAAAGACGCAGCCTGCAGACTTATCTTGATAGGGCTGGGATTTGATGCGAACATCTAAAAGCTCTAGCTGCTTTGACCGAGCATCCGGGAGCGGATGCAGCACAAAATAGGCCCCGACTATTGCTCCAGGAAGGGATTGAAATGAAGAGACGCGATATCCGTAGGAAAGTTCATCTTTTGAAAACCTTGTCAATTCACCTTTTGGTGAAACATAATCGACATACTGCAGATGTGTCC
Organism: uncultured bacterium; assembly: GCA_964512205.1. GTDB lineage: Bacteria > Chlamydiota > Chlamydiia > Chlamydiales > FEN-1388 > SZAS-7. Next base: position 54,415 of record CAZEGK010000014.1, on the reverse strand, counting down.
AGGTCTGCATACCTTGTGCGCCTGCATTCATAAAGACAGCTCCCCCAACACTTGCAGGTATTCCTGAAGCAAACTCAAGACCGGAATAGCCCTTTCTTGCCGTCTGTATTCCTAAAAGAGAAAAGCTATAGCCTGCCCCTACATAGAAGTGACCAGGTTCCGGCTCTTCACAAAAATCAATTTTATTGTGAATACAAAGCCTCTTTATACCTTTAGAATCAAAGAGGCAATTTGACCCCTTGCCCAGTATAAATGTTTTTAAACCATTTTCTTTAGCATAGGCAAGCACCTCTTGCATTTCAGAAATGGTTTTAACTTCAATGTAATATTCTGCCGGACCGCCAATGCCCAGTGTAGAGATATCAGAAAGGTTTTTATTTTGAACAAATCGCGATCTCATCGCTAGCTCAATGCTTTAATTTTCACCACACTATCCAAAAGCGCCTGGCAAAATGCCGCAGCATCTGGTGTTGCAAACTTTTTTGCAATTCTCTTTGCTTCTGCTATAACGATAGGAGCTGCAAGCTTTTTCTCAAAAAGTAGTTCGTAGCATGAAAGGCGTAAAACTGCAAGTTCTACTTTTTGGATGCGGTGAAAGTCGTATGATGTGGAAACAGCTGAAATGTCAGAATCAATCTCCGGAAGCACACGAGTTACTTCTTGAAGCTTCTCCCAAGCAGCTTTTACCTCATTTTTTCTTACTTTAAGCTCTTTAGTAACCGTCTCTATAAGCTCATCAGGATCGCTTGAATGAAGCTCTTCGCTGAAAAGTAAAAGAAAGAGTATTTCCCGAAATTTTTGTGGAGGAAAGGAGGCCATGCTGCACCTAATAATTTGGTGAAGAATTTTAATTACGTATCTGTTAGAAAGCAACATAAATACGAAAATCTGATAGAATCACAACTTTGCGGAGCCGATATGCTAATGACGCGGACAAAAATTATCTGTACAATAGGACCCAGTGTCAACTCTGTGGAAAAGATTCTGCAGCTCATTGATGCCGGCATGGACGTGGCAAGATTAAATTTTAGCCACGGAACACATGAGGAGCATCTCGAAAGCATCAAAATGATTAAAGAGGCCCGGCAAAAGGCAAAAAAACCAGTTGCCATAATGCTCGACACAAAAGGCCCAGAAATACGACTCGGAAAGGTGCCAAAAGAGGGCATAGAGGTGCACCCTGGCCAAAGGCTTTGGCTTGTAAAAGAACAAAAAGAGGGAAATAAGGAAAAAATCCCTGTACTACCTGCCTTTGTCCTAGACAAACTCGAAGTTGGCACGCAGCTTCTCATCGATAATGGTTACATAGAATCAGAAATCGTTGCCACTTCTGAAGAGGGCGTGCAGATTGAATTTTCAAACACAGGCCGCATTCTTTCTTCCAAAGGCGTCAACATCCCCAATGTTGAGCTAAACCTTCCTGCACTCACAGAAAAAGATGAAGAAGACATTCGCTTTGGCTGCGAGCAAGATATCGATATGATAGCAGCAAGCTTTGTTCGCTGCGCGCCGCATGTCATGGCAATAAAAGAACTCGTCGTCAAACACAATAAACCAGAAATTTTGATCATAGCAAAAATCGAAAATAACGAAGGCATCCATAACTTTGACAGCATTTTAGGAACAGCAGATGGAATTATGATCGCAAGGGGCGATCTTGGCGTAGAAGTTCCCTTAAGCCAAGTTCCAAGCTTGCAAAAGATGATGATACGAAAGTGCTATCTTGCCGGAAAACCATCCGTTACTGCAACACAGATGCTCGAGTCTATGATCAATAACCCAAGGCCAACAAGAGCTGAGGCATCAGATGTTGCAAATGCGATCTACGATGGCACGACAGCTGTTATGCTTTCAGGTGAGACTGCAGTAGGAAAATATCCAGTCGAAACTGTAAAGATCATGAAAAGCATCGTGCGAGAAGCAGAAGCTGACTTTGACTACCTCGCTTTTTTTGAGCAGCATACAAAGATGTCCTATAAGGATATACCCTCTGCTGTAACACTTGCCTCAGTTAAAACAGCCTACACGCTAGATGCTAAAGCAATATTTGCTTTTACCCGCGGTGGATCTACCGCTCGCCTTGTCTCAAGACTTAGGCCGCAGATGCCGATCATTGCGCTCACACCGGTGGAAAAAACCTACCAGCAGCTAGCCCTGAACTGGGGAGTAACCCCCGTTCTTTGCAAAGAGTGCCGAGATGTTGAAGAAGCCTTTAAAGAAGTAACATCCTATGCCCTTGCCCACCACAACATCTGCTACGGCGACCTTGTCGTCATGACAAGCGGATCGCCATTTTGGGTAAGCGGCACGACAAATACCCTTAGGGTGGAAGTGATACGCTAATGCCCGAGAATCGCTACTACATTCCCCGATCACTCCAGCATGGTGACACCATTACAGTAAAAAATGATGAGTTTCACTACCTTCGAAACGTCATGAGAAAGCGAATTGGAGATAGCGTTGAACTCATCAATGGCATGGGTATTTTAGCAGTAGCGACTGTTGAAAAGATGCTCGATAAAGAGGCGCATCTTTTAGTAGTAGAGGCAGAAAAGAAAGATTCTGAAGTCATAGAGCTCAACCTCCTTTTAGCAATACTAAAACCCTCTCACCTTGAGTATGCCATAGAAAAGGGATGTGAAGTGGGAGTCTCCTCCTTTACCCTCTTCGGAGCAAAGCACTCAGAGAAAAAAGCGCTCTCCGATCAGTATATGAAAAGACTTGAGACCATCATCTTGTCTAGCACAAGGCAATGTGGAAGACTCTACATGCCAACACTTCATGTAGTAAACAAAATGGAGGAGGGGTTAAAGGGACTCATCTTGTTTGGAGATCTAGAAGCAAAGAGCCCTATTCAAGACATTCCCCTCACATCACCCGTCACCCTTGTCATAGGTCCGGAAGCCGGCTTTACAAAAGAGGAGCGCGAAATCCTCCTTGCCAAAGGAGCAAAAGGCGTTCGCCTCTCAAAAAATACCCTTCGTGCAGAAACCGCAGCTGTCTGCGGTTCGATGCTTATACTCTCAAGGACATAGATTTATTTTTTGCTCTTGGCAAATAGGTCTATTGCGGCTTTGTTGAAGGCAGGAATGTCATCTGGCTTTCGGCTTGTGACGAGCTTATCATCGACGACCACTTCTTGATCTACCCAATTTGCTCCTGCATTCATAAGGTCTGTTTTTATAGAGGGCCATGAGGTCATTTTTTTGTCTTTTACCATTTGTGCATTGATAAGCGTCCAAGGCCCATGGCAAATTGCAGCGATTGGCTTTTTTGCAGAAACAAAGCCTTTTACAAAATTGACGGCCTGTTCATTCATGCGAAGGGTATCTGGATTCATGACCCCTCCAGGAAGAAGAAGGGCATCATATTCTTCAGCTTTTGCTTCATTAATGTCTTTATCAACTGGAAATTCATCTCCCCAGTTTTTCATCTTCCATCCCTTCACCTTTCCTTTTACGGGAGAAATAATGAAGGTTTCAGCTCCTGCTTGATCTAATGCTTTTCTAGGTTCAACCATTTCGGATTGTTCAAATCCATCCGATACAAGAATAGCAATACGAAGGCCATTTAGCGATTGGTCCATAAAACACTCCTTGTCTACCTTTTGGTTTTTTATTGACTTTCAGACACATCCTCGATATAGCACAATGAAACCTTAACAAAGGAGAAAAAAGATGCTCTATACAATTTTGCTCGTTCTTTTGATTCTTTTGCTTATTGGCGCACTGCCATCATGGCCCTACAGTGCAGGTTGGGGATATGGCCCTAGCGGAATCCTCGGCGTGATCTTAATTATCATTTTGATCCTCATGCTCACCGGAAGATAATTCTCTACGGGGGGATTACCCCCCTCAGCAGCTCCCTTCCTAGTACAAAATATACCTCTACTCAACTACACTAGCTTCTCATAACAAACTATGAGCCGGCATCATGCCAGCACATAAAGGAAAATAAAATGACTACAGTTGCTCTCCTACGTGTTGTAAATCCGACATGCAACGCCTCCTTCATCCCTTCCCTTGCACATACTAACCGGATCATCACAAGACAAACCACTCAAGAGCTACAAAAAAATATCGAAGATAGTGCTATCGCTACAGCTTTTTATAATATAGGCGCCTATTTTCAGAAAACATGGCAGCACGTACATTCCTGGTGGCAACTAAGAACAACTATCTCTCAGCTGACCTCTATGAGCGACAAAGGCGCAGCCCTTAAGATCGCCACTGCAAAAAATCTCTCCTCTGTAGTTAGCTCCATATTACATCGTGATGTTTCTATTGAGGTACGGGGAAAAGCCTTACTTGAAGCTGCACAAGAGGGAAAGCTTGAGATTGTTGAAACCATACTTAGTAAGACAAAGCGTTGGAGAGAAAGCGGCTGGTTTGATGCGACGGATTCAAATTATCCAGGATTTGCTTTTGTAGAAGCTGTAAAGAGAGGCCATAAAGAAATAGCGAGAGCGCTATTGACATCTCATGGCTACAGGATCGTGCGTCCTGTCTTTCTTTGCCAGGCCTATGCTATTGCTGCAAGTAAAGATGACCAGGCAAGCATGGATGAAATTGCAGCATTCATTAGGCCCCAAATTACCCCACATTCGGTTAGTCTCTCATTTATAAATAATGGCATTTTTGCACAAAATAGCGAAAGCATCATCAAAGGGATGAAGGTGTGTGCTCTTGCCTATGCAAATCGAATGGCTGAAATGGTTGCCTTTCTTGAAGAAGAGGGAGATGCAATACCAGATATCATCTTATCGTATGCACAAGCTTTTGCTGAGGGCTCTCTCGCAGAAACCATTAAAGCGTTCTTAGTAACAAGAGAAAAAAGAAGATTGGATAGCAAAATCGAGAGCATCCAAACGAAACATGTACAGGTAGTTTACAGCGACTCTAAAGAGCTCAAGGCTTTAGGAGAGAGAATCACTGCCCTTCCTCTTGAAGATAGCAGAGCCTATCTACTCAAACTGAGGCTGCGCCTTAAAGATGCCCTCATTCCGGCGATACAGGAATTTGAAGATACCTATATTCCGTCAGCAAGTCACGAAGAGCCGTGTCATCCTAAATGATACATTTTATTGACGAATAGCCATCAAGAGCACCTCAGCAAGATGAAGTGGTTTTTTGTCTGTCGTTTGCAGGATTTGTTCGCGACAGCTAAAGCCATCTGCAATGATCAATGTTTCATTGTCTGCATTTTGTACTTTTGGCAAAAGGACGCGCTCTCCCACTTGTAAAGAAATATCATAGTGGCTCTCTTCAAAACCAAAACTTCCCGCCATGCCGCAGCAGCCAGAATCGAGCAAATCAACTGAGAGCCCAAGCTTCTTTAGCAAATCGATATCATGGTTCATGGTTAATATGGATTTTTGATGGCAGTGGCCGTGAACAATGGCTTTTTTCTTCATCTTCTTAAAGGAATAATCTGGCGCATATTTTTGGATAAATTCAGCAAGCAAATAGACCTGATTCTTTAATCTCATCGCATCAATATCTTCCGGAAAAAGATCTCCAAGTTCATCTCGGAAAACGGCTACACAACTAGGTTCAAGCCCGACGATTGGCGTCCCAGCATGAATTTCGTTTCGCATATTTTTTATAATTTTTTGAAGCTGCTGCTTTGCAAAAGTAAGCATGCCATAATCATAAAGAGGTCTTCCACAGCATAGTGATATCTTAGGTACAATCACCTCAAAGCCTAGAGATTCGAGCACCTCTACTGCCGCTTTTGCACCTTCTGTATGAAAGTGGTTGGAAAAGGTATCTGCCCAGAGAATTATCTGTTTATCTTTTTTCTTTTTGTGATGCTTTTCTCTGTTAAAAAACCATTTTTTGAATGTTGTTGGAGCAAATTTTGGCGCCTTTCTCTTTTGATGCATCCCCGAGAGCCACTTACCAAATGAAGTAGCAGTAATAACGTTTGTAAAACGAGGCAGTAATGAACCAAGACGTGCCCACCAATAGATTAAGCCAAAGGCGTAGGCAGATCTTGGCCGAAGTCTACTTTCATAGTAGTGTGAGAGAAATTCTGCCTTATAGGTTGCCATATCCACATTCATAGGGCACTCCCCCTTGCAACCTTTACAGGCAAGACAAAGGTCTAGTGCTTCCTTGACAGCTTCGTTTTTCCAGACATTTTTTTGTTTAAACTCTCCGCGAAGCATTTCAAACAAAAGATGTGCTCTCCCCCTTGTAGAATGCTTTTCCTCTTTAGTCACCATGTAACTTGGACACATGGTACCTTCATTCAGGCGGCGACAATTGCCAACGCCAACGCAGCGCTCTGTCGCTCTTGCAAAACTCCCCCTATCGTCGCCATAAAATTGAAAGTGGGTTTTAAGGCGCGGTGGATCATAGTGCGGTCCTAGGCGAAGGTTTGCTGTTGCGGGATACGCATCTATCTTTTTGCCAGGGTTCATCTTGCCATCCGGATCCCATATCGCTTTATATTCCCTAAAGGCTTGCATCAACTCCTCACCAAACATTTTGGGAAGTAGTTCAGCTCTTGATTGTCCATCGCCATGCTCTCCAGAAAATGATCCGCCGAGACTTACAACTAAGTCTGCAGCTTCATGAATGAATGAGCGATACTCCTTAACACCTTGTTCGGTAAGAAAATCAAAGTCTATACGTGTATGAAGACATCCTTGTCCAAAATGGCCATAAAAAGGACAGCCATAACCATACTTATCGAGCAGGTTTCGAAGTTTTTTCAGATATTCTCCAAGTTTTTCTGGAGGAACAGCAGAATCTTCCCATCCTTCCCAAGTATCTCTTTCCATAGGCACTCTTGCTGTAGCGCCAAGGCCAGCTTCTCGAACCTTCCATATCGTCTCTTCAGTCTCCTTATCATCATAAAGCTTCATAAAGGGCGGATTGTTTCGCTCTCTGAGATACTTCATGAGGATTTTTGCTTTTTCGTCAGACTCCTGTTTTGACTCTCCACCAAATTCAACAAGCAGCCACCCAGCCCCTTCCGGGAGAAGTCGTGCATTTTCAGGATGCTTATGCTTTTTTTTCATGTCATCGACAAGGCGATCGTCTAAGCCCTCAAGGCCGATTGGATCAAACGACATCACCTCGGGAACATGCTCTGCCGCACTATAGATATCAGTATATCCTAATACAAGAAGCGATCGAGCGGGAGGCATATAGACAAGTCGCACCTTTGCCTTAAGCACCGTAACGAGTGTAGACTCACTGCCGACAAGTGCCTTTGCAACGTCAAATCCATTCTGAGGAAGGAGCCATGGAAGGCCATAGCCTGAAACTCGACGAGGAATATGGGGATATTTATCTGCAATGAGCGTACCATATCGATCTTGTAGCTCTTGTAATTTTTGATAGATTTCGCCTTTTCTGCCGCCCTGTAGAATAACGTTTTGCAACTCCTGCTCTGATGTCGCCCCTACCGTCATTCTGGTGCCATCGTAGGTAAGAATATCTAGTTCAATGACATTTGCATCCGTCTTTCCTCCTAAGACGGAATGAACACCGCACGAGTTATTGCCGATCATGCCTCCAAGTGTACAATGCGTATGCGTCGATGGATCCGGTGCAAAGGTAAGGTTATACTGCCTTACCGCATCGCGAAGCGTATCGAGGACAACTCCGGGCTCAACAATAGCTTCCCTTTTTTGAGGATCAATATGGAGAATTTTATTTACATATTTAGACGAATCGATGACGACCGCTTCATTGCAGCACTGCCCTGCAAGACTTGTTCCTCCGCCACGATTGAGGATGGGAACAGCATATTCATTGCAGATTGCAACAGTCTTTACGATATCTTCGATTGATTTTGGAAGTACAACCCCGATAGGGATTTGACGATAGTTTGACGAATCCGTAGCGTAGAGTGCGCGATCTCCCAATTCAAAACGCACTTCACCTTCGATTGATTCTTTTAACCTACTTTTAAGTCCCATTAGATAATCTCTCTCACTTTATCTTTAAGGATAGTTTTTAGGATCTCTCCACCCTCTGGCTGCCCACGCACGAGAGCTTTTGCAAATTCAGCGGCTTGTCCTATTTTAACTTTAGGCGGCATTGGAGGCTCATAAGGATCTACAATAGCTTCGATAAGTATGGGCCCCTCTTCTTTCAGCGCTTCATCTAAAATTTGTCCGCAGGTATTTGGATCGTGGATTCTAAAGCCTTTACCGCCGCATGCCTCTGCTATTTTTACAAAATCAATCGGCTCAAGAGCTACCTCATATTCAGGATTACCCAAAAAGACGATCTGCTCCCACTTGATTTGGCCAAGAGTATTGTTTTTAATTACAACGACGACGATGGGTAGTTTATATTTAACTGCCGTAACAAAATCTGCCATAAGCATGGAAAAGCCGCCATCTCCTACAAATGCGACGCACTGTCTTTCAGGATAGGCAACCTGCGCGGCGATAGTGTAGGGAAGTCCGGGCGCCATAGTAGCTAAGGTACCAGATAACGAATACATCTGTCCCTTTCTGTAAGGAATATGTCTTGCCCACCAGCTGGCTATTGTTCCTGAATCGCATGAGATAATGGCGTGGTTTTTTAGCCTTTTTCCAAGCTCATAGGCGATCACTTGCGGCTTCATAGGCATATCCATACAGGTTTCAACAGCCTGTAATTTTTCTCTCCACTCTTTCATCCCTTCTTGCGCTTCTTTTAGAAAATCTTTACTCTCCTTTTTCTTAAGAAGAGGCATTAGTGATCTAAGCGTCGTCTTTGCATCGCCAATTAAGCCAACCTCTACAGGACATCTAAGGCCAATTCGTATTGGATCATAGTCGAGCTGAACAACCCTTGCCTGACCTGGCTTTGGCAAAAATTCTATATAAGGAAAAGAAGTTCCGACCATAAAAAGCGTATCGCAGTTTTCCATCACATCAGATGACGGCGTCGTCCCCAAAAGCCCTATACTTCCAGTCGTGTAAGGACTCTCATCCGGCACGCATCCCTTGCCAAGAAGGGGCTTTACAATAGGGGCTCCGAGAATTTCCGCAAGCTCTTCAAGCTCCCTATCTGCGCCAAGGGCTCCCCTGCCAGCTAGAATGGCAACTTTTTTTCCCTCATTAAGCAACATGGCAGCCGCATGCAGGTCTTTTTCGCAGGGAAGTGGGCAAGACTCTGCCCAAACATTTGAAGTATGGCCTGGAAGATTTCTTTGGCTTGCATTTTTTTTCTTGCAAGGCTCATCTTGTACATCTACAGGAATGGTAATATGTGAGACGCCATGTCGCACTAAAGCTGTTCTACAGGCAAGTTCTGCGACATTTTCAATATGATTTGCATTCATTACACGAGCATTATAAACACAGACATTTTCAAAGAGCTTATCGAGCTCAACATCTTGCTGGGTATGGGTGTGCAGTAAATCCGAAAACTGCAGTCCTGTGATCGCTAAGACCGGCTGACCATCAAGCTTTGCATCGTAAAGGCCGTTGAGAAGGTGAATACCACCAGGACCCGATGTTGCAAGACACACTCCAAGTTTTCCGGTATACTTGGCATAGCCGCATGCCATAAATGCTGCAGCCTCTTCATGTCGCACCTGGATAAATCGAATTTTATCTTGTCTCTTTCTCAGCGCTTCCATCACCCCATTAATGCCATCACCAGGCAACCCAAAAATAACCTCGACGCCCCACTCTATGAGCGTATCTACTAAAATATCTGAAGCTGTATCTGCCATGTTACTGATCTCCTGAAAAAGCAATGGTTGTTATCAAAGCAATATCGGAACTTCTCGCGTCAAGTCTTGTGTGTTGCACAACGACGTTAAGATCTGACTCAATCACACTGGAATAGTCTATGCCGTGAGGAATAGGCTGAGGAGTCGTCAATTCGTTAAAGCGAATATGTTTTGTCCTCTTGGCAGGGACTATTTCATTATACGGGCCAACGGGATCTTTATCTGAAAAATAGATCGTAATTTTTATATGAGCATCTTGGTCATTTGCGTTGAGGATGCAAATGGTTTCGTGGCTTACGAGTTCTCTGCCACTTGTAACACTATAGGGCGGAATATAGCCTTCGGCTATTGCCCACAGTTTCTTCCCAATCATGGTTACCCCATTATTTTAAATTTCTCAATATCACCTTCTTTAAGTTCAAGTCCATGGCCAGGCTTGCCAAGATCCGGGACAAGCGCACCATCAACAATTTGTGGAAACCCTTCAAAATACCTGCTCTCTATTCTCACATGGTCATGAAAGTATTCCATGTGACATACATTGGAATCTGCAAGACAAATGTGGAGATGTATAGAGGGCGCAGTATGGCTAGATAAGGGTATATCAAAAGCACGGCACAAGCTTGCCGCTTCTAAAAAACCTGTATAGCCAAAACATCGTGTAGCATCGGCTTGCATTATATCTACAGCATGAGCTTCAAGCATACGCCTGAAGTAGTGAATATCATATCCATATTCACCTGCCGCAACATTCATCTGTTTTGGCACTTTTCGGCGTAAAAAATGGAGGCCAGAAAGATTATCAGAGCTTACAGGCTCTTCAAACCAGCTGACATTTGCCCCTGCAAAACTAGATGCAAGCGTAAGAGCCTGTTTTACCGTATAGCCACCATTTGCATCAACAAAGAGTTCAGCATCATCACCAATAACCTTTCGTGCATGCTCGACTCGAGCAGGATCATCCTTTGGACATCTTCCTACCTTCATCTTAAATTTGGTAATACCTTGGGCTTGCCAGCTTTGAAACTGAGAAGCTAGTTCCTTATCTGTATAGGATGTAAAACCGCCACTGCCATAGATGGGAACCTTCTCACGCACCCTTCCCAATAGCTCACAAAGTGGAAGCTGAAGTACCTTTGCCTGTAAATCCCAAAGGGCAACATCAACTGCACTAATTGCACTTGAGGCAACACCTCCACTACCTATATTTCGTGCATTTTGCACCATTTTTTCCCAAAGCTTTCTGCGATCAAAAACATTGGCATTTATGAGGAAGGGAATAAAATCTTGTATGAGCAGGCAGTCTGCTGCATGACCGTAGGAAAATCCAAGTCCAGAGGAGTTTTCTGCCAAAATCTTTACTACGACAAGCGTTGTTGCATTCCACTCGAGGGTACCATCACTTTCTGGCATATCTGTGGGAATCTTATATGCCGATACTTCTATTTTTTTTATGGGGACTGTTTTCACTTAAACACTCCTTTAGTGCAGATTTTGCTGCATAGTAGCCGCACATTCCATGGACACCGCCTCCTGGCGGAGTTGAGGAAGAGCAGATATAGATACCGGGAACATCAGTAGCATAGGGATTCAGCCTAGCTACTGGTCTTGTAAACAATTGGAAGAGATCAGACGAGCCGCCATTGATGTCGCCTCCAACATAATTTGGATTATAAAGCTCCATGTGAGGAGCAGTCTTTACGCTTTTTGCGAGTATACAGTCTTTAAATCCTGGTGCAAGCTTCTCTATCTGATTTTCGATAACATCCGTCATGTCAATAGATGCATTATTTGGCACATGGCAGTAGGCCCAGGCCGTATGCTTTCCTGGAGGTGCACGCGTACTATCAAAAAGAGAGGGCTGCACTAGGATTGTAAATGGATTTTCAGAAACTTTTCCTTTCCAGACAAGCTTTTCAGAATAGGCAATCTCATCCATGGTACCTCCAAGATGGATCGTGCCTGCCTTAAGAAGGTTGCTATTTTTCCAGGGTATGGGAGCATCAAGTGCAAAGTCCATCTTAAAGACACCAGGTCCATAGCGATACTTTTCGAGCTTTTTTCTATAGCTTTCTGGAAGATGATTTTTACAGATAGCCAAAAGCTCTTTTGGACCTACATCAAAGAGCACGACTTTATGTTTGGGAAGCTCTTCAAGACTTTTTATCTGAACATCTGTACGTATCTCGCCGGAAAGCGAGAGGTAATGTGATGCAAGTGCACGTGCAAGCTCTCCGGTGCCTCCCTGTACAAATGGCCAGCCAACACTATGGGCAGTTGTTCCCATAATAATGCCAAATGCTGCAGTAAGCATCTTATCGAGTGGAAGAATAGAGTGTGCAGCAAGTCCTGCAAAAAGACTCTTTGTCTTGTCATCTGTAAAAAGAGCTGTTGCTAGACCTTCAGCTGATCGAAACCCATAGTAGGCAAGGCGCATCATAAGCCACAGATTTTTTGGAAAATGAAGAGGCGCAAGAACATCTTTTGCAAGATGATCCCATGCATCAACAAAAGGCTCAAAGAGCAATCTATAGCCTTTATCACTAAGCAGCTTCCCTCGTTGCACATCTAAAGATGTGCCATCGTTGAATGGATGACTGAGGGAAAATTCAGGCTCTATCCATTTGACATCGAGAGGAAGTGATTGTAGAAAGGGAGAACTTACTGCAAGAGGATGTACACTTGAGCAGACATCATGAATGAATCCTGGCAAGGTGAGCGCTTCTGATCGCATGCCGCCGCCAATAGTACTTTTAGCCTCTATGACGACTGTGGAAAGCCCTTTCTTTGCAAGCGTTATTGCTGCAGCAAGGCCATTTGGTCCGGAACCAACAATAACAGCATCATAGCAACTTGGCACGCTTGCCCCCATTTTTATCTTTTTTTATAATCACGAGGGCAATCAAAGCAATAGAAAATTACAACTACTCTGACAGCGTTTTCATAAAGTTATCTTCACTTATGTTATCGAGTATAATTTTTAGCGCCATGATGAGCGGTATGGATAAGAACGCGCCAATCGCCCCCCATATCCAGCCAAAAAATATGATCGAGAGCACAACTTCCACAGGATCGAGAACAAAGGTTTTTCCCATGACATAGGGAGCGACAATATTGCCTTCCACATTGATAAGGATAAAGAAAACAATCGGCACAGTAATCATATGCCAAAGCGGATCAAAGGAAACGACAGAAATGACTGTGATCAGGGCAACTGAAATAAGTGCTCCAAGATAGGGTATATATTCCAAAAGCCCTATAACTACCGCCCATAAAATAGGATTTGGAAGGCCAAAGAGCGCAAAAACAACTGCAAATACAAGAGCCGATACGATATTTATTGCTGTACGAGCAAAAATATAGGCCCATATTTTCCCCTCTATCTGCGCAACAACTTGATAGGATTCGCTTCGATGTTCTCTTGGTAAAGATAGGGTAATAAGTTTTGTAAGAAAGCTTTTTTCTGATGCAAGCAAGAAAAAAAGGAAAACAATAAAAATTGAAAGCTGCACAAGAAACTCCCACGTACTCTCAAAGACAAAACCCACCCAGCTTTCCTGCGTCGTTTGCGAAGTTGGAAGATTAAGCGACTCTTTAATCCTTTGGCTAATTTTGATAAAAAATTCCATGGGATCTCGAAGAAACCCAGTTAAGGAAGCAAGTTTTGCATTAAATTTATCAAATGTCTGAGAGGCTCCCTCCATCCATCCTTGTGCCTGTGCCGAGAGAAAATAGATCATACAGCCTATTAAGAGAATGCCCAGAAAAATGACGATTGCAGAACCTAAATACTTAGAAAAATGCCACTTTCTATACATATAATTTACTGAGGGCTTCAGCAAGAAATAAAACCAAAACGCAAAAAATATGGGAATGAGGATCTGTCCTGCAAAATAGAGGGTGTAGAGTACTGCCAGTACAAACAATCCCCTCGTTGCAATCGATTGCATATTGAGGTAGTTAGTGATATCTCGAAGGCCTATTAACTCTCTCTTATAGATGTTAATTTTAGAGGAAACATCAGGCTCGTCTTGCATGCACTACCCCATGTAACAGTTTTTTTCTAGATAACAAAATAACCTTTTCTTGCAAAAGATTATGTCTGATGTATGCGTTTATTGAGGTCGCTAGCGCAGCTAATAAGAGCAAGATGTGAAAGCGCCTGAGGAAAATTTCCTAGATGATTTCCTTGAAGACCAAGCTGCTCTGAATAAAGGCCAAGGTGGTTTGCAAAGCTGAGCATCTTTTCAAAGTTGACGAACGCCTTTTCAAGCTGACCCGCGCGCGATAAACATTCTGCATACCAAAAGGAGCAAAGAGAAAAAGTTCCCTCATCAGGAGATGGATGCATATAGCGATATACTAAGCCATCAATAACAAGCTCTTCCTCTACTCGTTTAAGTGTGGAGAGCCATCGAGGATCTTTTGGACTAATGATACGCATAAAGGGAAGTCTCAGACATGATGCATCTATATTTTCTGTGCCAATGTAGGCAATAAAAGACTGCTTTTTTTCACTCCAAAAATCTTTAAAGACAGATTTATAGAGGGCATCGCGCTCTGAAGACCAGCATTCTGGAAAAGGAAAAGATCGTTTTGTTGCAAGCTTTATCGCCCTATCGAGAGCTACCCAGCACATAACCCTTGTGTAGAGAAAGTCTTTTTGCACACTTCGAATTTCCCAGATACCAAAGCTTTTTTCTCTCCAGTGCTTTGCTATCCAATCTATCTGATGGAATACCTTTTTCCACTCATCATGTGATAACAGATTTACATGCTTATCGTAGAGGTAGAGGGCATCCATAAATTCCCCATAAATATCGAGCTGATGCTGTTTGTAGGCAGCATTTCCAATAAGCACGGGGTTCGATCCCATGTAGCCTTCAAACTGAGGAAGCGTTCTTTCTTTTAAATCAACATGGCCGTCAATGCTATACATGAGGTGAAGTGTGCTTCGCTCATGTAAAATTTTCATAATCCATTTAACAAAAGCATCTGCCTCTTCCTTATATCCAAGCTGGATAAATGAGTAGACAACAAAAGAAGCATCGCGAATCCATACATAACGATAGTCCCAATTTTTTCTCCCACCTATCCATTCAGGAAGTCCAAATGTGGGCGCTGCAATGATTGAGCCTGTATCTTCTGAAATAAGTAGTTTTAGTGTGAGCGCGGAACGAATAACATTTTCTCGCCATCTACCATCGTAGCTGCATTTATTTGTCCAGGCGAGCCAGTAATCATGAGTTTGGGTATAAAGATTTTCGACAAAGCTTGTAAGATCCTTTTCACTTCTCGCTTTTGCGGTTTTACTCTCCTCTAAAACAAAATAAGCAACCTCACCCGATTCAAGAGTAAACTCTGAGAGCCCATCCTCGTTATGAAGGTGCATGGAATGTGAACTTGAGAGAGAAAGAGCAGTGTCATTTGTAGAAAAAGTAAGGAAGGTTTTAGATTTCTGAGTTGCCGAATGGGGCACTTCTGCATAACAAAAGCGCGGTCTACAGCTCATTCTAAAGGTAATTTTACCCTTAATGCTCCTTACTTTTCTAATGAGTATATTACTTGTATAGAGCGCCGTTGGTGGCATAAAGTCTTCAACTTCTGCAACCCCATCTGACACATGAAACCGTGTTGTTAAGATATTTGTATCTGGGACATAGTGCTGCTTTGTCTGTATTTTTTCAAAAATTGGAGTTATCTGAAAATAGCCACCTTTTTCGTGATCCAGAAGTCGTGCAAATAGCGTAGGTGAATCGAAGCGCGGAAAAGACATGAAGTCGATTGACCCATTTGTCCCAACAAGTGCAGCTGTCTTCAAATCGCCTATAATCCCATAATTTTCTATAGGGAGATATTTTCCTGTATTCATATAATTTTTTATATAACAAAGGAGGCTATTTTGTGCTCAAACTATTTAGTTTGTAAAAATTGAAGAATTTCCATACCGTTAACTCGCATGAAAGTACAACAAGGAGAAATTTCATGAAGCTTAAGACAACAGTATGTGCCCTTTCTGGATTGCTGGTTAGCATGTCGACTCTTTTTTCCTCATCTCATAGTTCTAGCTCCTCACATGAAGAATCATGGGATTATGTCATCGTGGGCTGCGGAACTGCAGGATCTACCCTTGCGGCGAAGCTTTCTGACCCTGATTGTCACGGGAAATACAGAAATTCTGTCCTCGTTTTAGAGTCTGGTGAAAACCTAACAAATAGCCCGCTTGTATTAGTAAATAACATCCTTTCCGCTATTGGAAATGTAGGAAATCCTCTTCTCTCTAGCGTAGATCTTACCTATTATTTAGAAGGCGACACTTTTGACACCTTTGCCTATACGGAAGGAAGAACATGGGGCGGATCTAGTGCCCATAACTATCTTGCTGCAGTACGCGGCGTTCCAAGTGTTTATGATCAATGGGCCGCAATTTCCGGCGATTCCAGATGGTCCTACAACCAGCTTTTGAACAACGTTATGATTCCTATGGAACACTATACGCCAAATGCCACAGTTGCAGATCCTTCACAGCGCGGCTTCAAAGGACCTCTCTTTATCACGCAAGCCCCTCCGCTTGATAGCGATACTTTTATGCAGGCAGTATCCACTGCTACAGGCGCTCCCCTCACAAGCGACTACAATGATCCCGTATTTGGAGATGTCTCTGTATCTGCCCTTCAGCAATATGTGACACCACCCTTTCTTGGACCAAATAGCCACCGCTCATTTTCTGCAAATGCCTATCTGACAGGCGATCCACAAGTAGGCACTCCAGCCATCGTCGATGCAAATGGCAATGGCCTTCATGGACGTAAACTCAAAATCGTGTCAAACGCAACTGCAGATAAAGTAGTCTTCTCAAAGAGAAAAAAGGCTATAGGTGTTAACTATATCTTGAGCAATGCCCGAAATGAGGTTCGTTTTGTAAAAGCAAAAAGAGAGGTAATACTTTGTGCTGGCGCATTTGAAGATGCAGCTATTTTACAGCGATCAGGAATCGGCAATCAAGCCCTCCTTAACTCACTTAACATTCCTGTTATATATGCAAACTCAAATGTGGGTGCTAACATGCAAAACCATATTGGACAACTCGGTGTAATTGGCGATGCCACAACTACAATACAGTTGCCAAATTATGGCGTAGCCTTTTATGGCTTTGCTCCAGACACCTCTAAACGAGAGTATCAGACTCTTGTTATTAACTCCGTGCTCTTTTTTCCTGCGGGAATACGTCAAGCACTTGGCATAACTAGCGGGATTACACTATCTGGTGTAAACGTCGTTCCTAATAGCACAGGCTCTGTTGCTATTGTAAGCCGCGACCCCTTTATACAGCCGTTAATCAGCTTTGATGCATATTCAGATGGCGGGCCAACAGATGCCGGATCTGATGCAAATAAAGCTGTGCTCTTCTACGAGCTTCTGAAAGATATTGCAAGTGAAGCTGGCGGTGTAGTGCTCTTCCCACCACAGGCAGATTATGATGCAGGTCCTGGCGCTCTCTTTGCAGATGCCTTGAACACAATTGAGGTCAATAACCACGCCTCCGGCACATGCCGCATGTCAGAGACGCCTGTCACGGGCGTTGTTGATGGCGAGCTGAATGTCTTTGGGGTAAAAAATCTTCGCGTTGCAAGCAACTCTGTTGTTCCTGTAATTAACACAGGCAATACAAGCTATACAGCAGATGTTATTGGACGAGAAGCTGCCCGTATCATTCGCGGATCATAATTGCTTTTAAAAACAAGCCGGTTCACAATACCGGCTTGTTTTATTTTTATCTGGAGCAACATGAAACGATCACTAACCTTTGCTTTTTTAGTACTATACAGCCACCTTTTTGCACAGCATATCCCCTATAATAAAGACCTCTATACTGACGATGCTCTTGCTGATATGATTACTGTGATCACAGCGACAAGCCCAGTACTTTCAATCCCAGCCACTACCCATATCTACCCTGCCCAGGTAAGTTTGCATCGCATTCCGGCACTTGCCAAGGCAAAAAAAATCATCGTCTTTGACGGCATTCCTGAGCAAAATAAGCACCTCGAAGCCGCCTATACAAAATATAAAAAGAACATCCAAGACCTTTGTGAGACAGACTACTACTTTCAAAATACAGAACTTGTCTTTTGCCCAAAATGGGGTCATCTATCAGGAGCAATTACGGAAGCAATAAAACATGTAACGACACCTTTTGTATTTATGCACCAGCATGATCTTATCCTCGAAAAAAGTTTTGACCTCAATGGCATTATCGCCACGATGCTCGTAAATCCTAACATCAAATACGTACACTTCTGGGGACAAAAAAACAAAAAGTCGACCTGGTGGAATCGCATTGTCGATGAAGAGATCGATGGCATATCTCACGTTCCCCTCACCCGCTCGTTTGGTTGGTCAGACCAGTGCCACATCGCAACTGTAGACTACTACCAAAACTTTGTGCTTCCAGAATGCGACCACTGCTTTATGGAAACTGCCATGCAAGAAAAATTTCAGAAGAAATTAGATAAAAATGGCAAAAAGGCACACAAAAAATTTGGCACGTACCTCTATGGCGATCTTTCAGATGGCTACTATATCAAACATACTGATGGCAGAAAAAAGCTCTAAAGTTTCTTATATAGGGCGCAAATACTCTTTTGCGCCCCATCAACTAGCTTAACTATTTGTAAAAATTAACTGTTTAGTGTATATTTATTTAAATATGTCATCACTAATAGTTACTAAATCATACGAAGATCATATTATCCATATAATAAAATATGGTGCAATTGACGAAGTCAAGCATTCCGTGGATAGCTTTGTTGCAAATGGCGGCTCCATTGACTTTCAAATAGAACATGGCTATACACCTCTCATGATTGCAGCAAGGACCGGTGATGCAAATAAAGTAGCTCTTATGCTTTCCCATGGAGCCTGCGTTAAAAAATGTGATGATTTTAGATTTACGGTAGCTCACCATGCAGCATCTACTCAAAATGTAGCAGTGATTGAGCTGTTGTGGAAAAGAGGTGCCGATTTTTCAAGCCTGTCAGAAGATGGGTATACGCCAGAAATTTGGGCGCGTCATTGCAACCAGCTAGGCGTAGCTCGCAAAATCAAACAACTTGTGCCCCTTAGCCATGCATACTCCCAAGAATTTAGAAGAAGAAAGCGACTTGCGCACATCTTGGAACTTCAGGGAAAAACAGAGCTTTACCATCCCCATCCTCTCGTATTTGAAAAAATGAGATACAGCTTAGAAGGCTGGCATGTATGTGATTTTTGGCATACTCTTGCCAAACGCCTTGACCTATTTTTTCAAAAACATCCAATTCCAGCTGGAATCGACACAAATGCCATAGTAGAGATGTGTAAACATGCTGCAACCGATAAACCAGAGCTCAAACAGTACCACAATCACAAGCCCATACTCATAAATGTAGGCCATACAGAACACTACAGCGCCCTACTACTTTGGGGAAAATTTGCCATTCTTTGCGAAAGGAGTGGACTGTTTGGATGCGAGTTTATGATTCGGCAAATAGACCCTAAAAAAGTCGATCAACCGCTTATAGACAAATTCAAAGGACTACGGTTTGTAAGCCGTGAAACCTACTCTGCATCTGTTGGAACACTCTTTGAATCTATTCTCGATACGCAACAAAACCAGCTTATAAGCGTACTCGAAAATGCAATGACACTTGGCCGTCAAAAAATAGGCAACTGTGCCTGGACAAACTCTGAAGGGGCAATCTATGCGCTCTTTGTCCTGCAAAGTGTAAAGCATTTTGCAAAATCTACTGTTTTAGTTACTACACTTGTTAGAGATCAGAATCGGCTATTCGACACATTCAAAGAATTTATTACTCGATATGATGTCAACAAATACCTCGATCATCATATCAAAAAAGCACCGCACCGCCTCTCCTACCCATCGGAGTATAGCTTCCTTCTCCTTATGCAGCCAAAACTTACTAGAAATCTTTCAACCAAAGTAAACCGTCTGCTTTCGAATTTTACCAAATAAAAGGTGCTTCTACGAAAGAACATCCACACTAAAATCCTCAAACTCTAAGAGAGGTTTTGTGTTGTAGAATCTGCAGAGAGCATCTCGAAAGAGCTTTGCTCTTTTGGGGAGGCCATTTTCACAATAGATCCTTACTTGATTATAAACTGCTTGTTTAAAGGAAAGGGTATCTCCCTCTTTACCATTGAGGTTGTCGACACTTACAAAAAAGGGGCTTTTAGCAGCATTTGAGAGTATCCACTCCATAGCTTGCGGCTTTACTTCTACGCTTTGAAAGAGTGCTTGCTCAGCACTAGATCTCCCATCCGGCACATACCAGTAGCCAAAATCTATGAGCTTTCTTCGGTCTCGGCCCGCAATGAGCCAATGGGCACTCTCATGAAGGGCACTTGCAAAATACCCATGGGCAAATATCAGCCTATTATAAGGCTCATTTTCATCTGCAGGAAGATAGATTGGCTCATCATCTCCCCTTACAAGCTTTGTGTTGTAGGTAGCAAAAAAACAGTCATTAAAAAGCGTAATAAGATCTTCGTAGCGATGCATTCCCCAAGAGTACATCCTTTTTTTGATATCGTCAATAACTGCTCCTTATCAAAACTACTATACTTTCTACGATTCATTGGCTATTTGCGATTAATTACTTTAACCTGTATTATTTTTGCATGATTTATTTAAATACAGCTTTACAATCATTTTTTTCTCTTTTTGAGTCTAAAGAAACCAAAGAATTCAATAAGAAAGTTGCTGAAGTAGAAGCTCTTGCGCAAAAAGCCCTTGGAAATAGTTCTGTAAGACTTACAGTATCGCAACATATGCTCACACTCGATCTTGGCTATAGAGGGCCTATTACAAGCTGGTATCTTGATCAACACGTAAAAAAAATCCTCGGGAGTATATCTGCAACCAAAAAAGGGTATCAGTTTATTATTTCAAAAAAAGACATTGCTGCACTTCATAAAAGTTTCGACACGTACATCACGAAACCTCGACTTAATAACCAGGAATACCTTGGTGACATTAACAGAGATTGCGGACAAGACCTTACGGAAAACTGCCCAGACGTTATGAACAAATATATTCATTGGGAATCAAAACCAGAGGGATGGCAGCCGGGAATCGTAGCGACAAAACAAAATAATAAATCTACTATAATAAAGCGCTGTTCTGTAATCGAAGGCCTCGATTTTGCACTCTTCTCACTTGCTAAAGAGTGTGATATAGCTGTGCCGAAAGTAAAAATGAGAAACTCAGGCAACCATTACTACCTTTTTTCAAAACATCTTGGCAAAGATACCTACCGAGATTTTGCTGATTACTTACATGACCCATCATGCTATGTAGATTTTGATACACTCACTGTCCACCTTGGAAGAAAAGAAGATGGCACTTTTACGGAAGCCATCTCAATAGAGCGATTAAGCGTTGCCAGGATCATGGTAGCATGTGCAGTTTTTGGCTTAAATGATATCCATGGACAAAATATTGGCCTTAATTTGCAAAATAAAGGCGGAATAAAGCTCTTTCAGCTCGCAATGTGCGACTGCGACATCACCCCCTGCCAACCAAATCAGACTAAGATTGAGAAAAAGGACTATCCAACAATCGGTGCCTGCATCCGAGAAAACGTGCTTAAATTTTCTTGGGAATCACATCATCCACTGCTAAAGCTTTTACTGAATGCCATTTCTGATGATGAATTTCAGGTTGCATTTGACGGGTTTAAAGTGCGATTTCCTTCCGCTCAACAAAGGCTTAAGCCTCAGGCGGATCCTATTGTAAAAAGTTTATTAAGACAGCAAAAATCACTCTCCGACCTTCCACTTCTTGAAGAAACGTGGGTGCGCTGGAATCATAATTTTGGTATCCTTAGTAGAATATGAGTAAGAAAACAGTCGTTGTAGGCATGTCTGGCGGTGTAGATTCAAGCGTTACTGCGCTTCTTTTAAAGGAGCAAGGCTACGACGTTATCGGCATGTTTATGAAAAATTGGGAAGAGGAAATCGACGGCGTCTGCCCTGCAACTCAAGACTATGAGGACGTAGTGAAGGTCGCAAGCCATATTGGCATCCCCTTCTATGCCGTTAACTTCTCAAAAGAGTACAAGGAAGAGGTCTTTGCTGACTTTCTCAGAGAGCTAAAAAAGGGAAATACCCCAAATCCAGATATCCTCTGCAATAGGGAAATCAAGTTCAAACTCCTTTTAGAGATGGCAAAAAAGCTTGGTGCAGAAAGCCTAGCAACTGGCCACTATGCACAAAATATAATGCAAGATGGAACCCACCTCCTTGCAAAGAGTGTCGATGCTGCAAAGGATCAGACCTACTTTATCTACACCCTCAATAAAGACATACTTAAAGAGGTGCTTTTTCCTATCGGCGACCTTCCAAAGGGCGATGTGCGCCGTATTGCAAAAGAACATGGCCTCGCAGTTGCTGAAAAAAAGGACTCTACCGGTATCTGCTTTATCGGAGAAAGAAACTTTAGAAAGTTTTTATCAGAGCACCTTGGATATACCCCAGGAGCCTTTAAAACAGTAGATGGCAAAACCCTAGGCACACATCAAGGCATAGCCTACTATACAATTGGGCAGAGAAAAGGGCTTGGCATTGGCGGAGCAGGAGATGCCTGGTTTGTTGCACGAAAGGATGTAGAGCAAAATATCGTCTATCTTGTTCAAGGCCACAACCATCCGGCACTTTTTACAGATACCCTGCAAGCCATAAATCCATCATGGGTGCAAAAAATAGCTCCCTCACCACTACCATTAGAGCTTACAGCAAAAATTCGCTACAGGCAGCCAGACCAGCCCTGCATCCTCGAAAAAATCGAAGATGGCAAACTCCATGTTCGCTTTAAAACACCCCAAAGGGCAGTCACTCCGCAGCAGTCGATAGTCTTTTATCAAGGCACTATCTGCCTTGGCGGAGCCATTATCGAAAAGGCAGGCCCTACCTATCTTGATATGGAAAAAAAGGTCCCTGAACTTATCTACAGCTTTACATGACAATGCACACTATACATCATGGTATTGATTCTTCAACATTTTCTCTCCTTGCTATAGAAGGACAAGAACTTGTTCAAGAGGCTACAATTGCTCTTCAAAGACTCACCCCAGGAACTCCCTCTTATCAATCACTCTTCAACAAAATTCAAGCTAGTGAAAAGACGATTATTGAGCTGCGAATCGATATGGAAGCACTTGAAGTAGAAGAAAAGGAAGCACAAGCATTCCTCGAGGATCTTAAACGAGAGCCTCAAAGAGAAAAACCAGCTCACTGCTCCCTCTTTTCCTGCTTTACGAAAATCGTAAAACTTCTACTCAGCTCTCCTCGGTTTTAATCTGATGAGCTCCCCGAGTTCTCCTTCGTAGAACATATCTCCCATGTAATAGGGCTGGATCATAGTCCCCTGTGTCATTACTGGAAGAAGTGGAGAGCGAGCTATCTCTTCGCCCGTTACCGCATTTCTCCAGACGGCAAAGTCATGTAGGTTATTTCCTGGAATCTCGAGACCTGGGATATCTGTTCCAACAACAATTCTCTTATTTTTAGAGCCTATAAGGGCTGTAAATTCTGTCGTCGTTTGGTCTACCTTCCATGCAATTTGCATCCCACTTGATGTAAGACGAATTGCAGCAAGCTTTCCGGGCAAAGAATCTGTCGCAAAGATCAAATTATTTTCGCGATCTGCAGATACTGATGCAGGTGCCCAGCTAATTGCCTGGCTTCCATCTGCTGCTGTACTAAAAGCTGCTTCCACAAGCGGCGGGATGGGATCTCCTAAGAATGGCTGTATAGAAAAGACCTTTGATGCATCACTTTGATTTATTGCAATGACACTTAATGCAGTAGCCGACGGCAGTGTATTTACCTGGCCTACGATCCAGTCATTCATAACGACGTAGGATGTTGCGGTCGTCTGGCCAGAGAGTGTCACAGTACCAGGATTCCAGGAAGGATCAGGAATAAACTTACCCTTCTTTATGCGGTAGCGAATGACGGTATCTTTTTCTACAAGATAGACGTATGTGCGCTTTTTGTGCTCTGCAATAGTTGGGCGGGCAGCAACTGGTGCCGGGAGGGTAACTGAATCAATCACCTTCATCTTAGCTGGATTTACAGAAACGATAATAGAGGGCGGCACATCAGTAGGGTCTGGGCAGTCTAAAACAGCATCTGGTCCCTGAAGTGTGCAGCCGGCTTGCCTATAGAGCGACTTCATAATAAGTGTGCCATCTGCTGTAGCATTAAAGCCATTATAGGCAGTATTTTCTGGAAGCGCTCCACCGGTTGGCAAGATAAGCGTCTTAAGCGTCTTGCCGGTTTTAGGATCTATTTTTGAAAGTCTATAGCCATAAATTACATAGATATAACCATCTTTAAGTATTGCCATGGATCCGGGATAATCCCATTCTCCATTTTCGCTTGTGTCAATCAGCTGGTTGTACCAGATCGGCTCAAGTGTGCATGGATCAACCTTTGCGACAAAGGCCCCAATGGATCCTGGTTCATCTCCATAGCCGCCTCCATAGATGAAGACATTTTTGCAATCGAGATAGGCCATGTTATATCCCGACGGATAGAGAAAAGATGAGGGATAGGCCTGAACCTCATTATCGTTGTGAAATGATCCTCCAAACTTTGCTTTTGGAAAGAGGTGCGAGCGCCCTGAGTCATAATGCTCAAAGGCATCTAAAGAGTCATACCATGGAAGGTTTGCTGCAGAAAGCGACGCAGCTTGAACAAGGAGCAACAAAACAATTTTCTTCATCCAAAACCCCTCGTACTCTGTTTAACAGAAATCTTACGTGATTGAAGAATTTTTACGTAATAAAAAGGTATAGCAACACAATTTGTTTTTCTATATAACGATGCGGTATGGACGCTGAAATTTTACATCGGGCACAATTTGGCCTCAATCTTACCTTTCACTACATTTATCCACCGCTCAGCATTGGTCTTTCTGTAGCGCTCATCATCTTTGAATGGCTCTATCTCAAGACAAAAGATCCTGTCTGGGCAGGAGTGACAAAATTTTGGATTCGCGTCTTTGCGCTTACCTTTGCTCTTGGTGTTGCAACAGGTGTGCCACTTGTTTTTGGCTTTGGAACAAATTGGTCGAGATGGTCTGCCTATGTGGGAGATGTGCTAGGTTCTGTGCTTGCTGCAGAGGGTCTTTTTGCCTTTACCATGGAGGCCGGATCTCTTGGCATACTGCTCTTTGGCTGGAATAGGGTATCTGAAAGAATGCACTTTCTTGCCACATGCGGTGTTGCAGTTGGGGCACACTTTAGCGGGGTATGGATAACCAATGTCAACTCCTGGATGCAGACACCAGCTGGATATGTCATCAGAAAAAATGCAAATGGCATTGAATATGCAGCCGTTACCGACTGGTGGCAAATGGCATTTAACCCTTCGGCTCTCTCTCACCTTTCACATGTCATCCTAGGATGCTGGCTTGCTGGGGCCTTTTTACTCATAAGCATCGCAAGCTACTACTTGCTAAAGAAAAAACATATAGACTTTTCCATACGCACGATAAAGGTAGGACTTGCAATTGGCATTGTCAGCACACTTTTGCAGCTCGTTTCTGCCGATCACTTAGCAACGCTTATTTCAAAGTATAATCCGGTAAAATTTGCAGCCTTTGAAGGTGTTTTTAAAACAGAAGAATACACACCTCTTTACGCCTTTGGCTATGTAGATGTCGAAAAGCAAGAGGTACATGGCCTCTCTATTCCTGGAGGCCTTAGCTTTCTTGTGCATGGCGATCCTAAAACTGAAGTTGCAGGACTCGATAAAGCTCCAAAAGAGCTATGGCCATGGGTGCAAGCGGTCTTTCAAGTCTATCATATCATGGTGCTCTCCTGGGTATTTATGTTTGTAGCCATTCTCTTTGGCATATGGATCTGGAGAACAAAGCAATGGACAGAGCATCCCCGCATTCTCAAATACTTTGTTATCTCTGTTATCTTTCCGCAGATTGGGAATATGGCAGGCTGGTATTCAACCTGTCTTGGCAGACAGCCATGGGCAGTGCATCAGCTTCTTAAAACTAAAGATGCCTACTCACCTACAGTTTCTGCAAATGAGGCGCTCTTTACTCTTTGCCTCTACATCTTCATTTATGTAAGCCTCTTTGCCCTCTTTTGCTTTTTGCTCGACCATAAAATCAAGCATGGTCCAACGGATATGCCTGAGGAGGCACCTTATAGAGACATCTACAAAACGGCATAGTTTATGGAACTTTCGACCCTTCAGCTTCTTTGGTACTCTATCTTTATTACGGCAATATTCGCCTACGCTGCTCTTGACGGCTTTGACCTTGGCGTAGGATGCCTCCATCTTTTTACAAAAAATGATAGAGATCGCCGTATCTTTATGAATGCTATCGGCCCTGTTTGGGATTCAAACTCACTTTGGGTGGTGATTACCGGCGGCGCTCTTCTTGCAGGCTTCCCACCAGCTTTTAGCGAGCTTTTGTCTGCACTTTATATTCCGATGATGCTTCTTATCTTTTGTTTTACCTATAGGGCCGTTGCCATTGAATTTCGCAGCAAAATTGCAAGCCCAAAATGGCGCTCATTTTGGGATGTCATATTTTGCTTTGCAAGCTTTGGCATGGCCTTTGGCCTTGGTATTGTTACTGCAAACCTTATTGAAGGGCTTCCCATCAATGAAAAGGGCGTCTTTGTAAAAGATCTTGGAGTACTCTTTAGCCCATATGCACTCTCTGTAGGCTTTTTCGTTGTTTTGCTCTTTATGCTTCATGGCTCCCTCTATCTTACCCTAAAAACAACAGGAGCCCTGCATGACAGGCTAAGGCGCTGGAATATGCGTATCTTTATACTTTTTGTACTTACCTGGACCTTTGTAAATGGCCTCACTCCTATTTATGAAGAGCATGTCACAAAATTCATGCATGAAAAACCTGCCTTTTATCCCTTTGCATTTATGGGTCTTGCAGGAATTGTTTTTCTCTGGAGATGCATTAAACGCGGCCGAGATGGATATGCATTCATCAGCTCTATCGTCATCATCTTATCCCTTGTACTGCTCTATGCACTTGGCACCTATCCAAATCTTGTCAGGTCAAGCTTAAACGATGCCTATAGCCTAACCATTTACAACTCTTCTTCATCGCCATTTACTCTTAAGATACTCCTTGGAATGGCATGTGCCGGTGTTCCGCTCTTTATGTTTTATCTTACATACGCATATAAGGTATTTAAGGGTAAGGTAGAGCTTGACACCATGAGCTATTAAGATGATTTTATTAGATTATACACTTCCTCGCGCCTCTCGCTATATACTCTTTTTGGATATGCCTTTTCGCTATAGCTCAAGGCATCTCATAGCCTACTTTCATAATCGCATCATACGCAAAAAAACAAAAATAAATTACCTCACGAAATCTGAAGAGCGCATTCACTTTTGTATCGCCTTTTTAGAGGTGCTTCCCCTCCTTGGCATGGTAGTTGCTCTTATTGATCGAATGCTCTTTGCAAAAAGCCTCGCTCCTATAAAGCACTACTCTAAAGAGGATAAAAAAGTTGCCTCCTTTATGCTTACAAGGCTCATTCCGGTTTATAGCGCAATCTACGGCAAAAAAATCCACTTCCCCTATGTACTAGGGCGCTATGTAGATGAGATGAAAGCAATTGCCAACATGACGGAGACAAGTTTTGAAGAAGTTTTACATGCAAATTGCCTCTTTGACAGGATGGCTATTTTTGCAGGCTCTAAAGAACAAAGCACCCAAGAGACAATCGCGGCACTAAAGTTTGATGGAAAGAAAAAAAAGCTCTACTACTCTTTTGCTTCAAACCATGCTCCAGATCGCACATATAAATGCTATAACCTCAGCTGGCTGCTTCAAGAAGAGTGTACTATCTATTTTGAGCATCATATCGATGTTCCAATGGCTCTCCTTGCTCCTTTTACTCGACTTTTTGTTCATGATACCTATGTCTTTGTAGGATGGCTTGGACTTATCGGAACCTACTTTGGCATCAATAAACATGGCCTCATACTTGCAGCATCGAGCATCGTTGTTCAGTCAAAAGAGGGCACGCCAAATCAGCTGCTGTTTCGCCAAATACTTGAAGAAGCAAAAAATGTAAAAGATGCTGTAGCAATGCTCGACAAAAGTACATGCAGCGCATCAATGCATGTGCAACTTGCCGCACGTGATGGAAAAATTTCCTACGACCTCAATCGATAACGCAAATTTATGTTTTATTTTATGTTAGGGATATGATACCAATTCTTATGACCAATTGGTCATTATTTTTCTAACTCTCTAAATATGGAGAAAAACATATGAAACACCTATTCGTAGCAGTACTCGGCGCAGTTGTTGCTCTTTCAAGCGTAGATGGCCTTATGGCAGCACCAAAGCCAGTTAGAAAGACCTCAAAAGCAAAAGCGAAAAATGAAAGAGCAAGAAACTCAAGACATCATCGCGATTCATGCTCAAGCTCATCAAGCTCATCAAGCTCAAGCTGCGATGACTGTGGCTGCAGCTGCTCATCATCTTCAAGCTGGTAAGAAGCTCTTAACCCCTAATAGCATCTATTGGGGGTTTTTTATTGATGCAAGTGCCGCTGCAAGTCTAGCTATCGGCACTCGATAGGGCGAGCAAGAGACATAATTTAGGCCAAGTGTATGGCAAAAGGCAATAGATGCTGGCTCTCCGCCATGTTCTCCGCAGATGCCGGTGATAAGATCTGGCCTTACTTTTCTTCCAAGCACAACCGCTAGCTTCATCAGCTGGCCAACTCCCTTCGTATCGAGCACCTGAAAGGGATCATCTGTAAGTATGTGTATCTGTTCATCAGAGCCTTTTGGATCTTTCATACCTTTTACATAGAGTGGAACAAACTTGGCGCTGTCATCCCGGCTGATTCCAAAGGTAGTTTGTGTAAGATCGTTTGTGCCAAAGCTAAAGAAGGAGGCCTCTTTTGCAATCTCATCGGCTAAAAGAGCCGCTCGAGGAAGCTCTATCATCGTACCTACAGTGTAGTGGATCTTCACGCCTTTTTCTTTAAAAATTGCTTCTGCTGCCGAATCAACAATTGCTTTTTGATGGATAAGCTCACCTTCAATACCGACGAGCGGAACCATAATCTCAGGATGGACATCGATCCCCTCTTGCATTACCTCGATAGCCGCTTCCAAAATAGCTCTTGTCTGCATCTCGCTAAGCTCTGGAAAGCTAATGCCAAGTCTACAGCCTCTATGGCCAAGCATTGGATTTTGCTCGAGAAGGCTTGCCCGAATTTTTGCAAGCTCGATAACTGAAAGATGAAGGGTCTCTGCAAGCATAGCAAGCTCTTCATCGCTATGGGGCATAAATTCATGAAGCGGAGGATCGAGGAGTCGTATTGTAACGGGAAGGCCTCCCATAGCACGAAATATACCAACAAAATCTTCCTTCTGATGTTTCAAAAGGCGTTTTATACTGGAAGATCTCTCTTCATTTTGCGTACTAAAGAACATCGCCCGAACATCGTTTAGCCTAATAGGATTCATGAACATATGCTCTGTTCGGCAAAGCCCTATTCCTACTGCACCAAACGCACGGGACACTTTTGCATCTTCCGGCGTATCTGCATTTGCGCGAACTTCTAGTACTCTGTATCTATCAGCAAGCTTCATAAGGGCGTCAAACTGTCTATATATTTGGCTCTCCTCAGGCTTTTTAGTCTTTTCAACAAGAACCTGTATCACCTCGGAGGGACTTGTAGGAAGACTCGAAAAGAAAACCTCTCCGGTCATCCCATCAATTGAAACATCATCGCCTTCATGAAGGACTCTATCATCTATCGTGAGCGTTTTTGCAGTTTCATTAAAGAAGAGCGATCCACAGCCGACAACACAAGGTTTTCCCATTCCTCGGGCAACAACTGCAGCATGGCTTGTAGCTCCACCCCTCGTTGTAAGTATTCCCTCTGCAGCAACCATACCTGGAAAATCACTAGGATTTGCTTCATCTCGTATGAGTATGCATTTGATTCCATTGTTTTTATAGTCGACCGCCTTTTCGGAGGAAAAGGCCGCCTTTCCGGATGCCGCGCCAGGACCTGCATTTAGCCCTTTTGCGACAAGGCTATTATGGTTTGCTTTTTTTGCCTTTGCATCAAACACCGGGGCAAGAAGCTGTATAAGCTGATTTGGCTCTACTTTTTTGAGGGCCTCTTTTTCGTCGATTAACCCTTCATCAAGCATCTCAATAGCAACTCGTACTGCTGCAAAGCCTGTTCTTTTGCCAGATCTTGTCTGCAGCATATAGAGCCTATTGTCATCGATAGTAAATTCGATGTCTTGCATATCCTTATAATGCTTTTCAAGCCTTTTGACGATAGAAAGAAGCTGGTTATAGGCGTCCGGCATCAGCTCTTCGAGACTCTCTAGATGCGATTTTGTGAGCTCTTTTTGGTAGCGGTTTATGGGATGCGGGGTTCTAATACCTGCTACAACCTCTTCTCCCTGTGCGTTGATGAGAAACTCACCATAAAAATGGTTCTCTCCTGTTGCGGGATCTCTGGTAAAGCATACGCCTGTTGCTGACTGATTGTTTCTATTGCCAAAAACCATCGTCTGTACAATGACGGCTGTTCCCCAATCATCTGGAATGTGATTGAGTTCTCGATAGAGGATAGCGCGCTCGCTCTCCCAGCTGTTAAATACGGCAGATACTGCAAGATGGAGCTGCTCTTTTGCATCTTGAGGAAAGGATCGTCCTGTATGCTGCTCAAAGAGTGTTTTAAAGATAGTGCATGCTTCTTTTAGAGACGATATGCCAAGCTCACACTCTTCGGCGACATTTTCCTGAATTTTTAAGACATCAAAGGCCTTTTCAAAGATCTTTCTATTTACGCCGTAGACGATATCGGAAAACATCATGATAAAGCGTCTATAGCTATCGTAGGCAAGTCTTTCATTGCTAAATTGCTTTACGGTCACATCATTTAGGCCAAGGTTTAACACCGTGTCCATCATGCCTGGCATTGAGACCCTTGCACCTGAGCGGACAGAGACTAAAAGTGGGTTTTCGCCTTTTCCAAACTGCTTCTTTGTCACCTCTTCGAGCGCCTGCATAGAGACAGCTATTTCTTCCTGAAGCCCCTTAGGAAAGACCCTTTGGTGGTGGCGATAGCTATTACAAGCCTCTGTAGTAATGATAAATCCCGGAGGAACAGGCATACCGATAGATGCCATCTCTGCGCATCCCTTGCCTTTTCCGCCAAGCAGCTCAGCTGAGAGTGGCGGCGTAGGTAGTTCAGGACCAAACAGATAAACAAATTTTTGTGCAAGTTTAGTAGTATTCATACCCCTCATAATGCAATTTTTTGAATTAAAATAAATATTTTTATGTTATACAAGAGAAAAAAGCGAGAACTACAATGAGCGACTTAAACATTAGAGGGGGATCACAGATTCCTCCAGATTTTGAAACACAAAAGAACGAAGGCGCCAAAAAACTTACGCTAGGCAATCACATCTTGCGCCTTTTTAGAGGAAAAACTCCATCATCTGATGTTGCCGACAAAACACTTGCTAAAACAGACCTGCAGCCAAAAACAGCTATTACAAGCAACAGAAGTTTTAAGCAGGTTGTGAAACAACTATTTAATTCAATTGTCCAAAAATTGACTGGCAAAAAGAGTGAGCAAGCGCAAGCAAAACAGGAAAAAATTGATCTTAGCGACCCATTTCATGATCACTGTAACGAACAGATAACAAGCATTCGTAATGTCACACCCAAATTTTTACCTGAAGAGCTCGGTAACGCCCACGCACTCATTACCTCACCAGAATTCAAGGCTCTGCCTAAAGGCCAACAAATCGATTTCAAAGTAAAGCTACTTGATGCGTGCAAAGTGAGCATTTCACACCTAAAACCAAATGAGCAAAATAGTGAACTTGAGGGAAAACTCGGCGAATTTATTTCAGCTCTTTTAGACCATCCAGTACCCGGAGATCCGACAAATAGAAACCTCAAGATGATACTTGATATCGCAGCAGCGGACCTCCTCATTACAAATGTAGATATACCAAAAGTACAGCTAAATGCCCCACTTCGTGGAAAAAGCGAAAATCCAGGAACGACCCGTATTACTTCCCAATGGACGCAAGAATGCATGCAGCGAGGGATACAAGATCTCGTACATGGACATAGTGCGGAAGAATTTCTAAAAGGGGCCATCGGAAGACTGCGCGAAAATCCCTCCCCCCTTATTCAAGCACTCGGAGAGCGCCTACTTAGTGCTGCCGAAATCATACAAGAGAAGCAAAAAGCAGCAAATACTACCCAGTCAAAAATCGAGGATCCACGAGCATTTGTGGCAGTAGCCTTCGTGCTCCGCGTGCTCGCCCCTATGTTTACAGCTGAAGTTGCAAAACTTAATACCGTTAACAAAGAAGCAGGAAAAAAACTTCAAGATGAGTTAGACAATTTAAAAATCGAACAAACTAAACATAAACAGGGCAGCCCGGGCTTTAATGAAGTTTCTAAAAAGATAGCGGATATTGAGACCCAAATGACTGTACTTCACCAAGATGCCAAAGCACTCACGAAGATAGGTGCAGACCTTATGAAGCTTGCTACAACAGGCTCAACTCCCCTACTTGAGGAACTCGTCGACATAATCGTCCCGCGATCATAAGAGAATCATACTGTGTAGCTGATACGAAGGCTGCCCTGACTTTTCTTTAGTTTTGTAGCTGTGACAACTGAAAGTTCTTTTAATGAGCCTACATGGGTGCCTCCACAATAATATGGGTCAAAAGAGCCAATTTTGACAAAGCGGCGCTCAGCTTCTATCCAGGTGCGTATAAGATAGTCAGCTTCTATTGCCTTCTTAAGCTCTTGATTGAGATGAAAAAGATCGACGTTTGTTTCCTTAGAGACTAAAAACTCAACATAGGCCCCATCAAGATAGTGATGCCCTTTTACGCCCTTAAGAGCTGGATAGTGTCCTTCGACAATATGACTGAGAAGATGGCCTGCTGTGTGATAGCGACTATGAGCTTTGCGACGGATCTCATCAATGCCTATATCAACATTTTGGTCTGGGGTAAATAGAGCATGACTTGCCACATAGTGGCGTACCTCTTCATCAACAAGGCGAACTGCTGTAACTGCGACAGTATCTATTGTACCAATATCATAGGGCTGGCCACCGCCCTGAGGATAAAAGATGGTGCGATCAAGTAGTATAAACTGGCCCCTTTCGTCCTCTCCTTTTGCCAAAATTTTTGCATCTGCTTTGTACCTTGGTTCATCAAAATAGAGCGGTAATGTCTTCATAAATCCTCCCTTTGTACCTCAATTATAACAAAAGTAGTTGCAAAATGCAAGCTTTTTTGTTATACTAGGTGCATAACGATGGTATTATCATGGATACAATTAACGCATTAAGACACTCCTCTAGAAAGCTGGTACGAGAACTTGGGATCATTCAGCTTGATAAAAGCCTTACAGGTCCGAGTGCAGAGCATTGCCACGCGATTGTTGAAATCGCCCAAAAGCCAGGCATAACGATAAAAGAGCTTGGAGAGCTTCTTCTCTTGTCAGCATCACAAGCCACTCGCCTTGTTCAGAGGCTCTTTAAAAACGGGTTTGTCTCGATCCAAAAGGCACTGGATAAAAGAGAAAAAGCGCTTATCCTTACATCTCTTGGTCAAGAAGAGCTTGAGAAAATTGATCTATTCTCAAAAGAAAAAATAGAAGGTGCTTTTCGAGAACTATCTGATGATGATCAAAAGGCAATCATCGATGCTATTGAAAAGTATGCAAATGCTCTTGAAAAGAGCCGTCAAAAGAAATATAAAATACTCACCCTATCAACTTCTCGGACTTTGAGACGACAAATTGTTTCAATGGTAGAAGACATTCAGAAAAAAGAGTTTCACATACCCGTTACTAAAGAGATCAATGCTTGCATACTTCGTGCAGATGAGGACTTTTACTATAACAACTCATACAACTTTTGGTATGCTGTTAATGATCAAGGAGAACTTATTGGTTGCATAGGTCTAAAAATGTTAGATGGTAATGATGCTGAACTTAAAAAGCTCTTCGTACAAAAAGAATATAGAGGAAAAGGAGTAGCCAAAGCACTTCTTGACACCTTGCTAAAGGCGGCAAAACGACATGGATTTAAAACAATTTGGCTTGGAAGCGTCGATGTAGTTACACAAGCTGCTGCATTTTATAAAAAGCATAATTTTGTCCAAGTTCAGGAAAAGGATCTGCCTGAAACCTTTGAAAAAAACAGACTTGACACAAGGTTTTACAAAACATGTATACTATAGCTATTATCTCACTTCTTGCCGCAGCAAGCCCTGGCCCAGATTTTTTCATCGTTCTCAAAAATAGCCTTGTCTATTCACGTAGAGCCGGCATGATGACAGCTGTAGGAATTGCTATGGCACTCATTGTTCACCTTGCCTATACACTTATTGGGATTGGCATTTTGATTAGCGAGAGTCCCTTTCTCTATTCACTTTTAACAAAAGCTGGTGCCCTCTACCTTCTCTACATAGGTTGCATGAGTATTATTTCTCGTTCAAACTCCAAAAGCACCACCTATTCAAAGACAAACGATACCCTCTCAGCAAAAACCGCCTTTTTACAAGGTTTTTTAACAAACCTTCTTAACCCAAAATGCGCCCTTTTCTATATCAGCCTTTTTTCTCAATTCATCTCCCCCACAACCCCATTCGAGATAAAACTGGTTTATGGCCTTCTCAACTGGTTTATAGTCCTCTCTTGGTTCCTCTTTCTTTCATATGTGCTTACAAATAGTACAATACAAGAACGACTCCTTCGCTTTCGCACAGCAATCGACCGCATCATGGGCTCCGCCCTCATCTATCTCGGTATAAAACTTTTATTTGTCTAGCATAATGCCAAATGAGGGCCAGGCCTGGGCTGTCAAAAACTTTCAAGTTTTAACTGTTAATTTAGAGCCCAAAGAGTATGAGTGCTAAAAGTAGGTGCATTGATTCCCTAATAATTATACCCACATCAATAAATTAGTATTTTGAAAAGTGGGTTTTAAAAAAAGAATCGATTGACGAATACCTGAAAGCTAATGTAAGTGTAAATTTTAATAAGACGGGTCGACTCCATGCGCGTAGGTACACAAAATTTTCTTATTGGTTTAGATACATTTTTTGATTACATCCCTATTTTCAGCACAATTACAAATCTTGTAGATACCATTATTAGAGAGCTGGTTCTTTCCCATAAAACTAGTGCCGAAATCAACGATAACCGCTACTACAAACACCTAGTAAGTAAAGATGATGACTGGACCACCTTTATTCCCTTTGTTGGCAATGGCATTTTTGTCTACCACCGCTATTTTGAAGATACTGTTATTTCTACTACCCCAAAAGATACCCTAGATCGCCAAAAGCGTATGCTTGCTGCCATCAAAGAAGACAACAACGCAATCACACGCGCGGGCAAGTTGGTAGAAAATAAAGATTTTATGTTGCAAGTTGTCGATATAAATAGTTTGCTGCTTGGCTATGCCCCTGCAGAATTGAGGCAAGATAAAGAATTGGCAAAAAGAGCCGTTAGTCAAAACGTAGAAGCTTTGAAGTATGTAGGTACCGTGCTTTTAACAGATAAAGACTTTATGCTTGATCTTGTACGCATGAATGGCTTAGCACTACGATACTGCTACTTAACGGGTGAGGCGAGAAAAGAAATAGAGCGCGCTGCTATCCAGCAAAATCCCGAAGCAAAACAGTATGCCATTTATCAGTCTATAGAAGTGATTGATGAAGCTATAGAACCTGTGAGTGATGAAGCAAGAGCTATTGAGTCTTTTAAAAGAAGCCCACATTCAATACATTGGATTGGTACAGAGGCAATAAGAAATAAAATTGTAATACTTCTTTTTACAAATCAACTTACCGGCATAGGAGAACGACATCGCCTATACGCTGCCAATCATGCAATCATCAACCAAGAACACTTTAGCGATGAAATTCTGAAAACTGCCGCTAGCATCTGTATACATAACCCCCAAAACAGCGCCTTTGCAAATGACGCGCCACTTGAAAGCGTTACATATCTACTCGAAGCTATTAATGTGCCCGAAGAAGATCTGCTGCAAGCTGCCTCACTTTGCATGACGCGCTACTCATCAGACGAGGAGCTATTAGCAACTGGAGTGAGCATTCTAGACAACTGGCTTCTTCTTCATGCAGACGATCAAGAAAATGATAGGCTAAACGCTATTGCAAAAGTTGTTGCTAACCATCCCCAAGATCTCTTTTCTCCTGGAGTGAAACAAAAAGCCATACAGATTGCCTTTTGGAATGACAAATCACGATTTTGCTCAAATGAAAATGAATACAAAATACAAATTAGCACGGCTCTCATCAAAAAAGAGCCCGAAAAGGTGCTGAAAAAATTGTATCAGAACTGCTTTATTCCTAATCCAATGACTCAAGGCTTATACCTAATTCAATTAAATGATCACACGTTAGAGCGTCAACCCGAAGTTATTGATCAAGCAGGTGTTGCAAGAACTTTTTTAACAGATCTCTTTGAAGCTTTGAAGAAACAAGCTGAATCAGCCGACTACAAACTGCTGAAATTTGAAAACACCCCTGGCGGCGCCCTTCCAACAGCCTCCTCTCACACAAAAGAGGGCAGGTATAAAAGGATGCCACCGCACATGGTAAGTAAGCTTACGGAAGCAGAACTTCAAGAAGCAGCAGATCTTGCCTACCCCAATCGAGCCCATCATGATCTTAGCCAAATTAGAGCTAAATTTGATGTGGTGCAGCGCACAATTGACCCACTTTCTGATGAAGAGCAAAAGCTTTATATGCTAATCGGAAAGTTGATGGCGCTTTGCAATACTAGCAACTCTAAGTACATTATCGGGCAAATTTTTGATCCGGTTCTCTATGAAGTGCTTAGTGCAATTCCCACAAATGAGCTTCCTAATGCATATGAGGAGTTAAATGTACATACGCTACTCACTCTGTATAAAGCACTAAACCCTGATGAAAGACGCTTTTCTTATCTTGCAATCGATAATCCTCACGAGCTCACGCAAGATGTAACAGATGAGCTCTTACTTTATGCCTATCCCGATAGCGATGAACGCCCTGCTGTGCTTCAAGGAAATCCCTCTCTAAGAACAATCCAAACGTATTTTTTCCAGATCCAGCAGGATGTAAAAACGGCATTGTTAGAAGAGGCTAGGCAGCATGCAACCCTTAAAGCAATCTTTATGATTGCCAAAGGGCTAGCATCTCATACTACTAGTAATTCACGTATTTGGCCTTCTCTAAACTGGCTAGAGCCTATTTTGATGATAGAGAGGATACAGGGCCGTTTTTCTGCAGAGCTTGTAAAAAATGCCATACTGTGTAACAACCCTAAAATTAAAGGCTATTTTACAAGGTGGATTGATGAAAACAGCGATGACAGCAACAAACTACAAGATTTTCTCTATGTAGTTACCGGCTCAAGATCTTTAGCTA
Organism: uncultured bacterium; assembly: GCA_964512205.1. Lineage (GTDB taxonomy): Bacteria > Chlamydiota > Chlamydiia > Chlamydiales > FEN-1388 > SZAS-7. Next base: position 17,185 of record CAZEGK010000014.1, on the reverse strand, counting down.
CTGGATCACACCTAAAAGTCGAAAATAACCTGGCAAGCCAAGCGCACCTGCTACAATTTCATACCTGTTTTCGCTCCATAGACGCCTATGAATACCCAAGCTACGACCTCTTCAAACAAAGGCTCGAGAAAAGCGTACAAGAAGCCCTCGCCTCTGGCTTCCAGCGCATGTAACCACTTGACTTTTTGAACATACATCGTTGAGTGTTAACAAATTAAGAACAGCGAAGAATCTCCACACTCCAAAGAGCTTCGCTCAAAAACAGATTTATCGCTAGCTTGCAAAAGCCCTTAAATCAACATCCTAGGCCAGGCCTGGGCTGTCAACTTTCTTAGAATTTCACAATCGAACTGTATGTAAACTTGTGTCTATATTCGTTCCATCACTTGCGATTGTTTTAGAGCCCGTTCAGGGCGATTTATTAAAGCCCACAGCGACCGAAGGAAGCTGTGTGGAATGATGCAGCCCGATCCTAGAGCCCTTCAGGGCGATTCAACTCTCATACAATTGCGTTAAAGCCTGTGACTGAATCGCCCTGACGGGCTCTAGGATGGGTTTATATCCTTCCCAAAGTTCCCTACGGTCACTCTGGGCTTTAATAAGTCGCCCAAGGGCTCTAAAACAAATATACTTTCCATAGAAGAAATTTGGTCACAAGTTTAAAGTAATTTAGATGTCAAAAATTGAAAGTTTTTGACAACCCAGGCCAGGCCCTCATTTGGCATTGTCATTTAGATTTTGCTCATGCTATCCTTTTTCGCCTAAAACAATGGGATTTTATGCAACCGACACTTGGTGTAACTAGACAACAATTATTGGTTTATAGTGATGAACAGAGCAGTGCTCCAAAACAAGACGATACCTCAAAAAAAGTTGAAGAGGCACATAAGCGTGTTCAAGAGGAAAGGGTAGATGCGGTAAAGTCTTCAGGTTCAAAAAAAGCAAAGGTTTCGGAAGAGACGGTTTCTTTTCAGAACAAGAAAGTCTCTTGTACAATGACTGTTTCCAGCCAAGATGATGTACATGTCTTGGGATATGGTACGATCTCCTATAAGACATCTGTGTTGAAAGAAAATAGTTATGAAGGCTCAATCAAAGTTGTTAAAGCAACTAGTCAAATACTAAGAGATGGCGAAGGCAAAATGACGATTGGTCAAATCTGCACATACAAAGCGCTCTTTAAAGATAACGACGAAGTAAAGAGGCTCTAAGACCATGTCCTTTTCTATATATACACTCAACTCAATTGGATCGCCATGCCAATTCCCTTTACGAACTTCCGTCTCTGGTTGGAGCAAAAATTTTGACACTACAGTGCCTTCTGTATTACGGATAACAGGCTCAGATGAGAGAAAGTATGCACTAATTAGCTCAAGAGAAGGTGCCTACGTTCGATGGAACACAAAGGAATACTTTGTTCCTGTAGAGAGGCTCCAAACTGGCGTATGGTTTATAGAGACGAGCATGACAATAACAAATGCCTTTTATATTACCTTAAGAAATACTCCTTTTCATGTATGCACAACGATAAATGCCGAGCACAAGGCTGTCGTTCTTCCTGGAAGCACATTAGGACTTAGCCCCCTTATAGAACTATTTGCTCATCTGGATCTCATCAATGAACTTGCTAGAGGCTCTCTGAATATAAATGAGACACTCAGATACTTTAGGGAGCATTATACAAAGCTCTTTACGCCTTGAGATGTGCCGCTTTAATAATGGCATTAATCTGATTTGAGAAATCAAGCGAGCGCACACTTTCGCGAATCTGCATACTTGACTCTTTTGTTTTAGGATGATGGAGCGCCTTTTTTAACAAAGAGATAAGCTCATCCTGATTTGAGAAGCTTTCAGCAAGAACTTCGTGGCCTCCATTTTGATTTGAGCTTATCACATGAAGGCCCATGGCAAGTGCCTCAACAGTGACATTTGCAAAGGGATCATAGCGAGAGGGTACTACAAGGCAGTCTGCTTTCTTATAGTATGGTCGCACATCCGGTAAAGGACCTAAAAAATGCACCCTACTTTCAAGACCAAGCGATCTTGCGCGCTGTTTAAAAAGCTTTGGATTTCTCTCTTTGCCGATAACTGTAAGCTCCCAGCTTTCCCCCTTGAGATACTCGAGGGCATCAAGGAGCTCATAAAGCCCCTTTCTCTCATATTCATTACCAATAAAAAGAAACTGATAGGAACCTTGCCTTATTTCTTTAAAGCTCTCAAGAAATGGCTGCTCAAGCTCGTGCCACTCGACACCATTATGAACAACGACAATCTTCTCGGGAGCAACCTTTGGGTAATAGGTTAAAATTTCACGTTCAACAAGATGTGAGTTAACAAAAAGCTTTTTAAGGTCTTTACTTTCGAATGTCTTCTTCTCCATAGCAAGAATAAGTCTATGAAGTGGATTGAGGGCAAAGCTTACCCTCTTTACAAATCCCTCTCTCTCTTTTCGTCTCTCAAGATAGGCGGCATGGCAGCCATTGCCAGCTCTATAGTGCGTCTGAAGGCAAAAATTTCGCTCCATACCAAAGACGATATCGGGCTTTTCTTTTTCTATATAGCTTTTGCAAGCTCGGTCAAATTTGATAAGCTGCCAAAGCGAAAATGAACTTTTATTTCCAAAGGAGACAACATTGTAGGGGGGAGGAGATGGCGGCTCTTTCCAATCTGTTGTGAGCAGCGTAACGCTATCGCCTTCGCGGCAAAATCCCTCAAGAAGGCGGTTTGTGTATTTTTCGAGCCCGCCCTTTTTTTGAATATGACTTTTTAGAAAAACTACCTTCACTCAAAGCCTTTTACGATAATGCCGGAGCTTGTAAGAAAGGCCCTCACTACTACAGGCTTTTCACTGCCGGAAAGCAGTTGAAACCGCTGCATGTAGTCGCGAAAACGAACTCGAAGGGCTTTTTCCCTCTGCTCCTTCTGACCTGCTGTCATGTCCTTAATAGCAGATAATAAAAGCTGTACATACTGCTCTTCAAGGGCTTGTGGGTCTACAAATTCTATAGATGTCTCAAGCGGCTCATGAGCCTCTTTTTTCGATGCGATTATAACGACTTCTACATGATTTCTCACTATATCGAGAAAAAGCCGGCTTACATCATCAACAAAAAGCGGCTCTGTGATTGAGAAAATCTGCTCCTTTTCGATGATGCCGCTGCTAATAAGAAGAGGCGCTGTCTTAGGATTTATTGTGTTTGCTGTCGCTAAGGGATAAAAGACCCTAATTGGCACATCACAGTCAAGTGGCAGCAGATTTTTTCGTAGAAAATCGATATGTAAATTTTTTGCCTCTGGTCCATTAATATCTTGCTTCATGTCGTGCAGAAAAGGAATCTGTACACGCTTCCAGGAATCTGGCACAAGAAAGCTCACTTCATCGCCTTGCGCAGAGTGCGTAGAGACAAGGCTATTGAGCTCATCTTCTGTTATGTCATTAAGGTCAAAGGTAAGCTCTAATCCTTTTGATTGAAGGGCCTTTACATCCTCTTCCGGGCCGCTAACGACTTGAGAGAGCTTTTGCGGCCAGATATCCAAAAACTGATACCCTTCTGGGGGCTCCCCTTTGGGATGAGTTATATAGATTGGAACCTTATCAGTGAGAAGCCTTGAAAGCCTGAGCACAAACTCGCTTTGCGAAAGGCTAGTTACGCTATGGAGAAGGTCAATGTCAGGATTTAAGCTTACAAGATTTTTTTTAGCGATCTGCACAATCCACTCATCCGGCTTTCCGCTTGCATCTACAACCACTTCAAAGTCGCCAGGCTCTAGTCGTTCGATGACTGTTTTTTTACCTGTGAGTGTAATCGTAAGCTTTCGGTCCAAAATGCCATTTGGCATAAGGCCGCGAATTGTCTTATCTTGAGCAACATTAACTACGCGAATAGGCACATGTGTAAATGTTCTTGTCGCGGTTATTGAGTTATGCACCAAAAACCATAGGCATACTGCAGAAAGTATCGCAATGAACTTTCTTTGGAAATTTTCAACAAATATTTTCTTTAAGAGTCTTTCCATGACTTTAACCAGTCGTTGAGAGAAAGTTTAGCAACAATTTCAGACTTAGGCGGTGTAAAGATGCTTCTTAGTATTCCCTTAAAGCGATCCATCTTTACCCCCCGAGTCATAATACCTTCTCGAGCAATACTTACCTTTCCTGTCTCCTCAGATACAACGATGCTTAAGGCATCTGTAAGCTGTGTAATACCAAGTGCTGCTCTATGACGTGTACCCATGGAGCGAGAAATCTGTGTACTATCATCGGCAAGCGGCAAAATTACCGCAGCAGCGAGAATCTCAGTTCCTCTAATCAGAACTGCACCATCATGCAAAGGTGAGCTTGCCGTAAATATTGACTCCAAAAGCTCTGAAGAAAACTGGCTCTTGAGCATAACAGCGCGAGATGCAAACTCATCGAGCGAATCCTGGTTTTCAAGCAAAATAAGCGCGCCAATTCGTCTTTCCGAGAGTCTATAGACGCTATTTGTCAGGCTATCAAGAAAGCGGTCAAATTCAGAGAGTTCCTCATATTTCTTCCCCTTCACAGAAAGCTTTGAAAGGGCAAGACGAAGCTCCGGCTGAAAGATAATAAGCATTGCTATGATGGCAACATTGACAAAGTTATGCATCAGGCTTTCTAGCACGGGAAAATGAAGCCAACTTGCACATAAAAAAAGAGCTAAAAAGACAATCACGCCAAGGACAAGATCCATTGCACGCGTATTCCAGAAAAAGGAAAGAAGGTAGTAAATAGCACCGGCCATGACGATAATTTCAACTGCCGGCACAAGATAGGGCACAAGCATTTGAAACATCACTACTCTCCTCTAGGTCAGAAAATACAAATTTTATCCTGGAATGCAATTAAACTCAAGATGGTAGCATAATTAACCACTGAGGCACTGAGATCACAGAGACCGTTGAGAGAGGGAGATAGCTATGAAGAAAAATGAATAGTAGAAGGTTTTTACGCTCTCTGATTTCACAAATATTCTCAGTGAACACAGTGTCTCAGTGGTTAAATCCCTTACCTGTGCATGCTTTCGCAGAGACAATATCCAACAAGCCTTGAATAACAAAGCAGCAAATGATCCACTCCATGCATGGCGCGATGAGGCTTTTCTTCGCCTGGCAGGCCTAAACTTTTGGCTATGGTATCTTTTGAAAGGGTGATTTCAGGAGGGAGGTCCCTTTCTTGATTTTGCGATTTTTTAACCTCGATTGCCCAGTACATTGAGGCAAGGTCAAGCCAGTGGTAGGGCCAAAGCCTTTTTTCTTGCTCATAAGGGGCTACAAGATGGGCAAAAAAGGCCCTATCAAATGAGGGATTTTGGCAGATAAAAACAGCTTGTTTGCGAACAATCCCAAGAGTAGTAAAAAGATCTATAATTTCCTTACCTACCTCAGCTTCTGTTTTGCCCTGCTCGAGAGTTTTAAAAGAAAAACCATTAACCTCAAGAGCCTGAGGATCACTTGCCTTAAATACAGCCTCTGGCTGCGTAAGTACAGACTCATAGCTTGCAACCTCCTTTCCCGAAGAGAGATCCACCACCTTAATGGCAATCTCCAAGAGCTTATGTCGCGAGCTATCTAAGCCAGTTGTTTCCTGATCAAGAAATATCCCAAGCATAAAAAATCGTTTCCAAAATATCTAATTCGGATTATAGTTGATGGCAGACCTTATCGTAAATAGGCGTATGCAATTTTTACATGCAGTCCGTAACCTGCTAATTAGACTTCGCTACCCAGTCTCTTTGCCAGAAGATGTGGCAGACTCTCTAGGCATTGACATCAAAAACAGCATTGAATTTCAAAAATTTCTTTCCAGGTGCCAAGCCGCACGCCCAACTCGACTTTGCAAATTCATGCCTCGCATGGAAGCAGAACGTGCCTTCCATAATGCCCTACGAAAGGAAAAATTTAGCTCAAGCAGTCTGTACTCTTTTTATTTTAATGAAGGCTGGCTTGAATTTGAACTTCAATTTGACGCAAATTCTCTTTTACGCCGCGTCTATCTGCATCACAAACTTATTACAGGAGCGATAGAACTCAATCTGATGATTGATGATTCCACGCTCCTTCGCATGCAAACAGAGCCAGGTGACGGGCTCTATATCGCTTAATTAGCAATACGTGTAAGCGTCATCGATGGGTTAGCAATCCATAGATCGCCAAAATCAAACGCTGCTGGAATCAACCTAAGCTGCACTTCTGCACCTTGTGGAAGATAGATAAGCTGCTGCCCAGAGACTGTTTCACTATCAGTAAACTCAGCAAAGACCTCTGTATCGACAAATTGCATTGGATTTGGATTCAACGCAACATCTGTTGCTGCATCATAGAGCTGTACAAAAGCGCCGTTGAGGCATGAACCTGTTGTGCATCCAATTGTAAATGTCCATGTGATGAGGTATGTACCCTCTTCTTCTATACGAAATCTTGTATAGTCAGGACCTGGAACAGGATGTATCACATGAAGCGGGCTTCCCGGTTCATTTGTATCAAAAATCATTGCAGATGCTGGCGGATCTGTATCTGGAATATCGACAAGAACAGACGCGAGTGTTGTAGGATCGAATTCAACATCGAGTCCCAAATTTTGAGTAAATGAGCCGCAGTGCGCAAGATCTCGTGCACTTCTTGACGATGATGATGAAGATGAAGATGATGATGACGTAGAGGATCCATAGTGCCAGTGGCGGCTATTTTTTTGCTTAAGCTTTTCTTGCTTGATTGCAGGTTTTTGTTTTGTAGCTGGCTGTGGAGTTGTTTTTGGCAAAAGAGCATTTGCTTGCGAGAGGGCAAAACATGATGCTAGTATAAATGTAAGAACACGCATTGGTATCTCCTTTAGGTTTGAGGTTACACAAGGTATACACTAAAGATTATGCTTGTTAGCTTCAAGATAAATTCAATTTATTTAGTGCACCACCCGCCCGAAACCAGCCAATCTGATTTTTATTGTAGGTGTGCGTAAGGCTAATTTGCTCTTTTTGACCATCTGCGTGCTGAATTTCAAGAATAAGCGGCTCATGCTCTTTGAAATCTGCAATATTTACAATCGACAGCCTGTCATTCTCTCGGATTTTGTCGTAGTCTCCAGGATTTGCAAAGGTGAGGGCAAGAATCCCTTGCTTTTTGAGGTTTGTCTCATGGATGCGGGCAAAACTTTTTACTATAAGTACGCGTGCACCAAGATAGCGGGGCTCCATTGCAGCATGCTCCCTACTAGATCCTTCCCCATAATTTTCATCTCCCACCGCCACCCAGCCGATATTTTGCTTTTTATACTCTCGCGCAACATTTGAATAGGTGTCAATTTGTTCTGAAAGGACATTGATTCCTCTACCCACCTCGTCGCGATAGGCATTTTGGGCACCGGAAAACATATTATCAGAGATTTTATCAAGATGGCCTCTATATTTAAGCCACCTTCCGGCAGGTGATATATGATCCGTCGTGCATTTACCTGCAATTTTTGCAAGTACGACAAGATCGTTAAAATCACTCTCTTTCCAGGCTGTAAATGGTTTTAGCAGCTCTAGTCGCTCACTATCCGGATTTACGACAACCTCTACATGCGATCCATCTTTTGCAGGCGCATCATAGCCAACAAGTCCTGACTCAAATCCCCTATCAGGAAGTTCTTTACCGGTTGGAGCTTCTAGCTTCACTTTTTCTCCCTTGTCATTTTCAAGAGTGTCTGTAAGTGGATTAAAGGACATCTTTCCAGCAAGGCTCATAGCAATCACAAGCTCTGGACTTGCTACAAAAGAATGTGTTCCGGGGTTAGCATCATTTCTTCCGGAAAAATTTCTGTTATAGGAGGTAAGAATTGTGTTTTTTTCGCCAAACTGGACGTCAGTTCGTTTCCACTGTCCAATACATGGCCCGCAAGCATTAGCAAGAACAAGCCCTCCAATAGCTTCTAAAAGCTCAAGCTGCCCATCCCGAGCAATGGTAGCTCGAATCTGCTCTGATCCTGGTGTAATGGTAAGTGGACATTTTGCCTTTATGCCAGCTTTTAAGGCCTGCCTTGCAATGCTTGCAGCGCGCTCTATATCTTCGTAGCTAGAATTGGTGCAGCTTCCTATCAAGGCAACTTTTATTGTATCTGGATAGTCATGTGTCTTTACTGCATCTGCAAGCTCATCGATTTTCCATGCGCGATCTGGTGAATAGGGTCCATTGACATAGGGCAGAAGCTCAGAAAGATTGATCTCTATGACACGATCATAATAGCTATGGGGATCCTCTACCACTTCTTTATCCGGTGTAAGCATATCGACTGCTTCATCTGCAAGCTTTGCCACATCTTCTCTACCAGTAGCCCTCAGATACTCGCTCATCCGCTCATCATAGCCAAAAACGCTCGTTGTGGCGCCAACTTCAGCACCCATATTACAGATCGTTGCCTTACCGGTGCATGAAATAGAGCGGGCACCCTCTCCAAAATATTCAATTATTGCCCCTGTTCCCCCTTTTACTGTAAGTATGCCTGCAACTTTTAAGATCACATCTTTTGCTGCGGTCCAGCCCGAGAGCTCTCCAGTAAGCTTTACCCCAATAATTTTAGGGCATTTAAGCTCCCAGCTCATTCCCGCCATAACATCGACAGCATCAGCACCGCCTACGCCAATGGCAACCATTCCAAGACCACCGGCATTTGGCGTATGGGAATCTGTCCCTATCATAAGACCGCCCGGAAAGGCATAATTTTCTAAAAGCACTTGGTGGATAATCCCTGCTCCCGGCTTCCAAAATCCAATTCCAAATTTATTAGAGACGCTTTTTAAAAATTGATAGACTTCTGAACTTTCTCTTTCTGACCTTGCGAGATCCTTTGCAGCCCCAACTTCTGCTTGAATCAGGTGATCACAATGGACAGAGGTTGGAACCGCAGTGCGTTTACGATTTGCAAGCATAAATTGCAAAAGCGCCATCTGAGCAGTTGCATCTTGCATCGCCACGCGATCCGGAAGAAAGTCTAGGTATTCTTTAGCTCGTTGAGGGCTTTTGCTAAGACCATTTGCAAGGTGGGTAAAGAGAATTTTTTCGGTAAGTGTAAGTGGACGAGCAAGCCTTTTGCGAACATTCGCAAGCTCAGATTTTTGTTTTGCATAGACGCGCTGTATGAGATCGAGATCAAAGAGCATAATAGTACCTACCAAAATTAGTTGATACATACTTTTTACCGGTAATAAACTCAAGTGAAAAGGATAAGGGACCAAAAGGACGAAAGCGACATAAAGGACAAAGAGACTACCGCATTGTCGTGTATGTCCTTTTGGTCCTTTTTTTAGAAAAACGCTGGGAAGATGATAAGCCGGATTCTGTCTTCTAGCTTTGCAGCTAGGAGGCAATCATTCATCTAGGAATAACGTTGCCGTCATTCTCAAGCGGCATGTCAGGCGCCTGCAGGAGTGCAGTAGATTATGCGCCTATTAGCCTTGCTTCGGATAGGGTTTGTCATGCCTTGGATCTCTCCAAGTGCAGCCCGCACTCTATGCGGGCGTTTCAGCCTTTTTTTGCATCCGAAGATGCAAAACGGAATATTTTCTGTTACACTTTCCGTAGCCTTACGGCCCCCAGTCTTTCACTGGTATCCTCTCCTCTGAAGTCCAGACTTTCCTCTCCCCTTACGGGCAGCGATTGCCTATCTTCCCAGCTAGGAGGTTATACTTTTGCAGCTCTTGTGCGGCGGCGGCGTGGGCCTTTATCTTCGCTAACTTCAACAAGATGATCTTGCCAGTAGTGAATGCGTGAGCAGTGTTCGCAGAAGACAAGTTTTTCGCCTTTGCGGACAAGGTTTTCATGTTGAGCCGTGATGAGGATATGGCATCCTGAGCAGCAGCGGTTTTCTATAGGAACAACGACGCGGTCGCGCTTGTTGTTAAGAAGCTTCTCATACACTTTTAAGATTTCAGGATCTGCATTGACATGGATAGCATCTCGCTTTTCCTTAATCAGCGATCCCTCTTCATTGATAGCTTTGATTGAGGTGAGAATTTCAGTTTCAAGTTCCTTACCATTAGTCTTTGTTGCTTCATAGGTGTTCTTAAGATTCTTAAGAAGATCTTCTTCAGCAGCTTGTCTATCATAAAGATCGCTGAGGCGCTGTTCTTTGCCAGCTTTTTCGCGCTCTGTTGCAGCAATTTCATGAGTAAGGGCATTAAATTCTTCTACTTTCTTCACAGCATTTTGCTGTGCTTCGAGCTTTTGTGCTTTAGAAGAGAGCTCTTGTACATCAACTTCTGAAAGACGGATCTGCTTTTTCAAGTCGATTACTTCATTTTCCTTCAATACAACCTGATTTTGCAGATCATCGCGAAGTGAGCGAATGCGCACAAGTTCCCCTTCACGCTCACGTTTAAGACGCATAAGGCGTATCATCTGAATATCAAGTTCTTGTAAATCAAGAATAACTTTTAGAGCTTCTCGAAGCATTGTATGTCCTTTGAAAAGTATGAGTTTGCACAAAAGGATACCCTACTCATTCAAAAACTCTCAAGTAAAAAGAGGTTTTTCGCATAAAATTCTTTTAAAATAATACCTTTTGGTTATAGTGGGCAAAAAATGAACTTATGAGGAGTAAGACCATGGCATCTATGAATGCATCCAAAAATGTTTCAAAGAAAACGCAAGCTAAGCCTGCTACAAAGCCCTCAGCCCCCGCAGTAAATGCAAGAAAAAGCCATATTCCTACAGAGCAACCAGCAGCTACAAAACATACAAAAATTGTTGTAAAGTGCAACTGCGGTTTTCCAAACAACCTTTATATACGCGGCGAAGGCATCAAAGGCTTAAGCTGGGATCGTGGTACGCTTATGAAGTGTACAAAAGCAGATGAGTGGATCTGGGAAACAGATACCCCATTTGCAAAAGGCCAAATTAAAGTATTAGTTAATGATAAACAATATGAACTTGGCGAAAACCACGATATCACATGCGGAAAATCAATAAGCTTCCAGCCACGATTTTAGTAGGCTTTGATGGCTTTATCGACACGCTTTATCGCGTAGTTGAAAGCAGAAATAGCCCAAAAGCGTGTACGTTCATGACACGGATGGAGGAGTTTTCTCGTCGCATCCAGCAAGCTCATGGAAAAAGCACAAATCTCGAACTTGTGAAGGAAGAAACACGCCTTGGCGGCAATGGCCCAATTCTCGCAAATACATTAGTAAGTCTTGGGCTTTCTGTTCATCTTGTTGGAACAATTGATCATCCGATCTTTGAACCCCTTATAAAAAAATGTAAAAGCACAGTAAATCTTGGTCCACCGGGTAAAACTGATGCTTTTGAATTCACAGACGGCAAAATACTTTTTGGAAAACATCAAGCTATACTTAGCCTCGATCTAAACAAAGTAGATCTTGCTCCCCTCCTTGAAAAGACAGATATACTAGCTGCAACTAACTGGACCATGCTCTACGGCATGACAAAACTTTGGAAAAAGCTCTATAAAGAGATTTTCCCTAAGTTACAGAATGTCCCCTCTTGGATGTTTATAGATCTTGCAGATCCTGCAAAGCGTACAGATAAAGATATCAAAGAGGCCCTTCGTATACTCTCTAAGCTTCAGAACTACACAAAGGTTGTCCTTGGACTAAATGAAAAAGAAGCAGAGCGGATCTCTAAAGCACTCAATACCGACTGTACAAGTGCAGCCATACGAAAAAAACTCAACATCGAACAAGTGGTCATACATTCCATTAAAATAGCAGAAGCGGCATCAAAAGATGAAACTGCCACATATCGCGGCCCCTTCATCAAAAAACCAAAAATAACTACTGGCGGCGGAGACAATTTCAATGCCGGATACATCTTTGGACTTTCTCAAAGCAGAAGTCTTATAGAGTGTTTGAAGCTAGCATCACACTCAGCTGGATACTACATCAAGCATGGAAAGCCTGCTAAGGCATTGTCTCTGAAAGTGACCTCAGATAATCATCGTTGATTTCCATACTCACCTTGTGTACCATAGGCGCAAAAACCGGTAGTGCTATGCAAACATTTTTTCTTGAAAATTACTTGGCTAAAACGCCTGAAGCTTCCCGTTCAAAAGGAGCAATTGCTTACCTTGCAGCGCTTGATTACTTAAGCGAAAAAGAGCCTCGTGTCCCTGAAAAAATTGTTCAAGAGCTTAAAGACCAGCGCTCTTACCTCAAGATGATTGCATCAGAAAATTATTCATCGCTTGCGGTTCAGCTTGCCATGGGTAACCTGCTCACAGATAAGTATGCAGAAGGCTATCCCTACCATCGCTTCTACGCTGGCTGCGATAATGTCGATGCTATCGAACATCTTGCTGAAGAGTCTGCAAAGGCGCTTTTTGGTGCAGATGCCGCCTATGTGCAGCCTCATTCGGGTGCCGATGCAAACCTTGTTGCCTTCTGGGCAATCCTCGTAAAAAACATCCAGCAAAAAGAAATTGAGCGACTTGGCAAAAAGTCCCTAGAAGAGCTCACTCCTGAAGAATATGAACAAGTTCGTCAGCTTCTTGTAAACCAAAAGCTTTTAGGGATGTCTTTAAATTCCGGCGGTCACCTCACACATGGCTATAGACATAACATCTCCTCTAAGATGATGAAGTCTACATTTTATGATGTAGACCCACAAACTGAGCTTATAGATTACAACGCAATCCTTGAGAAAGCAAAAGCTGAAAAACCACTCATACTCCTTGCAGGCTATTCTTCCTACCCGCGAAAGATCAACTTTGCCAAAATGAGGGAAATTGCAGATGAAGTTGGTGCGACCTTCATGGTAGATATGGCGCACTTTGCTGGCCTTGTCGCCGGCAAGGTATTTACGGGCGACTTTAACCCAATTCCATTTGCAGATATTGTTACCTCAACTACCCATAAAACCTTGAGAGGCCCGCGTGGTGGTATTATTCTCTGCACAAATGAATACAAAGAATTTGTCCATAAAGGATGCCCTATCGTACTTGGAGGCCCACTTCCTCACGTTATGGCCGCAAAGGCATGCGCCTTTGAAGAGGCAAACCGTGCGACGTTTGACACCTATGCTCATCAGATCGTCGAAAATGCCCAAAGCCTAGCTCGTGGCCTTATTGAAGAGGGTTTTCGATTAGTTACCGGCGGCACAGAAAACCATATGGTGATCGTCGATGTCTCATCACTGCAGATTACTGGAAGACAGGCAGAAACAGCCCTCCGTCAAGCCCACATCACATGCAACCGCAACGCAATTCCATTTGATAAAAATGGCGCATGGTATACCTCAGGAATACGTCTTGGAACAGCTGCACTTACCACACTTGGCATGAAGCCAAACGAGATGAAGAAAATTGCAAAAATTATCGCTTGCGCGCTCAAAAACACAAAAAGCGCTCCAGCAATGAGCGGTGGAAATAGCAAGTCGCAGATACTTACAGATCCTGTTGTTTTTGATGATCTCAAACGACAAGTCTCTGATCTTATGCAAGAATTTCCTCTCTATCCAGAGATTGATGTTGCCGAACTTGCAGATAATATGGTAATTCGCTAAAGCTAGAAAAAAACAGAGGACCCCTATGGCAGACGAAGAACAAAAAAACGAAACCGAAGCAAAAATTTCACTTACACAAGATCATATAAACCGTACGCTCCTTCAATCAAGACGCATCATGATCGGTCGCGCCTTTGATTCTGACCTTGCAGAAGAGGTGATAAAGCAGCTTTGGTTCCTAGAAATTCAAAATCCAGGAAAGCCGATACTGCTCGTTATCAATAGTCCTGGTGGCTCTGTTGATGCGGGATTTGCCATATGGGATCAGATTAAAATGATTTCATCCCCTGTTACCACATTGATCACAGGGCTTGCTGCCTCTATGGGTTCTGTGCTTTCGCTTGCCGCAGCGCCAAAGCGCCGCTTTGCAACCCCGATGAGCCGCTTTATGATTCACCAACCATCTATTATGGGTGTAATCCAAGGCCAAGCTACAGATCTAGAAATCCATGCTCGCGAGATTTTAAAGACAAAAGAGCAGCTTATCGCCATCTATACAAAGGCGACAGGCAGAGGCCGCGATGAGATCGAAAAATTGATCGATAGAGATACCTGGATGAGTGCGCAGGAAGCGCTTGAATTTGGGCACATTGACAAAATCGTAACCTCATTTAAAGAAATAGAATAATGACGCTTAACACAGAACGTGCAACTCGCAGTATTCCTGTTAGTCACTATTCAGGATGCGGAAATGACTTTTTGATGATCGATAATAGAGATCTTTCTATCCCCGAGCTTTCAAAAGAGATGATTGAATCCCTTTGCAAAGCTCGCAAAGTAGATGGGTTGATTATGATTTGTCCATCGAAGAGTGCCGATGTAGCCATGAAGTACTACAATTCTGACGGCTTAGAAGCTGATATGTGCGGCAACGGCACACGCTGTCTCATGCAATTTTTGCGCCAAAAGGGCCACTTTCCGCGCACAAAGCTGCTTCTTGAAACAAAGCTTCGCGACCTTGTCGTCACAACAGATGATGAGACAGTAAGCGTCAACATGGGCTTGATCCATGAATATGGCTGGGATATACCGTTAGAATATGAGGGAAAGAGCTATCTTGCCCATCATCTAAATACCGGCGTTCCCCATATCGTTATCTTTGTGGATGATCTCGACTCTGTTGATGTGAACGCGCTTGGAAGAGCATTTAGGTACCATCCAAATTTTATGCCTCAAGGAACAAATGTAAATTTTGTAGAGGCTTTTGCAAATTCTGCACATATTCGCACCTATGAGAGAGGCGTGGAAGCTGAGACGCTCGCATGCGGAACTGGCGTATGTGCAGCAGCGCGCTGCCTTCAAAAATTTAAAGAGTTCACATCCCCCATTTCCCTTCGCGTACACTCTGGAGAATGGCTCCAGGTAGCACTGGAAGAAAAAAATGCCGTATTAAAGGGGCCTGCCACCTGGATTGCAGATGGCAAGATTGAACTTGATCTCTATGCAAAGAAATGTATTTTAGAGATTCATGATTGAGCAGCATGTAGAGCGTTTTTTACGGCATCTGCAGGTCGTAAAAAACGCATCAGAGCATACAGTCCGAAACTATGGCAACGACCTTAAATCCTTTTTGCTCTTTTTACACAAAAAAGAATCACCCTCATCTGTAGATAAACTGCTTCTTCGCGAATTTTTGTCAGATCTTAATGAGCAAAGGCTTGCTCGTAGATCTATTGTACGCAGGCTTTCGGCAATACGAAGCTTTTATACCTTTTTACATAAGGAAAAGCTTATCGACATAAACCCTATGAGCGAGATCGAAAGCCCAAAGCTTGAGCGAAAAATCCCCGTATCGCTTACCTATGAACAGGTACAAAATCTCTTTAGCCAGCCAGATATCTCAGAGCTTATGGGTCTTAGAGATCGCGCCATTTTAGAGCTTTTTTATAGCTCAGGCCTTCGCGTAAGTGAGCTTGTTGCGCTGGACAAAAAAGACTTTGACACCACACGCTTTGAAATGCGTCTAAAAGGTAAAGGCCGAAAAGAGCGCGTAGTTCCTATAACAAAAAACGCAGCAGACTGGGTAGCAAAGTATCAAAGCCATCCAAAATATAAACCAAAAGCTCATGCCCTTTTTCTCAACCGCTTTTCCGACCGGCTGACGACAAGGTCTGTTGATAGGCTTTTTGTAAAATACCTAAAAGCAAGCGGCCTTGCAGCCCACATCACACCCCACATCATCCGCCATACAATAGCAACTCACTGGCTTGAAAATGGCATGGATCTAAAGACAATACAGCTAATACTTGGCCATAACTCCCTTGCGACAACTACTATTTACACGCAAGTCTCTACTACCTTGAAACAAAAGACCTACCACGAAAGCCACCCTCACGGGTAAAACAAGCGGTATCAACTTAGTCTTAATCTTATTCTTATTCTTAGTCTTAATCTTAGTCTTCGTGTTAAAAAAGACGAGAACGAGAACAAGAATAAGATTAAGAATAAGAATAAGATTAAGAGAAAAATAATACGGTTACAGCGCCGATCTTGAACTATTCAATCTTCTGTCCAGCTTTCATTGCGTGCCAGGTTTCAATCGAAACATGATGCGGCCACTCTTTCCAGTTGAGTCTGTATTCTGGCCACTTATCTTCTTCTACCCACTGCAAGATGCCGCCATCTCGAGCGATGACGTCAGGAAAGCGTATGCCATCGAGGTGATCCACTTCGTGCTGAAATACTCGAGCAGGAAACCCTGAGACCTCTTCTTGGATAAACTCTCCGCTGAGTAAATAGGCTTCAATACGAATTTTCGATGCCCGAGGAACAATGCCGCACATCCTACAATCTACTGAATAGCATCCCTCTCTCCCCTCTTCTTGCTCTTCCGATTTCCAGACGATTTTTGGGTTAATAAAGGCCTTCAGCTCTCCAAGATCTCTATTTGCATTTGATCCGATGTCGACAAGGATTACTCGTTTAAAGACGCCGATTTGCGGCGCTGCAAGCCCTACCATTACACGGCCTGTGCCTTCGCGCTCTTTTGCAGCGATATCAAGCATGCGCTCAACAAGAGCTACAACCTCATCGCTCGCTATTTTTTCTTTTTCAATCGCCTCGGATGAAAGGCTAAGACCTGGATGACTTGGTGGTACAAACATCGAATCCTCAGTTGCAAACAGCATGCTGCTGCTTAATAAAATAGAAAATAATAAGTTCTTCATGTACAGTTACCTTGCGACCTGAAAAAGTGTATATCAATAGTGCTATTATTTACTAGATATTGAGGAGTCCTATGCTACGAGCTTTTTTACTTACCATTACAATGTTCTTTTTAGGAAGTGCTGGAGCAGATGAGAAGGTGCCATCTCTTCATGTCCTTATTGCTACGATCGGGCGAGAGTCACTGTTTCAGATGCTTGAGAGCTTGGAGAAGCAGCTTACTGAAGATGACTATCTAACTGTCGTTTTTGATGCAGTAGATCAAGATGGTGTCTACGTCCACGCTGAGGAGTACTTAAAAGAATTTTCCTGCACCACTTCAATCATTATGGAGCCTAAAAACCTCGGCTGGTGGGGTTTTCATCCAACCCTAGCTCCTTTATTTAAGTAAATTTTTGACTTTAAACTTATAGTATGCTATAATTTTAACATAATAATTTAAAGGAGAAAGAGAATGAGTGTTGCCGCTAGCGCAGAAGTCCCAACCACCGAAAAGGGCCAGCAGCTT
>CAZEGK010000013.1:17064-58710 GCA_964512205.1 uncultured bacterium | reverse complement strand
ATATTATTCACCACAGAGGCACTGCGCACACTATTCACCACAGAGACACGGAGCACACAGAGAGGGGGAGAGAAAACAGAGAAAGCAAAGAAGAGGGCAAATTTTTAGCTCTTCTCCCTCTCTCATAAAATCTCAGTGAACTCTGTGCCTCTGTGGTAAAAAATTGAAATGCATTCACCTCCACACGTTATGGGAACGTGGGGAGTGGGGGGATTGGCGGAGGGACGACTGGGGGATTTCCCGTGTTGAATGAGGGAACGAGTTGCATAAAGTCTTTTAGCCAGTCGATGCTTTCTTTTTTGAGCAGGTCGCAAAAATAGACCCAGCCGATGCAGACCATAAGGCAGGCAAGCCATGATTTTAGGCCAATTCCAAGAAAGTATATTTGTACCTGAGGGGCGAGGCGATTAATAACGCCAAGGAAGGTGTCTGTCATTAGCATTGCTATAAGGGAGGGGGCAGAAAGCTGCAGGGCCATTACAGCAAAGACCTGAAGGCATTTAAAGAGCTTTTCCTTCATGTAGCTATGCGGAGCAAAAAAGAGGGGATTTAGGTATTGATCCGGCGGTACAATCTGAAATGAATCTAGGATAGCATCGAGTACAAAAAATGGGCCATCGATCGAGTAAAAAATTACAATAAGCATCAGGTTGTAGATCGTACCGATGGGCGATGATTGGTTCTGAATCGTGGGGTCATTTACCATAAGGCTTGCAGCGCCTCTCTGGTGATCGATGAAAACGCCGGCACTCGTTACAATCAAAAAGGGAAGCCCTAAGAAAAATCCCATGACAAGCCCAATAAACATCTCCTTAACACCCAACAAGATAAGACTTGAGTCAAAGTTTAAGGGTACCGTAGATGCCATCAAAATTTTGGGCATGACAGCGACAACGAGTATCAGTGAAAAGACAACCTTTGTCGGGTGTGGAAGGATGCGTGCGCCAAAAAATGGAGCTAATGCAATGATTGGCATGATGCGAAAGGAAGTAAGGACAATAAGCGCCATTACGGAAAGGAGAGAGCCTTTCTGGGCAACTTCACTCCGCATAAATATATCGACGTAATCAACCGCCATTCATAGGCTCCAAAGAGGTATAGTCGCGCACGGTCACCTTTTACTTGGGCGCGGGCACGAAAGCAATTTTCTTGCACCGTTTCTATATAGCGCTACTTACTCTTTTTCGCAAGGGCTGGAATTGGTTTGTCAGGAAGTCCTGCCAAAATTTCGGAAGCTCTCTCTTTGTAGTAGGTAGCAAGTTCAGGATAGCGCATCTTCAGCCAGTCATGTAGGGGAGCAACACGCGTGTCAAATTCAAAAACCATGCGCTCTTTAACATTTACGTGATTGCGGTGTGTTATGTGGCCGGTATCGATGTAGATTGCGCGATCTTGGACAAAGCCGATGTTATTATTTCTCATGAGGGCAAGGTCGCCATCTAAAAAGCCCTTTTGAGCCATCGAGAGAAGGAGGTCAAAGATCTGATCGATTCTTGCTTTTGCTTCGTCGACTCTTCCTTCGTTCATGAGTGTTTTGATGGTAGGCAGCACGTAGTCTGCTTTTCTTTGCAAGACAAAGCAGGCATCATCGCCTCGGAGGCGATACGATTGGCCACCTGAGTCATGGAGTTTAATGCCTTTTATGAGGTCATTTGTTTTATTGAGGTGGACATACAGAATACCAGATTCCTCGGGGAACTCTTCGTATGCCATTTTTGAGCTTAAAAAAATCTCTTCCCTGTGAATTTGTCTTTCATCCATTTTTTCGCGAAAGGCTTTACTAAAGAGAAATCCTACAGGATTATGTAAAAAAGGTACTTCTTTAAGGCGGCCTTGCTGAAAAAATTTAAGCACATATTCGCCATCTTCACTTACAAATGCAGTTGCTTGAAAGCCTTTGCCAAGCCAGTAAAAGGACTGCTGCGTCAGCATATTAAGAAATTGTATGGTCTCTGGCGGGGTCTTCACTTCCCATTCAGGATTAAAGGGATAATCACTGATTACTTGATTTATAGAAAACCGCTTTGCTGGTCTTGAAACGATGCTTATCTTATCGCTTAGGCGTTCAACCTTTAAAATTAAAAAGACAAGCATAGAAAACATGACGAAGCTATAAATGCCTCGCATGGAAAATTTTTTCTTAAGCATAGAGTACTCAGTGAGTTGATTTTGGCCCAAAAGGATACAAAATCGCCTATATGCAAAGCAACTCTTTTTTATCACCGCAAAGGTAACAAATAATACTTTTTAGGTGCCGGAGATGCTCCAGATCGGGAAGTTAACAAAGATGTTGGTGGCAAAGCTCATAATTTGCGATCCAAGCCACGATCCCATAAAGATGAGGGTTAAGGTAACGGCTACAAGTTTAACCACAAATGGCAGTGTTTGTTCTTGAATTTGGGTTGCTGCCTGGAAAATTGCGACGATAGTACCTAAAAACATACTAATGAGTACTGGCGGTGCAGACAGGATAAGAATTAAGAGCAGTCCCTGATAGGCAAGCGCTACAATTTGACTTGTAAACATAAAATACCAAATTAAATCTTTAATAAGTTAGCGGAATGTACCTACTAATCCCTCAATTAAGAGCGTCCAACCATCTAGCATCACAAGCAAAAAGAGCTTTAGCGGCATCGAGATCGTTACAGGCGAAAGCATCATCATACCCATAGCAAGCAAAATGTTAGATACCACAAGGTCTATCACAAAGAAGGGTATGTAGATAAGAACACCTATTTCAAAAGCAGACTTTAGCTGCGTCGTGATAAAAGAGGGTACAAGCACCATAAAATCATCTGGCTTCAAATCTTGTTTATAGTCATCAGGCAAGAGTCTATAGATAGTTCTAAAAAAGATTCGGTGGTGCTTGACAAGTGAATTTGTCCGTAAAAAGTCGCGAAGCGGCTCGCGCGCTGCAGCCGCTACTTCAAGGACATACTGCGCACTATCTGCACTAAGGAGAGTCTCCGGTACATTTTGCCTTTGAAGCACAGATTGGGCAGCATCATACATCTTTACTCCGGTAGGATACATCACATAAATACTGAGCAAAAAGGCAACACCGTTAATAACCTGGTTCGGAGGAGCTTGCTGAACGCCAAGTGCGTTACGAAGAAGCGAAAGCACAACGACAATCTTCACAAAGGAGGTTAAGATCATCACAATAAACGGCATAAGCGACATGAAGGCGATGGCTACCGTTTGCGTGACAAGTGATGGTCGTGAAAGGGTTGTAAAGTTCGAAATTTGGCTTGGAATAGGTGTTAGCTGTGATCCCATTCCCTTCGGTGGCGGTGTATAAGTTGCTCCACCAGGGCCGGCTGTTTGTGCAGCAAGAGAGGATACGAGACATAAAAGGAGTAGAAGAAATCCAAGAGAAAGAAGGGTACGTTTATTCATCAGCCCTTTCTCCTTATTGTATCAGCAAGCGCTTCAAAGGCAGCTTCTAAATTTTTCCAGCGATCTTTAAGCCGTGCATTGATAATACCGCCCTCGGTTTCAATAATGCAGCCACCCTGTTCGATATCATCTCGCTCGCGAATAGAGAGCGATTCAAGCCCTTCAAAAATATCTTTTAGCTTTGTTTTGCTTTGCTCTAGAGTCTGATAGTCAGTTTTATTGACGTATATAACAATGCGCTTATGCTGCGAAACAGACTTTAATGCTCCGGTAACAATTTCAACAATTGCATTTGGTTGCAGAGTAAGTTCGGAAGAAACGATCTTTTTTGCAGCTTTCAAGGCAATAGGCATCACAAGCTTTTGCATCTCGCCCTGCACCTTTGCAATTTCTTCTTCCATCTTTGCAAGTTGTAGGGTCCACTCTTTATAGCCCTCTTCAAAGCCATCTTTTACAGCTTGTGCTTTGAGCTCTTCACATTCAGCAACAATCTGCTTGCGATACTTTTCAGCATCTTCAAGTACAGCTTTTAAGGCGTCTTCACCCGAAAGGAGTTTAGAGAAGTCCTCTTGGGGGATAATTTTAGTGTTTGGTGCCCTACTGATGGTGTTACCATAGATTAGGCTGAAGTATTTATTGCTTGTCACGGCGCCGTTTCTGTTTTTAGAAATTGGATAATATGCTGCACCTGAACGAGAGCCTGCGGCGTCTGGTTTGGTACCTCTTCCTCTTTTATATGATTTTGCAAAAATTTTGCACGGGGTAAATCAAGTATATGCAGAATATGCCAGCAAAAATCCTTTGATGCACCAGAAATCGCAAATGCAAGTTTCTGAAGACCAAGTTTATGGAGCGTTTGCGGAAATTTCTTCCCCTCTTTGAGAAGTTCGCGAATGGAAAGAGATGATGGCTTTTTACTCGACTTTTGGCGAAGCAATAAGCGCAAATAGTGCTGCTGTTCGTGAGTCAAATACTGCAAAATTGATGTGAGAAGCTTCTTGTCGACAATTTGTCTCATATCTTCTACAAGATCATACATCGCTAAGAGGTCAACTATTTCTAAGAGTTCTGTTCGCGAAAGATCGAGGAGAGGCGAAAGTTCCCAGGTAGGTAAAAGCACCTTTGGAGTGACCTCTTTTTCACTGCAGACGCTATGTAAATAGGTAATCAAAAAATCTTGCACAGTATCGTTATAGGCACTTTTTGCTTCGCTTTTCCCAAACTGTTTTGGGAATGCTTTAGCATATACTTCTTGAAGCGGCTTTGACATCTTTTCAACGCATGGCTTTAGCCATGAACTATCTATAGATGAAAGCCAGCTTTGTGGTAAAAAAAGCATAAGCCGTGGATCATTATTGGCAATATAAGTCGGCGAAAGAGCCTCATGATCCTCTTTTGGTACAATCTGTGCTAACTGTTCTGGCTTATCGGTATTGAACCTGTTTAAAAGCAGGCGCAAAAATATAGAGCCATTTTGCTCGTGCATATAATCTTACTATGGTGGCTCAACGTTTTCTTGAACTTTTGGGCCCTTTGGCTCTTCTTGTGCTTTCGCTTCTTCTTTGGGCTTTTCTTCTCCAGGTTCTTTTGGAGCTTCTGGCTCAAAATCATCAGGAAGCGGTGTCATGTGAAAAAGCTGTTTAATACCTCCGCGCTTCTTAAGCAGGGGAAAGAGCTTCCATGTTAACCAGAAGGTGTTAAAGGCTAAAAGTAGTACAAGCAGGCATAACGTAAAGAAGATGACCTGAAAACGCATGAGCGAATCTCGAGAGATTACAAGCGTCCAGACCTTTACAAGGTCCTGACTTCCCGCCCCTTCGTGAGAGACGTTAAGTTCAGAAAATCTTGTCCTATCCGGAATTACTGTTACATTATCAAAAGAAAGGCCTGCAACAGAGCTTGCTACGAGGCGTTTGATTTTAGTGATAAGGTGGCTATTTGGATCATCAAGAACGCCTGTATGCTTTACATAGACAGAGGCTGTAATTTGGCCTTTTTGCGCATTTGGGTTAAGAGGATCTTCTTCAGGAAATGAGAGCTGAACATCAGCGTCGACAATACCATCGATTTTTCGTATGGTATTTGCGATGCTATCCGCAAGGCCTGCCTGATAGCGTATTTTTTCCTGCATATCAGAGGGGACGAGGCCGCCTGAGCTAAAGAGTTCTATGAGGTTTTGTCCGCGGCGTCTAGGAAGCCCATTTGCAGAAAGGATAGCCATAGCGCGAGTGGCATCTTGAGAATCGACAGCGATATCCCAGAGAACTGCTTTTGTTCCGCCGCCGCCGCCGGCTTCTTTTTCTTTAAGTTTATAAGCAGGAATATTTTCACGTGCAAGAAGGACTAAAATTTCATTTGCCTCTCGCTCATCGAGACCATTAACAATTGTTTTTTTCGATTCGCAACCTGTCATGGCAAAGCCAATGATCGCGAGGAAAAAGAGAACAAGTAATGACTTTTCTCTCAAAAAGCTCGAGGGAGAGAAAAGCTCTTTAATTCCAGCTTGGGTATCTTCATCTTGTGTCATAGCTGCCTTTTGCATGAAAATTCTTTCAATATTCCTGATAGTCGTATTTCTTTTTTTTTGCTAGCAAGATTTATTCATTTCTTCGCGAACGGAATCTGGCATAAGAGGTATAAGCTTCTTATATCGCTCTTTAAGATGTTCAGGCACCTCAGGAAGAGCAAGTACAAGATAGGTGGCAAGACTTGTGATCTTTTGCACATCCTTATCTTCAAGCTGGGATACTATTTCTCCTGCTAGCTGATCGTCGCATTCTAATGAGCTAGATACAATAGCAGCTCTTTCATTATTTTTGGAAATAGGACGTGAAGTAAGCTGCTGGATGACAAAATCCCGAGCAGGCTTTCCTATCTGGCAGAGGGCAGATATAGCTGCGCTTTCTGTATCAAAATTTTCGAGTCCAATCATGCCAAAGAGAAGCTTTATGGCCTCATTTGCTTGCAGTTTGCCAAGAGTAAGGCAGGCTCTGATAGGAGCTGTTCCATACCCTGGAAAAAGTGGATCATAGAGAATCGGCGTTTGAAGAAGTTGCAGAAGATAGGGTATTAGTTTTGGGCCGAAGAGAGCTGCTTTTTTTGCTGCAGAGTCTGCCTCTTCCTCACTTAATATAAGCTCTGAGATTGCGCCGACTAAGGGTGCCTTTTTCTTATGCTCTATACGTTCGCGAAGTGCTCTATAGAGTTTAAGGGATTGAGCAATTTTTTCAGCATCGGCTCCTTGTACGATATAGGGAGCGAGGTTTTGTCCAAGCTGCTCTTCGAGATGCATGAGCGCCCGTATTCTCTCCGGTTCTACATCGAGAACAGCGCCTATGCCCTCATCTTCATAATGCTCGAGCATGAGCTGAAAATTTTTGCTAAAGTGGGCATCGCGATGCATAAGAATATCGCGATCTTCCTCTTCAAGCAGGGGAAGCTCCTCTTGAGATAGGCCTTCAAGGGGCGGTGCGTAATAGACGCCCTGGTTTTCATCTTCCTCAT
The DNA here is from genome assembly GCA_964512205.1 of uncultured bacterium. Lineage (GTDB taxonomy): Bacteria > Chlamydiota > Chlamydiia > Chlamydiales > FEN-1388 > SZAS-7. Next base: position 51,807 of record CAZEGK010000013.1, on the reverse strand, counting down.
CTATACGCTCAAATGACTTTGAAAGGAGAGAGTCAAAAAGCTCTCTTGCAGTTAGGTCGTAGTCTTCATTCATTCTGAATTAATCTCACAAAGTGTTCCGCGTCGTTTTACAAAAAGCTTTGCGTTATAGCTTGATCGCACAAAGGGGCCCGCATAGATATTTTCGATCCCTATTGATTTGCCATAAGAGGCATATTCAGCAAAAATATCGGGATGGATAAATTCCTTCACGCGAACCTTGTTTTTAGATGCTTGTAGGTACTGTCCAATTGTTACGATATCGCATCCTGCCTCTTTAAGCTCCCGAAGGGTCATCTCTACCTCTTCCTTAGTCTCTCCAAGTCCTACCATAATTCCAGATTTTACAAGAATTTCTGGCTTTTTTGTTTTCACATAGCGAAGGACTGAGAGCGACCTTTCAAAAGTTGCTTTGTGGCGGATTGTGGGGCTAAGGCGCCTTACTGTTTCTACATTGTGGTTGAAAATTTCAGGCTCAGCTTGGATAACCAGGTCCAATGCCTCAAAGTTGCCCTCAAAATCAGATGTGAGCGTCTCAAGTGTGGCATCCGGAATTTGCTCTTTAATCTTCTTCATTACAGAAACAAGATGTAGAGCACCGCCATCCGGAAGATCATCTCTTGCCACCATTGTGAGAACGACGTGCGAAAGTCCCAGTTCTTTTACAGATTCTGCAACCTTTTCAGGCTCATGTGGATCTGGAGCAAGAGGTGCCTTTGAGAAATCGATCTCACAAAAGCTGCATGCCCGTGTGCATGCTTTTCCAAGAAGTAAAAACGTTGCCGTCTTTTTGGAGTAGCATTCTGAAAGGTTTGGACATCTTGCCTCTTCACATACTGTGTAGAGGCGCTTTTTTTGGATGACATCCGTGGTAAGCTGGATGGTTTTTCTTTCAGGAAGCTTTATGTGAAGCCAGCTTGGAAAGCGGCCCTGTTCTACAATTTCTTCCTTCATTACTTTTTCCTAGCAAGTGGGGGATAATGGAGCGGCATGCCTTGAGCAAGAAATGCGGCCTCCATCCATACTTCAGAAAGTGTCGGATGGGCATGAATCGTATCTGTTATGCATTCAATCGTGAGCTCGTTTGCAATAGCATAGGCAATGCTTGCAAGAAGTATTCCGGCTTCATGGCCTATTACCTGTCCGCCAAGAATCTGTCCTGTCTTCTCATCGACGACAACTTGGGCAAAGCCCTCTGTTTGGTGAGCAGCTTGTGCCTTGCCAAGTGCTTGGAAGGGGTAGCTTGTAAGCTTTGCCTGGTAGCCTCGCTTTTTAGCCTCTTCAAGCGTCATGCCGCAGCTTCCGATCTCAGGTATCGTAAAGATCACGCCAGGAACAGCATCGTAGTTCATGCGCTCTTTATGGCCAAGGATGTTATTTGCTGCCACAAGGCCTTGGTGGGTTGCAACGTGTGCATAGAGAGATTTTCCTGTAACGTCGCCAATTGCCCAGATTCCAGGAACTGATGTTTTCATGCTGTCATCTACAACAATAGCTCCCTTTTCAACTTTAACACCTGCTTTTTCAATGTTAAGTTTGTCGCTATTGAGGCTGCGTCCAATTGCAATAAGGCAGCAAGAGGCTTTAATTTCTTTTTTGTCTGCTAAAGTAATGAGAACGCCTGCTTCATTTTTCTGGATTGACTGCACAGCGATGCCGGTTTGAATGGTAATGCCTCGCTTTGTAAATGATTTTGCGAGCGCCTCTGATAGGTTTGGTGATTCAAGAGGAATGATTCTATCGAGCATTTCGATGATAGTGACTTTTACGCCAAGTTCGCTATAAAGGGATGCAAATTCGCATCCTATAACGCCGCCGCCTACAACTGCCATAGATTCAGGAAGTTTGTCCAGTTGCAAAATGGTTGTAGAAGAGTGAATTACCTTGCCGTCTGAAACAAAGGCTGAAATTTCCCTCGGCTCGGATCCTGATGCGATAATGATATGTGATGCCGTTGCAAAGCAGCTATCTTGACCTTTTACTTCTACTTTATTTGGCCCTGCAAATGAGGCCCAGCCGCGAAGTATTGTAATATTATTTGCAAGAATGAGGCCTTCGAGACTTTTTCGTAGGTTTTTTACAGTCTCATCTTTTGTTTTTTGCATAGATTCAAAGTTAACTTTAACGCCGTCAACTTGAATGCCAAACTCCTTTGCTTTTTTGATATGAGAAAGTACCTCTGCATTTGCAATGAGTGCTTTTGTTGGGATGCAGCCGCGGTTAAGGCAGGTTCCGCCGATTTCTCCAGCCTCTATGATGGCTACTTTTTTGCCATTTTGGGCGAGTTTAATTGCAGCTGGATATCCACCAGGTCCGCTGCCGATGATTATGACGTCAAATTTTTTTTCTTCCATGAGGGATATCCTTATTTTTGGTCTCTACACATATTTTTTTACTACTTAGAGTCACTGAGTGTCCTCTGCAGTAATTCACTTGTTTTCGGAAGAGAGTATAGCAATTTTGGACTTGCATGAAAACAGAGAAGAAGACATAGAATGGAGGAGTATGAAAGCGAACCTAGATAGTAGTCAAATTTTTTGTAATCATTGTGAAGAGATAGTGCACGCCTATGCTGTACACTGTCCCTATTGCAATAAGCGCATCGATAGAGGTGCATCGAGCAAAATTGCTGAGATGAGCACACCTACTCCGATACCCTCTCCTGTTGTTGCCCTGCCAGCTGCTGAGCAGGTTTTAGAAGAAGAGAGTGCAAGTGCGCTTCCGGAGACATTTACTGTTCTCATTTCGCTCGCATCGCTACTTGCGGCTTCATTTTTCTTCTTTTTTGGCGTCATTATCAAACTATTTTCTACAAATGGCACCTTTGTTCTCGAATGGAATGTAGGTTGCTGGCCCTATTTTGTAGGATCATCGCTTATACTCCTCTGCCTCGGCCTTTACGCTCTTTCCAATCTCGATCGTGAATAGGATACATACTGATAGCATCACGCTACGGCTTTATAGTACTGATGCATCAATTTATGATGTTCAGCCAATTGCTGTTGCTATTCCTCGTACTAAGGAAGAGCTGATTCAAGTAGTGACAGCGTGCACAGCTAGCGGCCATGCAGTTACTGCCCGAGGGGCCGCTACCGGAATTGCCGGAGGGTGCCTTGGAAAGGGCTACGTTATAGATACATCTGTTCATCTCAATAAAATACTTGAAATCAACTGCGAGGAGGGTTTTGCACGAGTAGAACCTGGTGTCGTTCCAGATAGGCTCAATGAGCGTATCCGTCCTCACGGGCTTTACTTTGCACCGGAAATTTCTACCAGCAATCGAGCGACAATAGGCGGAATGGTGGCAACAAATGCCGCCGGATCAAATTCATTGGAAGTTGGCGAGATTCAGGACCATATCTTAGAGGTGGAACTTATACTTTGGAATGGCAAAAGAGTTCGCTTTTCTTCTCAAGGCTCTACGGACAGCATAATAGACGAGCGTCTAAATCGCATAAAAAACGAATATGCACGCGATATAGAATCTTCATTTCCTAAATTTAAAAGGAGAGCTTCAGGATATAGCCTTGATGCGCTTTTAGATGCGAACTTTGTAGGCCTTATTTGCGGATCTGAAGGAACGCTTGGAATAATTTCTGAGATAAAGGTAAAGCTAAGTCCTCTTCCTACAAAAAAAGAACTTGTTGTAGTTGGTTTTTCAAGCCTTCAAAAGGCTCTTCTCACGGCATCTAGTTGGCTCTTCCTTAAACCGCGCTCACTAGAGCTTATCGATAAAAAAATACTTGATGCAGGGAGAAAAAGTCCAAAGCTGCAATCTCGCCTTACATGGCTCGAAAACGAGCCAGAAGCCCTTGTGATATGCGAACTTGATGATGCTGATAGACTTGTTTCCCTTATATTTCAAAATCACGATGTCCTCTTTGCTAAAAAGATAGAAGATCCTGAGATGCAAAAAGAGGTGTGGGAAGTGCGAAAATCGGGGCTGGGACTCCTTCTTTCAAGAAGAAGCTATAGTAGAGCTATAGCCTTTATCGAAGATGTAGCTGTTCCTGCCCACGAAGTTGCAAACTTTACTGAAAAGCTCCAAAACCTGCTCGGAGAATATGGCAAGGAGGCAGGAATTTATGGCCATATCGGTGCAGGATGTTTGCATGTTCGTCCCTACATTGATCTTAGGGATCCAAAAGAGCTTGTGACAATGCAGCAACTGATGGAGAAAGTCGGTGATTTGCTGAAAGAGTTTGGCGGCGTTTATTCCGGTGAGCATGGCGACGGGCTTGTCCGCACATGGACAAATAAAAAAATGTTTGGAGAGAGGCTCTATGAGGCTTTTTTTCAGGTAAAAGAGGTTTTTGATCCGCACTATTTTATGAATCCGGGCAAGATTGTTGCAAAGAACCCTCAAGGGCTCCTAGACAATCTTAAGCTGTCACCTGACATGCCGATAAAAGAGTTTTCTACCTACTTTGATTTTTCTCGAGAGGGTGGATTTGCTCTTGCCGTCGATCTCTGTAATGGCAATGGTGCATGCCGCAAAAAAGAGGGACTTATGTGCCCTTCCTACCAGGCAACACTTGAAGAAAAAGATTCTACGCGCGGACGTGCAGATGCCTTGAGAGGACTTATCCATGGACAGCTTCCGGAAGATGTAGATTTCGATAGCGTTATGGACTTATGCCTGCAATGTAAAGGCTGCAAAAAGGAGTGTCCTTCACAAGTGGATATGGCCAAGATGAAAAGTGAATGGCTCTATCACAGCAAAAAAACATGCATGGACTATGTTTTTGGACATATCACCTCCATATTTCGCTGGGGAGCCTATTTCTCATGGCTTACCCCTCTTGTTGAATTCCTTGTAAAAAGAAAAGCCCCGCGATTTGCGAGAAAAAGATTTTCCAGCCTCTATACTCCAAAGACAAAAGGTGTTGGGAAAGAGGTGGTGCTCTTTGTCGATAGCTATACAGAATTTCTTACTCCAAAAATTGGTCTTGCAGCAGTAAAACTACTTGAGCGCTTAGGATATGATGTCATTTGTCCGCCTTGGCAATGCTGCGGACGTCCCCTTATCAGTAAAGGCTATTTGCCTGAGGCAAAAGTAGCGCTAGAAAAGGTCTCAGCTACCTTTAAGCCATATGTAGATAAAGCAATACCGATACTTTGTCTTGAGCCATCATGTCTTTCTGTAGTTGTAGATGATATACAGGACTTTAAGCTTAATAAAATTGAGATGCAGTCATTTAGCGCATTTTTGTTAATGCATAAAGAGCAAATCAAAGAGCATCTTCTTATTTGTAAAGATGAGGTGCTTGTCCATGGACACTGCCATCAAAAGGCTCTATTTGGCATGGAGGATGAGCTAATGCTCCTTAGAGAAACATGCGCGCCATACGTAAAAGAAATCCCTTCCGGCTGCTGCGGCATGGCAGGCTCTTTCGGTTATGAAAAGGAACATATCCCCATATCAAAAAAGATTGCAGAGCTCGTTCTCTTTCCCTACATCCGATCTCGAAAGCCAAACTCCATCGTCATCGCAAACGGCAACTCCTGCCGCTCCCAAATAGAAAATGGCTTCGATTTTGTCCCCCTGCACATAGCTGAATTCCTTGCAAATCAACTGAAGTGAGTTTAGAGGGATCTTAAGGCTTTTCTTATTGTAGGGGCGGTGTCTAAGATGGCGGGATCGTGGCCTGCTTGGACGATGGAGACAAAGCGTTTTTTTGTACTAAGTGCCGCGTTGTAGAAGTCGTAGGCGAAGTTATCTCGGTAGGTGCTGTCATCTTGTCTTTCTTTTCCCATCATGTGATCTTGCGTGCCGCCGAGGGCAACAAGTACGCCTTTAAACGTTTCTACTTTTGCAAGATTATTGCAGCCGTCTGTGTAGTAGGGGTTGCCATCTTTATCAAGAACGCCTGCTACTTTAATGCCGGAGGGCATTGCTGCTTGTGCTATGCCTCGGGAAACGGCAGTGGGAATGAGCGCTAAAGGGCGAAAGTCATGTTTGAGGTTTTTTACAAGGTTTGCAGCAGCTCCAGAGGCTGTGTCGTAGGTCATCGCAAGGGCTGCAAAACAGACCTTATCTGAGAGGGCTGTTGCATGCATCGCAACACTTCCTCCCATAGAAAAGCCGTGGACACCAATTTGCTCAACTCCCATGCTCTCTATATGGCGGATAAGGGCATGAACATCCTGTATTGTTGTCGCCTCCGTTGTAGCGATTCCCTCATCGCTTCCTGGATAGCCTCCATAAGTCATCATAATGACATTCCAGCCGGCATCCTTATAGAGTTCAGCTTCTTCATACATTGAGCTTCCTAAAGAGCCGTGTCCATGAAAAAGAAGCATCGTTTTTGCTTTTTCATCGCTATTTGTATTGATAAAGTCGCAGTGAATAGTATGTGATTTTTTATCACCTCGGTCTACTTTGATTTTTATCGGTGTAGAGCCAAGCCGCTCCAGAAAGGTCTCATAGATGCCCTTTAGTCTTTCTACCGAAATTTTTCTCTCAGGCTGGTCCTTAAACATGGAATTATAGCGAGAGGTCACACTATTCCAGTACTTTTGCAAAGAGTTTCCTCTAAGGGGATACATTGCCATTTTTACCCCTCCCTTTACGAGTGGAAGGGCGGCAAGGACATGTTTAGAATAGGCAGTTGCTGCTTTTTGGACTCCAGTTGGCCCTTCTCTTGCCTTTCCTATGACTGTTAGGAATGCTCCAGTCCCTAAAACACCAACGAGTGGAATGGCAGAAAGGATGCAGCTTACAAATTTTATTCCGTTGTCGCCGCATTTTTGAATGTAGTTCTTAATCTTATCACTGTCGGCGCTGATTAGTGCTCTAAGTGCCTCTTCTGTTTCCTTTGGGGAATATTTTGCATTGCCTGTAAGGCAGGTAATGGTCTTTCTTGCTAAAAGCTCAGATCCTCGCGCAGAAATTTTTGCGATATGCATTGCGCTTAGGGCGATATTCCATAAGCTCTTTACTATGAGCGTCGTGGCACCAATGGCTCCAATGAGCTGAGAGGGTCCTAGGCTAAAAAGGATGGCCTTTCGGACATGACGAAGGTCTTTTTTGTGGTGATGGTGATGTAGCTCTCGAGATTCTCTCTCTATAGGTTTGACCATAGATGCCCCTTTTGATCTATTATATCAATGAAATGTTTTTATAAGCTATAATTGTTGACGATCTTATTATATAATAGAATGTTTATAATTGAGTTTAATTATAGTTTGTATTTATAATATTAAATTAATACTGTTTATAGGAGTTTTATGAATTGGTTGTCCATCACGGAAGGAAATTCAAAATGGGTCATATATGACCATAATATTGCCTCCGTGGTTCAAGGATTTCTTGATACTCGTTCATTAATGCATTTCTCCTCTACCGAGAAGTCTGCATATCACACCTATAGGCAACACCTTTCTAGGCGCCTTGTTTCTCTTTTTGGTCTTACAGTTTCTTCAAATGCCTCGCATCGAGAAGTCATGGAGGCTCTTATACGACTTCCTAAGGGAGAATCAGGGCTCGCAATCTCAGAGCTTAATAGTCAGATCGACTCGGACAGGTGGCTGGAGAACTATGTATTTCCAAGTCGCAGGAGGGTTCACTATCAAATAGTTGCGAAGGACAATCCTTTTGAAACCAGGGAAGGCCTCATAAAGATATGTGAAACATTGTGGATGAGGCATGCAGAAGATGCTGCTCGCTATCTTCATAGAGTGCAGGATCCATCTACCCTTCGCTTGTTAGCTACTTGCGGGCATCAACTTAAAGTAAAGTTTCCAGAAGAGGCGAGGGCAAAAGAGCTTGAGTGTAGTGCTCAATGGCTTTTAGCGCTACAGGGTCAAATTTCTCTTGATCAATTTAGAGCCGTTTGGAATGGCTTGACACTTTGTGAGCAGGCAAAAGCCCTTTCTGCAATCGGCCATTCGCTTACTTCTATTCGCGACCTCAATCATCCAGTAGTTCCCCTTGTGTATGCACTAGTCCAGGGCGATGGTTTTGATTGGAAAGATAAAAGAATGCAAAACTTTGCTTTAGAGATTGTAAAAATACGAAAGGAGCAACTAGAAGGCACTAGAGACCCGTTTACAATAAGTTTACTTGCGCCCCTATCTGATGAGATATGTAATGGGATTTCATTGGAAGTTAACGAAGAAATTCGAGAGCATCTTTTGGGATTATTGCCAAAACTTAGTCGTCTCCAAGGACGCGATGAAGCCGAAGCATTTGCTAGAGACTGCAGAGCACACATAATAGATTTAAATTTTCAGAGCGAATCTCCTCAAGCCCACCTGCTTACTGATTTTTTTTACGAGCATGAACATCCGCATTTAGAGAAGGCACTTGCAAGCTTTAGAAAAAACTGGCGCAATTTAGACATAGCAGCGCAAGTGAGCGCACTTCTGACTTTCGGAGAGGTGGTTGCTTGGCCGTATGCAGTGCCGATTCCCATGACAATGTCAGGAACTATACGCAAGTTCTTAAAGGACTTTGTTGAATCCGATCTTCTTGGATGGAAAGATATGCGCTTACAAAAAGCTGCAAGCTATCTTATGAGGCTTGCCCTGAATCGACCGCTTGCTCTGCCTCATGGGGCCTGGGGGCCCTATGGGCTATTTCCTACACTAAGGGACATTGGAAATGCAGCGATACGTCCAGGATACAAAAACGAACTTGATACTATTTTAAGAATACTTTCTAACATAATTGACTGCTGTGAAAAAGATGAAGGGCTTAATGAAGCTCTTCATGAGTGGCAAGAATTCAAAGCCCAATTTGACATAAAAACGCTAGCGGAACTTTCGCTCATAAAAGAACAGGAGCTTCCATAGCTTCTTTTTATCCCATAATAAGCCTTTCATGTAGTATAGAGGTTTTAATGGGAGTTTACTATGGATCCCTTAGCTTCTTCAATAGCTAGTATATCTGGGGTGTCTGATATTTCTTTAGATGGTATAAAAACTGCAGAGTCTACTTCTACTATCATTCCGAAGGCATATTTTTATCATGCATTACGAGAGCTACTCACTCCGGAAGGGCTCTTTTTATATGATGAGGATCTTGAAAAACTTGTTCCCCATACTAATCTAGATAATACTTTGGTCGTTAGGAGCCCTTTAGATAGCTCTGTTGAGATAGTTTGCACGTTTAGTAATAGCTTTGTCACATTTCATAACATAACTGTAACGAATTGGAAATTTGCAAATCCTGAAAAAGAGGAGCCTGGAACTTGCGAGCTTATCGATGTGGCTGAAGCTAAGAAGTGCAACTCACTTCCTTCGCTTAAAATGATTGGCCAGTCGCAGATTTTCGGGCGGCAAGATAAAAAAAATTCACTTCCCTCATTAACAACTACCCATGATCCACTTCTTGTCCCTAAACGCCGCGTATCATCAAGCTCAATCGACCCCAATGCAAGAGAATGTTTTTACGCCGACATCATAAGTCAAGGCAAGCTGCAGAGACTTATTTCAGCAGCTGATAGATCCAAAGGTGATGCCCTTATGGAAGAAGTTGAGCAGGTATTAGGACTTGCCGACTACCCTTCAACTGAAAAAGAGTTTTTAACGTGGACCCAGCTTTTGAATTGCTATATATCTACATATAAAGCGCTTCCCCCTCGATTATTTATAGGCAATATCTTGAGAAAGGTTGCATCTAACAATGCAGCCATGTGCACGTTTCTTGCAGCGCTTGATACCGTAGGAGTAAAGGAGCTACTTTTTAAGCAGCTTTTGGAGCATATCGGTTCTCAAAAAGACCATCTTCTTGCCGTAAAGTTTATAAAGGGTGGATGGGCGATCCATTTTGATAGAACACAATTCTATTATTTAGCCCTTAGCCTAAAAAATAAGCTAGTGGATTTCGCTCTTCTTGACAGAGAGGACTTTATCGATTTTCTTTTTGCAAGCAAAAATACCCTCGTAGGCACAATCGCCTATAACCAGCTTCTCGAGAGGATTAAAGATGCCTTTGCTTATCGCAATTTACCAGATGATTATACAGATATTCGTCAGACTCAGGCAAATGGCGATCTGCTGCAGATAAATCGCAAAAGAATTGCCGATGTCTCTAAATGGACCTATTTATCATATTCTGAAGTTACTCACTACTTCATGATAATGCAGCCAATAAATCGCTTGAAATTAGCCAACGCATGGCTTGAAACATATCAGAAAAACCTTTGCCTTATCTTAAGCAATTTTTTTCCTCATCTTCCACAACATCTTGCAGAAATTGCTGCCATCTATCGTTTATACAAAGGCTGTACACTCGCAATAACTGCATCTATAGATGGCGATCGCTACGATCCATCCCGTCATGTGTTAGCATCTTTTCCGGAATCTATAAGTCAGTATATCAAAAGAAACTCAAGCGATAAGGACGCATTTGAGAAAAATCTCCTCTCACTTCGAACTACCTATGAAAAAATGGGTAGCTACAACACTATCCGCATGCGTAGCGACTGTGTGCTAGAATATAGTTCAATTGAAAGGGTTGCCAAGTTTATTAGAGAAAAATTGCCAGATCTTTGCAAAGAAGTGGGGGATGAGGCTATTGCAAAAATGCTCTCAATAAAGCTTACGGGACATTTTAGCAAAACGCAAAACCCTCTCATAAGCGAAAAAACCGTTACAAATATTACCCAAGGAGGCCAAATTCTTTGGATAAAATCGTATGAGATAACAACGTTTACTGAAGTGATCGATTGCATTTGCAACGAAGAGTTAAGCAAAAAAATAACGCTTAGCGCTCTACTTGAAAGTATTGCTGAACGCGTCAGCAAGAAAACGAGCAGCGGGTAGAAGTGTTTTTGATGTAGATACATTGCCCCTCCTTACTCTGCATCAGTAAAGAGGGGCTAGTTTTTAGCTCGGAACGAGCTCATCCTTTGTAGCGCCGCAGCACTTTTTATATTTTTTGCCGCTTCCACAGGGGCAAATGTCATTTCTGCCAACTTTTGGACCAGACTGAAGAGGCTCTTGAGGAAGGTTATCATCATCATCTTCTTCATCTTCCGGCTCGTCAAAATCCTCATCCATGTCATCTACAAGAGAGCGGTCAGTTTCTAGCTGAAAGGTCTGCGGTCTTCCGTCAAAGATATGGCTTGGGAACATCTCAAACTTAAAGAGCGACAGTGCCATCTGCTCTTTTAGAGAGAGGCTAAAGCGTTCAAAGAGCGTAAAGGCCTCATGTTTAAACTCCATAAGAGGATCTTTTTGGCCCACAGCCCGAAGCGAGACATCAGAGCGAAGGTGATCCATTGTAAGAAGATGCTCTTGCCAGAGGTTGTCGATGGTGCGCACCATGATATTGCGTATCGCATCATTTAAGATCTTTGATGGGTCAAAGTCTGGGTGCTGTATAAACCTTGTAGACTTTTCTTTTTCAAAGGCGATTTTTTGATTGAAGGCAGCAAGCACCTTTTCTCGTGCACGCTCTGCAAGCTCATCGACGTCAGCTCGCTCATCATCAAAATAGCCAACTTCAAAGGCTACAGGAATGTGCTGAGAAAGCCAGTGGCGAAAGCCCTCCGGATTCCATCCACCCTCTTTGGAGCGGCTTCTAAAGAATAGCTCGGCACCTGAATAGATGAGCGATGAGAGCATCTCTTCAGCAAGCTTGAAGCTATCTTGGGTATGGAGGATATCGCTTCTAAAGGAGTAGATCTCCTGCCTTTGCTTATTCATCACATCATCATATTCAAGAGTATGCTTGCGGATGGTGTAGTTTCTTGCTTCAATTCGCTTTTGGGCAGTTTCTATCGATCTATTGAGGATAGGGGCAGCTATTGGCTCACCCTCTGGCGGACGAAACTTTGTAAGAAGAGCCGTTAAGGATGGCGATGCAAAAAGGCGCATAAGCGGATCTTCAAGGGAGATGAAGAATTTTGATGATCCTGGATCGCCCTGGCGAGCACTACGTCCTCTAAGCTGGCGGTCGATTCTTCTTGATTGGTGGCGTGTAGAGCCGATTACATGAAGACCACCGGAGGCGGCTACTCCCTCTCCTAGCTTAATGTCTGTACCGCGGCCTGCCATATTGGTAGCAATGACGATGGCGCCTTTCTGTCCTGCCAAGGAGATGATTTCAGCTTCTTTTGCGTGGTTCTTTGCATTAAGAACTGTATGCTCAAGGTGGTTAAGCTTAAGAATACGTGCAAGCTTTTCTGACACTTCGACAGATTCAGTACCAAGAAGGATTGGTCTGCCTTTTGCATGTATTTCACGAACTTCTTTAAGAATTGCGTTATACTTTTCGCGCTCTGTCATGTACATTTCGTCATTTGCGTCAGTGCGGATGCAATTTCTATAGGTTGGTATCTGGAGCACATCGATCTTGTAGATCTCTTTAAGCTCATGTGCTTCTGTGATGGCAGTACCTGTCATGCCGGCAAGCTTTTCGTACATGCGGAAATAATTTTGCAGTGTAATCGTAGCAAATGTTTGTGTCTCTTTTTGGATGGAGACACCCTCTTTTGCTTCGATAGCCTGGTGGAGGCCATCAGAGAACCGACGTCCCGGCTGAGGACGGCCTGTGTTTTCGTCGATGATGATGATCTTATCATCTTGGACGATGTAGTCTACATCCTCTTCCATAAGAAGGTGTGCACGAAGGAGCTGCCTTAGATTGTGTGAGCGCTCTTTTCTCAGTGCATCTTCTTCTTGAAGCTCAAGCTTTTTGGTGAGTTTTTCTTCGTCAGAGAGATTTGGGTTTTGCTCAATGAGTAAAAACTCATGGCCAAGGTCAAGCATTACAAAGTCATCATCTTTTCCGCCGCATTGCTGCCAGGCATGGATGCCTTTATCTGTAAGCTCATATTCGTTTGCCTTTTCATCGACATTGATGTAGAGGTCTGCTAGAAATTTTGCGCGCTCATCTTTATTTTGCTCGGCGTAGAAATAGAGGTCCCATTTGTCAATTGCATGTCTCATTATGGGATCTTCGCGAAGGCGCTTTAACACCTTATGGCGGGGCATTCCCTTGCCAACGAGCCACATGAGTTTTAATGCTTCTTGTTCTTCTTGCGAAAGGTTGCGATCTTCTGAAAGGTTGTCATTGATGTGGCCTTCGAGCTTTCTGCGTGCGTCAGTTGCCAGCTTGTTGCAGAGCTCCTTTTGCTTTTGCACAAGCTCTGAGACTGAATCCTTAAGGACATCATAGAGCTGGCGGTTTGCATTTGAAGGGCCAGAGATAATAAGGGGTGTTCTTGCTTCATCGATCAGGATGGAGTCAACTTCATCGATCAGGGCAAAGAAGTGGCCACGCTGAACAATCTCCTCTTTCTTCATCGAAATGGAGTTATCCCTGAGGTAGTCAAAACCAAATTCAGATGCTGTACCGTAGACGATATCGCATTTATAGGTTTCTTGGCGGCCTTCGTAGTCCATATCCTGTGTGATAACACCGGTAGAAAGACCAAGCCATCTAAAGATCGAGCCGACCCATTCGCAGTCGCGATGTGCAAGGTAGTCGTTTACAGTAACAATGTGCACAGGCTTACCTGTGAGCGCATTGAGGTAGAGCGGCATGGAAGCGGTTAGCGTTTTACCTTCGCCAGTCTGCATCTCGGCGATATAGCCTTGGTGCAGGGCGATGCCGCCTTTTAGCTGCACATCGTAGGGGATCATGTCCCATTTTTGGTTATAGCCTGAAACATGAACTTCTGTCCCTGTAAGGCGGCGGCAGACATTTTTTACCACTGCATAGGCTTCAGGAAGTAGAGAATTTAAGCTTTCCCCATTTTGGTAGCGGGTCTTAAATTCTTGCGTTTTTGCACGAACTTCATCGTCAGATAACGCGTGAAGCTTTTCTTCATGGGCATTAATCTGACTAACCATTTTGTCATACTTGGCAAGAGTTCTTTGCTGTGCTGTACCGAAAATGCTTCTGAGAAATGAAAACATGGACCATCCTTGCTCTGTATAAATTAGTATTAAGAATACCCTAATGCGCTAATTGTTGCAAGGGGAGCCGTTGCAAAAATTTGTCATAATCTGTAGATAGGATTTATGGAAGAATTTGAAAAAAGCGGGCTTTTTTATCTTGGAAAAAATGTCCGTACAAAAAGTTATGAGCTTTTAGATGCAAAAGAGCTGACAACCCATGCCGTATGTGTCGGGATGACCGGAAGCGGCAAAACAGGCCTAGGCATTGCCCTCCTTGAGGAGGCTGCCCTTGATAAAATTCCTGCTATAATCATTGATCCTAAAGGCGACGTTGCAGACCTCGCTCTTGCCTTTCCAAACCTTTTACCGGAGGATTTTGCCCCTTGGGTAGAAAATGAGGATCCGGCGTCTGTTGCAAAACTGTGGCGAGATGGGCTTGCAAAATGGGATGAGAAGCCGGAGCGCATTCAAAAATATAAAGATGCTGTCGAGTTAACAATTTATACGCCTGCAAGCACAAAGGGCATTCCATTATCTATAATAAATTCCTTTCAAGCGCCGCCGGAAGAGGAGCGGCCAGGTGTTTTGATGTCGCTTACTTCAAGTTTACTTGGCCTTCTTGGCATTAATGCAGATCCTATAAAAAGTAAGGAGCATATCCTCATTGCAACCATTATCGACAAGGCGTGGAAAGAGGGAAAAGAGCTCGATATAGCAACTTTGATAAAAGAGATACAAAAACCTCCCTTTACCACAATTGGTGCACTTGCTTTAGATACCTTTTATCCCCCAAAAGAGCGAATGGAGCTATCGATTAGCCTTAATAATCTTTTAGCATCTCCGGGCTTTCAAAGCTGGATGGAGGGCGAGCCTCTTGACATCCAAAGACTTCTTTATACAGATGGAGCAAAACCAAAGCTTTCCATTATTTCCATTGCCCATCTTTCCGACGCAGAAAGGATGTTTTTTGTTACGCTGCTTTTAAATAAAGTGCTCTCATGGATGAGGCTGCAGCCTGGCACATCATCCCTTCGCGCCCTGCTCTACATGGATGAAATTTTTGGCTATTTTCCTCCGACAAGCATGCCGCCATCTAAGATTCCGATGCTTACACTTTTGAAGCAGGCACGGGCATATGGCCTTGGCGTTGTACTTGTAACGCAAAACCCTGTCGATCTCGATTATAAAGGTCTTGCAAACTGCGGCATATGGTTTATAGGAAAGTTGCAGACGGATCGCGATAAAAAGCGGGTGATCGAGGGGCTGAATGGCCAAATAGATGATACAATGCTCGATCAAGTGGGAAATAGAACCTTTATTTTAAGAAGCGTCTATAAAAAAGAGCCTGAGCTTTTTCAGACAAGATGGACGCTCTCCTATCTTAAGGGGCCCCTTACACTTAATCAAATAGCAACCCTTACGGTAAAAAAGCCTGTTTCTAAAGCTCCTGCTTTACCGGCGCAGGTTGTTGCGGGAGTTGATGAATACTATGCCGTGTCCAATGAAACAAAGGAATATATTCCAAAACAACTTTTGAAGGCAAAGCTCCACTATGTAGATGCCAAAAACAGGGTGGATTTTTGGCAGACGGTCCTATATGCATTTGATCAAGAGGCAGCTTGGGGAACAAAAATTGATGTTGAGAGTATTGAGATGCGAAATAGCCCTGAAGAGGGAGCAACCTTTGAACCGCTCACATCATCTTTACAAACGGAAAGTGCCGCAAAGGATCTTCTCTACCAAAATCAAACGCTTGATCTGTTTAGAGCCGTATCGTGCAACCTGTCATCAAAATGCGAAGAGAGTGAAAGCGATTTTCGTGCTCGGGCTGCCTTAGTTCTACGTGAAAAGCGAGATGCCGAGATACAGAAGATAAAAGAAAAATATCAAGCGAAAATCTCGTCGATTCAAGAAAAGATGAAAAGAGCAACGAATCAAATAGAGGCAAAGCAGCAAAAATCGTGGCTTGGCAAAACGCAAGGGCTGATCTCATTTGGAGCCGCTGTACTTGGCGTTTTTATGGGAAGAAAATCGCTTTCTAAAGCTGAATCAACCCTCAGATCTGCCGGCCGCATAGCAAAAGAGAGCCAGGATGTCTCTCGTGCACAAGAATCCTACGGCGAGCTTCAAGCAGAGCTTGATGCACTACAAAAGCAAATGGAAGATGAGCTTCCTCGCCTACAGGTCGATCCCCAAACTATTGAACTTGAAAAACTATCGATACGTCCAAGAAAAAGTGATATCGTCATTGAAAAAAGAGCCATTCTCTGGTGGCCAAAAACTCTCTAAATTGCGTATACATTTTCGCATTATGAAATACCTATTTACTTTTCTTTTTTTTCTTTTTAGCTCTCTTGAGTGCTCGCAGGTTGTTGTGATTACAGGGGCATCTCGCGGAATCGGGTTTGCTATTGCTGAACGGCTCTCTCATGCAGGCTATATTGTCTATGCCGGAAAGCGCACCTCTTCCACTATGCAAAATCTAGGTGCTCTTAAAGAGCAATTTCCAGAAAACTTGCATGTGGTTGATATTGATGTAACAAAGCAAGATGAAATCGACCGGGCTGTTTCTCTTATCATGGAAAAAGAGGGTAGAATCGATGTCTTAGTAAATAATGCAGGTGTTGAATACTGGGGATCGATAGAAAATATCTCCATCGAAGAGGCTCAACGACTCTTTGATGTAAACTACTTTGGTCCAACAAGAATGTGCCAGGCTATTTTGCCCATTATGAGAAAGCAGATGGGGGGAAGGATCATTCAGATAGGATCAAGAGGCGGCTTTCGCCCCGTGCCATCCCTATCGGTCTATTCTGCAACTAAATTTGCGCTTGAAGGTATTTCTGAAACAATGGCAACCACTTTGAGGCCTTGGAATATTTTAGTGTCGCTCATTGAACCGGGGCCTGTAAGGACAGCACTTGACTTTGAGGCGCCTTATGGGTCGCATCTTTCTAAAGAAGAAGATCCATATGCTGAGATTTTTGAGCGCGTTGGTCTTTTAGATCCAGATAGCCCAATCGCACAAGAGCCTGAAGAGATTGCTTGCATTGTTCAAGATGCCATAGAGGCAAGATGTCCACTTTTTCGCTACCAAACCACTGATATGATCCGTCGGCAAGCAGGATTTAGGATGGTAGACATCACAGGCTTATCAGGGGTGCATGAGTGGGATAAGATACTCTATTCTTCAGAGCTTAGATAAAACGTAGGCATGCAGACTTTTGCTCGTATTTTCATAATCTGGCACAAAGATATAGCTTTGGACAACAGGCACGCCAATTGCTTTCGCAAGCTTTTTCACGCTGCGAACAACCTCTGGAGTTGCTCCGTTCATTGGAGCATTGCTTAGCGATACAAATTCTACTCTGTCATGCGCAATAAGCTCTAGTGCTGCCTCGCCAACGTGGGGACAACTTTTTCTTTTGGTCGCAAATTGTGGACAGCTTGAGCTTCTTTTTGGGGAATGCTCAGAGTCTTGTTGAATGTAGATAGACATGGGGCACCTTTTACATTTGCATGCAATGAGAACTCTATTCTTTATCGAAATATTTTGGTACACTAGAGTAAACGAGCATCGCAAAAGATAGATTCCTATGAAACAACTTCAAAATGAATTTAGCTGGTCATTTTCACGCCAAAGTTTATATACAGAATGCCAAAAACGCTACTGGTATACCTACTACGGCTCATGGGAGGGCTGGCCAAAAACTCCTTGGGATAAACGAACTGAAATAGATCCACTAGCTTCCTACCTCTATGCTCTCAAGCAGATGCAGAGTATGCCGACGTTTGTAGGTTCAACTGTCCATGAGGCAATAGAGTACTTTTTGAAGACAAAGAAACCCTTTACACTTGAGGATCTGCTTGCTCGTGGAAAGCTGCACTTTCATAAAGGACTTGAAGAGGCAAAAACAGGTAAATGGAGAGAGTCTCCTAAAAAGCATAAAAACCTCTTTGAGATCTACTACAATACCACTCTCAGCGAGGAAGATATTGCTCGCGGGGAAGAGAAGGTGATAACTTCCCTTCAAAACTGGTTTACCTCACCGGTTGTACAGCAATTTGCCTATCATCCTGATTCTCGCTGGGTGAGTATTGAGGAGCTGGCCTTCTTTCAGCTAGCTGGCAAATATAAAATTATTGTGGTTATAGACTTTGCTGTGATCTGGCGAGATAAAGCCATACTCTTTGACTGGAAGACGGGCGAAGAGAGCGAAAAGACAGAAGAGCAGCTGCATCTCTATGCACTCTTTGCAAATAAGGTATGGGCTCATCCTGTAGAGAAAATCATTTTAAGTCCCTTCTACGTTGCAAAAAATAGCTATCAGAAGATTGCTGCAGATAAAATGAAGCTAGAAAAGCTAGAAGCTGATATAGAAAAAAGCTGTGATAGCTTGTCCCTGCTGCACGAAAACCAGGATGTTTTAGCCTTCAGCTATACAAAAGAGACTAGGCGGTGTAAAAGCTGTCCCTTTAAGGAGCTTTGTGAAAAGGCTGAATTTAAAGACCTACCAAAAGAACAACTTGTAGAGATACTACGATGAAAAAGATACTTTCTGTCCTTGTAATTCTTGCTCTTGCATATGCCGGTTATTGGTTTTATGAAGCCTATAAAATTGAGAAAGAGCTTACAAGTCAACTTGCATCTCTCGGCCCCCATACGAGAGTAGTTTATGATGGAATAGAAAAAAGAGGCTTTCCAACACATGTGGAGCTTATCGTTGTGAATCCAAAGGTAGAGGTGGATAACGAAGCGCTTCGTTTTACCCTCCTTGGTAATCTTTCTGGAAGGTGGTCGCTCCTTGGCAAGATCGAGCAGCTTAACCTCAGCGGCAATAGCCATGTAGAGTTTGAAATTGGAGAAGAGGGGCTGCTTTCGGATTATAGCCTTGATGGCAATATGGCTGTAGAGTTTGATTCTTTACAAACGATCGGTGATCAGGGAAGGATCATACTTAAAAATGCAAAAGCAAGCTCTACAGGAAATGATGTTCATGGGCCGTTTGAATGCAGTATAGATTCGCTCATTGCAAAGTATGATGTAAAGGCGCGAAATAAAGAGCAATCCCACCTTCTTCTAGATGTCAATTTTGAGGGTGCAAAGCTCGTTGGCATTACAAGTGAAGATGAGACGATGCTTGGGAAGATGTATCAGGTGCTCTTGAATAATATTGAGAAAAAAAGTGGAAAAACAAATGCCTCTTTCACACTGCAGTGCGAGCTTCCAAATCAAGAGATTATAGAAAAATACGTCCAATCGCCGCTCCTACTGATTTCAGAGCCATTTCCTTCTATTTCGATAGATTTAAAAAACTTTGCATCAAATAATGCCCTTGTCGAGCAGCGTGCGAATGCTATGATGAGTGTTTCTGAAGATGGTAAAAGGCGCATAACTGCTCATGTAAATGCAGATGGCTTTATCCATTATTTCCAGGGCTATCATGATGCGATGGCTGCTGCAATTGACAATATGCAAGAGCTTGCAAAAGATTGGGATGCACCTCAAGATCTTGCTATAGTAAAAGATGTGCTTATTAACCATGCAGATGTAGTGAAGAATCTCATTCCTCATCTTGAGAATTTTGGCCGAATAGAGGGGGGAGAAAACTTTTTCTTTCTTCTTAATAAAAAGACCTTTAACTGGCACATGGCTCTAGAAAAGCTCGATCTAAGCTGCGATCTTTTTGCACTGAACGTAAAGGCAGATGCGCAGGAGCGAAATAACAGTACAATTGTCGATATCACGGTATCGATTACCAATGCAAAACGGTTTACGGAAGAGCTTGTCTCTTTATATAACAAAATAGAGGGAGTGGCAAACCTCTTTGAACAAAAGACAAAACAGCATCTTAAACCTCTACCGGAGAATGCTTCCGAAAAAATCTTGGCTTATTTGAACCTGCTTGCCACAAAGCGAGAGCAGGATCTAATTTCGATAAACATGATTTATAGAGATGGCAAGATCCAAATCGGCCCCTTTTCGCTTGAAGAGGCGAGAGCTGAGTTTGAAAAACTGTGGCTAGAGCTAGTTCCTCCTGAAGAAGAGATCCCCGTTCCTGAAGTAAAGTAAAAATTTGACTTAATAGCTGATTGCAAATAGAATAGAGGTAACAGGAGGCCCTCTATGACTATGCATGAGCTTGCGAAAGAGTTTGCTCAGGAGCTTGGCGAAGAGTATAAGGAAAATGCTCTTGTAAGTTATGAGCAGTATGAAGCTCAGGTGATTAATCGGTACGAAAGCGGGCTAAAGACCCTTTTGGAGGATTTTACCGAGGGGCTGCAGGCTATCTACGACTGTCTTGAAGAGGCAAAGGTTTCTGCTCATGCCGAAAATGTTGTCCTTCCCTCACTAGAAGAGCTCAAAAATAGGCTCTCAAACCTTTCCAATAAGCCAATAGATAACGAAGAAGCTGTCCTTCAGGAGCTCTTAGAGATATCTGATGAGGCACTAAGTGTTATGTTTGTAGCGGCCCATCTTCTAAAATCAAAGGGAGCCTCAAATCTTGCTGTCAAAGCCTTTCAGGCACTTACGCTTCTCCTTCCGCAAATTGGCGACTTTTGGATAGGCCTTGGAGCTTCCCTTGAAATGCAGGGAAGTAAGGAAGATGCCCTCGATGCTTATAGAGCGGCTACCATTTTAGAGCCTTCAAATCCAGTAGGCTATCAGCAGGCAGCTCTTATGGCTTATGAGCTAAACCAAAAAGATGTAGCGAGAGAAATCATTCAGACTGCAAAGGCTTTTGCACTAAAGTCTCGAAATGCAGTCTTTGAAAGAGAGATTAGCAATGTGGAGGAGATACTATGAGCGCTTTGCAACCGGATCCAACCCCAGGAATTGTAAAAAGAACGCTTTCTGACGCAAGTGCGACAATTAGTGAATTCAAAAGAGCCCGCAGTCAAACAGCTTCTCCCGATAAGCTAAAATCAAATCTTCAGCAAAAGCTTACCGAATTGAAGGCAGGGGAGAGTTATTCGAGCGTCCGTAAAGAACTTATACATACAGAAATCAAAAAGGTAGAGTGGCAGCTTCTTGCAGCTTCTGCGCTCGTAAGCCTTTCGAAGATGGCAAATTTTTTTAAAGAGATTGGTAAAAAGCAAGCCGTTGAGCGGGCTGTGGATGCCATCATATATCCCTATAGTAGGAAGGGTGAGGAAGAGCTAAATAGCTTTATGAATCGTAAAGATGCGACGGATAAGCTCTATAAAGGTCTTGTAAAGCGGATATCGACTGATGGATATGACAAAAGAGGAATTGCTAGTTGCGTTGAAAAGGTGCTAAATACCTATGTAACGGATAAAAGCGTAAAGGCTAATCTCGGTGAAATTGCAAAGCGCCTAAAGAATGCTCAATGATCATCGGTGGTTTGATCAATTCTCTTTTGAAAGTCTTCAAGCTTTTTTAGATTTTCAATAAGTGAGTCCTCACTTTCGCTATCTGTATGCTCTTGTAGGGCTTTTTTAAGACCTTCTTCGTCAATGCCAGCATCAATTTCCTGGATAAACTCAGATCTTCTTCCCAGATAGGTTCTTTCCAAAAACTGCAGCTTTTCAAGTTTTGTAACTTCTGGAGCGTATGTGCGTATCAGCTCTAGACCTTTTAACTCTGCCTGAAGACGCTCTCTTTTTGGACCTTTCGGGGTGTGTGCGATCTCATCTTTTTTTTGTGCAAGCATTTCGCCTATAGTGTGATCACTTGCTGGGCCCTTTTTGATAGCGCTAAAGGTCTCTAATAGTTCTTTGTCGAGTGCTTCAAGTGTTTTGAGCTCGCGAGACTCTTCGCTAATTCCAAGCTTATGAGAGAGATTTTTTATGCCATTTGCGGCCTCAATCGAGCTGTTCAATTCGAGAATTCTATTGCGAATTGCACCCATTTTTTTTGAGAGCCCTTTACTTGCCACATCGCGTAAATGATCAGGAAGCGGCAAATCCCAAGGGGGAGAATTTCCATGAATATGCATATACCCTCCATGGTATATGTATATTATATCATAGAACATTTATTTTTTAAAAAGGCCCAGAAGAGAGGCTTTTGGGCCTCTAGTGGTTATTTACGCTTTCCCATCTTTACAGGAGGCTTTCTCTCATGTAATGGATGAGGAGGTGAAACTTTTGGGCCATCTTTTGGCTTAGCTGCAGCATAGGGAGTTTTCTTAGCCATAAGAGGTGTAGTTCCTCCAGGCAGTACAAATGAGCTGCTCCATGTTGGAGAGCCCGAAATTGCAACTGTTGCCCCTAGAACATCATAATCAGATGTCGTAAGATTGTATGCAGTCCAAGTAACTATGCCGTTTCCACTTGCATCTACAGAGGCTTGCCCATCAAAGGCTGATACGCCTTGTTGGTTTGTACTATCTGATACAAGATGGGATGTCCATGTTGTAGATGCTGCCGGAACTGTAGCTCCACCTACACGTAAAAGGCCAGTATTGTCATCATAGTATTGCCAAAGAGCGAGGGCATCGCCTGTTGCTTCGCATATAAAGAGGCGAGGTTCTGTGATATAAAATGAGCCACCGGTATCTACCGAGATTTCCTGAACAGCCCATGTGCTTGAATTAGCGGTGACATCACCTTTTGCCCCGTACACATGCAGATAGCCATTTATATCATCAAATTGAGTCCAAACGACAATTGCGTTGCCATCATTTACTTTGCAATCGCCAGCAGTTGATGTTGCAAAGGCCTGGCAGCTAAGTGACAGGCATGATAAAAAGATCATTAGAGATTTTTTCATAAAGTTCCTTTTTTTTTCGGGTTTAGCTTTAAGCGAAACGTCCGCTCAAAGCCCCCGATCTGTGATAAAGGAAAATATGATTTATGATCAATTTATTCTTTTTCTTTGACTGTTTTTTTCTTGGTTGTTTTTTTAGTCGCTTTCTTTTTGGCAGGAGCTTTTTTCTTCTTAGGTTTTACCTCTTCAGACTCTTCAGCTTTTGCCTTGGCACCGCGCTTGAACTTTGGTTTTGCAACGTAGGCAGTTTTTTCGCGGCCTTGATACTTTTCAAGCACCTGTTCAAGCTCGTTTCCGATCACATCGCAAGCGGGAAATTCAGAACAGGAGATAAAGAACTTACCAAATCGAGAGCGTCTACGAACAAGCTCTCCTGTACAGCCTACGGCAGGGCATGGTGTAGTTGGAAGAGGCTCTTCGACAGGTTCGCCCTTTTTAGGGATTCTCACGAGCCCGCGACATTCCGGATAGTTTAAACAGCCTAGAAATGGCCCAAAGCGGCCAAAGCGTATTTTCATTTGCGATTGACACTTTGGACAAGGCTGTTCATAGTTAAAGCCATCTTGATAGTCATTCTTATCAAAGGTTGCTTCTTCTAGTGAAATGGTATAGTCACATTCTGGATAATGTTCACAGCCGAGGAAGTATTTATCTTTAGACCATACTTTTTGCAGCATGCCGCCGCATTTTGGGCAGGGGATAGTTGTTGGTACTTTTGGAACGACGGCATTTTCTTCTGCAGCTGTAAGTGTAGGAGAAAAGGCTTGCCAAAAGGCATCCAAAAGAACATGCCAGTCCATATTGGCTTCTGCAATCTGCTCGAGATCATCTTCCATGTGAGCAGTAAAGGCAATTTCCATAATGGTCTTAAAGTTGATCTCCAAGATCTCGCAGATTACCCGGCCAAGCTCAGTAGGTTTAAGCCGGCCCTGCTCTTTAACGGTGTAGTCTCGGCTTTCGATCTTTTTCATGATCGTCGCATAGGTTGATGGGCGGCCGATACCTGATTTCTCTAGCTCCTTAATGAGCGTCGCTTCGCTAAAGCGAGGAGGAGGTCTTGTAAAGGACTGCTCGCCTGTAAGCTCTAAGAGCGAGAGCATCTGATCGAGTGTAAGGTTTGGAAGAAGCTTATCCTCTTCAGATTCCTGATCATCATCTGTCTTTTCTTCGTAGAGGGTTAAAAAACCTCTAAATTTAATTTGAGATCCTGTTGCACGAAGGGTATAGATACCGGCTGTAATATCTACAGAAACTGTATCGTAGACGGCAGGTACCATCTGAGATGCTAAAAAGCGCTTCCAGATAAGAGAGTAAAGAAGGTATTGCTCTTTTGTAAGGTATTTTTTTATCTGGTCTGGGTGGCGATGGATGCTTGTCGGACGGATCGCTTCGTGGGCATCTTGCGCGCTCTTCTTAACAGAATAAAACCTAGGACTTTCCGGAAGGAACTCTTCTCCAAACTCTTTTTGTATGTAGCTTCTTGCTTCCCCTAGCGCCTCTGGTGCGATGCGAACAGAGTCGGTTCTCATATAGGTAATAAGACCCTCTGCTCCCTCTTGGCCAAGGTCGACACCTTCATAAAGTCCTTGCGCGATCTCCATCGTGCGAGAAGGGGAGAAGCGATAGTGACGGGATGCTTCTTGCTGCATCGTTGATGTTATAAAAGGCGCTTCAGGATTTCGCTTTTTCTCTTTACGGTCAACGCGAGTTATCTGATATTCAGCCTTTTCTAAATCACGTTTTATAGAATCGGCTTTTTCTTTATTGTCGACGAGCGTGTAGTCTTCACCCTCTACCTTATTTTCGAGCCGTTCTTTTTCGATGCGTGTGCCATTAATCGCAAAAAGGGATGCGTTAAAGGGTTTATCATCCCCTGGTTGGAGCTTTGCCTGAATGGACCAGTATTCTTGCGGAACAAAGGCCTCAATAGCCTTTTCTCTATCAACGACAAGTTTTAGAGCAACAGACTGTACGCGTCCTGCGGAAACTCCTTTACCGCGACCTCTTCGTAGGCGCTTGTTAAGAAGTGGAGATATCGTATAGCCAACCAGGCGATCGAGGAGTCGTCTTGCCTGCTGGGCATCGACAAGTGCAATGTTTAGCTCAGTTGGATTTTTAATTGCTTCTTGGACTGCATCTTTTGTGATGGAGTGGAAGGAAATACGCTTGATATCAGCTGTCTTTGGAAGAATTTGGCTAATGTGCCAGGCGATAGCCTCTCCCTCTCTATCAGGGTCGGGCGCGAGATAGATAGTGTCGACTTCTTTTGCAGCCTTTTTCAAGCGGCTTATGACATCTGCTTTCTTGGGAAGTAGCACATACTTTGGTTCAAAATTATTTTCGATGTCTATACCAAATTCCTTCTCCGGCAAATCACGTATGTGGCCATAGGAGGATTCAAATATGTATTTTGCGCCTAGAAGCTTCTGCAGCGTCTTAATTTTTGCAGGCGACTCAACTATTATCAGCGACTTTGACATGCTTACCTATATTTTTTTATAGCGCTTCCCAGGAAGCTCTGCTACCACTTTCTTGAGTACGAGCCTAGTAAGTAAAACTTGAATTATCGAAATAGGAAGCGTACTTTTATCCAAAAGCTCATCTAGAGATACTTCCGATTGGTATAAAATATCAAGGATTTTCTGCTCTTGCTCTGTAATTAAATTAGTGTTTATAGCATTTTTTGTCACTATTTTGCACTGTAGCTGAAGATGAGCTGCGAGCTCCTCCGGAGTCTCAACAAGCTTTGCAACTCCCTCCTTAATAAGGAGGTGATTGCCGCTATAGTTTTCATTCATCGCTCTTCCGGGAAGTGTAAAAAGAGGCTTTTTTTGCTTCTCACCAAGACGCATAGTAATCATGGCGCCGCTTTTGATGGGAGCTTCTGTAAGAAGAAGGGCGGATGAGAGCTTGGCAATTAGGCGATTTCGTTTTGGAAAGCTATAGCGAGTTGGAGGAGCAAGAAGAGGAAATTCGCTTATTATACATCCTTTTTTTGCTATTTGCTCGGCAAGGTCGAGATTTTCTTTAGGATATATATGTAAAAGGCCGGAGCCGATGATAGCAACTGTTTTATCAAGGCTTGCCTCGTGCGCTGCCGTATCTATTCCTCGAGCAAGGCCGCTAACAATCCAGGCGCCGGCATGTGAGAGTTTTGTTGCAAAGGTTTTTGTACAGTCATATCCCCACGAGGTGCAGGCTCTCGTACCTACGATGCCGATGGTGATAGCCTCTTTTGGAGGTAAAGTACCCTTTACATAAAGTATAGGTGGTGGATCAAAGAGTTCTTTAAAAGCTGCTGGATATTCTGGTGAAGTGATTGGGATAATGGAAATCCCATGTTCTTTTGCTAAGGCGCTATCTTTTGGGGATAAAGTGGGATAGAGTTCTCTATCCCACAAGGTAGTTTGATTAGAAGGCAACTACGAGAGTCCCTTCTATAGTGACGATATCACCAAGCGATACAATTTTGCTTGATGTAGCATCTCTTTTTGCGTAGGAAGGAAAGCTATTTGCTCTTTCTAAGAAGAGCTCCATATCTTTCTCTTCGTACGTCACTAAATGCGATTCATGACTTGCAATCATTTTCACACCTTTGTTTCGGTGGCTGATTTTCTACTTAATAACGATTTCCTAAATAGTCGCTTATGACTGCTTTAGCTCAGGTCACCTCCTTTTGGGCCAGCGATTACATAGTAAGGCTTTGGTTACTGCGGAGATATCGCCTTTCGAATACCTCAATTTGGTTATACAATTAACAAAACTTATTTACAACCCTTGTTCCATAAAGGTTAAAAGAGAACTTTGTCTATCTTGAAGCATGGCAATCATTTCTGATGCGAGCTCCTTTTGCTTTTGGGTAAGAGGCACTTCACGCTTTGTAAGGCCCAGATGTTCCTTAAGTGCTAAAAGCGCACTTATCATTCCTTCATGGTTTGCAAGCTTTTGGTTGAGCGTTGCGATATGCAAAAGCAAAAATCCTTGAAGGGTATAGTGCTCATTAGTTGCTTGAAGCTTTCCCTTTAGCTCATTTGCAAGTGTAAGTGCTGCCGCATACTCGCCAAGGGCAGTCTTTCTGGATACTTCAGAAAAATCTGCAAAATCATTGAGGCCAATTGAACGAAGGCGTTCAATTGTGCGCGTAGCATATGGATCAATTTCGTTTTTTTGACCTCTGACGATATATTCTTCTGCAATCAGGCTATCGAAGCGCGGCTGCAAAATTGTATATTTATCATCGAGCGCTTTTAAGCTGAGGAGCGCTTGGTCCTGAACTTCAGATTCTGCTTTGTCGCTAAAAAGACGAGGGCCTCTTTGAAGATCGTCCGCGAGCGTATCAGCGAGTTCAAAATCTTTAACTTTTGCATTATTTCTTGCCTGAATTGCCCATAATCCTCCAATCAAAAGGAGAAGTATGCCTGCGAGAAGAGCGGCTGCTTTTTGGCGATTGAGCATAACCCATTCAGTAAAACGGTCTGAAAGTTTATTTTGGCTATATCTTGCTTTTTCTTGTCCTTCGATCATAATACATCCGTGGAAAAAATAAGCAGTAATTTACTACAAAATCAAGAAAATGCAAACTCAGATTTTCAGCTTTAAGGAAAAAAGTGATGCAGAACATAGAAGAAATTTCTTTAAATGATGTTGTTTCAAACCGATATCAGCCTCGTACGGTATTTGTGGACGAGGATATTCGAGAACTTGCCGAATCCATCCGCGAAATGGGACTTTTGCATCTTCCTGTCGTAACAAAAATTTTAGGAACCGCAAAATATGAAATTATTGCGGGAGAGAGGCGAATTATGGCCTGCAGGCACCTGGGATATGAGCGCATTCAAGCTATTGTAAGAGCCCATCCCTCCCTCGAAGAAATTGCACATCTTGCACTGATTGAAAATGTCCAGAGAGTAGACCTGAACGCTGTAGAGATTGCCAAGTCCATCAAAACCCTGATAGAGGATTTTGGCCTTACGCAAGAGGAGATTTCAGTAAAAATAGGAAAAAAGAGATCGACCGTCGCAAATTACTTGCGGATTTTGCAGCTCCCATTTGAGATGCAGAGGGCAATAAGTGAGCACAAGATCTCTCATGCACATGCTAAAGTGCTTTTGTCATGTCCAGAAGGGGCGCGGAGTGCCCTTTTTCACAAAATGCTAAAAGAAAACCTCACAGTAGATAAAGCAACAAAGCTTATCAAAAAAAAGCCAAGCGATGATATCTACTATAAAGAGTTAGAAACAAGGCTTATGAGGTGTTTTGGAATGCAGGTGGAAGTGGCTGGAACAAAAAATCGTGGAACAATCTCCTTTTCATTCAATGATCTTGATGAGCTGGATGTGCTTCTTGATAAATTTGGAGTGAGTCAAAGTATCTAAATGAGACTTGATCTTGGCATATTCAGCTTTCTCTTCCTTCTCGTATCGCTCATTTTGCTGCTCTATGCTGGATTTAAACGTGCTGTTCCTTCTCTTCCTGTAAGCGAGCGCTTACCATTTTTGAAGGCCTCATCTTTTCGCATCTATCTTTCTCGTGTTGGAAAATATGCCTTTTGGGCGGCGATCTTTTTTCTCCTCATTGCACTTTCTCATCCACGGGCGGTGCAGAGTCTTTCAAGTGGAGAAGATGTCATTAAAGCAGAGGTGCCGCGTTCTGGAATTGCAATCTATTTTCTGCTCGATGAATCTGGTTCCATGAGCGAGAAGGTAAAAACAATCAGCGGCGATCTTCCCAAGATAGACCTTGCAAAAGAGGCCATTTTAGCATTTGTGGAGGGAAAACAGGGGCTGAATCTTCCCGGAAGACAAAATGATCTAACGGGCCTTATTGCATTTGCTCGCGTCCCTGACGTCCTTTGCCCGCTTACACTTAACCGTGCAGAGCTTGCATATGCATTGAGAGCTGTTCAGCCTGTCAAAGAAGATACAAAAAATGGCACAGCGATTGGCTATGCTATTTTCAAGGCGGTAAATATTATCGTTGCTACAAAGCACTTTGCAAAGCGCCAAGAAGAGGCGCATAAGAGCGTATACAATATTGCAAACCAAGCAATTATCATCCTTACAGATGGCCTGCAAAGTCCCCATCCTGAAGATAGGGATAACCCTTTCCGCTTTATGCCCCCTGATGAGGCTATAGACTATGCAAAAGAAAATGGCGTCCGCGTTTTTTATATAGGAATTGATCCTATACTTGGAAAGAGTGAGTATGCAAATGATATACAAAAGCTAAAAGCTGCCATGCAGGGAAGCGGGGGAGAGCTTTTTTTAACAAATAGCCAAACGACTATTGAGGATATTTTGTCGAAAATCGATTCGATGGAAAAAAGTCAAATAGCTCCACAGGTTACGAGAAAGAAGGCGCCTATTCATGAAGTTTCACTTGTTGGGCTCTTTATTACGCTAGCCCTCCTTTCGATCGGAGTAGGTGCTCTCATTGAAACTACCTTTGCAAGGAGAAGCCCATGAGCAGTTTGTATGGCTATTTCTTGCTATTTGGCCTCGTACTTCTTGTGCTCTATTATAAGCTGCTCTGTCATAAACAAAAGGTGCAAGAATCATATGTAAAGGAGGGCAATCTCCCTCCTTTTATTGCAGAGCGGTCAAATTTTGCCTTTTTTGTAAAAGCTATCTGCATATTTTGTGCCTGGATTTTTCTTACGATTGCCCTAACAAAGCTCAGCACTGCAAAATCAAGCATCGAAAAGGAGGAGGTTGAATCTTCAACGTTTCCAAAAGTGGATGAGGTAGCCTTTATCCTGGATGTTTCAAGTTCTATGGGGGCAACTGATACTCAAGATGGGATATCAAGGCTTGCAAGAGCAAAAGAGTTAATAGAAACTATGGTAGAGTCCCTTGGAGGAATTAATGCCTCGCTTGTGGCCTTTGCCGGGACTGCAAAGCAAGTGGTGCCCGATACTTTAGATTATCTCTACTTTCGCGTCCTGCTTGACTCAGAGTTGCTAAATGATGTTGGAGAGGCGGGAACTAACCTTCTTGCAATGGTGGATGCGGTAAAAGCAAAGTATGTAAATAGCCCCTACAAAAAAAATGTCCGCATAGTCCTCTTGACAGATGGCGAGGACACAGGCTTTTTAGATATGAATAGAGAGAGCAAAAAGCAAGCAGAGGATGTGCTTTTACAACATATTCAGGAGACAAAATCGTCAAGGCTTGAATGGGAGGTTATAGGTCTTGGAACGACAGAAGGAGCTCTGGTGCCTGATGTGCTTTTTGAAGGGCAGCCGGTGATCTCCGCCATGCAAAAGGAGCTGCTTCAGCGAATGGCAGAGGCTGGCGGCGGCCACTTCTATCAAGAAAAAAACAGGGCAGCCTTGGAGATCTCAGATGCGATCCTTGCAGATGTTGCTGCAAGCCATGAATCTTCTGAGCATACAGTAAGTTCCTATGCGCCAAGAGCGCCTCTGGATGTGATGCTGCTCGTTAGCGGGGCCCTTATTGTGCTCCTGTTTTCCCAAGTTGTTCCTGAAACAAAGCGAAAAACGGCAACACTATTGCTTCTTTTTGCAGCAACATCACTTCACGCAGATTCAAAAATAGATAGGGGTATTGAGTTTGCAGATGCTGGTCGAGAAGATTTAGCTCTTGGAGAGTTTTCAAAGATGCTCCAGGGAGAAATTGCGCCTGTTGAACGAGCTACGCTACTTTATGATATTTCTGTCCTGCTCGCACGTCAAAATAGATACTGGGATGCACTTATTGCACTCAATCAGATTGATGATACGCTCTATCAGTCTGTTGAGAAGAGTAGTCCTCAGCTTGCAGTTCAGATTGCCTACAACGGAGCAGTTTATGCGCTCGATTATGTAAAGCTTGAGCTCAGTAGGCTGGCAAATGGAGAAAAATATTCAGATGAGCTTTTGCAGCATATTACAGAAGGGATAGAGTTTGCAAAAAGCTCTCTTACAAAGATGCCTCAAAGTCTTGATTTTCAAAAGCTGGAAATTGAAGAGGGTATACGAAATAGCGAAGAGGCTGTGCGTTTCTACTCATCACTTGTCTCTCTTCATTCACTTGATAAAGGGGCTCTCTTAGATACCCTAGGAAGCATGCTCCTTGAGCTTTTTTCCCACCTTGTCGATATCGATACTGCAGAGGGTTTGACAGCAGAGAATAGCGCCCTTTACATGCAAAAATATAGAAAAGAGAAGGTTGAGAGAATTCTATTTTGCCTCATGCGAGTAGACAGCTTTTTGCAAGCTCCCGCAAAAAAAGATGTATTTATGATGCATGACTTTTTGCGAAAGGAGCTTCTTGAGCTTAGAGGAGAGCTTTTGGATGTTTTTGATAAAAAAAACCTACAAGGTGCTCTGCACATTCTCTATAGGCTTTCCTCTCTTGTCCTTCTTTTACAAGAGGAGGTAGAAAATAGAGATATTACCTTTATACTTGAAGAGCGAGTGGATATCGCTACTGAGCATTCTTTGCAAAATAAGCTCTACTCATTTTGGGGAGAAGAATATAGCTTTTGGCAGCATTTTTCCCGCCGCTATCTAGAGCGTAAAAAAGGCCTCTCTGATCCGTTTACAGCAAAGCTTATAGAAAGTCTTGAGTCAAGGCTTGAGACTTCCCAGCCTCTTATACACTACTGGAAAATACTCTCTCAGCCGGAAGATACAACATTTCAAGAACTTGCCACCCTCCTTCACGCGAGGGAGGATATCCAAATTGCACATATCGTCGATCCTCTTAGAGATAGGCTTAAAGCACTTGATATCCCACGTGCGGAGAATGAGCTTGCCGAAATGAATCCGCCCTATTTTGATCATGTCCTCATCAGCTGGTTTTATGTAAATCCGCAAAAGGCCCTTAATTTTTTACTTAGCCTGCTCTCTGATGAAATAGCTGCTCTTCAGACAAATCCCACTTTTGATCGATCGATTGCGAGTGCAGACTATAAACTCCTTCTGCACATCTTAAGCCTCTTTGTAAAAAAGGGCTGTCTTGCAGATGTCCAAAGCGATCTGCAAAAAAATGAACCCTGGTTTTCACAAAAAGAGCGGAGGGACATTGATTTTTTCCGGATGTCGCTTGAGCTTGGGTGGCTAAAAGAGATACTTACGAATGAAAGAGAAGATCTAAAGGGTATAACAGAAGCTGTAGATTTTGGCGTCGACCTTCAGAAAAAGACCATGAGCCTGCTTCGATATAGCCAGGAAAAGGGCTTTAGCGACGATTTAGCACTCTTAGCACGCATGCAGGAAAAGGTAATTCAGGAGGTTGCAACTAGTCTAGCAACACTTCCAACAAAAGGCCCTAAGATCAAAAAAGTGATCTCACTCATCGATGATGCAAAAGATATGGTGCTCGAGGAGACAAAGGAGCTCTCTAGTATGCAAAAGGTGCTAGATGACCTGGAGGAAGCGTCAAAAATCCTCCATAGCCTTCAATCGGAATCTGATAAATCTAAAAATAATGAAGAGCAAGCAAGTAAGGAGCTTACTCAGCAATCGCTTAAACTAAATCCTGATCTTTCAATACGCCTACTTCAGCAAATGGAGCAACAAGATAAAAGCCTAAAGACGCAAAATATCCCACAAGTTACTGGAAAGCGGCCATGGTAGGCGCCCTATTTTTTTCTTTTCTGTGAAAGCAGGTCTTTAAATGTGTGGGGACAGTCTTCTTCATTAATAAGTTCCTGACATCTTGGGTCTTCAGCTTTTTTTTCAATTTTATCAATGAGGTGTTTGAGGTGCATATGCACTTTAACCCTAAGGACGCAATTTGAAACAAAATCTTTATTATCTTGCATAAAATGGAGGCTTAAATTCTTACCAGGGCAAAAGTGAGGAAGTAATCAGGAGACTTGCATCCTGCGCCTCAAACAAAGGTAAGTCTATCGAAGCTTGTTATATATTTGCAATATATTGTAACAAAGAACTATCGATCTCTAAGTGCTTGCGGTTAAGATGGCTGGGCCAAAAGTTTGGCCAAGTCCTACTTCGGTTGCTGCTTGCTTGAAGTTTCTAAATATTGTGGGAGGGCTCAAGGGGGCGTTCTTTCTTCCAATAAAAAGGCGGCCTGTTTTTTTCTTTCCAGCAAGTTTCTGAATGTCGGCAAATACATGGGCAGGATAGGATACGCGGTAAAAACCGTATTGAATGACTCGCTTGTCAAAGTCAACATTTTTGAGATCAACTTTCAAAATTTCATCTAATGTCCTTGTTCCACCAAAGTAGAGAAGTTTTGCTACAAGTCGTTCCTTTTCGCCGGAAAGTTTGTCGATGAATTTGATAAAAAGACTGTGGGCAAGAACGCGATTTGCTGTTCGTAGTAGGTCTGGGTCTTTACATTCAGGAAAGTAACCATAGGTCTCCATTGAGAGCCAGTGGAGAAAGGAGAGGTAAGTTGCTACAAATGTCTCCTGAAGGTCTTGATTTATTTCTTGGTTGCAGCGTATCGCATCGATTATGATGTTATGGTCAAACTCATGTGCATCAGCGATAGTCCATGTTTTACCATCCTCGCCTTGAATGCCAATGAATCCCATTTCAAGAAGCAGTTTTGCGTTGTTTGCAAGCTCAAATGTTGTTCGGGGGTCTTCAAGCCATACAAGAAAAATCGCTATAAAAGGAAGCTTTGCAAGCGATAAGATCATATCTTCATATGCTTGATGAAGCGTATTTTTTGCCTGCATTATAGTGGAGGTCGATTTTTCCAGAGACTTTGGAGGAATATATCTTTGGCAGATTTTGACAATCGCTTCAAGCGGGCTTTTAAATGCCTTGATGTTTTCTGGCCATGAGAATTTGCGATGTTTCGACATTTGTTCTGCTCCTAATTGGCTATCATGCCACGTTAGAGCTATAATATATACAAAATTTATAAAGACATGAAAGTCAATGTGTTATAGCGATTTGAAAATAAAGTACATTAGGGTATATAATATAATTAGGGGAAGTCCCCTAAAAGGAGGAATGTATGAATAACAAACATATGTTATGTTTGGCTCTTTTGTTCGGCCTGGCAGTAGTCCCAATGAGGGCTAATATGTCTGGGACATCAACTCCTGATACCACTAATCCATCGGGCAAAGTGGTCACTCCATCAGATTCAACAGTGAAGTCAGACAATGACATAAAGGGCTCTGACATGAAAGGATCTGATATGAATATGAATAAAGACAAAGATGCTGGCATCAATACTGACGGCTCTCACGCTGTTAAGCAGTTGCCAGATAATGTCGTTAAGTAAGTTATTTGATTATTGCAAATAATCGCTCAAAAACCTTTACTCACGCTAAGTGAGTAAGGGTTTTTTCTGATGTTACCTATAGAAGTTCGATCGCTTACACATCGCTATACTTCCCATCTTGCTGTTGATGCAATATCCTTTTCTGTAAAAGAAGGTTCCATTTTTGGCCTGCTCGGACCAAATGGTGCCGGAAAAAGCACGACAGTAAAGATGTTAACAACGCTTCTTCCCCTTACCTCGGGGCATGCATTTGTTGCAGGCTACAGCGTGCAAACAGAGGCTGCTTCTGTGAGAAAAAATATTGGCTATGTGCCACAGCTTCTTTGCGCAGATGGGGATCTTACGGGATATGAAAATCTCCTTCTTTCCGCCCGGCTCTACGGCTTGGAAGGAGAAAGGCGAAAGGAGTGCATGGATGAAGTGCTTGATTTTATGGGCCTTACTGAGATGCAAGATGAGCTTGTAAATAGCTATTCCGGAGGAAGCATTCGACGCCTTGAAATTGCCCAAAGTATTGTCCATCAACCAAAAGTACTCTTTTTAGATGAGCCAACTGTTGGGCTCGATCCCGCTGCAAGGGTGATGCTTTGGCAGCATCTGCAAGAATGGAGAAAAAGGCAAAACACAACCATTTTACTAACTACTCACGACATGGAGGAGGCAGATGCGCTTTGTGATGTTGTTGCCTTCATGAAACGAGGGTCTATTGTTGCAATAGATGCTCCAAAAAAATTAAAAGAAGCTATTGGCCTTGAAGCATCCCTTGATGATGCTTTTATGCACTATACTGACTACGGAGATTACAGCCATGCAAAACAGGCAAGGCGGAAGAGTGGCCTGTAGATTTTTATCTGTAAAGCAGATCGCAGCTATTGTATTGGCAGACATTTCAAAACTTCGTCATGATCCATTAGAGCTTTTTATGCG